>NZ_AP022615.1:3787932-4419254 GCF_010730745.1 Mycobacterium heidelbergense | reverse complement strand
ATTGCTTCACGTTCGGCATCGTCCAGCGCACAGACTCCTTCACGTTCTACGCCAGCGTCGACCACCTCCACATCGACGGCATGTCGGCCGGCCTGATCTTCTTCGAGATCCACCTGACGTACCAGCACCTGTCGCAGGCCCTGGGCGCGCCCGCCATCCCCCGGCAGGTCGCGAGCTACCGCAGCTACGCCGCGCGGCAGCACCAGAAGGCGGCGGCCTTGACCCCGTCTTCCCCCGAGATCAGGGGCTGGGTCGAGTTCGCGCGCGACACCCGCGGCGACTGGCCGAGCTTCCCGCTTCCGGTCGGCGACACGGGCGCCAGCAGCAAGGGCGACTTCGTGACGGCCGACTTGTTGGACGCCGCCGCAACGGAGTCTTTCGAAACCGCGTGCCACGCCGCCGGTGCCCGGTTCAGCGGGGGAGTTCTGGCGTGCGCGGCGCTGGCCGAGCGTGAGCTGACGGGCACCGAGACATATCACGGTTTCGCGCCATACGACACGCGGACGCCGGGCATCGACTCGATGACCGTGGGTTGGTTCGCCAACCTGGTGCCGGTCACCGTGCCGGTCGCCGCCGGCTCGTTTTCGGAGGCGGCCCGGGCGGCGCAGAGATCGTTCGACGACGCCAAGGACCTTGCCGGCGCACCCATCGAGCGAGCGCTCGAGCTGGCGCGTCAGTTGGGGATCAAGCCGCCCACGCCTCGCTCAATGATGGTGTCGTTCATGGATCTTCGCAAGATACCCGCCGCCGCCTTGTTCGAGCAGACCAACTTCGGCACCTACGCCGACGATCTGTCGCACGGCGGGATCAACATGTGGATCAGCCGCCAGGCCGACAAAACCACGGTGACCATCTCTTTTCCGGACAACGCGCAAGCGCGTGAGTCGGTGCATCGCTACATCGCGGTGTTGACCCAGACGTTCGCGCGCGCCGTCAAGACCACCTCGGACTGGGTGGATGCCGTTGCGGTCCACGCGAATTCGAGCCACGGCATACCGGTCATCAGCCTGTAACAACGAAGGGAATCAGCACCATGAACAACGTATTGGATCTGTTCGACCAGGCCCTCTTCCGCTTCGAGGAGGCGACCGGCGTCACCAGCGTGGGGCAGTGCGTCTGGGTGTACAACCGCGCCGTCGACATCGACGGCCTGCGCCGGTTCCACCGCCACCTTCAGCAGGGGCGGCTGTCGCGCCGCATCGAACGCTCGCCGCTGCCGTTCGGCCGTCACCGCTGGGTCTGGCCCGGCGACGAGTCCGACCTCGAGATCGTCGCCACGCCCCGGCCGCGTGAAGAATTCGACGCCTGGCTCACCGAGCAGGCCGCGACGCCGTTGGACGCTGAGCACGGACCCGGATGGCACCTCGCGGTGCTCCCGTTCACCGACGGCGGCGCGGGGGTGAGCCTGGTCCTGCTCCATAGCCTCGCCGACGGCATGGCGGGGTGTCTGGCGGTGGTGGAAGCGGCCTGCGGCTACGACAGCGCCATCGACTGGCCCGCCGCCGGGTCACGCCGCCGCTGGCAGGCGCTGCGCGACGACGCCCGCCAGGCCGCGCGCGACATCCCGGGCATCGGCCGCGCCCTGGTCGCCGCGACCGCCGCGGCGCGGCGTCACCGCGACGCCGGGCAGGCCAGCCAGCCCCCCGCGCTGACCGCCGGCCCGGACCAGCCCGTCGCCATCCCGAAGGCGACGATCTTCATCGACGCCGACGAGTGGGACGCCCGCGCGGATGCGCTCGGAGGCACCAGCAACGCGCTGCTCGCGGGGCTGGCCGCCCGGCTCGCCCAGCGGAGGGGACGCGTCACCGCCGACGGCTCGGTCACCCTGGCGATACCCGTCAGCGAGCGCACCGCGGACGACACCCGCGCCAACGCCGTCTCGAACGTTGACGTCACGGTCGACCCCGCACCCGCGACGACGGACCTGCGCGGCATCCGCGCGGCAATCAAGCAGGCGCTGATCCACCGTCAAGGAGCGTCCGACGAGCGGTGGGTGCTGCTGCCCCTCGTTCCCCTGCTGCCTACGCGGGTCGCCAGGCGATGCGTCGGCGTGGCCACCGGGAACGCGACCGGTGTCGTCTCATCCAACCTCGGTGCCGCACCCCCGGCCGTCAACCGGCCAGACGGCACGGACGCCGACTATATCGCCGTGACGTCTGTTTACCCGGGTATGACCAGGGCCACGATGGAACGCACCGGCGGAGTGCTGGCGCTGCTGTCGGGAAGGGTGCACCAACAGGTCTTCGTCTCGGTCCAGGCGTACCAGCCGGGACGTCCCAACTCGAACGACGAATTGCGTCAAGCCCTTTCGGGTGCGTTGGACGACTTCTCGCTCGACGCGACCGACGGCTGGCCGTGCCCCGAGCCAGAGAATACCACTGCGGCCCAAGCGAATTCGACGTAGCGCGCCGCACCACTCGGCACGTCGACCGACAGACAAGGATTTCGGAGAAATGAACACCACACTCGATCTGTTCGACCAGACCTTCTCGAGCTTGGAGCGGGCGACCGGGGTCCTGGGCCTGCTGCAGTGCGTCTGGGTCTACGACCGCGCCGTCGACATCGACGGCCTGCGCCGGTTCCACCGCCACCTTCAGCAGGGACGGCTGTCGCGGCGCATCGAACGCTCGCCCCTGCCGTTCGGCCGCCACCGCTGGGTCTCGCCCGGCGACGCCTCCGACCTCGAGATCGTCGCCACACCCCGGCCGCGTGAAGAATTCGACGCCTGGCTCACCGAGCAAGCCGCAACACGGTTGGACGCCGAGCGCGGACCCGGATGGCACCTCGCGGTGCTCCCATTCACCGACGGCGGCGCGGGGGTGAGCCTGGTCATCTCGCACGGCCTCACCGACGGCATCGGGCTGTGCGAGGCGTTGGCCGACGCGGCTAACGGCCGCCGTGATCCGATCAGCTGGCCCGCCGCCGGGTCGCGCCGGCGGTGGCAGGCGCTGCGCGACGACGCCCGCCAGACCGCGCGCGACATCCCGGGCATCGGCCGCGCGTTGGTCGCCGCGGCGCGCTTGGCGCGGCGCAACGGCGGCGCGGAATCCGCGACGCGGCCATTCGACGGGCCACCCGCGCCGGACGAATACGCCATCGTCCCAACGGCAACGGCCTTCGTCGACGCCGACGAGTGGGACGCCCGCGCGCACGCGCTCGGCGGGACCAGCAACAGCCTGCTCGCGGGGCTGGCCGCCCGGCTCGCGCAGCGGGTGGGGCGCGTCACCGCCGACGGCTCGGTCACCCTGGTGATGCCGGTCAACGAGCGCACCGCGGACGACACCCGCGCCAACGCCGTCGTGAACGTCGGCATCACGGTCAACCCCGCGACGACGGACCTGCGCGACATCCGCGCCGCGACCAAGCACGCGCTGATCCACCGTCACGACGCCCCCGACGAGCGGTGGGAATTGCTGCCCCTCGCCCCGCTGCTGCCGCGGTCGCTGGTCAGGCGGATGGTCGGCGTGGCCGCCGGCGGCGCCACCAGCGTCGTCTCGTCCAACCTCGGTGTGGTCGACCCGGCCACCTACCGGCCGGACGGCACGCACGCCGACCACTTCGCCATCAAGGCTCCCCACCCCGACGCCACCAAGGCGACCATGCACCGGCTCGGGGGAATGTTGTCCTTGCTCTCGGGAAGGGCGAACGGGCAGGTGTTCGTCTCGGTCGTCGCGTACGACCCGCGCCGCCCCAACTCGAATGACGATGTGCAAAAGGACCTTTCGGCGGCGTTGAGCGACTTCTCGCTTGCCGCCACGATCGGCTGGCCGTGCCCCGAGCTGGTGAGCGGGCCCCGATAGGCACGAAGCGGGCGCGAGCACAATGCGCACAACCGGGGAATCGTCGCTAAATCCGACTATCGCCGACAAGCGAGACACGGGTGCCCGCCGCGCCATAAGTTCGGTCTTGACCGCATCACCGAAACGAATTGCCGCCCGCGCGAAAGTCATTCGCGGCCCGATGCACCGATGAAGGGTTTGATCATGTCCAAAGACCGAAACACCTCGATGGGCATCGGCGCGTTTGGGCTGCTCGGTCGCCTCGTCGTGCGCGCGCCGTGGCTGATGATCGCCGCCTGGGCCGCCGCGGTGGCCGTGCTGGCCATCGCCTTCCCCCCGCTGACGAAGGTGGTCGAAAGCCAGAAGCTGCAGCCGCTGCCGCCCAGGGCCATGGCGGCCACCGAACAGATGGCCAAGGATTTCGGCGAATCCGCCCAGAACGTCCTGATCGTCGTGCTCACCGACGATCGCGGCCTGCAACCGGCCGATGAGAACGCCTACCGCACGCTGGCCGACACCCTGCGCGGCGACACCAACGACGTGACCGCCGTGCAGGACGTCGTTACCACACCCGCGCTGCGTCCGTTGCTGGTCAGCGCCGACAACAAGGCGTTCTACCTGGCGGTGATGCTGCGGGCGCCCGCCGGATCGCCCGAGTCCTCGGCGGCCTACCAACGGATCACCGACATCGTCAAGCGCTCCACCGCGGGCACGCCGGTGACCGCCGACGTCACGGGACAGGCGGCCATGGTCGGCGACATGTCGATCGTCACCGCCCGCGACATGCACACGACCGAGATCGTCACCGCATTGTTCGTGCTGATCATCCTGCTGGTGATCTACCGGCGACTCATGACCGTGCTGCTGCCGTTGATCACCATCGGGATCTCGGTGGCATCGGCCCAGGGCGTGGTCTCGGGGCTGACCCAGCTCGGGCTCGGGGTGTCCGCGCTGACGATCGCGTTGATGACGGCCATGATCTTCGGCGCCGGCACCGACTATGCCGTCTTCCTGATCAGCCGCTACCACGAATACCTCCGGTCCGGCGCCGACTCCGACCTGGCCGTGCGGAAAGCGCTGAGCTCGATCGGGGAGGTCATCGCGGGCTCGGCGGCCACCGTCGCCGTCACCTTCCTGGGCATGGTCTTCACCCGCCTGCCCGCGTTCACGAGTATCGGCCCGGCGCTTGCGGTCTCGATCGGGGTCGCGTTCCTTGCCGCCATCACCCTGCTGCCCGCCATCCTCGTGCTCGCCGGCCGACGCGGGTGGGTGGCACCGCGGCCGCCGCTCACCGGCCGGCTGTGGCAGCGGTCCGCCGTTCACCTGGTTCGCCGACCCAAAACGCATCTGCTGGTCAGCCTTTCGGTGTTGATCGCGCTCGCCGGCTGCGCGGCCTTCCTCCGGCCCACCTTCAACGACCGCCTGCAATTGCCGCGGACCGCGCTCAGCAACATCGGCTTTTCCGCGATGCAGCAACACTTCTCGACCAGCGCGCTGCTGCCGCAGTACATCTACGTCCGCTCGCCCCACGACCTACGGACATCGCGGTCCCTGGCCGACCTGGAACAGATGGCGCAACGCGTGTCCCAGCTGCCCGATATCGCCGTGGTGCGCGGCATCACGCGACCCAGCGGCGAGCCGCTCGATCAGGCCAAGCTCAGCTCCCAGGCCGGGGCGGTCGGCGACAAGCTCCAAGACGCCTCGACACAGATCGGCGAGAAAACCAACGACCTCGACTCGCTGACCGACGGCGCCGACCGGCTGGCGGCGGCACTGGCCCAGGTGCGTGACGAAATCCATGGCGCCGCCGGACCCGTGACCCAACTCGCCGCGACGCTGGCCCAGGCACAGCAGCAGCTCGGCGCGGCGGCGGGCCTGCTGGACGGCGTGCGCGGGCTCGCGAACGGCGCCGCACAGCCGGCGGTGGTCCCGACGCTCGCCGCCCAGCCGACGGTGCAGGGCCTGCGGGCGGGGGTGCAAAGTTTGAGCGCGCAGTTGGCGACGGCGGGCAACGGTCTGCGGGCCGCGGGCGGCGGCGCCGCCGGTGTGCGGCAGAAGATTACGAGCCTGCAGGCGGTTGCCGACCAACTGGCCGACGGCAGCCGGCGCGTGGCCGACGGCGTGCGGGCGCTCGTCGACCAGACCAAGAAGATGGGCCTGGGCATGAACCAGGCGGCCAACCTGCTGCTGTCGATGAAGCGCGGCGCTTCACAGCAATCCATGGCGGGCATGTACGTCCCGCCCCAGGTGCTCAACTCGGACGACTTCAAGAACGCCGCGAAGCTGTTCATCTCACCCGACGGGCAGTCGGCGCGCTTCCTCGTCGAGACCAAATTCGACCCGTTCAGCACGGCCGCGATGGATCAGGTGGCATCGATCCTCGACACGGCGCGTGGTGCGCAGCCGAACACCTCGCTCTCGGACGCGTCGATATCGCTGGTCGGAACGACGGCGATGTACAGCGCGATCCGCGGCTACTACGACGACGACGTTCGCCTGATCGTGATCGTGACGCTGCTCGTCGTCTTCGTCATCCTGATCCTGCTGCTCCGCGCGATCGTGGCCCCGCTGTATCTCATTGCCTCCGTGGTGATCTCGTTCATGTCGGCGATGGGCGTGGGAGTCATCTTCTTCCAGTTCGTGCTCCATCAGCCGATCTATTGGAACGTGCAGGCGACGGCGTTCATCGTGCTGGTCGCCGTCGGGGCGGACTACAACCTGCTGTTGATCACCCGGATTCGTGAGGAGTCACGCTCGGGCATCCGCTCCGGCGTCATTCGCGCGGTCCGTTCCACGGGCGGCGTCATCACCTCGGCCGGCATCATCTTCGCCGCCTCGATGTCGGGCCTGGTGTTCGGCAGCCTCTCGACGATGGTGCAGACCGGATTCATCATCGGGATGGGCATTTTGATCGACACCTTCGTGGTTCGCACCGTCACGGTGCCGGCCCTGGCGGCGATGCTCGGTGGGGCCAACTGGTGGCCCTCCAAGGCAACAGCGAAGCCGAGCGCCGCCAGGAACCGCGGCGAGCAGACGCAGACTCGCATGAATTCGGCCGGCGCTATGCGAGTCTGCGTCTGCTCGGCCCGCGACTAGCGCGGGGGACGGGTGGGCCGCTTGGCGATCGCCGCGAACTCCTGTTCGGGCCGGCCCGTGGTGCCGTACCGCAACCCGACGCCGACGTCGCCGCCGGCGGCCAGCGCCGCCAGATAGCGCTGGGCGGTTGCCCTCGATATCCCGATCGCTGCCGACACCTCGGCCGCCGACATCGGCTTCTCCGATGCGCGCAGCGCTTGCAGCACAAGCTGTTTGGTGGAGGATGCCGCGACAGTGGCGGGTGCGGGCGGAGCGACCCTGGGCCGCAACGCGTCCAGCGCCGCATCCACGTCGCCCGAGGTGAGGTTGGGGCCGGCCAGGATCTTGCGGTACCGCGCGTAGCCGGACAGCCGCGCGGCGAGCTCGGTGGTCGCGAACGGCTTGACCAGGTAGCTCACCGCGCCCGCCGACATGGCGGCGCGGATCGTGACCGCCTCGGTCGCCGCCGTCAATACCATGCTGTCGCCTTGCAATTCGCGGATGAAGTCGATTCCCGACCCGTCCGGCAGGTACACGTCGACCAGGGCAAGGTCGACGGCGGGCGCCTTTCGCGCGCCCTCGAGCGTGTTCACGGTGGCGGTCACGGTGAAGCCGGGAAGCGTGTTGACCACCTCGGCGTGCATGTTGGCGACGCGGAAGTCGTCGTCGACCACCAGCACCGTCAGGTCTGCGTCACCCATTGCGCCTCCTCAACCATCACGCCCGGCAGCCGGGCGATGAACTCCGCGCCGCGCAACCGCTGCTCGGCATTGCCCGGGCTGGCCAGCCGCAGGTCACCGCCGAGGGCGCGACTGATTTGGCGCGACAACGCAAGCCCGATGCCCCGCCCGCCCGGTATGCCCGAGTCCGGCTTGGTCGACCTGCCCTCGGTGAAGAGGTGCTCGACGAAGTCGGCCGCGACGCCGTCGCCGCTGTCGGCCACCGTGAGATGCAGCGTCGCACCCGCTTGCAACAGCTCGACTTCCACCTCTTTTACCGTGTTGCCACTCGTCCGGACCGCGTCTATCGCGTTGTCGAGCAAGTTCCCGACGACGGTGGTGACGTCGACCGGCAGCACGAGTCGACCTGGCACCCAGGTGTTTTCACCGATCGTGAGCGTCACTCCGGCCTCGCGGGCGGCGGCGCCCTTGGCCGCCAGGAACGCCTGCAGGTAGGGGTCGCGGATGGCGTCGATGCCCGGCAGCGCGGACCCCAGCGGGCCCGACCCGAGAAGCTCTTCCAGGTATTGCAGACCCTCCTCGACGTGACCGCCGTGCAACAGCCCGGTCAGCAGGTGCAAACGGTTGGCGAATTCGTGGCGCTGGGCCCGCAGCACCGTGCTCATCACCTGGACCGCGTCGAGCTGCCGGGTCAGCGACTCGACGTCGGTCCGGTCCCGCACCACCAAAACCGTTCCCAGCTGGCGTCCCTCGCGTGACACCGGCCGCGCCGAGACCACGACGATCCGTTCGCCCACCGTGGCCAATGTCGGGGTCGAGTCGGCCGCTTTGAACGCGTCGAGCACGCGCGGGGTCAACCCGATCTCGTCGACGTGGCGTCCGGGCTCGTTACCGATCTCGAGCAGCCGGCAGGCCTCGTCGTTGACGAAGGTGGTCTTCCACGACGTGTCGGCGGCCAGTACGCCCTCGCCGATGCCCTGCAGCACCGCCGCCTGACTGCGGACCAGCTCGGAGATCTCGGCCGGTCGCAAACCCAGCGTCAGCCCACGCCACCGGCGGGCCAGCGCCGCTGAGCCGGCGACACCGATCAGCAGGACAACGCCACCCATCGCGGCCAACACGCGCAGGTTCTTCGAAAACTGCTCATCGAACGCCTTGGTGGAGATCCCAACGAGGACCAGCCCCAGCACACGATCAGAACCGGGCTCCAGCACTGGGACTTGGGCGACTATCGACCGCCCGAAAGGGGTCAGTTCATGGAACGTCACCTCGTGCCCGCCCAGCGCCGGCGTGACATCGGCACGGACGTGGAGGCCCAACGTGTCGCGATCGGGAGCCGCGAGCTTGATGCCGCGCATGTTGGCGACGACCACGAACGACACATGCGTGCGCCGTTCAACGCGTGAGGCAATGCCCTGGATGGGGCCGGCAACGAGTTCGTCGACCAATGCGGGACTTGGGCTCAATGCGGCAGTGTCGTAACGCGAGATGTTGTTGGTGACCGTCGGCGAGGAAGCAACGACGCGGGCGATATCCAACGCATGCAGGTGGTACTGGCTGTCCAAACGCTGGCGATTGAAGACCGCGAACAATACGAACGAGATGATCAATGTCAGCGTCACGACGACGAGCTGCAACAGCAGTACCTGGGTGGCGAGTCGCAAGTCGATGCGACCCCTGGCGGCCATGAGAGAAGACCCTACCGCGCGAGTGAGCAGAATGCGCGAAAGTCCGGGGCTGGCCGGTGAACGTCCGAGCGGGACCTGTTCGGCAGGCATTGCGACCGAACGGGGGCGCCGAGACTGCGGTGACGGCGGCGACGAGCCGAAAAAGCTAGCGCTGAGCGCAGACTCGATGCCATGAACGCAGACTCGGCGCCAGCTCCCTCCTAGGGGGAGGGCATGCCGGGTGTTGGCGTGGGCGGCAACACGGTTGGCCCCATCATTCCGCCGGGCGACATTTGGCGGGGCCCCATCATGCCGTCCCGACCCATCATGGGACAGGCGCCCGCTTTCCCACCGGGGCCCATCTGGTAGACCGAGCGCCCGTCAAAACCGCCGTAGCCACCGTAGTATCCACCCAAGAGGACTCCCGAGAAGAAGACCACGGCGACCACGAACACGACACCCGCGATGATGCCTACTGTTGCCGCGACTTGACCCAGCCTGCTTGGCCGTTCGTTGGGGTCGTCGTACCGGGGTTCTGTCATGCTTCGAATCATGTTTCATGAGTACCCCGCAGGGTAGGGACCATCGGCCCTAAAGGGGCCACGGGATCGGTCCCGAGCCGCGGCAACGCCGAGGAAGTCAATGCGCCAGCTGACATTTCCGTGTCCGCGCTTCCGCGGAGCCACCGTTCGTCGTCGAGCCCGCCCCGCCCATGGTGGGATGGATTCGCGACATCGTGGCGCACAAGGCGGTCCGATATCCCGGCGGCACGTTCCCCGCGAAACGACCAACGCGATGCGGCGCCAATTCAGCGGTCGCCTACCATCAGCGCATGCGCGGCTCAAAGATTCTGATCACCGGCCCGACCGGACAAATCGCCACTCCCATCGCCCAGGCCCTCGCGGCCGACAACGAGGTGTGGGGGATCGCGCGGTTCACCAATACCGCCGTGCGGGAAGGCCTCGAGAAGGCGGGGGTTCACTGCCAGACTGTCAACCTGGCCGCCGGTGACTTCACTGGTTTGCCAACCGATTTCGACTACGTCCTCAACCTGGCGGTGGCCAAGAGCGGCAACTGGGACAAGGACCTTGGCGCCAACGCGGAATCGGTCGGCCTGCTGATGGCCCACTGCCGCAACGCGAAGGCGTTCCTGCACTGCTCCTCGGCGGCCGTTTACGACCCGCCTGACAACGAACCCCGGACCGAGCGATCCGCGCTGGGCGACAATCACAAGTCTTTGTTCCCCACCTATTCCATCTCCAAGATCGCCGGGGAGGTCGTCGCCCGGTCGATGGCGCGCGCCCTCGGCGTGCCCACCACCATCGCCCGGCTCAACGTGCCGTACGGCGACAACGGCGGGTGGCCGTTCTACCACATGGAGATGATGCTGGCCGGCATCCCGATCCCGGTCCCGCCCGGCGGACCGGCCCGCTACAACCCGATCCACGAGGACGACGTCATCGTGACCATCCCGAAGCTGCTCGGGGCGGCGTCGGTCCCGGCGACCACGGTCAACTGGTGCGGCGAGCAGGCGGTCAGCCTGCAGGAGTGGTGCGCCTACCTGGGTTCGCTCGTCGGCCGGGAGCCGGTGTTCGAGGAGAGTGAGCAGGCGCTGCGGGGCAATCCCACCGACGTGGCCCGGATGCGCGAGCTGATCGGCGGCACGACGGTCGACTGGCGCGATGGGCTTCGCCGGATGGCGACCAAGTTCCACCCGGAGCTGGTCGGCTCGTAAAGTGTTGTGGGAAAAGGCGATAACGCCCACGTGACCAACAGACGAGCCGCGGCGCAGCGCTTGCGCGACCTCGCGCTGCTGCGATCCGTCCGCGACCGAATGGACCGCGAGTACGCGCGGCCGCTGGACGTCGAGGCGCTGGCCCGCGGGGTGCACATGTCGGCCGGGCACCTCAGCCGCGAGTTCCGGCGCGCCTACGGCGAATCGCCCTACTCGTATCTGATGACGCGACGCATCGAGCGCGCGATGGCGCTGCTGCGCCGCGGCGACCTCAGCGTCACCGAGGTCTGTTTCGCCGTCGGCTGCTCGTCGCTGGGCACCTTCAGCACTCGCTTCGCCGAGCTGGTCGGCGTGCCGCCCAGCACCTATCGGCGCCAGGCGGTGGACGACACGGCGGGGATGCCGCCGTGCGTGGCGAAGCAGGTGAGCAGACCGATCAGGAATCGAGAAGCGCCCGTCACGGGGCCGCACCTAGCCTGACGCCATGGACATCACCATTCACTCGAGCTTCCTTCCGCACGACGATCCGTAAGCTTCCCTTGCGTTCTATCGCGACATCCTCGGCTTCGAGGTCCGCCTCGACGTGGGAAAGGGCACGATGCGCTGGATCACCGTCGGGCCCCCGAATCAACCCGACACGTCCATCGTTCTGAACCCGCCGGCGGCCAACCCGGGCATCACCGATGACGAGCGCCGCATCATCGCCGAGATGATGGCCAAGGGCACCTACGCCATGCTCCTTTTGGCGACCAAGGATCTCGACGGCACCTTCGCACGGCTGCAAGCCAGCGACGCCGACATCGTCCAGGAGCCAACCGAACAGCCCTACGGACTGCGCGACTGCGCGGTCCGCGACCCCGCGGGCAACCTGATCCGCATCCAACAACTGCGCTAAGCATGCCGATTGGCCCCCTTCTTGTCTTGGCGAAGGGGGCCAATCGCCGTCGGTGGTCACCGGCTCGCATCGGCGACCACCGACGGACTCAGAGCAGCCTGAGCAGGTTGATAATCAACGTTCCCAAGCTGCTGATAAACCCTCCGGCCTGGTTCAACAGCGAGGGGATACCCTGCAAGAGCGCAGGCAGGGTCTGCGTGAACCCATTGCTGATGGCGCTAGTAATGCTGTTCAGCGACGGCCAGCCATTCATCAGCTGATTCGCAAAGCTCTGGAACGCCGCCGCCAGGCTGCCACCGCCCAGGATATTCTGCGCCTTGGGAGTGACGATATCTTTGGTCAAGGTCGGCAAGATCGTATTCACCAGGCTGTAAACCGGACCGTTGCCCTTCGTACTAGCGTTGCTAAGTATCCCATTAGTAATGGTGGCACCCGACGGCGCGCCGTTAATCAGCCCGTTTAACGTCGCGCCTGGAAGGTCGGCCACATTGGTCAGCACTCCTATCGGATCCCCCGCGACCCACGCATTGTAAATAGCCTGGCCACTGGCGCCCAACGTTTTCTGCACTGCATTAGGCACCCCGAGGAAGCCCTCGATACCAAAAAGGTTAAGCGCGCCGCCAGTCGTGTAAGTAAGACCGCTCTGCAAGTTTGTCGCCACCTGCGGCAGGATCTTCAGGATGCCTTCCAGCGGTTCGCCGATCGATACGAACGGAGTCTCCCAAAGCCCGTTGTATAGAGACGTAACTGCTTGAGAAACCTGACCCGCTGCCAACTCACTCCACGCCGCCTGGAAAACCGGCCCCAAGCTTACACCGGCCTTAGTTCCAAAAATCCAGGTCACCGCGGCATTCGCGGCGGTTTGATATGCCGAAACGTATTCGGTGCCGTAGTACGATCCGTTCGCGAGAACCTGCTGCGCAACCGGGAACGGCGCCTTCATGAACAAATTCCCAAGATACTGCGCATTGGAAGCCGCGTTTTGGAAGAGGCTGACCCACGTCTGGATCGGGTTGACCGCCAGCGGATCATTAAACGCCGCAGCAGGGTTAAGGACCCCGCCGAGAAGGCTAGCCGGCACAGCGGCCGCGGCTGCCCCGCCCGCGAGCGAGGCAAGCTCATTCTCCACACCGGCGAACAAGTCCACCACGCTATCGGCGGCACCGGTGAGATTGATGGCCGACACACTCACCTGGCGTAGTTGTTGGGCCACGTGAAGGTCGGGTAGGTGCTGGGCCATCGGGCCGGCGGCCAGGACTGCGGCGCTGGTCAGGGCGATTCCAGCGGTGATGTGGGGGCGGGCTGCGAGATCCACGACCATCTCCTTAGTAAATTCTGGATAATGACGAATTGAATGTAGCTGTGAAATACTGCGAACGAATCGCGATAATCGAATAGGCAATTCACCTACAACGATATACGTATGCAGCAAAAGCCATTGTCCGAATTAGGCTAATAGACAGCCCGCTAAAATCATTTATTGACGGCACTAAAGCAACGTGACACGGCATCGGTCCGGGTGTCGACAACGCCACGATGTGAGCGCCTCGATCCGCTCCTACCCAGACAGTGACCCCGTTCAACATGCCGGTGGATTTCATCACCTAGCGCCCTCAGCGGGGCCAGGTGAGCGAGCGGGGAAAACCAGTCGCGCGGCGTGTCGTACCGCCACGGACACAAGGAGGTAACCCTGGCCGGATTCGGAGACGACCACGGCGGCTCAGCGCCCGCTAGACCGGAGTGCGCCGGCATGCGCTTGTGGCACAAGTCAATACCGGGCGCGTCCGGCACCTCACCGATGGCGCTCCGCTCGGGACACGCCCGAGCACACCACCTCTCTTGAGGTGGGGCCGTAAACCGGTGCACCGGGGGGTGGCGGCGGGGGTAGAGCAGTCACCCCGAAGCAGCAGTGAGCGCAGTGGGCCCGGAGGGGTTGTCCTCGCCGACGGCTACCTGGCTGCGGCTGATCAGGTGGGGCCGCAGATCGAGGTGCCTCGCAAGGTCATCGTGGCGGGCAGCGCCGTGGTGATGAACGCCGCGCGGCCGCGTCGGTGTCGGCGATAAGCGCTGTCCCTCAGCAAACACAAGAGCACTCACCATGCCCTGGCAAACAATTAGATTGCCGCGGAAATAGCTACCTTTAGTGTGAGGATGAATGCGGGTTGGCCTGTTACCGATAGGTAGTTTCATATTTAACTATTATACCGAGGATAGAGTTTGCTGGATCTCATGCTTTCAGCCTACTAGCAGGTATTTTCCCGCTCTTTGAGGATTGCGGAGTCACGCGGTCTTGAATCGATCGAACAAAGTCTCTCGAAAGTGCCACGAGCTTAGGTTCTTCACAGGTACGCGCAGCTCGGGGGCCGTCTGATGTTCGACTCCGCGCCGCGTGCACATGCCCCCCGGCCGGCCGGGCAAGGATCTCACCTCACCGGGCTCATCCAGAGAGTTCGCTCAGGGCCACTGCGGCGGTAATGTGCGGCGGGCTGCGAGGTCCACGATCATCCGGACGCGACTGGGGCCGTCTCGGCGTCCTTGTCGATAGGGTGGTTCATCTCGGCCTGAAATTGGCGATACCTCTCGGCCCGGCCGGGCCGGCGCCGGACGATCAACCAACCGGCCGCCAGGACCACGAACCACAGGGGAAACCACGCCAAGGCAACCGCGGTGTCGCGCTCGGTGCACAGCGTCCAGATCACGAACGCGAAGAAGCCGAGGACGGCCCAGCACATCACCACGCCGGCAGGCATCTTGTACGACGAATCGGCATGACGCCGCGCGTACCGGCGGCGATAGACCAGGTAGCTGACGACGATCATCGCCCAGACGAACATGAACAGCAGCGACGAAATGGTGGTCACGATCGTGAAAGCACCCATCACCGAACCGTCGACATAGAGCAGCGGGATGGAGGTCAGCAGTAGCGCGGCCCCGACCACGAGAGCCAGCGCCGGCACACCGCGGCGGTTCAGCCGACGAAACCGCGCCGGAGCGCTCCCTTCGTCCGCCAAGCCGAAAAGCATACGGCCGGTGGAGAAGACACCGGAGTTGGCCGAGGAAGCGGCCGCGGTGGTCACGACGAAGTTGACGATCGACGCCGCGGCCGCGAATCCGGCCAGGGAGAACATCGTCACGAACGGCGATGCGCCGCTGGGGAACTGCCGCCAGGGGACGACGATCAGCATTGCCAGCAGCGCACCGATGTAGAAGATGGCCACCCGAAGCGGCACGGCATTGATCGCCTGGGGGAGGGTGCGGCGCGGGTTCGCCGTTTCGGCCGCCGCGGTGCCGACGAGTTCGACGCCGACGAACGCGAAGAACGCGATCTGGAATCCACCGACCATGCCCATGAAGCCCGTCGCGAAGAATCCGCCGTCGTTCCACAGGTTTTCGATCGTCGCGCGATCACCGTGCGGCGAAACGAAATTGGTCGCCAGAAGCACGGCGCCCACGACGATGAAGCACAGGATCGCGGCGACCTTGATCAACGCGAGCCAGAACTCGATTTCCCCGAAGGTGCGCACGCTGAACACGTTGACCAAGAGGATCAGACAGCCCGTCACCAGCGCCGGTAGCCACGCCGGCACGTCGGGCCACCAAAACTTCGAGTAGCCCGAGATCGCCACGACTTCGGCGATACCGGTGACGATCCAGGCGAACCAGTACGACCATCCCACGAAAAAGCCTGCCGCGGGCCCCAACAGGTCCGCCGTGAAGTCGACGAACGACCTGTAGTTCAGATTGGACAGCAGAAGCTCTCCCATCGCGCGCAGCACGAAGAACACGAAGAACCCGATGACCGCGTACACCACCAGCACCGCCGGACCGGCGTGCGCGATCGTTCGCCCTGATCCCATGAACAGGCCGGTGCCGATCGCGCCACCGATCGCGATCAACTGCACGTGCCGGTTGGACAGGCCCCGGTGAAGCTGGGGGACGGCGTCGACACCAATGGGTTCGGCGATATCGTTCGACATGTGTGACGTCCTCGTCAGTCAGGAACCGTTGGCGTTTGCCGGACACCACATGATTGCTTACTTTCAGGCTCGCGCCTATTTTGCCGGCGACGCCGTTCCACCCGACGGCGAAGGTGGCCAACTCGGGCGCGCGAGCGGCGGATGCTATAACGCAACGTATGGCAGGCACGGGACACTCGATCACCCATGTTTCCGATACGGCACGGTGGACGGCATTGCACCGGGCGACCGAATCGGCGCGTCCCGATGCGCTGTTCAGCGACCCGCTCGCCGAACGCCTCGCCGGCGAACACGGCCGCGCGATCGTCGCACAGGTGCCGCGGTCGACCCGCAACGGTTGGTGGCTCGTCGCACGCACGAAGATCATCGACGACGCCATCGCCCAGGCCATCGCCGACGGCTGCGACCGGGTGCTGAACCTGGCCGCCGGTCTGGACACCCGGCCATACCGCCTGCAGCTTCCACCCGAGTTCACGTGGGTGGAGGCGGACCTGCCGGCGTTGCTCGCCGAAAAGACGCAGCTGCTGGCCGACCAGACGCCGCGGTGCCGGCTGACCCGGACGGCCGTCGACCTGGCCGATCCGCGGGCCCGAAGCGCCTTTCTCGACGACGCGCTGAACGGTGCCAGCAAAGCGCTGGTATTGACCGAAGGCCTGCTGATGTACCTCGACGACGGTGACGTCGTCGCGCTATCGGAAGCGATCGCGCGACCCGAGGTCGCCTGGTGGATGCTCGACTTCGCCGGCCCGGGCCTGAAGAGAATGATGAACAAGAAGATGGCCGGCATGCTGCAGAACGCGCCGTTCAAGTTCGCCCCCGAGAACGGGTTGGCCTACTTCGAAGGCCTCGGCTGGCGCACCGTCGAGGCGGAATCGCTGCTGGTGGCGGCGCACCGGTTCCATCGCCTGCCCGCGTTCATGCACCCGGCGGCCTGGCTACCCCAGCCCGACCCGCGTCGCCCGGGCCGCAGGGCGTGGAGCGCGACAGCCCTCCTTACCCGCTGAGCCGGGTTCGCTTACCAGACGCGTATCCAGTCGACGAGCATGTCCGCGGGATAGGTCCCCGATCCGGGATCGCCGCCCCCGGAGCCGGCGACCGCGAGGTTGAAGACCGGGAAAACGGTGTAGCCGGGGCCGTTGAACGGCCAATCCGGCAGGGAGCTGGCCGGCACGTCGAAGTACGGCTGCGCCCCGTCGACGTAGTCCTTCCAGAAGCGGATGCCGGCGTCGTCCCACTGGGTGCGCCACGTGTGCCAGGCCCCGTCGACCGCGATGTTGTGGGTCTTCCACTCGCCGCCGTTGGCTTTCGCGTGCACGGTGGTGGCCGAGGGCCAGTTGCCGTTGCCGTACCACTCCATGACGTCGATCTCGCCCTGGTCCTCGTTGCCCAGCCAGTAGGCGGGCCAGGCGCCGGCGGTCAGGCAATTCAGCTTGATCCGGGCTTCCCAGGTGTGGCCGACGCCGCCCCGCCAGAGGCTTTGTATCTTGCCGCTGTAGTACGTGGGGCCGTCTTTCGCGGCACGTAACACCAGGTTGGAGTTGCCGTCGAGGAACACGTTGTGGCGATCGTCGCGGTACTGCCCGATGTTCTCGGGCCGCTCCCAGTAGGTCGGGTCCTTGATCTGCTCGCGGGCCTTCGCCACCGCCCACTTCGACGGGTCGGGGGCCGAACCGGCCGGGCCGTCGAACTCGTCCTGGAAGATGTAGGTCCCGGTCTGGCCGCTGGGCGCGGAGGGAGGTCCTGGTCGGCGCGGGTAGGCCCGGGCCTCGGGGACCGGCAGCGAGGCCGCCAGCACGCCGATCCCGGCCGTCAACATCATGCGGCGGCGGTCCATCTCCGGCATAAGCAAGGCACGATAGCAGCCGACGCTGTACGGGGTCGAAACGATCGACGGGCGACGGCGGCTCTGGATTGCGGCGAATTCATGGCCAATTCTCATGGTGCCGCTGGTTTGGTCTTAAAGTGGCTGGGCATTCTGAATCCAGAACCGATAACCACCGTTTGTAGCTTTGCAGGGTGCGCGGGGAGGAGTGGGATCGTGGCGGATGAATCGGAAGCGACGGTTATTTTCCTTCGGTCACATCCGGTGTGGATCGCGGCTCAGCGACAGGCGCGGGAGCGCAGCAAAGCGATGCACCGCCATCCCTCATCTCTGACTCAGCGACGCACCGCCGCATCGGGTGGCGAGGTGATCCGCGACTTCAAGGTGTACTCCAGCACCGACACGCCCGCCTGACCCTTCCGGAAGCTGTATGACCGGCGAGGCTGTGCCACGGTTCCGCCGTATTCGTCCGGCTGGCATAGGTCATGCCGTGGACCGTTGCCCGCCCAGCTAGGGAGCACATCAATAAGCGGATTGGCCCCCTTCTTGGGAAGGAAGGGGGCCAATCGCCGTTGGCGGTCACCGGCTCGCATCGGCGACCATCAATGGACTCAGAGCAACTTGAGGAGGTTGATGAACAATGTCCCCAGCTGATTTGCGAACGCTCCAGCCGCTCCGGCGACGTTGCCCAAGATCGACGGGAGATTCGACACGACCGATGGGATGCTTTGCAACAGTTGAGTTAATCCAGCACTAAGGTCGTTGACAACAGGAGTCAGGGATGGCCAGCCGTTGGTCAGCTGGTTCACTAATCCTTGGAATGCGCCCGAAAGGCTGCCGCCGGTCGCGACGTTCACCGCGCCGGGAGCGACGATAGCCTTCGCGAGAGCTGGGGCCATAACGTTCGCTAGCTCGTTAAGCAGACCGATGGGATTGCTGAGCACACCATAGCTCCCTGTCGCCCCATTGAGGAACGCGTTCGTTACCGCGCCGGGCGTATTGACCAGGTTGCTCAGCAGCCCCAGCGGGTCCCCAGTGGTCCATGCATTGTCAATAGCTTGAAGACTGGTACCGAGTGCAGTGACCGGCTGCAAAGGCAGAAATTCGAGACCGACTAAACCAAGGGTGGCGATACCGGTGGTCGTCAGATAGTGGGTCGCGTTGTAGAGCTCCTGCGTGATGTGGGTGGGGATTGTCAGAATATTTTCGAGCGGCGTCAAGATGAGTGAGATTGGATCTTCGTAGAAGGCCTGGTATAAGACGGTCACCGCGGTGCTGATATTGCCCGCCTGGATATCGGTGAGCGCCGTCTGAATAAGCGGCTGAAAGCCCGACCCGGTAGGCGTGGTGAAGTATCTGATCGCGGCGGCCGCGGTGGTTTGGTATGACCCGACGTAGGTGTCCGCGTACGAGACCCAGTTCGCGGCGACCTGCTGGGCGACCGCGAATGGAAGCTTGTAGAAGGTGTTGAAAATGTTCTGCAGATTGGTGCCCGCCGTCGTGAAAGCGTTAATCCACGTCTGGATCGGGTTGACGATGTTGCTGGCGGCGGCCGCGGGCACCGCGGCCGCGGCCGCTCCGCTGGCCAACGAGGCGAGTTCGCTTTCCGCCCCGGAGAACAAGTCGACGATGCTGTCGGCGGCGTCGGTGAGCGCGATGTTGGACACGCTCACCTCACGTAAGTGTTGGGCTACGTGAAGGTCGGGTAGGTGCTGGGCGATCGGGCCGGCGGTGAGGACTGCGGCGCTGGTCAGGGCGATTCCAGCGGTGATGTGGGGGCGGGCTGCGAGGTCCACGACCATCTCCTTTTATGCGTTTCTGGATAACGACGCGTTAAACGTACTCGTGAAATACGTTGTACGAATTGCGGCAATAAAACGGACAATTAACCGTGGCGATATGAATTAGCGGCAAATCCGCTCAGAGTGCACAGGAAATTATTACCCCGGGCTTAGACTAAATGGATGGTCCGCCAAAATCATTTATTGACGGCATCGAAATGGAGCGGAGGGGCGTCGTTGATCGCGAAACAGTCGTGCGGCTTGTCCGCACTACCACGACACGAGAGAGAAAACCGTCGGTGGAGTCGGAGGCAACTACGGAGCATCAGCGCACACGCGCCCGTGGGCGCTTGTGACACAAGCCAATACCGATCACGCCCGGTGAGTCATCACAAGCGTTCACCTGGGGCAAGGCCGGGCACGCCACACCCCACCACCTATCTTGGGTGGATCGTAAAACAATGCGCAGCAGTGGGCCCGGTGGGCGCGAGAGGGGTTGTTGTCACCGCCGCTACCTGGCTCCAGCAGATCAGGCGGACCGCAGATCGAGGCGCCTCGCGAGCCACCGTGGCGTTGCATGTGGCGGGGGATGAGCGGGCAGACGATTGGGCGGCGCCTCGGCGACGAGAACGGCCCGGCCACGTCGGTATCGGCGGCGAGGCAGTATCTCCTAGCAAATGCGAGAGTGCTCCGGTATGGCCTGGCGAACAAATGTATTGCTGCGGCGATAGCTATCGTAAGTGTGCGGGCGAATGCGGACCGGCGTGCTACCGATCGGTAATTTCATTTTAAACTATTGTAGCAGGGTCCATAGTTTGCTGTGAAGCATGTACAACCTGGTTACCAGGATATTTTCGGTCCTATGATGATTGCGGAGCCACGCGTCCCTGAAGCGATCGCCCAAAGTCCCTCGAAAGTCCCACGGGCTTAGGTTCTTCACGAGTACATCCAGCTCACGGGCTCGTCCGACGTCGACTCCACACCCGGTCGCTCAGCAGCTGGCGGTGGGGCTGGCGACGATCTACCGCCCAGACGAACATGAACAACAGCGACGAAATGGTGGTCACGATCGTGAAAGCACCCATCACCGAACCACCGACATAGAGCAGCGGAATGGAAGCCACCAGTAGCCCGGCCGCGACCACAAGAGCCGGCGTCGGCACGCCGCGGCAGCTCAGTCCTATGACCGGCGAACGGGACCGTGCCGCAGGGCGACAACCAGCCTCACAGCCCGTGCGACCAGTGCTCGGCGGCCAGGGTCGGGCGTGAATCCCGTTTGTCACATCGGTCACTCACCGGCCGGCACACGACGATGTGCCCACCTACTAGCGACAGCCACCGCTTTTTTGTCGCGCTGAGGCGGGCACAACGGTATATGCCTCGAAAACCGAGACGCGAGTGACAAATGTGACCACCACGACGCGCCCACGACGAATCACCTTGCGGGACAACGCAATCACTAAGGCCGCGGGACGAGGAACGCGGCGGCGCCCACCTAAAGCTTGCCGGCGACGAAGTCGGCGGCCTGATTCGCCATGCCCGCCTGAATGTAGGCGCTGGCGAGATGCTGGGGCCAGTTGTCGTGCCAGGTGTTCGGGTCGGCCGGGTTGCACACCGGATCGTCGCCGTGACACAACTCGATGGTCCTGTCGTTGTAGATCGGGTTGAAGTTCGTGATCGGACCCACCCACTGGCTTCCGTTGCCGAACAACGCGACGGCGGCGATGTGCTGATCGGTGCCTTCGGGCAGGGGGTTGTCGAACCCGAACGCGTTGAAGGGCACCGCGAGTACCACGTCGGTGACGGCCGCACCGAGCGAGTAGCCGCCAAGCACCAGCCGGGTGTCGGGGCAGTTGTCGACCATGTACTGGACGTGCCGGCTCATGTCGTTGGCGCCGACGTCGACCTCCGTGTCGGCCGGGTACTTCACGGCATAGGTGCCGAAGCTCTTGCCGCTGACCTTGGATTCGAGCGCGTTGATGAACGCGTTGCCGAGGACCCCCGTCCCCGGTGATTCCATTCGGCCGCGGGCAAAGACCACCTCGACCTGGGGACAATTCGCCGCGGCCGCCGACCGCGCGGCCCCCGGTGCCCCGGCCGGCAGCAGCACGGGAACCAGCGTCAGCGCCGCCGCAATCGCGACCGCCGCGACGCCGATGCCAGCCGATTTACGGGTACGTGAAAAGCGCACAGCACGATGTTAAAGCGATCGCGGCGCCGTCGCCGGGCGGCAAGAACATCGACCATGGTGTCGGCGCCGCCACGCCGACCGATAGGTTCAGCTCATGAGCGACGCCAGTTCAACGGAACGCTTGTTCGCGCTGGCCGAGCAGGTCCGGGGCTTCATGCCGCCCGACGAGGGACGCGCGCTTTACGGCGCCGCGCTGCGGTACCTCAACGGCGGCGTCGGCGTCGAGGTCGGCACCTACTGCGGCAAATCCACCCTGTTGCTGGGCGCTGCGGCCCAACAAACCGCCAGCGTGCTCTACACCATCGACCATCATCACGGCTCGGAGGAACACCAAGCCGGCTGGGAGTACCACGACGCCTCCCTGGTCGACGACGTCACCGGGCTGTTCGACACGCTGCCGACGTTTCGTCGCACGCTCGACGCGGCCGGCCTCGACGACCACGTCGTCGCCATCGTGGGCAAGTCGCCGATCGTGGCCCACGGGTGGCGCTCGCCGCTGCAACTCTTGTTCATCGACGGCGGCCACTCGGCGCAGGCCGCCACCGAGGATTTCGAGGGATGGGCGAAGTGGGTGAGCGTCGGCGGGGCGCTGGCCATCCACGACGTGTTCCCGGACCCTCGTGACGGCGGGCGGCCGCCCTACTACATCTATTGCCGCGCAATGGATTCCGGGCATTTCCGCGAGATCTCGGCCACCGGCTCGCTCCGGGTACTGGAACGGATCAGCGACCGGTAACCACGCACCCGCAATCGAAGCCGGTCTGCAGACCCATCGGCAGCCCGTCGCCGCGGAAGATGCCGCTGCCCGCGGTGGTGTCCGACAGCGCGTCGGCCGCCAGGATCATCGCCGCCCCGGTCCAGGTGGTGCGCTCCTCCGGCCACCGCTTCCCGTCCGCGAATACCAGGCCCGTCCAATAGGATCCGTCGCCGTCGCGCAGGTGTTGCATCGCGGCGAATTGTTGGTGCGCGGCGGACCGGTGGCCGAGGGCGTCGAGGGCCATCACCAGTTCGCACGTCTCGGCGCCGGTCACCCAGGGCCGGTCGTCCACGCAACGGATGCCGAGCCCGCCGACCACGAAGTCGTTCCAGCGCTGCTTGATTCGCGCGGCCGCCGCCGGGCCGCGCAGCGCGCCACCGAGGATTGGGTAGTACCAGTCCATCGAGTAGCGGTCCTTTTCGGTGAACGCCTCGGGATGCGCAGCCACCGCGTGGCCCAGCCGGCCCAGCGCGAGTTCCCACTCGGGCTGCGGGTCCCCGACGAGCGCGGCCAGCGCCAGCGCACAGCGGATGCTGTGGAACACGCTGGCGCACCCGGTCAGCAGCGCCTCCGGCACGGGTCCGGCTTCGCTTCGCGCCCAGGCGATCTCGCCGTAGCCAAACTGCAGGTCGATGACGAAGTCGATCGCCTTGTGCACCACCGGCCACATCCGGGCGGCGAACGACCTGTCGCCGGTCACCAGCACGTGGTGCCAGACGCCGGTGGCGATGTACGCGCAGAAGTTGCTGTCGCTGTTGGAGTCTTCGATGGCCCCAGCGCGGGTTTGGATGGGCCAGGAGCCGTCGGGTCGTTGGGTGCGGCGGCTCCAGTCGAACGCGGCCCGCGCCGGCTCCAGCAGTCCGGCCGCGGTGAGCGCCATCGCGCACTCCACGTGATCCCACGGGTCGGTGTGACCACCCGCGAACCACGGGATGGCGCCCGACGATTCCTGCGCGGCGGCTATCGACCGCGCGGTCTGTCGGCATTGATCGGGTGTCAGGACACCCGAGACGGCCGGGGGGTTAAACCGATGCAACGGAATATCCCTGGGCCGCTTCGTTTTCCGCCGCATCCAGCTTGGTGAAATACATGACCACGCTCTTGCCGACCAGCGGATTGAGCAGCGACTCCGCCAGCTGCGTCACCTTCGGCCGCCGCATCAGATCCCACACCAGGAGCTTGTGATAGGCGGCCACCGCAGGATGCTCGGATTTCGAGACGCCGACGGCGCATTTCAGCCACCAGAACGGCGAGTGCAGCGCATGCGCGTGGTGGGCGTGCGTCAATTCCATTCCGCCGCCGGTGATCTTGTCCCGCAGCTCGCTGGCCCGGTAGATGCGGACGTGGCCGCCCTCGTTGCTGTGGTATTCGTCGGACAGCAGCCAGCACACCCGCTCGGGCAACCACCGGGGCACGCTGACCGCCAGTGTGCCACCAACTTTGAGGACCCTGACCAGCTCGACGACGGCGGCGTCGTCCTGGGGAACGTGTTCCAGGATTTCCGAGGCGATGACGCAGTCGAAGGTCTCGTCGGCATACGGCAGGCCCAGCGCGTCACCGAGAACCGCTTTCGCCGATGCCGTCGCGGGCGCCTCCCCGGCCTCGGCCATCGCACGCAGGATCGCGTCGACGGAACGCAGTTCGGACGCGTCGCGATCAAAGGCGACGACGTCGGCGCCGCGCCGATAGGCCTCGAAGGCGTGCCGGCCGGCCCCGCAGCCCACGTCGATGACCTTGACGGAGGGCCCGATGCCGAGCCGGTCGAAATCCACGGTCAGCATCGCGCGATCGCCCGCTCGTAAACGCCCACCGTCTGCGCGGCCACGGCTTCCCAGCTGAACACGCTGACCGCGCGGTCGCGGCCGGCCTTGCCCATGCCGCGGCGCTTTTCCGGCGAGTCGAGAAGCCCGCCGAGCGCACGGGTTAGCGCATCGACGTCGGCGGGCGGCACCAGCTCCGCGCAGGCGCCATCGGTCCCCAGGACCTCTGGCAGCGCGCCCACCCGGCTGGCCACGATCGGCGTCCCGCTGGCCATGGCCTCCACCGCCGGCAGCGAAAACCCTTCGTAGAGAGAGGGAATGCAGGCGACCTCGGCCGAGGCGAACAGCGCCGCGAGCTCCGCATCGGAAAGCCCGCTGGCAATGTGGACGATGTCGGAGATGCCCAGCTCCGCGATGAGCTTGTGCGTGGGGCCGTTGGGTTCCACCTTGGCGACGAGCCGCAACTCGAGATCGCGGCTCGTGCGCAGCCTGGCGACCGCGTGCAGCAGCGTCCGGACGCCCTTCAGCGGGGTGTCGGCGCTGGCGATCGCGATGACCCGGCCGGGGTGCCGTGGCCGCGATCCCGGCTTGAACAACTCGGTGTTGACGCCCAGCGGCACCACGTGCAGTTGATCCGGCGAGACCCCGAAGTCGGCGACGATGTCGGCGGCCGATGACGACGAGACGGTCAACAGGTCCGGGATTCGGCGCGCCACCTGCTCCTGCATCTTGGAGAAGCCATACCAGCGGTGCACCAACGGCTTTCGCCACCATCGTGCGGCAGCGACGTCGAGCACCCGGTCGCGGGTGATGGGGTGGTGCACGGTGGCCACCACCGGCAGGCCCGCGTCGGCGATGGTGAGCAGCCCGGTTCCCAGGCTCTGGTTGTCGTGAACGAGGTCGAAATCCTTTGCCCGGTCGGCCAATAACCGCGCGACGCGCAGCGTGAACGTTCGCGGTTCGGGAAAGCCCGCGGTCCACACCGTCAGCAGTTCCAGCAGGTCGATGGAGTCGCGGATCTCGCTCGGCCGGGGCACCCGGAACGGATCGGGCTCGCGATACAGATCGAGGCTGGGCACCTTGGTCAACCGGACCCGTGGGTCCAGCAGTTCCGGATAGGGCTGGCCGGAGAACACTTCCACGTCGTGGCCGAGTTCGACCAGGCCGCGGCTGAGATGGCGCACGTAGACGCCCTGTCCGCCGCAATGGTCCTTACTGCGATAGGACAGCAGGGCAATTCGCATACTCAACTCTTATCCGCCGACGAAAGAACGCGGGCGACCGCCCCCCAATCCATCGCGATCAACGGACCGCCGGGATCCGCGACAGCAAACTGGACATGTGTCCAGACTATAGTTCGATCACCTAATTGACGCAACGCGCTCCCAACGCAACGGGTTCGAGTGTGCGCCCAGGGCTTCCCGTGTGCGCCCAGGGCGCAGATTCTCGGGGATTTTTCGCCCTGGGCTCACACTCGACGCCGTCAGCGCACGACGGCTTGTTAGCATCGCGCCGTGCGATCGGTCTCACGGCGCGACGCCCTCAAACTCGCCGCACCGGTCCTGCTGGGCCTGGGGGCGGCGGCCGCGCCGGTCAACGCGCCTAAGGCGTCGGCCGCCGACATGCGGCTGATCGATTTCGCCGAGCGGAGGATCTCGCCGGACGAGATCAGGTCGGCGGGCTATGGCGGGGTGGTGAACTACGTGTCGAACTCGCGACCGGGCGCGAACTTCGAGGCAAAGCCCATCACCCGCGAGTACGCGGACGCGCTGCGGGCCGCGGGCCTTCAGATCGTCAGCAACTTCCAGTACGGCAAACCCGGCTGGCCCGACCCGTCGGACTGCACCCGCGGCTACGACGGCGGCGTCGCCGACGCCCAGACGGCCCAACGCCTGCACGCCGCCGCCGGGGGTCCCGGGTCGGCCCCGATCTTCTTCAGCATCGACGACGACATCGACGTCAACGTCTGGAATACCGTTGGTGTCCAATGGTTTCGGGGAATCAACTCGGTGCTGGGCGTGGGCCGCACCGGCATCTACGGCCACGCCCAGGCCTGCGGGTGGGCGATCCGAGACGGCGTCATAGGCAGCTCGAGCACGCCGGGGCACCGGTGGGCGTGGCAGACGAGATCGTGGTCGCACGGGGAGCGCGAGCCCGCCGCGGTGCTCTATCAGGCCGTGGTCAACAGCCCGTCGAACCCGGGCCCCCTGCTCGGCGGGATCAACGTCGACGTCGACGACGTCCTGGCACCCGACTTCGGCCAGTGGGATTTCGCGCGCTGACCCGACGCGCGACGCCCCGCGAGCCGAACGGCCCGCGGGGCGTCGCGTCGTGTCACTTCAGGTCGAACCGGTCGCTGTTCATGACCTTGACCCAGGCCGCGACGAAGTCCTCGACGAACTTGCCCTCGTTGTCGTCCTGGGCATAGACCTCGGCCAGCGCGCGCAGCACCGAGTTGGAACCGAACACCAGATCGTTGGCCGTGGCCGTCCACTTGCGCTGACCCGACGCGCGGTCGAGCACCTCGTAGACGTTCTCCGCCGACTCCGACGCCTTCCACTCGTTACCCATGTCGACCAGGTTGACGAAGAAGTCGTTGGTCAACACGCCGGGCCTGTCGGTGAAAACGCCGTGCTTGGTGCCGCCGTGATTGGCGCCCAGGACACGCAGGCCACCGACCAGCACCGCCATTTCCGGACCGGTCACGCCCAGCAGGTAGGCCCGCTCCAGCAGCAGCTGCTCCAGCGGCGCCTTCTCGCCGGGACGGATGTAGTTGCGGAACCCGTCGGCCCGCGGCTCGAGCACCGCGAACGACTCCACGTCGGTGCTCTCCTGCGACGCGTCGGTGCGCCCGGGCGCGAAATGCACCGAGATCTCGTAGCCGGCGTCCTTGGCTGCCTTCTCGATCCCGGCGGACCCGGCCAGCACGATCAGGTCGGCCAGCGAGATCCTCTTGCCGCCGGACGCCGACGTGTTGAAGTCCTGCTGGATCTTCTCCAGCACGGGCAACACCTTGTCCAGCTCGGAGGGCTCGTTGACCTCCCAGCTGCGCTGCGGCTCGAGGCGCAGCCGCGCCCCGTTCGCCCCGCCCCGCTTGTCGGTGCGGCGGAAGCTCGACGCCGCCGACCAGGCCGTCTTGACCAGCTGCGGAACGGACAGGCCGGACTCGAGCACTTTGCTCTTCAGCGCCGCGACGTCCTTCTCGCCGACCAGCTCGTGGTCGACGGGCGGAACCGGGTCCTGCCACAGCTGCGGCTCGGCGATCCACGGCCCCAGGTAGCGGCTGATCGGCCCCATGTCGCGGTGCAGCAGCTTGTACCAGGCCTTGGCGAAGGCCTGGTACAGCTCCTCGGGGTGGTCCAGCCAACGCCGCGTGATGTCGCGATAGATCGGCGACTCGCGCAGCGAGATGTCGGTGACCAGCATCGTCGGGGCGCGGCCGGGGCCGCCGAACGGGTCGGGGATGGTGCCCGCGCCGGCGCCGTCCTTCGCGACGAACTGCCAGGCCCCGGCCGGGCTCTTGGTCAGCTCCCACTCGTAGCCGTACAGGGTCTCCAGGAAGGTGTTGTCCCACTTGGTGGGGGTGGGCGTCCAGACCACCTCCAGGCCGCTGGTGATGGCGTCCTTGCCCTTGCCGGTGCCGTAGGAGCTCTTCCAGCCCAGCCCCTGTTGCTCGATCGGGGCGGCCTCCGGCTCGGGGCCGACGAGGTCGGCGTCGCCGGCTCCGTGGGTCTTGCCGAAGCTGTGCCCCCCGACGATGAGCGCGGCGGTCTCCTCGTCGTTCATCGCCATCCGGCCGAACGTCTCGCGGATGTCGATCGCCGCGGCGACCGGGTCCGGCTTGCCCTCGGGGCCCTCCGGGTTGACGTAGATCAGGCCCATGGTGGTCGCGCCGTAGGGCTGCGCGAGGTCACGCTCGCCGGAGTAGCGCTTGTCGGTGCCCAGCCAGGCGTCCTCCTCGCCCCAGAGGATTTCCTCGGGCTCCCAGACGTCTTCGCGGCCGAAGCCGAAGCCAAAGGTCTTGAAGCCCATGGACTCCAGCGCGCAGTTGCCGGCGAAGATGATCAGGTCGGCCCAGGAGATCTTGTTGCCGTACTTCTTCTTGACCGGCCACAACAACCGGCGCGCCTTGTCCAGGCTCACGTTGTCGGGCCAGCTGTTGAGCGGGGCGAAGCGCTGCATGCCCTGGCCGCCGCCGCCGCGGCCGTCGTGAATGCGGTAGGTGCCCGCGGCGTGCCAGCTCATCCGGATGAACAGGCCGCCGTAATGGCCGTAGTCGGCGGGCCACCAGTCCTGCGAGGTGGTCATCACCTCGAAGATGTCCCTCTTGAGCGCCTCGGGATCGAGCTTGGCGAACTCCGCGGCGTAATCGAAGTCATCGCCGAGCGGGTTGGACTGCGGGGCGTGCGGGTGCAGCGCCGACACGTCGATCTGGTCGGGCCACCAGTCGCGGATCGTCAGCGGAGCGTGCGACTTCGGCTTGGGGGAGGGGATGACCGGGTTTTCGCTTTCGCTGGTGCTGGCCGTCTTGGTGTCTGGTTGCGGTGGGTGGCTTTGGGATATATCGGATGACACGGTATTCCTTTCCGGTGGTGAGTGATTCGGGCTGCGATCACGGGAGTGATCCGGAATCTGTGGTGGAGCAGTCGGGGCACAGGCCCCAGTAGATGACCTCGGCCTCGTCCAGGACGAAGCCGTCCAGAACGTTGTTGTCGTCCGACGGCGTCAGGCAGGGCGCCTCGCCGACCGCACAGTCGACGTCGGCGATGACGCCGCAGGACCGGCACACGACGTGGTGGTGGTTGTCGCCGACCCGGGCCTCGTAGCGGGCGACCGAACCCAACGGCTGGATCCGCCGGACGAGCCCCACCGCGGTCAGCGCGTTCAGCACGTCGTAGACGGCCTGGCGGGAGACCTCGGGCAGCCCCCCGCGCACCGCCGTGAAGATCGTCTCGGTGTCGGCGTGCGGGTGGGCGTGCACGGCTTCCAGAACCGCGACCCGGGGCCGGGTCACACGAAGGTCGGCCATCCGCAGCCGTTCCGCGTAATCGGCCGTTGAGGACACAGTAGCCAATATGCGCACTTATTTGGAATCAGTCAAGACTTTCCGGGAGGAGGACGCACAAACTTGCGGTGAACGCGGTCCTTCGATTCACCTGCCGGAAACCCGCGACGCCCAGGCCGGACGAAACACGTTGCGCCAAAGGGCAACTCGTCATCCGCGCGTCGACGACGACAATTTCCGATAGACGAGCCACCGCAGCTCGATCGGGGAATCCTCGGGCGCCACATCGAACACGTCGAGACCGCCGGCCCATCCCTCGAACCAGCCCGTGGGCGGCCAGGCGCCCACGGGCAAGTGGGCCTTTTCGTACTCGTGGGCCGAGTCGTCGGCGACGAGCTCCAGAGGGAGCTCGTCCGCCGCGGCGTTCACCTCGTCCCGGGTGAAGATCATGGTGTTGCACTGCTGCCCGAGTTCGCGCGCCGCGTCGTCGGGCGTGTAGCCGGGGCGCGCCAGGAACGTGTTGAACACCAAATGTCCACCGGGCGCAAGGCAATCGGCGGCAAGTTCGAACACGCCGCGCAACTCGTGCGTCGTCCGGAAGTCGGGCACCACCTCGGACAGCACCATCAGTTGGTATTCGTCGTGGACGCCTTCCATCGCCGTGAAGACGTCGCTCTGGATGACGCGCACGCCCAGCGATTCGCCTTCGGCCTCCGAACGCATGACGTCGGCGAACTTCGGGGCCATCTCGACCGCGTCGACGGGGTGGCCGCGCCGGGCCAGGGCCAGGGCGTTGCGCCCGGTTCCCGCGCCGATGTCCAGCACGCGATAGGCCCCGGGGTCGGCCGCCTCGCACGCCAGCGTCAACACCCGCGCGTCGGGTTCGGTGCCGAACAGCGGAGGCGGTCGGGTGGCGACCCAGTGGTCGTAATCGGCCTCGACCGTCCGCCATGAGGCCTTGACGCTGTAGTTCAGGCCCGTCCCGAACGGAGCGTGAAACGAGATGACGATGTCCGAACGCTGGGACGCGCTGAAGGCCTTCGCCAGCTCGGTCTCCAGCACCCTCCTGAGCTGAACGGATTGTTCGGGCGTATACGCGACGCCGAGGCTGGCGCAGATGTTGCCGCACAGTTGGACGTACTCGTCGATCATGCCCGGAACGGCCGGCACGGTGATCTGGCCCTCGGCCACCGATCGGCGATACAACCGACTGGCCATCGCTTCGCGCAGCATCGATGGGTCGAACGAGGCGGGTGGGGGATCCTCCACCAGACTCTTCTACACGACCGAATCGGTGGTCGCACGGTGAACCGTCCGCGGGCGAGGATTGACCGGTCGGTCCGGCGCGGTATCGGCCACCTGCAATCGCGGGGAGATGTAGTACTGGAGCGATGCGATTTTTTGCTGGCTCGGTTCTGGCTGCGCCGTCCAGTACGTCGTCACCGAAGTCGTCAGGGCCCTGGCGGCGTTCCAACCGATCGGAGGAAACGACATGGACTTCGCAGCATTGCCACCGGAGATCAACTCCGCGCGCATGTACGTCGGTCCCGGGTCGGGACCGATGCTGGCCGCCGCGGCGGCGTGGGACGAACTGGCCGCCTCGCTGCAGTCGACCGCGAGCTCGTATCAGACGGAGGTCATGGGACTGACGGCCGGACCCTGGCTGGGCCCGGCATCGCTGTCAATGGCCGCCGCGGCCGGCCCGTATGTGGCGTGGATGCGCACGACCGCTGCGCAGGCCGACCAGACGGCCGCCCAAGCCAAAGTGGCGGCAACCGCCTACGAGACGGCGTTCGCAGAAACGGTGCCACCACCGGTGATCGCCGCCAACCGCAGCCTGCTGATGGCCCTGATCGCGACGAACATCTTCGGGCAGAACACCCCGACGATCGCGACCACCGAGGCCCAGTACGCCGAGATGTGGGCCCAAGACGCCGCGGCCATGTACAGCTATGCGGGTTCGGCGGCGTCGGCGACGACGCTGACGCCGTTTTCCCGACCGGAGCAGAACACCAACTCCGGAGGGCCGGCAAGCCAAGCCGGCGCGGTCGGCCAGGCCGCCGGCACTTCCGCCGGCAATGTGCAGAGCAGCGTGGCATCGAACCCCGTGTCCGCGGTACCCAACGCGCTGAGCAGCCTTGCGACTCCGGCTGCGGCGACCCCGGCCCAGGCGACGCCGCTCGACGCGCTGGACCTGGCGAGCGATCTGATCGCAATCTTCCTCGACGCACCAGCCAGCTTGGCCGGACTCGGCATCGACTCACCGTTGACGCTCGTGTCTCTTCCCTACGACATCGTCGGTGCCCTGACGGGTTTCCACACGGATGCCATCGTCAGCGGCTGGGCCGGGGTAGAGGCCTGGCCGGGGACGGAGCCGGTGCCGCCAACGCCGTTCCCGGTGATCACGAACCTCGGCGCACCGACGGTGTCGGCGGGCCTGGGCGAGTCGAACATGGTTGGGACACTTTCGGTTCCACCGGCCTGGACTTACGAGACGACGATGATCCGACCGTTGGCGATCGCGTTGCCGGTGACGACCATGGGCGCCGCCGCGGAAGCCTCCACCGGGGGCGCGGGAAGCCTGTTCAGCCAGATGGCCCTGGCGGGCATGGCCGGGCGCGCGATGGCCGGCACCGGCGGCACCGGCGGTGGCCCGGGCAGTCGGGAGCGGATCGGGGCGCCCACGACTACCGGGAAGACTGATGAGAAGGCGGCGCCGGCGGAGGTTCCGGCCGGCGGCCCGGTCACGAGCATCGCCGCCGAGCTCCGCGAACTGGCCTCGCTGCGCGACTCGGGAATCCTTACCGACGAGGAATTCACCGAGCAGAAAAAACGCCTGCTGGCTCATTGACTCCCTAGCAAATTGTCAACCAGGGCAATAGTTGCTAATTGACTCTTTTATGGCGGTATGCGCCTGACTGGTATGCGGCGTATTCGATCGCGTCGCATTACGGCCTACGGGGGAACGGTTTGTGATTGCTTCTCGGTAGGGCGCCGTCGCCGCTAGCCGACCATTGCGAATGCGCGATCCGCGTCTGCTAATTCCTCGTCCCGGATTGCCCCGAGGTGCTACCGTTTGGACGCAATTCGAATCTCCAGCCAGCCTTTGCGAGCCATCATGTTTAATTCCCGGATCGCAACAGCGGCGCGCGCCGCGCTGGTGGGCGCCTGTGTCGGTGTGGCCGGCGTTTCCGTCGCGTCGGGATGTGGCCCGGTGTCGCCGTCGGCGCCGGCGGCGACACCGTCGCCGGCCGCCACCAGCGGCGTCTACGGCGACCCGGCGACGGCGGCCAAGTACTGGCAGCAGCAGTCGCTCGAGGACAACTGCGGTCTGGTGTCCGTGGCCGACGTGGTCGGTGAAATCACCGGGCACGCGCCGACGGAGGAGCAGATGATCACCCTGGCCGAAAACACGCCGTCGGGAACCAACCCCGGTCCGATCTACGCCCCCCGGGACGACCCGAGCCACTCGAACGGCAATGGCGGCATCGAGATGGCCGACGAGGTCGTGCTACTCGACCACTACGGGATCAAATCGGTCATGACGTATGCCGCGCACCCCGACCAGACCGGCCTGCCGGCGCTCGAGCAGTACCTCGGCAACGACCGCAAAGTCATCGCCTGGGTCAATTCCGCAATCATCTGGAACACCGGCGACCAGCGCGCCAAGGCCGACCACTTCCTGGTCGTCACCGGGATCGACACCAATAAGGAGATCGTTCACCTCAACGACCCCGGCGCCGACCATGCCGACGAGCGGGTCAGCATCGCCACCTTCACGAGCGCCTGGCGCACGGGCGAGGAGTCGATCGTCGTCACCGCGGCAACCTAGCCGAGAACACGGACCCAGCTCGTCACGAATTTGTCTACTTTTAATATTTGATTCCGCCTGACGCTCATATACTGGCGGCACCCTCGACGCCAACAAAAGGTAGGTCTGGAATGTTTCCCTCTCGCTGGCTGGCCAAACTGACTATCCCCGCGATGGTCGGCGTCGCCCTCACCACTGGCACCGCGATTGCGATGGCCGACAGCACCGATGACGCATACCTCACGAAGCTGCACGGTCTCGGTTTCAGTTGGAACTCGGGGGGCGACGCCGACATGATCTCAATCGGACACCAGATCTGTTCGGACCGCATGGCTGGCAAAACCCCGGATGCGATTGCCGCGGACATCCACTCCGGCCTGAGCTCGAAAGGCTACTCGTTCGCGGACGTCACGGGGATGGTCAGCGCCGCGGAATCCACCTATTGCCCGGATTAGAGCCTGGAACCCAGGCCCGCGATCAAGTTGATCGTGACCGCCAGGACAACGGCGCCCAGCAGGTAGGACAGCAGCGCATGACGCAACACCGTCGCCCTGATCGAGGTCAGTCCGATCTCGGTGTCTGACACCTGGTAGGTCATGCCGACGGTGAAGGCCACGTAGGCGAAGTCCCGGAAGCGGGGCTGCTCCGGGTCGTGGAAGTTGATGCCACCCGGTTCGTCCGAGTAGTAGAGCCGGGCGTAGTGCACGGTGAACAGCGTGTGCACCGCGAACCAGGACGCCGCGACGGTCAGGATGCCGACGAGGGCGGCTTCTACGGCTCTGGCGCCGGAGTGCGACCCGGCGGCCACCACGTAGCCGACGCCGCCCAGGCTCGCGACGCTGGCCGACACGATGACCACGTCGGCAACCCAGCGGGTGGGGTCCTCCCGGGTCGCCCACGCGCGGGTTTGCTCGGCGTCCATTCCGAGCAGGATCAGCTGCGTCCACACCACATACACGCCCGCGGTAACGACCCAGCCGGCAAGCGCGAATCGCCAGCCGACCGTGTTTCCCACCGCGAGAGCGACGGCGACCCCGAGCACCACGGCCACCGACATCCGGACCGCGACGGTGTCGCGGAACAACTTCACCAGGGGTGTCACGGCTTATGTGTTGGGCGACGCCGGGCCGAGGCGGTTGGCCGCGAACGTCGCGGCCTGGTCGGTCATGCCGGACTGGATGTACGACACGTGGGCCATGATGTTGCCGCCCCCGGAGCAAATCGGATCGTCGGGGGCGCACAAGCTGATGGTCTTGCCGGCGTACAGCGGGCTGATCGTCGGCAGCGGCTGGCCGCCCCACAGCATGCTGGAGAACCCGCTGGAGGGTTCGCCGAAAAGGGCGACGGCGGCGACGTGATCGGCCACCGGCGCCGGCGTCGCGGCGGTGGCCAGGTCGATCACGGTCGAGCCCTGCGAATATCCGCCGAGCACAACTTTTGTGTTCGGGCAGCCGGCGACGGTGTCCTGGATGTGTGCGCTCGCGTCGTTGGCGCCGGCGGTCGCGCTGTTGTGGTAGTCGTCGTTCGCCGGGTAATCCACGGCGTAGACCCCGACGGACCGCCCGCCAACCTGCGAGGTCAGCGAGTCGACAAAGGCCTGGCCGACGTTGCCGAGGCCGGGCTCCTGATGGGTGCCACGCGCGAAAACCACGGCGACGTCGGAGCATGGATCGGCGGACGCGGCCGGGGTGACGGTCGGCGCGCTGAGCGCCGCCCACGCCGTCATGAGCGAAATACCAACGAGGCGGGCAAGGCGACGTGCGGTCATTTCCAAATGCTGACATACCGTCGGCGACGGCGTCGCATGCGGTGCCGCCGCCAGCGGGCTTACTACTCGTCGCCGCGGGCGATCCGATCGGCACGCCAACACGATGCCCGCATGGGGACGTCGATCACGTCAACCCCCGGGAACCGTGCCTCCAGGGCGGCGCGCGCCCGGGCGAGGCTGCGCGCGCGGTCGTCCGGAGACGCGACGATGACCCGGCTGTAGGTGCCCAGCATCGCGACGACGTCCTCGACCGCCATCGTGCGCACAAACCGGAACGTCTCGCGCGCGATGTTGTGGAAGACCGACGGCTGCGGGAGAACGACGTCCAGCCGCCGCCGGATCCGGTCGGCCGATTCGGCCTCGGGCGTGTCCTCGCCGGGCGGCCGGTCGCCCAGGCTGCGCACCCAGTCCACCTCGCGGTCCCGGCTCGTCCAGATCAGGCCGAACCGACCGCCGTCGCGCAGCACCCGGCCGATCTCGGGGACGGCCCGTTCGTCGTCCATCCAGTGCCACGCCGACGAGACGAACACCGCGTCGGCGGACGCGTCCGGAAGCGGAATCGACTCACCACGGCCCTCGACAACGCGAACTCCCGGGGATCGCGCCGTCAACACGTTTCGCATCCGCGCGTCGGGTTCGACGGCGATGACCTGTGCGGCCTTGTCCACCAGGGTGCGGGTGAACAGTCCGGTGCCCGCGCCCACGTCGACGGCCACCCCGCAACCGGGCGGCACCAGCCAGTCCACCGCCTGCGGCGGAGGCTGCGGTCGCAGCCCGTCGTAGTTCTCCGCAACGGTTCCGAAGGACGTCGCACGTTCCTGACGATCGGTCACAGCGCCACCGTAGTCCCGTTCGACCGCATGACCGCGGCCTACGCGTCTGGAGGTTGCTGGTCTGGGAACGGTTTGGTGAATCCCGAGATTTTTGGGCCGAATTTTCCTAGAGTCTGGCCTACGGCCCTGTGACGCGCCCGACCGTCTGACCTGTGGCGTGAGGTGCCCGTCCCCGGGAAGAAGCATGGGCTTGGCGTAGAGGGGAAGGACAGTTCGGGGATGAGCTTTCTGACGTCGCCACCGGAGATCATTTCGTCGTTGCTGTTCTCCGGTGCGGGTTCGGCTCCGATGCTGGCCGCCGCGGCGTCGTGGGACGGGCTGGCGACCGAGCTGGGCACGGCGGCGCAGTCGTTCTCGTCGGTCACCTCGGGGTTGACTGGCCAGGCCTGGCAAGGGCCCGCATCGGCGGCGATGACGCAGACCGCCGCCCGGTATGCGGGGTACTTGACCGAGGCGGCGACTCAAGCCCAAACGGCGGCCGCCCAGGCCCAGGTGATAGCCAGCACGTTCGAATCCACCGTGGCCGCCACCGTGCACCCGGCGTTGGTCGCCGCCAACCGCAACGAGTTGGTGCAGCTGGTGGTCTCAAACCTGTTCGGGCAGAACGCACCCGCGATCGCCGCCGCGGAATCCAACTACGAGCAGATGTGGGCCCAAGACGTGGCGGCGATGATCGGCTACCACGGCGGCGCCTCAGCGGCGGTGGCACAACTATCGTCCTGGGAGGCGGCGCTGCAGGGCCTGCCGGCCCAGGCATCGGCCGCGATCACCACCAACCCGGTGAGTTCGGTACTGAGCTCGGCGGCCATCAGCGATCCCCTGACCGGGCTGCTCGGGCCCATCGAGCAGGAGTTGACCGGCATCTTCGGCCAGGTCCAGCAACAAGTCATCAACGTCATCAACGCGCCCACCGAGTTCCTGTTGGGGCGCCCGCTGATCGGCACCGGGTCGTCGGTGTCCCTCGGCGGCGCGGTGAATGGCGGGACGGCAACCGCGCCGCTGACCATCGTCGACGGCACCGAACCGGTGGTGAACGCCTCGGTGGGCAGCGGATCGCCCGTGCCGTTGCTGGTGGACACCGGCTCCACGGGTCTTGTGATCCCCTTCCAAGACGTCGGGGGATTGCTAGGCATGCTCCAGCTCGGCCTGCCCCACGGGTTCGGCATCGGCGGCTACAGCGGGGGATTGGACTACCTGTACGCCACGTTTAACGCCCCGGTGAATTTCGGGGGCGGACTCGTCACCTCGTCGACCCCCGTTGACGTCGAGCTCTTCGCGTGGCCGACGTCCCTGCACGCGTTGCAGACCAACGGCTTCTCGTTCCAGTCCTACTTCGCCCAAGACGGTGTGTCCGGCGTTCTGGGCGTCGGACCCAACGCGGGGGGCCCGGGTCCCAGCATTGCGACCCAGGCGCTGCCGGCGCCCTACAACCAGGGCCTGCTCATCAACGAAGTCGCGGCCTCGCCTTACCTACAGTTCGGTGGCCCGCCGACAAACCTGGGGACTAGCATTGCCACGCTCACCGGTGCGCCGATTACCAACCTGGACGTCAAGGTCGGCAACACCACCTACACCGACGTTCTCTCGATGGTCGACTCCGGCGGCGTGCAGGGAACCATCCCGTCGTCCATCATCGGGAATGCGGCACCGGGGACCCTGGTCGAGATCTCTACCACTGACGGCACGCCGCTGTACGAGTACACCTACGCCGGGGGTCCCAACGCGTACTACCCGACGGTCATCTCCAGCGGGGTGATGAACACCGGGTATGCGCCCTACTCGCTGTTCCCGATATACGTCGATTACGGCGCCGATACGATGACCCTGTATCCGGCGTAGGGCCGCCGCGGGTGGGCCGAAGCCTAAGGGGCGGTGATGGCCTGTTGTCGGTTGGCGGCACGGGCGTTGTCTGCCACGCTCGCCTTGCTGCTGTTGGGGATTGCCGGCCTCGCCCCGGCCGGCGCAGCCCCTGCCGAGCCGACAACCAAAGCGCCCGGCGACAGGGCGGTCGGCTGGGACACCTACCGTCGATTGGATCGGTTGCCGTACCTGAGCGCCGACACCCAGACCCTGCAGGTGTCGAGCTTCGATCGAAGCGGCGGCGACTTCGACGTCTCCACCGGCAACAAGAACGGCACCGGCGGATGTCTGGCGTCCGGCGGTGCCGGCTGCGTCATCGCCGAGGATCACGGTGCGGGAGAGGTTGATTCGATCTGGTTCACCCGCGACGGCGGCAATGTGCGCGCGATCGGGACGATCCGCGTCGAGCTGGACGGCCGGACGGTGGTGGACGCGCCGCTGCAATCGTTGGTCGACGGCGCGCTGGGCGCGCCGTTCGTGTGGCCGCTTGTGGCCAACGCCGCGCAGTCACCGGGGGGCGTCTACATCAAGGTCCCGATGCCGTACCGGCAATCGATGCGGGTCAGCGTCGCATCGCATCTCGAGTATTACCACGTCGCCTACCGCCAGTTTTCGACCGCCGACGGCGTGGCCACGTTCTCGCCCTCAGACCCCGCGCTCGATGTCCTCGCCACCCTCCGCGCCGCGGGCACCGTCGACCCCAAGCCGGCGGCCGCCGCGGCGACGCATGACAGTCGGGCCGTCGATCTCCCCGCCGGCGCTGGGGTGACGATCGCGGAATCGGTTGGGCCGAGCAGCATCTCGGCGCTGCGCCTGCGGCTGCCGCAACCGGCGGATGAACTTCTGGCCGGGCTGCGGCTGCAGATCGAGTTCGACGGCCGGATGATGGTCGACTCGCCGCTCGGGGAGTTCTTCGGCGCCGGGCTGGGTGCAAACACCGTGCGATCGTTGATGTTCGCCACGATCCCGCAGGGGGATTCGTTGTCGTTGTCGGCATGGTGGCCAATGCCTTTCGCGCGCACGGCCCGCGTCGCCCTCGTCAACACGACCGGCGATCCCGTATCGGGGATCGACAGCGATGTCGTGAGCGCGCCCGACCCCGAGTGGGCAGCCGCCCTCGGCAGCGGCCGCGCCGGCTACTTCACCGCGCGCTCGCACGCCGGGCCGACGACCCTCGGCCAGGACTGGCTGTTCGCCGATGAACACGGTCACGGCAAATTCGTCGGCGTCAGCCACACCATCCGCGGTTCCCGGACCAAGACGTCGTTCAGCGACGACGCCCCGTACTTTCTCGAAGGGGCCGAACGCGTGTACACGGATGGTGCCGCGTCGCCCCAGTGGTACGGCACCGGCACCGAGGACTTCTACGAGGGCGGCTGGTACTTCAAGAACGGCAAGCACTTTAGCGACCCGCTGACGGGCCAGCCCGATCAACGCACGGCCGCCGGCGGCTGTGCCGACTACTGCGTCGCCGCCTATCGGCTCATGCTCGCCGACGCCATCGGCTACCGCTCCGCCATCCGATTCGGCATCGAGCACGGCAAACGCGACATGGTTCAACCCGATTACAGCTCAACGGCATTCCTCTACACCCAGCCCGACGACACCGCCATGCCCAGCGACGACGTCTACGCGGGCGATCCGGTCAGTCGGCTCGTGCACGGCTACACCGACGCCGGGGCCACCGACCAGCTGCTGGTGAGCCAATACGAGGGGAACGACGACACCCGCCCCGTCATCGGGTTGGTCCGCACCACGACCGACGGCGCGATCACATTCGACGTCGCGATCGGCCCGGACAACCACGGCATCCTCCTGCACCGCATCTCGGACCAGTCAACCGGGTTTCAATCGGCAGACGTTGCCGTTGACGGTGTCGCCGCCGGGAATTGGTTGGAGCCACGCAGCAACGCCGCACACCGTTGGCTTGACGACACGTACCTTGTGCCCGGCTTTCTCACCGCGGGCAAAGACCGCGTAACGGTCAGGCTCACACCCACCCCCGATGCCCCGCCCTGGACCGCCAGCCGCTACCGCGTCGACACGCTGACGGGGCCGTAGAACCGGCCGCGTCGGGGCCGGCATCTTCTCGGCGATGGTGGTCACTTGTGTCACATGCGTCCCGGCGTGGCGGGCACACACTCTTCTGCCCGCCTCACAGCGACAGGTTGTCGCGCGTAGGCGGGCACATCGTTGTATGCCGGCCGGCGAGTGACCTATGTGACAAACGGGATTGACACGCCACGAGGGCCCACCGCGCGCCGGCCGGGCGACACGACCCGCAGCCCGGTACGGGCGAGTGGTTCGACGGCCGAAGGGGCCTGCGCGGCTAAGACCCTCCCACTCTCAATGTATAGCCGACCCGGGGGCTTGCGGCAAGACCCGGGTCATGCCGCAAAATCACTGGCCGAAACCAAAACTCATCGAATCGGGGGACTGCGAAGTGGATGTTTCGTTGGCGTCGGACAAGTCGCGCGGGGGCGTCGAGCCGATGGCCGAGCATGCGGTGGTGATCGCCGGGGGAGGCCCCACGGGGCTGATGCTGGCGGGCGAGTTGGCATTGGCCGGAGTCGACGTCGCCGTGGCAGAGCGGCGCGCCAACCAGGACCTGATTGGCGCGCGCGCGGGCGGCCTGCATTCACGCACCATCGAGATCTTCGACCAGCGCGGAATCGCCGATCGGTTCCTTTCGCAAGGGCAAGTGGCGCAGGTCGCGGGATTCTCCCAAATTCGTTTGGAAATCAGCGATTTCCCCACCCGCCGCCCGTATGGACTGGCGCTGTGGCAGAACCACATCGAGCGCATTTTGGCCGACTGGGTCAGCGAGCTGGCGGTGCCGATCTATCGCGGACGCCAGGTGACGGGCATCGCCCAAGGCCGCACGGGCGTCGACGTCGGGCTGGCAGGCGGCCAGTTGCTGCGCGCGGAGTATCTCGTCGGGTGCGACGGGGGACGCAGCGTGATCCGTAAAGCGGCCGGCATCGGGTTCCCCGGGTGGGACCCGACGACGAGCTACCTGCTCGCCAAGGTCGAAATGGCCGCCGACGCGGGCCAGGAGCCGGAGTGGGGCATCCGCCACGACGCCCTCGGCGTCCACTCGCTCAGCACGTTGGACGACGGGGGACCGGTGCGGGTCATGGTGACCGAGCGTTACATCGGACCCGCCGGCGAACCCGCCTTGCGCGATCTGAGCCAGGCGCTCATCGCCGTATACGGCACCGATTACGGAATCCACACTCCCGCCTGGATTTCCAGGTTTACCGACATGGCACGGCAGGCCTCGACCTATCGTGACAGACGCGTCCTGCTGGCCGGTGACGCCGCGCACGTGCACCACCCGATCGGCGGGCAGGGCCTCAACACCGGCGTGCAGGATGCGGTGAATCTGGGATGGAAGCTGGCCCAGGTGGTCCGTCGGACATCGCCCGACAGCCTCCTCGATACCTACCATTCCGAACGACACCCGGTCGCCGCGCGCGTGCTGCGCAACGCGATGGCCCAGATGGCACTTCTTTGCGCAGACGACCGCACAAAGGCCTTGCGCGACATCATGTCCGAACTGCTCGGCATGGACGAGCCTCGCAAACGATTCGCCGCGATGATGTCCGGTCTGGACATCCGGTACGACCTCGGCGAGGGGCACCCGCTGCTCGGGCGCCGCATGCCCGACCTTGACCTTGCCACCGCCGACGGCCCGGTGCGGGTATTCACCCTGCTGCACGACGCCCGACCGGTGCTGCTCAACCTCGGCGAGCCCGGCGCCCTCGACATCGCGCCATGGGCCGATCGGGTTCGATTGATCGACGCGAAATACGCTGGTGCGTGGGAGCTTCCGGCGCTCGGCGCGGTCCCCGCTCCCGATGCCGTGTTGATCCGGCCGGACGGCCATGTCGCCTGGGTCGGGGACCAGTCTCGGGTTGGGCTCGCCGACGCGCTCACCACCTGGTTCGGGCCGCCTTTATGAGGACGGGATAGGAGGCCGCCAACCTCCGCCCGGCGAACGTTCCAACCGGCCGCGGTGCCTCCGGCGCTGCGGACACGGCGCGGCGGTGGAAGTATCGCAGGAGTGGCCACCAAGAAACCGCAGACCATCTCCTACCCGGCACCCGACGCACGCCCGCGCCGCCACGGCTCTGACCCGCTAGATCCCCACGTCATCGTCCTGTTCGGCGCCACCGGGGACCTGGCCAAACGCAAGCTGATCCCCGGCCTGGCCTACTTGGATCAGTCCGAGCTCGCCCCCGATATCCAAATCGTCGCGACGTCGCTGGAAGACTTCACCGATGACGAGTTCCGGGAACTCGCCAAGACCGCGATCGATTCGTTCGGCATCCACAAGCTCACGGATGAACAGTGGGCCAACTTCGCAAAAATTGTCACCTACGTCCCGCAGGGTGCCGGACCCGAGGCGCTCGCCAACGCGGTCGTCGAGGCCGAAGCCAACCTGGGACCGAACGCGCGGCGCCTGCATTACCTGTCGGTCCCGCCGAAGGCGGCGCGCGACGTCATCACCATGCTGCGCGAGGCCAAACTCGTGGAGCGCTCTCGGGTGGTGATGGAGAAGCCGTTCGGCACCGACCTGGCCAGCGCGGTGTCGCTCAACGACTTCCTGCACGACACCTTCGAGGAATCCCAGATTTTCCGCATCGACCATTTCCTGGGCAAGGAGGCAGCCCAGAACATTCTGGCGTTCCGCTTCGCCAACGGCCTATTCGAGCCGATCTGGAACCGCAACTTCATCGACCACATCCAGATCGACATTCCCGAAGCCCTGGGTCTGGATCAGCGCGCCAACTTCTACGAGAGCACCGGCGCTTATAAGGACATGGTCGTGACCCACCTGTTCCAGGTGATGGCGTTCGTCGTCATGGAACCGCCCACGGCCCTCGAGCCGTATGCCATCAGCGAAGAGAAGAACAAGGTGTTCCGGTCGATGCTGCCCATCGACCCGGCAGATGTGGTGCGCGGCCAGTACAACGGCTACCGCCAAGAGGACGGGGTGGCAAAGGATTCCGACACCGAGACGTTCATCGCGCTCAAGGTCGGCATAGACAACTGGCGCTGGGCCGGCGTACCGATCTATCTTCGCACCGGCAAGAAGATGGCCGAGGGCATCCGGATCATCTCGATCGCATTCAAAGAGGCTCCCCGAAGCATGTTTCCGCCGGGCTCGGGGGTCGGAACCCAGGGCCCCGACCACCTCACGTTCGATCTCGCTGACAACTCAAAGGTTTCGTTGTCCTTCTACGGCAAGCGGCCAGGTCCCGGCATGAAGCTCGACAAGCTGTCCATGCAGTTCTCGTCGCAGGAGGTCGACACCGTCGTCGATGTGCTGGAGGCCTACGAACGGCTCATCCTCGACGCGATGCGGGGCGATCACACGCTGTTCACCACCGCCGAGGGCATCGAATCACTGTGGGAGCGTTCGGCCGAACTGCTCGACGACCCGCCGTCCGCCAAGGTGTACCAGCCGGGCACATGGGGCCCCAACGCCATTCATCAGTTGATCGCGCCCAGCGCGTGGCGGTTGCCGTTCGAGCGGGAGTGGCGCGAAGCCAGACACTAAGAGCCCGTGGGCTGTGTTTTGCGGCGCCGACTGATCGGGCCGGTCGTGCCGCGCGGTAGGTTGAAGCGATCCAGACAAACCGGAGGGAGCCATCGTGCGCCAATCCGCGGCCATGGCCGAGGCCGACCGCGCGTGGATGATCGACACGCTGCTCGCGCTGGTGCAGACGCCCAGCCCGGCGGGGCGCACGGACGCGGTGATGCAGCTGATCGGCGACATCTTCGATGACTTCGGCGTGCCGTTCTCGCTGACCCGCCGCGGGGCGCTGATCGCCGAGCTTCCGGGTGAGTCGGCGACCACCGACCGGGCGCTGGTGGTTCATTCCGACACCATCGGCTGCATGGTGCGCGGCCTCAAGGACAACGGCCGTCTCGAGCTGATTCCGATCGGTACTTTCTCGGCCCGCTTCGCGACGGGCGCCCGCGTGCGGATCTTCAGCGACGACCCCGAGGAGTTCATCACCGGCACGGTGTTGCCGCTCAAGGCCAGTGGGCACACGTTCGGCGACGAGATCGACACCCAGCCCACCGACTGGGAGCACGTCGAGGTCCGCGTGGACCGCAAGGTTTCCTCGCGCGAGGACCTGGTACGTCTCGGCCTGAACATCGGGGACTTCGTCGCGTTGATCGCCAGCCCGGAACTCACCGCCGACGGCTTCATCGTCTCCCGTCACCTCGACGGGAAGGCCGGTGTCGCGATCGCCCTCGCGCTGGCCAAGAACTTCTCCGAGAGCAAGGTCGTGCTGCCGCACCGCACCACGATCATGATCACCATCACCGAGGAGGTCGGCCACGGCGCCAGCCACGGCCTGCCCGCGGACGTCGCCGAGCTGGTCTCGGTGGACAACGCGGTGTGCGCGCCCGGCCAGCACTCCATCGAGGACGGCGTGACCATCCCGATGGCCGATCTACACGGCCCCTTCGACTACCACCTGACCCGAAAGCTGTGCCGGCTCGCCGAGGAGCGCGGAATACCGTTCGCGCGGGACGTGTTTCGCTACTACCGCTCCGACGCGGCCGCGGCGATCGAGGCGGGCGCCGGCACTCGGGCCGCGCTGGTCGGCTTCGGGGTCGACGGCAGCCACGGCTGGGAGCGCACCCACATCGACTCGCTGGAAGCTGCGTACAGCCTGCTGCACTCCTGGCTGCAGACGCCGCTGACGTTCGCCAAGTGGGACGCGAAGCCGACGGGCAGCCTGCGCGACTTCCCCTCGTCAAAGCAGCCCGCGCCGACCGAGCAGTGGGTGCCGCTGGCACGCGGCGAGCATGCCGAGCCCGGCGACGCGTCGCCGGGCTCGCACTGGCCGCCGTCGGAGGGCCCCACAGACGGGTGAGTTTGGCCCACAACACCACTAGGGTTTATCGAATATCTTGGGCCACAAGGCATTTAAGGCCGGGCGTCACTTCGGCCGGCTTCCGGGAATGCGCCGTCCGTCGGTGCGCAGGTTGACCTCGTTCCCGAGCCAAGTTCGGCGACGGGGCAGCACCCTACGATGAGCGGCGTGGACGTGTATGAGGCGGTGCAATCCAGGCAAGCGGTTCGCGGGTTCACCCGCCGTCCAGTCGATCGCGCCGTTCTTTCGCGGGTGCTCGAGGCGGCCTCCCATGCTCCTTCGGGCGGAAATCTGCAGCCGTGGCACATCTATGTGCTTTCTGGTGAGCGGCTATCCGAACTCAAGGGGCGAGTCGCCCGACGGGTGGCAGCGGGGGATACCGGAGACCAGTTGGAGGTCGCCTTCTACCCGGCGCCGCTCGGAAGTCCGTACCAGGAACGCCTGGCGGACTTCGGACGACGTCGCTACGGCGCCTTGGGTATTGCGCGTGACGACCACGTCGCCCGTGCCAGGGCCCGCACCGAGAACTGGAACTGCTTCGGTGCCTCCACAGCGCTGTTCTGCTATCTCGACCGCGATATGCCTCCGCCGCAATGGGCGGACGCGGGGATGTATCTGCAAACCGTGATGCTCTTGCTGCGCTCGGAGGGATTGCACAGCTGTCCCCAGATCGCCTGGGCGGAATATCACCGCACCGTCGCCGACGTGATTGCACCCCCGGCGCGCGAGATCTTGTACTGCGGCATGTCGATTGGGTTCGCCGATCCCGCGGTACTCCGGCCGCACATGCCACGAGCACCGCTGTCGGAGACCGTCACCTTTCTCGAATGAGTGGACGCCGTGCTTACACGACGAGGTAGCCCAGTCGCTGCGATGCGGAGGCGATCCGCAGTGCGAGCCCTGGGTGCGTCAGCGGTAGCGACAGCGCCGGCCGAGACGGCATCGCGTCCGAGGCACGCGGGAACAGGACCAAGCACGGGCCACCGGCGAAACGACTGTTGTAGTGCAGTCCGTCCAGAGCGGGAAACGCTTGGACGATGCGGCGTGCCCAGCGCTGGGTGATCGAGCAGTCGGGCCTCGTCCTCGCTGAGCGTGGTGGCCCACGGCCGCAACGCAGGAAGCGACTTCAACGCGGCGACGAAGTCGGCGCTAGTAATGTCGAAGCGGTCTTTGAGCAGCTTGTCGAGTTCGTCGCCCGCCCGCACAAGACCTTCCTTGGCCCCGCCGCGTGTTCCCATCACACTCTCCTAACGGATGCTAACGCCAATGTATTTCCGTTAGTTTCTGTCCTTTGCTAGGGCTCAACGCGATTCCACCGGGTGATTGCTCAAGTACTCGACAACCGCTTGCCGAATCAAATCCGACAGCGAAACGCCTTCCGCGTCAGCGCGGCGACTCAACTCAGAGCGAACCAATTGCGGTAGCCGCACTGTGAAAACCGGAGTCTTGCCACTACTCTCGTCACTCGCGGTCGGCCGACCCTTGCGGAGGAAGGCGGGGTTGATCGTCACAGACCGGATCTCGTCTGGCCGCGGCGGATTCGCCGCGTAGTCGGCCGCCATTGCGGCCGCTTCGGCGTCAGTAAGTGGAGGTGGCGTGTGCTTCTTTGTGGACATGTGCGGGTTCCAATTCGGGTATGGGTTGGGCGTGGGATATGCGGTTGTGTGTGGATTACCCCCTCTCGAAGACGTTGGCACGGGCGTTAGGCGCGCTGCGGGGCGTACTCCGGACCGATGAACTCGTTGAGTTCATAGCTGGCGACCACCGACGGGCGAAGCATCATTGCGTGGAACACGTCGGCAACCTCCGGGTTACGGAAGTCTGCGATGACCTCGATCCACGGCTCGTTCACGACAGCGGGGCCAATGAACAGCACCGGTACGGCGTTAGGGATGCGTGGGTCGACTTCCAGAGAGAGGGCGGGGAAGCTGATCACGGCGCGGATCTCAGCCTCGGTGATCAGGTGGTCTTTGGCGCTTGGCCTGATCTCGATCCGCACGGACGTAGTGTAATACACTTTAGAGAGAAAGTGCAATACATTTAATGGGCGCTCAAAGCCGCCGGGCTTGGGAAGGTCGCATAAGGGGCCTGCGGCGTCACAGCTTATCCACGAGTTACCGAATATTCGCCGCCAATGAACGGGAGTCGATGGAGACAGCTAAGCTCCCGACCAAGCTCAATACTCGCGAATCATGTTGCGCCACACCGACAGTCGATATCTGGTTCGAATGCCGGTATTCAACCGGTGTAGCCAGACCGGGTGTCGACTCAGACAGTACGGCTCACACCGCCGCAGCTCAGCTCGAGGCGCTGAGGATCTTGATCGCGAAGATCAGCGAGTCGCCCGGCCGGATTCCAGCGCTCGGCTGACCGTCGGGGTAGCCATCTGCAGAGGTCATTGCGACGGCGACCGTCGAGCCGACCGTTTGCCCCGTGATGGCCTTCTGGAAACCCGGCACGACTCCGCCAAGCGAGAAGTCAATCGGGGCGCCCCGTGCATAGCTGCTGTCGAACACGGACCCGTCACGTCCATTGACACCCATGTAGCACACGGATACCCGCGCCGTGCCCGGCACCACCGGTCCATCTCCGGCGTGCAGCGTATGCACCTGGGTCTGGGTCACGCTAAACGGTGTCGTCACGTTCACACGCGGGGCTGTCGTATCCGTGGATCCGGTGACCGCGATGCTGCCGGTGGTCCCGGCCAGCGTCCAGTCTGGTGTTCCACCGTTCTGCGGCGCTGCGGTTGGACACGAGCCAGCCGCGGTTGCTTTGCCCGGTGCGGTGAGCGTCAGGACGATTGCCGCGACACACGCCGCGAGGGCGATAGAGGACTTCACGGCCGTCACGCTACAGCCACCTTTCACACCCCTTACCTCGGGGCAGTGCTAGGCCGGCCAATACCAACGAAACCATTTATGCCACTTAGCATTAAACAGGTGCCCTCAGGACGCCCGTTGCCAGGGATGAAATAGCCCAGGGTACGGCGCTCAAAGGTTAGCGGGCCTGCTTCTTCGCGGGGCGGCTTGTTGACTCTGCGTCCACCAGGCAAAAGTGCGAGTAGGGACCCTGGTCAGCGCAGAGTCAAAATCGAAACCCTGAAGCTGTTACGGGACGTTGTGCGGGGTGGTTCCAGCCAGTTCGTGTGCGACCGCATCGAATGCGCGCAGCGTGTCCAGCATGTGCGGCTCATGAGAGTCGGGCTGGGTGGATAACTTGGCGGCGACCATCTCTGCGGCGCGGTTGACGTAGATCATCTGACCGCACATGCCCAGGCACAAGACCACGTTGCTGCCCGGGTAAGGGATCCACACTTGGTTGCGATACATCCCGCCCGGCAATTCGGTGTCGTCGGGGCTGGCGGCGAACGCCTGACGCGAATCGGGTCCGCCGTCGAGAGTGTCGGCGATCCACGCCGGCGGCACCACCTGCTGCCCGGTCAACGAGACACCGTCGCACAAGAACAACGAGCCGAACCTGATCATGTCGGTAAGGCAAGCATTGACGCCGCCATCGAAAAATCCGGTGCCGACGGCGTCCACGCCGATGGTGGCGTCGCACTGGGCGCCGATGCGGCCCCACAGTAATTCCGACATTAGTTCCGGCATTCGCTGGCCGCCGGCGACCTCGCAGACCCAGCCCAGCACATCGGTTTCACACGAGCGATATTCGAACGGGCCGCCGTGCGCCGACTTCTGCCGCAGGGTCAGCAGGAAGTCGTACAGCGTGGCGGGGTCGCCCGGACCGCGCTTGGGTGCCCACCCGATCGCCTGGTCGAGGGCGTGGATCTCCGCGGCGGGGTCGAGGTAATTTTCCGAAAACGAGATGCCCGACCTCATGTCCAGCAGGTGGCGCACCGTCGCACCCGCGTAGCCGCAATTCGCCAATGCAGCAACGTATTTCGTGACGGGTGCGTCAAGCTCGATCGCGCCGGCCCCGTGCAGGGCGCCGACGACGGCTGCCACCAGCGACTTGCTCACCGAGAACAGCAGGTGCCGGGTCTGGGCCCCCAGGCCATCGAGGTACTCCTCGGCCACCATCGACCCGCGGTAACAGACGGCCCACCCGTCGGTGGCGGTGGAGGCCATCACCGCGCCCACTGTGGTGGCCACCCCGCCAGTGCTGGTCACCGGGATCGCGGCCAGGGGAGAAGTGGCTGTGGGCAGCGCCGCGACCGGCCCGGTCCCGCGCGAGATTACGGCGGTCGGCACGAAGTCTTCGACGTGCTGGAACGACCACTGTGCATATGGCGCTGACAGCCAGTTGTCCAGCGTGATGCCGGCCGGGCCGCTCACGCTCGTGCGACGAGCCGCGAGACGATCGGTGTGGCCGGCGCCAGGGGAGTTGAGGCGAACTTCGCCTTGATGCCCTTGACCCAGCGCCGGCAGCGCTCGGTGAGCTGGTAGTCGTCGGTCTGCAGGTGTCCGCGGGTGACGAGCACGCCGAGTTGGGCGCCCTCGGCGCGTAAGTCGCCAGGCGCGGCGATACGCATGTAGAAGGCCTCGGACCCGTCGAGCAGCGTGGCCCAGTCGTTGGCCGGGCGCGCAAAGGCTACGCGCCCGTCGTCGTCGATGCGCCACACACCGGTGCGTGGCGTCGCGGTGAAGAGCTCGACGTCCGGTGAGGTCTCCGTGATGATCACCTGACCCCAGACCTCGTCCTCGCCATAGCCGCGCTCCCAGCGCGAGTTGATCTCGTCGATGTCGAGTTCGTAGTCCACGTCCATGTACTCGAGCAGGTGGAAGAGGAACAGCGGCATGTCGGCGTAGGCCTCGGTGGTCAGGTTCGTCATCGGGCTGGCCCCGCTCAGGCGCGGGTTCACCTCGCCGAGGTAGAGCTCGTCGGAGTCCAGGTCATGCAAAAGGTCCACCTCGAAGTAACCTCGGTACCCCTCGCGGCTCAGGATGTCGCCCAGCTTTCGCACCATCTCTCGCGCGGCGTGCGTCTGGTCCGGCGGCAGCACCTCGCGCCAGATGTCGTTGCCGCACCAGCTGCCCTTGCCGGGAGTCAGCTCCGGGTAACCGACGAGACTCGTCATCGCGGGGCCGATCACGGTGCCGTGGCGGGTCACGGCGCCCTCGAGGCACACCTCGACATTGCGGATGCGCTTCATGACTTTGACTTCCTGTTGCCCGGCCAGATCACCGGCGTGCCGGTCCCAGTCGCCCTGACCGCGCACAAAGAACGTCGCGCTGCCAGCGTCGCCGTACGCGGCCTCGACGACCAGGTCATCTCCCAACCCGGCGCCTTGCGCGAGCGCCAGCAGCTCGTCGTAGGAGCCGGCCCGTCCGATCACGTGAGGCACGCTCGGCACGCCCGCCTCGTCGGCAAGGCGCGTCATGACGATCTTGGAGCCCAGGCGGTGGCGCAGCTCCGCCGGCGGGTGCATGACCTCAAGACCCGCCTGGCGCGCGAGGGCCTGGGTCTCCTCGTCGAGCATCACAAAGCAGGCCTTGCCGCCGGGCCCTCGTTGGGCGATGAACTCGAGTGTCTCGGGATCACGCAGGAGGTGGTTACATACATCCCCCATGCACCCGAAATCAATGCGGTCGCGCCGCCGGGGCACGAACACGCGCGAATGTACGCCCTCGAAAGAGTCAAAGTACGTGAGGTAGAAGAAGTTTCGTATCCAGCGGTCGATGCCTAGCAGGTTGAACGGGGTCGGCGAGATGAAGTACAGCGGCACGGTATTGGTGTGAAAGAACGCGCGCACGTCCGAGATGCCGTTCAGCATGCGGCGTGGCCCGGGCTCCGGTCCGCCGGCGTGCACGATCACGCCAGCCGTGGTGACGTCGACGCCTGAACCCGACGCGGGGGCGCTGCGATCAGCGCGAGGGCGGTGAAATGACATACCTCCATTCCATAAGTGTGCGTCCTGCCCATGCCCGTGTCGAAGTGTGGAGCACCAGAGCGCCGGCCGGGTCTTGACCCGCATGCCCGGGCTCGGTTCGATAACGAATATCCACGAGGGGAGACCCGCAATGAGGACGTTCGTTTGCCGCCTTGTTTCCGCCGTCATGGTGGCGTTGGCGTCGATGGCGGCGGTGACGATCGCGACGCCGGCGGTGAGCAAGGCCGACTGCGCGGACGGCGAGTGGTGGGACCCGACGGGCAAGGTCTGTCGGCCGCTCGGCGTCGGGCCGCAACCCTTGGCATGCGACCCGGGCCAGTGGTGGGACCCGACGGCTAATGTCTGCCGGCCGTTCGGCGTCGGGCCGCAACCGCTGGCATGCGACAACGGCTGGTGGTGGGATCCAGGCGCCAACGTATGCCGTCCGCCAGCGCTACCGCCGGCCGGCTAGTACGAAGGGCCGGATGCTGTTGTATCGCAATGTAGTTGAAAACCGGCTGCCCCCGCGGGCTTGAGAGTTGGTCACTCAGGTTCCGGAACGTCGGGGGCGTCTGGCTCAAGCCGCTCGAGCAGTTCCTTCACGACATTAGTTGTGTCTACGAGGTACTCGAGATGGCTGCGGGGCGGAGCCACCCAAATACAAAGCTGGACGCCATCCAGTCCAACGCGGTCGAGCAAGTGGCCGTACCCGAAACCTGCGGGCGGGCGTTCATTTGCTGGACACAAGAGCCGATCCGCAATGGGCCTGGTGTCTACATTTCGTCTACACTGGGTACATGGCAGCAGAAACCACAACGGTCCGAGTCCGCCGGCCAGATTCTGAGCGGCTCCATTCTCTGGCCAAGGCTCGCCAAACCGCCGTCATAGACGTCGTTCATGCAGCCATCGACGCCTTGGAACGGCAGGAGTTCCTCCGCGGACTCAACGGGGATTACCAGCGCCTGCGCAGTGACCCGGAGCTGTGGGAGCAGTATCTAGCCGAGCGTAACGAGTGGGACGCCCTGGCTTGATCTGGCGCGGGGAGGTCTATTACGTCGATCTCGGCCAGCCGGTCGGCCACGAGCCGGCCTTTCGACGCCCCGCGGTCGTGGTGTCGGTCGACATTCTCAACAACGGACCGGGCGGGCTGGTGGTCGTCGTCCCCATCACGACAGCCAGTTATGGGCTGCGAAGCCATGTCGAGCTGGAGCCAGAGGGCAGCGGGCTAGAGCACATCTCCTACGCTCGCTGCGATCAACTGCGAGTGGTCTCTGTCGAACGACTGTCATCTCGCCAGGGAACGATCGGCCCGGACCAGATGCGGGCCATTGACCAAGCGCTTCGCTTTGTCCTCGATCTGTGATGCTCAGCTGCCCATTCGTACATCCTCAACGGGCGGCGGCTGGCGTTCGCGCGTTCGGCCGGGCCGATACGTGGTTAGGCTAAATCGGAGGCTAAAAATTTCGTGACGGTTTCAGTTGAGCAAAGGTACTGCAGCTTACCCGCGATGCGCGGGCCGATATCGCCTGTTTGGCTTTAGTGTTGGCTGCTATGGCCGGACTGGACAATCACGTGAAGCGCTGGCGCACAGCGCTTCACGTAGCGGTGTCGGCATTGATGCTTGCCATCCTCGGACTCGCCACCACCCCCACAGCTCACGCGGCTGCGGCCACGGCGACGTTGTCGGTGGAACATACGTGGCAGACCGGTTTCATCGCCCACTTCGCCATCACCAACGCGAGCATGGCGCCGCTAAGCGATTGGAAACTTGAATTCAACATGCCGATGGGACAATCCGTCTCGCACGCGTGGAATAGCACCGTTACCCAATCTGGCACGCACTATGTCCTCACCCCCGCCAATTGGAACCGCGTCATCGCGCCCGGTGGTTCAGCCACGGGTGGTTTCAGAGGCGTGCTGACCGGTTCCTACTCGCCACCGTCGAATTGTGTGCTCAACGGGCAATACCCTTGCACCTAGTTCCCCTCACGAATCCCGCCGGCTGGGGCGCTGTTCGTTGGGGCGTCGAGACTGCGGTGGTGGCGGCGCCCGAGGGGAAAAGCCAGCCGTGAACGCAGGCTCGATGCCACCAGCGCAGACTCGGCGCCCCAGCGGCGTCCGATCACAACCCCCGACGAACGCACGGGCCAGACCGACTAGTTCGATTAACACATGATGGACCATCAAAATCCGTTGATGTGAAACGCATTAGAAATCACACCGCACACTTCGTCGTGCGTGGCATCTCGAAAGCTGTTGTCGCACAGTCAGCCAGGGAACGCGGCAACGCTCCATATTTGATCTCGCCGTATTCCACTGATCGCCCGTGCAAGGGAATGCCCAGGCAGTGCGGTCGCCACGCTGTTCGACGCTGCGCTGCGGACAGGTGGGTCGGGGATACTGGCGGCTGTGGACGGCGTGCGCGCGGGTTGGCAGGACTTGCGGGATCGGTTGGTTGATGGGCTCGAGCTAGCGGGGCATGTGTCCAGCGAGCGGGTGGCCGCGGCGTTGCGCACGGTCCCGCGGCATGTCTTCCTGCCCGGGATCGAGCCGGAGCGGGTCTATCGGGATGAGGCATTTCCGATCAAATACGACGACGGCGGGTTTCCAATCAGCTCCTCATCACAGCCCGCGATCATAGCCAGAATGCTGGACCAGCTCGACGTGCAGCCCGGACAACGTGTGCTGGAGATCGGAACGGGCACTGGCTACAACGCGGCGCTGCTGGGCCATCTGGTCGGCGAGACCGGCACGGTGATATCGGTGGACATCGACGCCGACCTCGTCACAGACGCCCGTAAGCGCCTGGCCGCGTGCGGCGTTTCTCAGGTCACCGTCGTCTGCGGGGACGGCGGTCTGGGTTGGTCCGAGCACGCCCCCTACGACCGCATTATTGCCACTGTTGGAGCGTGGGACATTTCACCAGCGTGGGTGGCTCAGCTCGCCCCACGGGGTCGGTTGGTCGTTCCACTCGACCTGCGAGGCCCGCAGCGCTCGATCGCCTTCCAACCGATCGATAACCATCTGGAAAGCGTCTCGGTGGTCTTCTGTGGGTTCATGCGTATGCGCGGCGCGTTCGCCGGTCCCGAATCGATCCACCAGCTCGGCCCCGAACAAGGGGTGTTACTGGGGCTGGCCGAGCAACGTCCCGTCGACGCCGACGCTCTTTATGCGGCGCTGGCCCAGCCAGGTGTGGACGTGCCCAGCGGGGTGCATGTCACGCTCGACGACGCACGGCGCGGCCTGGGCCTCTGGCTGGCTCTGCACGAACCCGCCATAGCCGGGCTCTCGGCGATCGGCGCGGCAGCAAACCATGGACTGGTGCCCGCACTGATCGAATACCCCGGCCGGGGCACCGCTACAACCGTGCTGGTCGGAAACGGCGCGCTTGCCGCACTGGTCCGCCTCGGCGAGGGACAACCGTTCGAACTCGGTGCCCGCCCTCTCGGCCAAGAAGGCCATCGCCTCGCGCAGCGCCTTGTTGGACACATTCACGATTGGAACGCCCAGGGGCGACCCGGCACCGCCGGGCTGCACGTGACTGCCTACCCACACGGCACCGACCCCGGCCCGATCGCCGAACCGGGCAGCGTCATCGACAAACGCTATAACCGGTTGGCTTTGACCTGGGTATCGTAATCGCCTCAGCACCAGTCGAATTTGACCAGGCACACCTACCGCAACTGCAGGACGGCCACGGCATTGAGCCACGCAAACCGTCATATCCACGTCACACCGCACCTCTTCGGGCGCGCCTGACCCCTTGGCCCCGGTCTGCGATCAGGGGCGCAAGCGCCGTGTCCCCGCCGGGGGAGAAGCGCGAGGAAACTGCTTAGCGTCAGCGGCGCGACGGCCTGTGGGCGCGGGCGGGTCCTTGAGCACTGCTCCGCAGTTGATGCACACGGCGCCGAGTGGAGCACCCTGCCAGGACTGGACGTCGCCATCAGGTGTGAGTCGAGCTTTGTATTCTGCGCCGGTGGCAGTCCGGCTGACGATGAAAATCTCCGATTCGATACCGGCATCGTTGGCGCCAATGTAGAGGTTTCGCGCGTTAGTGGCGCATGCTGAAGCTGTGCACGATCCCGAGTACAGCTGGGCGAGCGCCGATTCCGAGATAAAGCGGCCCCCGATCTGCATGCCGTGGGTCAGAAGTCCAGAATGTCGTCCTTCCCACCACCGGCACTTCGACTGTTCGATCGCCACCGCGAGCGGAACCTCGATATCGAGGACTGTGAGTCGCTCGTAGCCACCCAGGGCGAGCTCGTCGACGTAGCTGACGGGCAACTTGTGCCAGGAAAGTGTTCCTTCCATGACGAAGTTCTCCCCGATCTGCAGCGATGCCGTGCGGACACGGTCGGCCGCGTCGGTAGATGCTCTATGCACCCACCCGGCCAGTTCGCCGAGGCTAATCGAATTGCCGTCGGAGAGAACGTGATCGAGGCGGGCGTCGAGCAATCCCGCGACGTCGAGCCGGGCCAGGAGAATGTCTTTGATCTCGTCAGGGTCAATGCGCCGATAGCCGGTCGTGAGTATATACTCGATCGATGTTTAGTATATATATACAGATGAAGGTTGTGCCGCATGACAAAGCGCTTGATTGACCTGGATGACGACCTGCTGGCCGCCGCGCAGAGGGAACTAAAGACATCCGGGGTATCGGACACCGTCCGCATCGCATTGCAGCAGGCCGCAGCGTCGTCTGCTCGCGTGCGCCAGGTCGCATGGTTGCAGGCCGGCGGCCTAGGGGAGATGGCTGATCCCGATCAACGCGGTGAAGTGTGGCGATAATCGCTCGGCACCTCATCGACACGAGTGCCGCCGCGCGCATGACACACCCCGAGGTCGCCGCCCGGCTTGCCCCGCTCATCGAGGCCGGATTCGTCGCGACCACGGCTCAGCTTGACGCCGAGGCGCTCTACAGCGCCCGAAACGCTGCGGACTACGAGCAGCTTTGGTCAGATCGCCGCTTAGCGTACGAGTATCTGCCAACCAACGACGAACACTGGCAGACCGCATTGGACGCGCAACGGCGGTTGGCCAGCACCGGCCGACACCGTGCCGTCGGCATGGCCGACCTTCTGATCGCCACCCTTGCCGACGCCCATGACGTGACGCTGCTCCACTATGACGCCGACTTCGAGATCGCTGCCGAAGTACTGTCGTTCCGGCATCAATGGGTGTTGGAACGAGGCAGCATCTGAGGGACTGGCAACACGAGCACGCAGCCCAAGCGCCAGCGCCGATGTCTGATTGGGCGGAACCTTCCGCCCAATCGCAAACTCGTTGACTGCCCACGAAAAAAATTGGGTAGAGTGTTTGATATGACTCCAAAGAAGACCGCTGTCACCAAGAGTGCATCGAAGAAGGCGGTCGTCAGAACTCCGGTGAAGAGGGCGTCTGCCAGGAAGGTGACCGCAGTTGGGGCTGCGGCCCGTATCGCCGCGGACGATCCCCTGTCTCAACAGCGGGTTCTGTTCCTGGCAGATGTGTTCTCACGTGCCCAGCTGGCTAAGTGGATTGGCGTTAGCCCATCACAGACGTCGCGTTGGGCATCAGGTGAAGAGCGGCCCGGCCCAGCCGCCGCTCCAGCCCTAATCGATCTCGAACACGTGTATTCGCGCGCGCGCCTGGTATGGGGAGGCGACTCGGCACGCATCTGGATGGAGAGCGCTAACGCGTTCCTCGGGGGAGCTCGACCTCTTGATGTCCTACTCACCGACGGACCCGCTCGAGTTCTTCAAGCGCTCGACGCGGAGATGTGGGGCGGGGCGGCGTGAGTGCTGGTATATCGCGTCTTTCCTTACCTTGACACCGCTTCGCGCGGCGAACCAGGGCATCCGCTGTATGAACATCGCCCGCAACGCGGTGGCCGCGCTGATCACCCCGACTACTACGTGTGGTACGTGGGCCGCCAAATCGAAGCCGCGTGCGGCGAGGCGTTCGGCAACCTTTCGCGCTGGACCGACTCGATGTTTGAATTTCCGGCAGTACCTGGCGCACGCAAGACGCTCGGGGTGTATGAGCTGCCCGACGACTTGCGCATTTGTGACCTTGATGACCCGCGCCGCCTGGTAGAGCTAGGACTAAGGCCGACGCAGATCGTGGCCCGCAACCTTGCCGTCACTTCGGAATGGGCGCACCGCATCTGGTCACAGCGTTCTCCTGCCATCGGCGACCGAAAATGGCAGGCGATTCAGTGGTGGTCTTTCCATCGGCCGAACTGGACAGTCATTGCCAGTTGGGAACGGCCCAAGCTCGTCGAACTCGAGCATCTGAACCTCAACCACCCAGCCGTGGTCGCGTCCGCTAAAAGCCTCAACCGCCCTCTATAGACGGTTTTGGCGCGCGAAGCGGGCGTGTATCTGGCTGGCCGGGAAGAAGAACTGTCTTACAAATCGCCACACACTGTTGCTATGGCTGACGCGATTACCTTCCGACCTGATAAAGACACGGCGAAGGCGCTGGAGGTCTTGACCAAAGATGGCACGGCTGTGTCCGCAGCCGTTCGCTCTGCTCTCATCGATGCCGCATGACGGAAGGCCAGCGCGGCCATTCGCGCTGAGGCCATGCAGGTGCTGCGCGATATGGAGACGCTGCGTGCGTGGTGAGGTCTTTCAGTTGCATGGCCCGCGGGGGAGCCGCGGTCACGAACAGTCCGGTTCCCGCTACGTCGTCGTCCAGTCAGACCAACTGCCTCCGTCGACCCAGCTGGTTGCGCCAACGTCAACGTCGGCTCGTGCCGCCAGCTTTCGTCCCGCGATCGAAATCGGCGACGCCAAAGCCTCTGAGCGCTGCACCCGCCATATCGGATGAAAGCAATTGGTGTGCAACGAAATAGGGCGTACTATACCGGTAACCCGCCGTATTCCTCCCCGTCATGCGATCAGAAACCGTATTCGCCGATGAGGCGGCATGGTCGTCAAAAATGGCTCTTAGAGCAAGGTTCCGATGACGAGGTGCTCGCGACGGTCGCGTTCGACCTCGCCGGGGCCGCGCGCCGAGATCAAGTGGCATATTGGGCGAGTAGCGCGTCGGCGACGGGGAAGGTGAGTTGCTAGCCTTTCCAGACGACCTTGTCCGTGCCTCCGGCGTCTCGGTACACGACGCTGTCGGGGTTCGTACCGTTGCGAACGTCGAAGTAAATGCGCCCCGTAACAGCGTTGCCTAGGGGGAGCGGTCCCTCAGGAAGACCGTCGGTCTGGTTGCCCTTCATCACCGCGAACGTGGAGCTATTGACGGCCCGAGCGTTGAAATCGGCAATGTTCGGAGTTGCGTTACCGCTTACACCTTTAGCCATGACGTCGGAGTACCACACGCCGTCGTTGTGGCCGCTGGGCTGCAGATTGTTCACGGTGTAGTCGATGGTGCCGCCCATACTGGAAATCTCTGCCATCTGGCCGAATTGCAGCACTTGCGGATCGGCGAATGCCGGTGTCGCCGCGAAGAGTCCGACCGCCGCCAACACAGCTGTTGTTGCCGTTGTTTTCGATGCAATATGTGAGAACGCCACGTCGGGCTCCCTTCGTGATGTGCCGGCCGCCCAGGAGCGGCAGCTGGATTGAGGTCTATCCAAAGCTCGGAATTTCAAACCTGGTGCCGCCAAGGCGACGAGCATCGACCTGCTGGGGCTGCACATGGCAGCCAAAGATTGGCCGCCGTCACTGGGACCGAGCGCATCGGTAACGGTCGCATACCACGTTGAACACCAGGACGACGAGGCAGACTCGGCCATTGCCGAGAGAGCGCCGCCGGCATCACTACTGAGGTTGCGACGCTCCCGGACACTGGGCGACACGCCGTGGGCTGTCAAGATCATCTGGAAAAATGCCATTAAGGCTAGATGTTTTGAATCGAATTTCGCTATCTGCGATGTGTAGAGCCGGATGTAACATCAGCCCCCATGAGGTTTTGTATACCTAGGTCACGCGATCGGCGCACGTCGTTCAGTAAGCGATTGCAGACTCTTTTCGACGTAATCGAGACGTACGGTGGGCGACTCGTATGTGCAGTTGTGCACCTCAATGACACGTATCTAATCGATGAGCAGCCGCCGACCTTACCGGGGTTTCCGCGGCTCATCGCCACCGTTAAAGCACTCCGCGAGCATGTTCGGTCGGTCACCGGCCAGGACAAGGTCGTCGTCGTGCACAGCGGCGACTTTCTGGGCCCTCCCGGCTGGGTAACGCGGATCACGGCACGGCGATGATCGACATGCTCAATCGCAGCACGCTGAGATACTTCGTGCCGGGAAACCACGAGTTTGACTACGACCCGAAAACAAAGCTTGAAGACCAGTTACTGGTGGCCGGCGCAAAATTCGAGCTCGTCTGCTGTAACGTCGGCGCCCCGGCGGCGGTCAACGCGAGCGAATTTGCACTGTGGCCAACCACGGAGTCGCCCAGCGTCGCATTCACCGGCGTCGTCTCAAAAAGTGTGCACAGCAGCTTTGGTGAACACTGGCCGTTCACTGACGCAGACGCTGCACTTAAAGCGTTCTCCGCCCAAACAGCGAGCAAGGTTCCCTTTCACGTGGTGCTCAGCCACGCAACCCGTGAGGAGGATCGTGCGATGCGCCCATCGCTCGAAGAGTGCCCGCGCACAGTTCTCCTGGGTGGTCACGATCACCACATCGATTGGCAGGAGGACGACTTCCCGCCGATCCTCTACAAGAACCGTTCTAACCTTCAATCCGTGCGCGTCCTGCTGCTCTTGGCGGGTGACAGCGGCGCAGCGTTCAATCAGCTCTGGTGCAGCTACCAGGAATTAAAGAAAAGAAACGGTGGTGTCCCGCCGCCTTATGAACAGGGCTTCGTCGACGCGCTGCTCGAGCCGCTTCACCCCTGCGACGCGCAGGTCTTCCGCAAATGGATCGAAGCAAAAGATCCCTGTGGGCACCAGGGCTTTCCCAACTTCTCGGCATCGACTTTCGATCGAGATGACGATATTCCGGATGATGCACTCGTGAATCGCCTCGAAGGCCTACCCAGCGTTTATGACGTGGGATCTCATGTTCTGAGATTCGACGACTTCCTCTCGGCCGACCGCCGGGACGAAAAGGCGGTGCGCAGAGCGCTCAAACAAATCACCGAGCCGAACGAGGATCGTGTCGTTTGTGACTTCTCTGACGATGTCGACCAGTTGGATGCTCGCGACACGCAATTGCGGGAACGCCCAACCGACTTCGGACTGTTGGCTGCCGAGTCTGTGCGTCGGGAGGCCAACGCGGACATCGCGATCGTCCACTCGGGTTCTTTCCGCATCGACGCGCTGATTGACGCGAAGGTGACCCGCAAAAGGCTCCTGGACACCTTCATTTTCGATAAACCCAAGCCCGGCCAGGACGAGCCAATCATGATCCTGACACTCAGCAACCAGGAGATTGACACCCTGCTCGCGCACGGGCGTAGCCTCGCAACCACTGGTGCCTTTCCCCAGGTCGTTGACAAACGGCAGTCTTCCAAGCACGAGCACGTCGTAGCAATCAGCTCCTATCTGCTGATTAACGCGAAATCCAACGATGGGTATGTCGAGGCCTACGCGAAAAGCAAAGGCATGTCGGAGGAGCAAGCACGAGATCGCTTCAGCGAACTCCGTTCCGGACAATTCCGGATCATCCCGGCGATCGAGAAGCACGTTGCAGCTATCGCATACGTGGATATCACACCCGTCGCCCAGCCCGTTCAGCAGTCAAACCTGTCGAACCCACCGACTCCTGGCGCGCATTTCATAAAGCTCGCCAGGGACGTACGGAAGGAGTTCGATCGCGTTCATCCCAACGTTCCAACAAATTTCGAAGAGTGGTACGAGGCGAACGAGGCGTTTCTCGCGCTGTTCGCGCCGAGAGCGCCTGTGCCCGCTGACCCTTCACTGGCCAAAGCACGAAAGGTGCTGTGCGACTTCGTAGTCGTCGTCCTCACCACTCTGAAAGTCAAGAAAGTCAGTTGGGACGTGTTTGACGCGGATGTTAAAGCGCAGGAGGCCAACTACACGGACGACGGCTTTAAATACGGCGTGATACTCCGGGCGGTGGTCGAGGGCTTGGGAATTCCCTGGTAGACCGAGGAGTAACTAGCCCGAAGTTACGTCGGGTCTGGCCGATCTCATCGTTGTTGGCGGTGACTCTCTGGTGTCCGCCATGTTTCCTGCAGGATGACCTCTTTGATGCCACGAGTTCCGTAACTGTTGCTCCCATGTCCAGCACGCTGTTGGATGCGCCGTTGATGCGCATCCGGATAGCCGGCGGACACGGCCGGTTATCCGGACTTGATCACGACAGTGACGTGATGATCGACAAGCTCACAACCATCAAAAGGTCAAACGTCCACGCCCGAGTCGGTCGGCTGACAGCGGAGCAAGTCGTCGAGGTCGAACGAGCGATGATGGCATTCCTCGGCCTTGCACGATAGACGAGAACCGTTGGGTTGCAGTGTAATACAGCGTACTGGTAACTCTGCATATTCAAGTCCTGCATATTGCGCTGTGCCAGGCTCGACGGGATCTCATGGCGAGATCGGACCTATCGCACATCGCCATTCGGATAACTCGACCGATGGAGGTTCCACTGGCCGCAATCGGGGGCCAGGACATCGTTGACGTCGACTTCGAGTCCGCCGACCCGTGGGCCGGGATTGGACGCGGTGCTCACGACGCGCTGGTAGAGAACAGCGGCGGGGTGGACCCGATTGCCGGACCACGCGCGAGTTTGCCAGGCCCACCGGCGGCCAGCTGTGCTCGAAGACCCGATAACGCCATCGGTCGCGGCCCACTGGCACACATCGATGCCCCCGTAGACTCCGGTGCGTTGAACGCCGAGAACCGAGTTGATTCCCCGAAACCACTGCAGCGCAACGCGATTCCAGGTGTCGCGGTTGATGCCTTCGTCGATCGTGAAGAAAATCGGCGCATCCTCGCCGCCGCCCGCCGCGGTGTGCAGCTGCCAAGCGGTGCGCGCGTCCGCGATGCCGCCGGCGTAGCCCCGCGTGAAGTCGGACGGTGCCGACCCACCTGGCTTGCCGTATTGGTAGTTACTGACGATCACCAAGCCCGCGGCTTTCAATGAGTCGGCGTAGGACCGAGTGATCGGCTTGGCGCCAAAAGACGAGCCAGGGCGTGACAGCGAGACGTAATTGACCACCCCGCTATAGCCGGCAGCGCGGATCTGCTGCGCCGGAATCTGATGCGCGGCAAAGTCGATCAGTTGAGGTGGAGAAGCGGCGGCCGCCGTATGCGTGCCGCAGGCTACTGATACGGCACCCAGACCGGCCAACGCAGTGGCGTAACGCAGCGCGTCGCGCCGGGAAACCGTGCGCAATCGCACATCGCTTGCCGTTGGGGGCATATCGTGCATCGCGCGATGTTAACGAGGTGACTGCGGTTGCCGATAGACCTGCGCCAGCCGAAACGCGGGTGCGTTTCCAAATGGATATCGAGCGGTGACCGTTTCGACCGTTTAGGGCCTCGAAAGCCGCCCGCGAACCGACTAGATCACCGATTCCGGTTCGGCAATTAGGACGGCGATTGATGCTCAGCAGGGATTTTACCCGGGGGTGATTCATTGGATGAACATGGCGGAGTTACTGGTAACCCTGCCTATTCGATTGCTGCATATTCGCCCGCACGAGGAAGCGCAGGTTGCGCCTTCCGCACCACCGTCTCACCGGTGATACACTGGCGGGTATGGATACAGTGACGGTGCGCGAACTCCGGAACAGCGGAGGAGAAGTTCTGCGCCGTGTGGAGCGCGGTGAGCGCATCGTCATTACCCGGGACGGCACGCCGGTAGCAGAGCTTCGCCCTCTGCCTCGTTCCAGCGCCCGCCCAGCGGAACTGATTCGTCGCCGTAAGAATCTTCCACAGGTAAACCCGGACGCCCTCCGGCGCGACATCGACAACCTGATCGACCCGTCGCTGTGACGGAAGCCCAGGACCGGGGGATGCTGGATACCTCCACTGTGATCCTGCTAGGCCAGATATCCGACCCGACCGAGCTTCCCGACGAATCGGTGATTAGCGCGATAACGCTGGCCGAGCTTTCCGTAGGTCCGCACGTCACGCGCGACGATGCCGAGCGCAGTGCCCGCCAACAACACCTCCAGCAGGCCGAGGCGGACTTTGACGTACTTCCGTTCGATGGAGACTGCGCCCGAGCATTTGGCAGCGTAGCGGCGGCACTGCGCGCGTCGGGGCGCAAGCCGGCTGCGCGAGCATACGACGCACTCATCGCAGCCAGCGCAATCGCACATGCGGTGCCGCTATACACATGCAATCCCGCCGACTTCGCAGGAATCCCGCGACTGGAACTCCGATCGGTCACCCACCCGTACCACCAGCAGGGAACTGACAACTAGCGATGAAAAGCGTTGGGCAACAACATGATATGCAGTAGGTTACTGGTAACTCTGCGTATTCGATTGCTGTATATTCCCGCCGTTACAGCGCCAAATAGAGCCTGAGCGCATCATTGAGATTGGTCAGTTCGGCGGGGGTACTTGGCCTAATCGGCGCAGCAGGCGTCGCGTCGCGACGGATCCGGCTTGCTCATCCTGCGCCTGGAGAGTTGCAGCTGCTCTACGAAACGTCACTTTTGCCCATCCAGCGACTGTCTTACAAAACGTCGTACACTATTGCTATGGCTGACACGATTACCTTCCGGCCGGACGAAGACACATCGAAGGCGCTGGAGGTCTTGACCAAAGATGGCACGGCTGTGTCCGCAGCCGTTCGATCTGCTCTCATCGATGCAGCACGACGGAAAGCCAGTGCGGCGATTCGCGCCGAGGCGGAAAGGCTTGCTGAAGACGAGTCCGATCGCGCTGAGGCCATGCAGGTGCTGCGCGATATGGAGACGCTGCGTGCGTGGTGAGGTCTTTCAGTTGCATGCCCCGCGGGGGAGCCGCGGTCACGAGCAATCGGGTTCCCGCTACGCCGTCGTCGTCCAGTCAGACCAACTGCCGCTGTCGACCTGGCTGGTTGCGCCAACGTCAACGTCGGCTCGTGCCGCCAGCTTTCGTCCCGAGGTTGAAATCGGCGGCGTGAACACCCGGGTGCTTGCCGAGCAGGCTGCGGCGGTCGACCCGGGCCGGCTCGGTAAGAGCGTCGGGTTCCTCAGCTTCGACGAGATGCGCCGCGTAGATGCGGCACTGCGTATCGTCCTCGATCGCTGAGCGCTCTACCGTCGCCGCATCGGATGAAAATAATTGGAGCGCAATGCAATATGCAGTGGTTACTGGTAACCCGTCATATTCGATTCCGCCGTATTCCTGCGTTGCGGTGTGGGTCGGGGGCCATGTGGGAACGGTTCGCGACCACATAGTTGACCGCCAGTACGGCGGCACGCATAGGCCCCGGCGAGGTTGAGGTCCAGGGGAGTTGCTTGTTTGCTAGCGGAGCGACGGCCTTGCATCTCGATCAACGGGGAGTTGATGTGGTCCGCCGCACAGTGGACTTCCGAACACGTTCCGAATATCATATCGATATGGCCACGACAGCCCTCCGCGCCACCACGCGCCGCTCCTCGGACCTGAGCAAGCACTCCGCAGAGGTGTTCGCCGAGGCTGAGGACCACCCGGTCACGGTGACTCGGCGCGACGGCGAGGCGCTCGTGCTCATGTCGCAGCGCGAGGCGGAAAGCCGCAACCGCATGCTCCAATTCGCCGCGCAGCTCATCGGCGTGGCGGTGGACGACAACGGTCCGCTCGCCGAGCGGATGTCCAGGGCCTTTCCGTGGATGCTTGCACTGTCACCCGACGACCGGGCCACCTGCGCCCAGGACCTCGTCGACGCCGCACGGGCGTCGTTCTCCACTGACCAGCCTCATCTGGTGCTCACGGAACTGACCTCGTGGAAAGAGACCGCGACCGCCGTCGCCGCCGGACTCAACCGGGGCGAGCCGGAGTGGTTGGACGATGACGACGCCGTCGTAGAGCGGCCGTAGCCGTGGCCGCCAAGCGCGGCGAACTGGTCCCTCGTCCTCCGAAGAAGCTCGAGTTCGAGATTCGCTACGCTACCGCCGACGCAGCCAAGGGCTGGCAGGACCTCGCCGCAACTATCCGCAATCCCCTCGCGGAGGCCTGGGACTTTCTGACGCGAACCCCTCTGGCCAAGACACCAACCAACTACCCGCTGCGCGGCGAACTCGGCACGATCGCCCGCGGGGACAAGATCCACGAGCGCTGGCAGCACAAGCCAACGCTCAAGGGCACCGCCCGCATCTGGTTCTTCGTCGAGGACCGCACGGTGTACCTGGAGCAGGTACATACCAGTCACCCGAACGAAACAAAATAGAGCAAGTTCACTGCCCGGACAGGTTGTCATCATTATCTGAAACCCGACAACTAAACCTAGAATAGACAGCGATAACCGTTGGGCTGCAGTGTAATACGGCGTACTTTACTGGTAACCCGCCGTATTCGATTCCGCCGTATTCCTGCTCATGTGATCGCCGTGGAACCGTGGGCGGTGCAGGGGTCAGATATCGGTTTTCCGGCATGGTTACGGCCGGTTCGGTTGGGAATGCGCGGGCCGCGTACGTCGCTTGATTGTTTGCTAGTGCCTCGCGGGCCGTCCGGTGTCCAGCGTGACGTGCGCGCGTGGCGCCTCGGCATCCAGGTTCAGCACCGCCCGAACGGGCGGCAGCTCGTTGGTCAGATCCACATAGTGGCTCCCGGCTGCCGCGACCGCCCGGGCGGGCGGTGCGCTTGTCTCGCCGAACGGGCAGATTGTGTTCACTACGACGGATGGCTTCCCGGCTGCGATCAACGTGGCCAATTCGGCCCGGACGCCACAATCGTGGGGTTTTCTTCGTTGGGGTACACATGGACAGCCCGCTGGGGCGGCACTACCCGACTTCGAGGCGCGGGAATCGATTGTTTGGCCGAGGCTGAGCTAGCGAGAGACGCGTCGCTGGAGTGCCTCTCCGGCGGGCAGCCCGTCGACGAAGTTCCCCAGGACAGCTCGGCACGCCTCAAGGTCAGTCGAGTTGACCGTCGTCTCGATTGCGGTGTGCAGTTGGTCTTCGATCTCGCGGACCCTGGGAAGCAGGGCTCGAGCGGCGGGGGTGAGTTTTATCCAGCGGGCCCGATCATCATCGGGTGACGGCTCTGTGGTGAGCAGAGCGGCCGACACCATCCGGTTCACCAGGCGGCTGGGATGCTCACCTTCGCACACCAATAGCAGTCCCAGCTCCCGGATGGTCAACGGTTCGCGTTCGTCGAGCACGCTGATCGTTTCGGCCCACGCCGGGGTGAGCCCGAGCGGCTTGAGCGCCGCAGCGAACATTCGATTGCCCTCCCGCTGGGCGGCGAGGACTAGATACCGCAGGTGCTCGCCAGGTCTCACCCGCGCAGCTTATCGACCGCCGTCACAGTGACGGCTCGGCGGCGTGGCCGTGGGCCGCGATCGCGTCATCGATGAATTCGGCGATGGTGTGCCCGTATAGATCGGGGTGGGTGAAACGGAACATGTGACCCGTGTTCGGCAGTATCACCTCACGGGCTCGGGGAATGCCGGCGAGCATGTCTTTGGCGGCGTCTTCGCCCACGAGCTTGTCGTCTTCTGGTGTCACGAGCAGCGTCGGGACGTTGACCCGGTCCAGTCGATCGCGGACGTCGAAGTCGATCACGGAGGTGACGCGCGCGGTGTAGCTGCGTCGCGGGGTGTTTTCGATGAACAGCTGCCGATAGTCGTTCTGTGTGTGGGGGATTTCGGCAGATGCATCGAACTTCGAGGCCAATTGGAAGGCATGGAACCGCAGCGTGCCCTGCCGGTAGAGCGGGCCCCCCGCAAAGCGCGAGGCCCGGGAGGCGACTCCCTTCCACCGGGGCAGCGGATTGGCCGCAAAGCCGCCGGACAACACCAACGCGGCCAGCCCCATAGGCCGGCGGGTGGCCAGGGTCAGGGCGATCACCGCGCCGAAGGAATCTCCCACCAGCACATAGGAATCGAGGTCGCCCACCTGCGCGGCGACGAAGTCAGCGTAGGCCTCAACATCGTTGATCCCTTCGGGCAGCCGCATGGTCAGGACCTCGTGGCCGGCGAACGGGCTGAGTTGGCGATCGTCCCACGGCGCTCCCGAGAAGCACGGGATGGTCACGATGGTGGGTTCAGTGGTGGTCATAGTCGCTTCCTTGCTTGCCGGTCGGACACTTCTGGTATGTGTATGATACAGCATATATGCTGTGTCATACATTATCAAGGAGTCCTGCCCAGACCAAATCCTCCGAAAACCGCTGGTGTCCGGGCCTTTGCGCCTCCATGATTTTGCGCTGGCAGGCAGCTCAGGCGAACCGTCGAGCGACGCCGTGGCTTGGATGTTTGTTTGCCGTCCCCGCCATCTGACTATCCGGCTGCCTAGCTTCGGCGTTACATGTAACATATCGGCATGGCGGTGAGGGAAAGAGTCGGCGAGTACCGACGGCGGATGCGGGAGCGGGGCCTGCGGCCGCTGCAGGTCTGGGTGCCTGACGTGCGCACTGAGAGTTTTGCCGCCGAGGCACATCGTCAGGCTTCGTTGGTCGCACGAGCGGACGAAAGCACCGATGACCAGGACTTCATTGAGGCCATCTCGACGCCATGGGACGAGGAGTGAATAGAGGGGAGATCTGGACCGTAGCAGGGGGCGTCTACGCGACCAAACCGCGTCCCGCGGTGATTGTTCAGGATGACCTCTTTGATGCCACGAGTTCCGTAACTGTTGCTCCCATGTCCAGGACGCTGTTGGATGCGCCGTTGATGCGCATCCGGATAGCCGGCGGACACGGCCGGTTATCCGGACTTGATCACGACAGTGACGTGATGATCGACAAGCTCACAACCATCAAAAGGTCAAACGTCCACGCCCGAGTCGGTCGGCTGACAGCGGAGCAAGTCGTCGAGGTCGAACGAGCGATGATGGCATTCCTCGGCCTTGCACGATAGGCGAGAACCGTTGGGCCGCGGTGCAATATGCAGTGGTTTACTGGTAACTCTGCATATTCGATTCATGCATATTCCTCGAGAACCTGGGCCGGGGGAGCGCGCGTGGGGGTAAACCGTCCGCCGTGCGCCGCCGATGCGACTCCTAGAGTTACGTGCTTCGCTTCTTGCCGCGTTTGTTATCGCCCCTGGAGCCCATCAGCTAGAAGGTCCCCCCGGCGCCGACACCGCCCTTTAGTCGGTGGGCGGGTTCGGCGCGGTGACAGGGTGGCCTATCAGACTCGTCCGAGGCGCCTCGAGGTAGTAGAGAATCGCATACTCCGCGAACCACGCCGCCAGCATCCGCCGCTGGCCCGTCACGGCCGAGTGTGCGAAGCCCTCGTATGCCATCGCAAGACCTTCGTGGACGGGTTCAGATCGAAAGTCGTACACCCGCTCCAGGAGGATGCGCCGCAACGTCTTCGCCGACTTCGACCCGCGAGTGACACCAAAGGCCTGCTCGAAATTGCCATGTTGGACCATCTGGTCGAGATGGTCCGGCATCAGCTCACCGAAGAATTTGACGAATCTCGTCGTGAGGCGATCCTTCTTCCAGGGCTGAAAGGGATTCGTGAGGCACTCGGCGGCGGCGACGAACAGAATGATGGCGACTTGCTCGCGTTGCTGACGCAGCGCCGCGTCATAGCTAAGTAACGCGCCACGAATACGCAGCCAGCTGTCCTTGTCTGCGACTGGGAGGTCGAAGATCGCGTCGAGCGCGATGCCTTGCCGGGCCAAGGTCAGGAGCTGGGTGTCTTTCCGGCGTCCGTCCAGCTCGTCGACAGTCACACCGTGAATCTCGAGGAGCGGCATTATCATTGGCGGCAGATTAATTGGTCGGCCGAGTGCAAATGTGCAGATCGCGGCGACCACCTCGGCGAATTGGCGTGCAATAGGCGCGGTCAGGGGTCCGTCAGCTGGTCCGGGCACCGCAATGTAGACATCGATGAACACCCTCGGGTGGAATAACACGGTCCCGCCCGCCGGCGCGCCTTCAGGAAGGTTTGAGTCATCCTCGCGGAAATTGAGCAGTACGCCGGCGCCTAGACGTAGCCAGCCAACGACCCGAGCTGGCGTGTACAGCATCTGCTGCATTCGGGAGAAGAACATTGCTTCTGCCAGGTTCGGTTCTTCATCAGCAAGCGTGCACGTATACCAGATGACACCGCCGAAGTCGTCCTCGTCCGTCAGGGCGCCGAAGGACAACTCGGCGCTCCGCTCGACTATTGCGTCAACCTCGGCCTGACATTCTTGATCGCTCGACTTCGCGTCGATCCACGGCGGCGAATCCACTGGCGCAACCGTGACATGCAGACCGTTTTGCGGACCGATTATGAACGGGTGCTCGGGCGACATACTCGCCTGTGATACGTCGAAGCCAGCCTCGCCCAGCAGACGTCGCATCCAGGATGCGGCCAGAGCTTGCCGCTGCTCTAGGCGCAGTTCGACCTCTGGGGTCCCTGGTTGAGCCAACGGGTGCACGCCAATCCGGTCGTCGCAACTAGCAACGCCGATCCGCAAGCCCGAACATGTGATCGACGCGACTATATGTCGCCTGTATTTTAGGCTAATCACCGCTCTCACCGAGGGCACTCATACGTCACGCCACCCGTTCGCGAGGAGCCACCAGCCTATAGGGGATCGGCCGAAATATGTTGTCCTGCAGAGCAATACGCAGTAGTTTACTGTGACCCTGGATATTCGATTCCTGCATAATCGGTCCGTCTCAGTACTGGTAGACGCGCCGTGGGCATCTAGGAAAACTGCCCGCGTAGCTCCTGACCTCCGATTTCGCGCGATCAGCGTAACCAGGACCCGTCGCGACCAGAAGGCCGGACGTTTCCAGAAACCGTGAGGATGACACGATCAAAGGTGTGACGCTTGACGAGCTACTGCAGGTGATGGACCGCGCCGCAGCGAATCTCGTCAAACTCGATCAGGTCTGGAAGAGAGCCCAGCCAATGATCCCCTCAGGCCCGAGTCGAGGGTCGAGCCGGGAATACGAGGATCTGCGGAGGACCTGGACTGCGCTCCGCACGGGATTGCCGCCGATCCACGGCTGGACGGTCAGCGTAGAGCTTCCCGACGTGGATTCTGTTGGCCAGGACTTCATTGACTACGCCGATATTGGGGAGTCCCCCTTCGCACTCTTGAACCGGCTGGAAGAACCGGGTAATCAACTCGACGAGTATCGGTTCCGGTTGGCTCAATCAAGACGCAAAGCCGTACATGAACGCCTGATGGACTTGACATCAACCATCAATGAGACGCTCCCGCGGATCGCCGAATCGATACCGCACGATTCGACGGGACGACTCAACGACCCCAGAATCCCGGCGATCACGGACTCTATCAGCGAGATCGAGCGACTCCTTGGGGACACAACCGAGCGCAAAGGACGTTGGAACGACCTTCACCGGCACATTCACTTCGGCGAGGGCCACGACTGGCACGACATCCTCGAAATGGACTGGCCGTCCGTTCGCGCAGACATTGAAGCGGCCCACTTGTCGGAATCAGACCCGCTGCCCGTCCCCGACGTAGATCTAGGCGAAGCGGCGTCCTCGAGGCCCGCCGGCGGAGTGAGTGTTGGATTGACGTGGGATTCTCTTGATGACGACGGATTCGAGCGCCTCCTGTACGACTTGTTGCGCTCGTTTCCGAACTATCAGAATGTTGAATGGCTGATGAAAACGCGTGCGCCGGACCGAGGACGTGACCTGTCTGCAGAACGTGTGATAAAGGATGACGGCGGAACGACCCGAATTGAACGAGTCATCGTCCAGGCAAAGCACTGGAGCACCAAGTCGGTCAGCCCGACCGATATCACAAACACATTGAGCACCCTCTCTCTATGGGAACCTCCTGCGATCAGAGCGCTAATCCTTGCCACGAGCGGACGATTCACCACTGACGCTGTGGCGGTCGCTGAGAAGCACAATCGCGACGGCAAGATGCCCTTCATCGAACTCTGGCCCGACAGCCGTCTTGAGACACTCTTGTCCGAACGTCCGGAGCTGACCGCAGGTTATCGACTCCGCCCCTAGACTCCGAAATTCGGACCGGATGGCGACACGCCGAGGGAGTCCGGATTGCTACATTCCTTGTAAAATTTCTACATCGAATGTAGCATTTCGGCCATGCAGGCTTCTGACCTCGATGAATTCGCCCACATCATGATGTCGGGGTACCTCGCTACCGCCGATTACAGCCGGAAGTTCAAGTCCGAGTGGGACATTCCGCCCACGATGCTCGCCAAGGCACACCATCTACGGTCTGTGGTGCAGGCCCAGATCGGCGACTCCGAGCGCTACGAACTCCACAAGGAGTACGTCGAGTTTGGGCGGGTCCAGGTGACCGACAACGAAATCAAGAAGACCTTCTTGCTGCGCAGTATGTCGGCCGTGTCGATCGAGAAGTCGCACACCGAATGGACTCTGTTCGACATCAAGCCAAAGGTCGACGTCGGTCTGTTGATCTACCGGTTCGACAAGCCAGGACTGTCGCTGTGGCAGTCCGCCACGACCCACACCAACAAGTCGAAGCGCCTCATCCCCAGCGGCGAAATGCATGCGATCAGCTTTGGCGATTCGAAGATCTCCCGGCCGCCTCCAGAAAGTTCGACCAAGGTCAGATCGACGCGTTCGACGACCTGGGCAACCCCGATATCGAAGCGGGTGGCGAACCGCAGTGAACCGGCTGCGAGCATTTCGAGACATTGAGGGGCTCAACCAAGCCGACCTGGCCGGCCTGGTCGGCCTGTCGGTGCCGATGGTCTCGGCGATTGAAAGCGGGCGACGCCCATTCAACGGCGATCTGACCGCTATCGGATACGACCCACGCCGCCTCACCCTGCCAGACATGTCGGAGCCCATCCACCGCGCCCGCGCCTCCACCGCCGTCGCCGCGAAGAAACGCGCCAAAGAGCTTCTCCGTCTCGCCGGTGAAGTGTTTGGAGAACTGCTCGATGTCACGCCGAACGCCCCCCGCGTGCTGCTACAGCGCGTCCCCAGCACGTCGGACCTCAACGAAATCGATGAATTGAGCGGCGAATTCCGCGCCTTGCTCGGCCAAGAGGATAACGGTCCCATACGTAACCTCACCGCGGCCGTCGAGCGCGCGGGCGTCTGTCTAGTGCCGATACCCCATCTCCCCGGCCTCGACGGACTGTCGTCATGGGTGAACGGTATCCCGGTCATTGGCACGGACCCGTTCGTCACCGGCGACCGATTCAGGATCACTGTAGGCCACGAGTGCGGACACCTGATGTTCCACAGCCGGCGCCACGACACCACAGAGAGCGAAGCCAACCGATTCGCGGGTACCCTGCTGTTCCCGCGCGACGACTTCGACGCAGCCATGGTTGACAAGCCCACATTAAGGCACTTCATCAGCCTAAAGGGGTCGTGGGGCATGTCCGCTGCCGCGATCATCTATCGCGCTCACGAACTGGACTACATCGACGACTCACGGTACCGAGCGCTGCAGATCCAGATGTCGAAGTGGCGCAAGCGCGAGCCCGGAGAGATCGAACCGGTTGCGGGCAGCCTGTTCGGCCGCCTGGTCGATGTGAACGGCGGTGTCGCCGCCGTCGCGAAGAAGCTCGGCGTGAATGCCAAGCACCTTGCCTCGCTTGTGGATTGGAATCGTCGACTACGCGCAGTCTAGAACTTGACATCGTACGGGGTGTAATCCCGGGAGGGCGGGTCCGGGAAGTGGACAGGCATCCCCGGCCCGCCTGCGTCAGGGGCCGATTTTCGATAGACGCCCCTGTTGTGCACGCCGCGTCCGACGTGCGTCACGACCCCTGACGTGTGACTTCGACGGCGGAGTCTAGGCCGACATGGTGAAACCTTAGGTCGCCGGCCGGTCTGTTCGCACGTCATAGACGGTTCTTTGGTAAACAAGTGTCCCGAGACGTGACGACCACAAATCGGTGTCTTGAAGAAGTTCTCGCGCGATCGATTCAGGCGTGACGAAGATGTTGGCGTTGGACGTGAACGCGGACTCTGCTCCTAACGCGACAGCCGCTACGCGATGGCGCAATCCTCTCGCCATCAGATCTCGCGCAGTTTGGGTGGGCACCCCATACCGAAGATGATCAGCGAACGCTGCAGCTGTCGGCGACATCACCTCACCCTGCTGGGCGAGGTGATACTGAAGGACTGCGAGCGCTTGTTCGACTAATGTGACGAAGTCAAACAACACAACTCGGGTGTGGATACGCAGTAGTTGGTCCACCGTGAGCGCAGAGCTCTCGGCAATCTCAACATAGCGGCGACCTTCCAGCCACGCGGCGATAATGGACCGAAGAACGTCATGGGGTTCGGCAATGTCTGCCTGGCCAAACGCGGAAGTGACGATGTCTTCAAAACCTGTTTGCTCAAAGGCCCAGTTCAGCGTCGCATCAAGCAGCCCGTCATCCAGCGGCGAACCGACCGTCAGCCAGCCCGCGTACCTCGGATACAGATCTGCGATGACTGAATCGACCAAACGCGGTCTCGCCCCGGTCTCCTGGATCCACGCGAGTCGCCCCGAGGCTCGCATTCCCAATAGTCGGGATGCCCGCGCCTGGAACACACGTCTGAGCAGGTCCCTCTGCAGCGGGTCTGCCTGTTGTGCGGCGAAGGTTTGTGCCGCAAGTGTTGTGGCGATGGCGGCGAACTCTTCGTCGCCGATTTCTTCGTGGATTAGCTCGATTAGTGCGGAGTCGATTCCGTCAACCAGAGAGCAGTTCGGGAGTTCCTTCTAACGCTTCATTATTCAAGTCACCGGCCTGTCTGGCTAGCGCGGACTGCAACTGCCGTAGCAGCTCGATGAGGGCTCCGGCGACCGGCTCGCCCGGCGCGTTCCGTGCTACAGGTTGGATGTGTATCCATTGGCCATCGTTAGCGCAAATGACCAGGCCTCTTGTTGAGCTTCCGGCACGTCCTGCGCGGCCCACGAGGTTTTTGATGTCGCGCGCGAGCATCGGAGTAGATTCTCCGGACGCGGATCCGCGGGTTACTGAATAGAGGACTAGGGTGCGGATGGGAAGATTGACGCCTTCCGCCAGGGTGCTGGTGCAGAGCACCATTGCGGAATACCCTTCCGCCAGCAGCTCTTCAAGCACCTCTCGGGTCTCTTGGGGGAGGTCCCCGTGGTGGACGACGACCCCGGCCTGAAGGGCTCGAGTTCCTGTCCAGTCTGAGCCGAATTCCTGAGCGAAGTACTCGACTGCGTCGGCGAGGTTTTCGGAATCCTCAATGGCTTCAAGGGGATTCGGGAGCGGCACTTGGCTGGCGATCTGCTTCAGAAGTTCTTCTGCAAGCCCGATGACGCCTTGTTTGCCGGTCTTGGTCGCTGCGAAGACAGCCACTGTACCCATAGCGAGTGCTTTGCGCGCCGTAGCGATCGCTTGTGTCTTCTTTGAGCTGTAGTCGTAGGTATTGGTTCGGCGTGTGGACGGGTTTATGAACTCAAAATCCGTCGCGGCTAGGAAACCTGGAAGCGTGTGTGCCGGAACTGAAGTCGTAGGTTCCTGGAACTCGAGACCTACGGTCCGGCCTTTTCCCTTGCCGGTTGGCCGCAGCACGGCGTACTCGGCGATCGCGGGCCTGTACGTACTGCGCACCACGGTGTCGTCGTTGCCGCCGAGCCAGGCGTTGATTTCCTCAACGTTGGGAACGATGGCTGACACAAACACGATTCGAGGTGCAGATTCTCGGGCGCGCAGCCTCGCTAACAGGAGTTCGAGACTTACGCCGCGCGAGTCGTCGGCGAGGAGGTGCCCCTCGTCGCACACTACGAGCGATATTTCGGAGGCGATCTCGGGATGTGCGCCAAGCAAACCGACTAGCGCTTCCGGTGTTGCGATGATGGCGCGAACGGAGTCAAGGTCTTCGCCTTCCTCCGGACTCGGGACCGTACCTCCGTAGACGGTCCGGGTCTGCATGCCCATCTGGGTTAGATGCCGTCCAACTGAATGACGCAATTCGCGCGCAAGTGCGCGATAGGGAACGAGTAAGACGGCTTTGGACGCCGGGTTGCTGGATAGGTGGCTGAAGAGGAGGGTCTCCGCGAGCGCGGTTTTGCCGGCTCCGGTTGGCATCTGGATGGTGAAGGTGTCTGGACTTGTGAGTAGCCCTGCCTCTATGGCTTCGATCTGGGATGGAAAGAAGTCCCATACCGGTTGTGCTCGATCTAGGAATGAGGTCACAAGTGAATTCCATTGAGAATTCGCGCCATCCGGCAACACTGCCCGAAGATTCGATGTCTGGAATGCGCGGAGTAGTGCGGCCTGTAGACGGTGTGGAACCCACTCGTCGGGGCCCTCCTGCAATGCGGATAGGGCTTCTTGGTCAGCCTGGGCGACTAGCTCTGTAATGGCGTCGATTGAGCCGGCGCGGACACTGGATAACAGATCCTCGATCCTTGCCGAGGCGGGACGACGACGGCGCGTGAGCAGCTCAAAGCAGGTTAAGTGAACGTCATCGTTCCAGTCGGCGGGCTGGGTCTGGCGCATCGTTAGCGTCGCCGACGCGGGGAAACCTCCACAGTAGAAGGCGACGGCGCCGAAAAATAGCGCATCGCGTTTCGCTTCACGTTGCAGATCGCGGCTGATCGACGATAAAGCTCTCCCCAACGCCGCCCACGAGTCGCGGTCCGCGACATCTGCTCGCAGAGTGTCGAAGAGCTCACCGACTAGGGCGTAGTACAGATCGCTTGTACGGCCGTCAAGATAGGCAATCTCGCTCAGCTGCAGTCGAAGTCGGAAGTCGTCGATGGCCAGACGAGTGTCAGAATCAGCTATCCACCGCCGGAGTATGTCTCTCATGGCGTGCTCGAGCCGTCTGCCACAGTCTCTAGAATCGAGTCGTACACAGACTCGTAGGTGTCTTTCAGATCGGGAACTACGAGCACCATCAATGCCCGGCCTTCCAAGTCGGGCAGTTCGATGTCTTTGAGTTCAGACTCGATTAGGTCCGCGCAGACTACTGCGACCGCCCGAAATTCATGGGTCGCTGCCGGGTAGTCCACCGCTTTGATGAACCGGTCCAGCTGGCCAACAGAGACCGTCTCTAGACCTGTGTCTAATGCTCGTTCGCGTAGCCAGACCAGCGTCTTGATCAACCTGCCGTCACTGTCTTTCTCGGAATCGGTTATAGCCTGCAGGATCGGAGAATGCTCGCCCTTGGTTGATTTGGTCTTCACCTCCGAACAGATCAGGCGATCATTGGCGGACGCCTCGGGCCACTCGGGCAAGACGAACTGCACCACGTCAGATCGAGGCGCTGCCTTGGTGCGATCGTTCTTGAGCCGCCACTTCCTTGGGTCAAGTAACTCACTTTGATGGTCTTCGACGGCCTGCACCAACGACGTGAGGATTTCCCCGAAATCTCCGGCCATGACCGAGCCGCGATCAGGGAGCTTTACTTCGACGATCTCGCGTCTCGTTGCCCCCGTCTCCGTCACCCGCTGGTCGATCGCACCGTCTGTGACATAACACCGCCGGAAGGCGATGCCCAGATCGGGGCTAAGCTTCGCGGCGAATCCAGCCGACATCCTGACCACTAAATAGTCGGACTGTTGAGAACTCGTAACCACGCCGATAAAAGACTCGGGATCAAGCCCAAGATCACGCATGGCCGAGTTTCCGAGCTGGAGAGCCTTCTGACTCGACCTGCAGTTGTTCGATAAACACTTACACTTCCAACATCTCGAGATAGGTTGTCATTTGAGACCCCCTTGGGGCGAGTCGGCTGGGTGCGTATATCGACCCCAGGGTTGGGCGATCAGACTCGCATGCCTGTGCACGACTTGATCGCTATATCCGAGCATTTCGGCTACGACCGGCGGCGGGACCTGCGTGACCAGTTCTCGCAAGGCTGCGTTGCGAGCCCCTAACAAGTCAATGCCGAGCCACCGAAGACGATCCATCAGTGTGTTGGGGTGCAAATGCTCGCCAGGTCGATACCCCGGAAACAGCCAGAGATTATCTGCTCCTGCTGTGCGAAGGTTTGGCCTGTCGGTGATGTGGCTCTTGAGCAATTCAGCGAATGGCTCGGGAACGGGCGACGGAGTAACTCCGAGTTCTAAGGACAGTCCGTCGGGTGTGACAAGCACCTTGCTCATCGGTATTGATGCGACTTTCACGAGGGGCTGTGCGTAGAGCAGAAGCAGGGTTCCTGCTACGCGGTAGGGGAGCGATTCGCTGTCGCCGGACAGGAGCTCTCGAATCCACTCGAGTCGCTGGTCTTGTGTGAGAACGCGGGCTGTCTTGGCCTGCCGATGTCCTAGCGTAATTGATCGGTTGACCCGCATCTTCTTGCACCAGATGATGAACGTCCGGACAAGGTGCCGCGTGGTAGGACCTGTGGTGACCCAGAGGTCGACATCTTGCTGTGTGCAGTCGGCGATCATTCGTCCATGTTCGCTTCGAAGCCACTCAAGGAACTTCAGCGCCTCGGTGATGTCCTGCTTCGAAGCGTGAACGGGCCCGCGCGTCGGCCTCCCGGCGAGTGCTAACTCGTTGATTCGCTTGAGGTGGTGCCAGGTAGCGAATTGCCTTATTGGCGTGGAAATTTGGGGATCTGAGATCGGGCGCAGCCTGTCTTCGATCCACCGCTCGAAGTAGGCGAGGTACTTGTCGCGGGTCGGCAATACTTCGTGGTGCTGCAGGATTGCCCGGAGATGGTCGACGTGCCGGCCCGCGGGCGCGTACTGGTCCAGGCCGTCGTGGGTGACGGGAGTGGCGCCATCTCCGAGGGAGCGTAGGAGTTCTTGAACCTTGTCCGACCGTTTCCACGTGATGATGCTCTCGGCGCGATCAGCTGCGCATAGGGCGTCGATGAGTTGAGAGAAGCCCGCGGGGGAGTTGGAGTGCACGAATGTTCTCTCAAGATCACCACGGAGGCTGCACCGCGCGCATACGTTGCCGCGGTAGGGTCGGCGCTCCTCGTTGCATGATGTGCAGTAGAAGCTCTGGCGAATACGCGCGCAGTCTCGACACACCGGTTGCTCGCCGATGTCCAGTCGGCCGGGCAGGAGGCGGTGAAATCCGCAGCTGGGGCAGTCGCCGTAGAGGCTGGTTGCTTCGTAATAGCAGGAATTGCAGATGCGGCCGTCTGGCCATGTTGCTGTCGTGCGCCGCATCTCGCGGTGGCATCGAGCGCAATCCATTGATCCGTCGGTGACTTTTGGTCGGCCGCGGACGGTGTTCCGACGCTGCGGTTCAATCGTCATCGCTAAGGATCCGAGCACGTTTGGGGCGGATGGCCTTATTCAGTTCGACGACGTTCTCTCGGCCGGCGCTAGCGGCCTTCTTTCGGGCGTCCGCAGCGGTAACCGTGACGAGATCGTCTGGGCCGCAGCCGAAGATGTCGCAGAGCGCGGCGATGAGCTTCAGAGAAACTCGTTCGGGTCGTTGGTGGACGAGCCGGTAGACCTGGGGCCGTGACAGCGTGATGCCGCGTTCATTCAGCCGTGGGATGAGATCGGTGCTGTTGTGCATCTGGTTACCCGCCATGAGCTCGGCGAGGCGCCATTGGTAATCGACATCGCGTTTCATCCGGTGCCACCGTTCAGCGTCGGAGACAGCGCGGCAGCGATGGTGGCGTCGAGCGCATTTCGCAGCGTCCGGGTGCGGTAGTCGCTGCTTACACAGCTATAGATCGCTGTGGTCGACGCGTGCTCATGGCCCATTTGGTGCTGAACGAACATCGCATCCCAGCCGGCTTCGAGCAAGTGCGTCGCATAGGACCGTCGGAACGAGTGGAGATCGAGGCCGGGCGAGAGGTCGAGATCGTCGCAGTAGCGGCGGAACTGCCTGATGAGTGTGGTTTCCGAAACGAGGTTGCCGCGTTCACTGGGGAACAGGTCGATCCCGTCGTCCATGTGGTGCTGACCATTCTCCAGCCAGTCGACCAGTACTTCGGGCGTCCAGTCGAAAACGGTCAAGACGCTGCGCCGCTTCGGTGGGGAGCCCTTCTTCGCTTTGCCGTATCGCACATGGACGAGCCCAAACTTACCGAACTCTTTAGCTTGGGGGTTCCTTACGAAGTCGACCGTCTGCAGGTGGGCCAGTTCGTTGAACCGCAATCCATACGAGTAGGCGATCTTGAACATCACGGCGTCGCGGTAGGCGGACAGCCAACCCTTTCTGCCCGAAGCTACGACGGCAGATACCTGCTCATCGGCATGATCGAAGAAGTCTTGAAGTTCGCGCTTGGTGAATGCGCGCTTCTCGGGTTGAGCTTCGTTCTCCTGGACGTGTCGAGCGGTGTTCCAGTCGAAGAAGACCTGGGATGGGTGGGTCCCGAACAGTGCTTCGCAGACGCGGTCCCAGCCGTAGTCCGGATTGCTGACATAGGAGCAGAACTGCCGCAGGCCGACCTGATACGAACGGATCGACGACGGGGCGAGTTTGTGGATACTGCGAAGATCGCCGAAGAACTCGTCGACCATGGCGACGGTCCAGGTCCATGGGAACTCATTCGAGTGCTCGATGAAGCGCTGCACCTGCTTGATACGGGCGTCGATAGTCTCGAACTGCAGATTGCGGCTGAGCTGCTGGTTGCGCCAGCCTTGGAGCATTTCGGCGACTGTCTGTTCTTCAGGGTGCAGGGGCCTGACCGCGTCAACGAGATATGCACGTCCGACGTCGTCGACTGCCACCCGAAACTCCCGCCATCTGGTATCAACAGATGAATCAATGATTCATCTGTTGCATCATCAAGTCAAGACCCCAGGTCAGCGTGTCGCTGGAGCGTCCGCGGGCGCAGCCGACATCGCAGCCGACAGAAGTCCGCACCACAGGGACGGCGGGCGGAAAGGCTTGCAACGCAGCCGAAAACGACGGGAGGAGCGGTGGCCCAACAAGGGGTCAGGCAATGATTCATCTGATGCAATATGCAGTACTTTACCTGACATAATGTTGCTTATCGGCATAAAACCCATGCGAGTTATGTTGGGCTACATAATGATTCGTTTCCTCTCACAGATTTCAGCCTTCATCGTCAAGCCGCAGATAGCAGCTCATAGGTCACACCTAGTACGCGATATGTCGCTTCGGCCCGTCGGTCGCACGTTATGAGCGGCAGCTTGTGCTTGCGGGCAGCCGCGGCCACGAGGCCGTCGTAAAGCGCACCGCCGGCCAAGCCAGCGTCGGCACATTCCCGTAATAAATGCTGGGTATCCATTGCGGACAGGTAGCGAGACTCCGGAAAATTCGTCTCCTCCAGGCGGAGTGCCACAACCGGGCTGAGGCGCTGCGGCGGCGGCAGCCGCGTGAGTACCGAAAGCAGCTCCACCGCGGCATGGCCCGACATTCCACGGCGGCATGCGAAGAGCCTTGCCCTGGCGGCTCGGTGGAATGGGTTCTCGCGCTGGACCAGTGCAAGTGCCGCGCTGGTGTCAACGAGGACATGCTCAGCGCTGGTCGGCAAGCCGCAACTCCCTGACCGCGTCGGGGTCAAGCTCTGGCCCGCCGCTGGGCAGTAGAAGCAGTCCGTCCTCTTCGACTAAGTCGTCGGCTGCCACGCTTTCGATGCGGATAGCAGCCCCGTCGAGGGATATCTCCACCTCACCCGAAACAATTCCCGACTGCTCACGGAGCGATTTGGGAATCACCAAGCGTCCTGCCGTATCGATGGTAGTGCGCATACCATAAAGCTACCACAGACTTGTCATTCGAACGGCCCTAACCAGACGACCTCGTCAGTCTCAAAGCCGCCGGAAAGGCGCTCCTACGTGTTCAGCCGAGCCTCTCAAGTTGTGCAGACAACTCGCACCTGTCGAGCACGCACCGTTACCAGTTGGGTAGCGAGTTGCACTAGATGAAAGAACTTGCGCCCCTTGACGATTAGTATGTTTACGCAGGTCCGGCCGTTGATCGGTCGGCGTAGGCCTTGAGCGTTCTTTGTGAGCCGGCCCCGCCACCCGACCCTCACCCATGAAGTGCTTGACCAGCTGCCGGCCGGCCGCACGACCGACTATATGCGCTTCGAAGCACGGAGTAATTCCGTCACGTGACGAGAGACTGGCCAGGTATCCAATCCTGGGCAGTCGCGATTCATCTAGACACCACCCTTCTCCGCCGTACAATTGTCCGTACATCAACGTTGGGAGTGGGTCGAATGGCAGCGTCTGCACGCCTGGAGTTCCGACTCCGGCAGGACCGTAAGTCACTGATCGAGCGGGCCGCGCAACTCCTGGACGAACCGGTGAGCGAATTCGCCCGCGCGGCCGTCGAGGAAAAGGCCGAGCGGATACTGCGCGAGCACCAGGCGGCGACGACGGTGCCGGCGGAGTTCTTCGACGAGTTGCTCGCTGCTCTCGACGCTCCGGCGAATCCGAACGCCGAGCTGGCCCGCGCGGCCAAGCACGCCCGACGCATCGTCACTCGCGACTGACGGGTGTACCGCTCACAACCGATAGACCCGACGGTCCACGCAGTCGAACGGTTTTCCTGCGGCGAGGAGTCCGTCGACAGGTGGCTGCGCGAACACGCCGTCACCGCAACGGCCCGCCGGACCGCCCGCACGTGGGTGTGGGTCGACGAGACCGACGAGGTGGTCGCCTACTACGCGCTGGCCGCGCATAAAGTTGCCCGTGCTGACGTGCCCGCGAAGATCGGTCGAGGCGGGCCCGTCGAGATCCCCGCAGTTCTGATCGCCCGCCTCGCCTTGTCCGAGGCGTTGCGCGGCCAGGGGCTTGGACGAGTGCTGGTGGCCGATGCGCTGGCACGGATCGTCGAAGCGACGCAGACCGTGACGGCGCGGCTCGTCGTCGTCGACGCGTTGCACGAGCGGGTCGCCGGGTTCTACGAGCAGCTCGGCTTCCGCCGGGTTCCGGGCAGCCTGCTGCTGGTACAGAAGACCGCCGACATCGAAGCGGCCCTCAAACGCGGCGACGGCGACTCGACCTAGCCACAGCCATTTCCCTGCGCAGGAACTCGCACCTCGAGCACGCACCATTACCAGTTAGGTTATGGCAACGTGCCGCAGATAGGGGGCTCTCGGTTCCCCAATCGACCCCTCCTTTGCTCCCCCACTTCCCCGTACTAATACGTCACTGTGACGAAATCGCCTGTGGCGCACCCCAAAATCAATCGACACCACACAGCTACCCGATTCCGCCAGGAGAGCACGCGAGGCCTACTGCGATTTGCGCCAAACGATGGCGTAACGCCATAGCGGCAATCGGCGCCACGTCATTCCGGGCAAGACGCGTTCGGCAATCTGTCTTACCTCGGTGTAGGTGTGAGGAAACTCCATCTGAATCGGCGCGGTGTGTCGCCAATAACCGCGGGTACGCGAGAGAACCTGGTGCTGAACGGCGCCGACAGCATCCATCGCGTAGTCGCGCACTGTCGAGCTGAGGGCGCAACCAACCACCACCAGGGACCCGCCCACGGCAGTGAGATCGACCAGACGAGCCAACGCGGCCGCGAGGTCAGGGAGATGATGCACGGCCGCAACCGTTGCCACCAGATCATAATGACCCTTCGGCAACGGGAACGTCATGACGTCACCGACGATCCACTCGATTTCCGACGAGCCGCATCTCGCACGGTCAATGACCGGCGCATCGGAATCTAATCCGGTGACCTCCGGGATTCTCTTGCTCAGTAAAACTGCGAGCAACCCGTCACCGGTACCGACATCAAGTGCCCTCCTCGCGCCCGGAGGAACCGCAGCCAGGACGACATCGTAGTAATGGGTGTTGTGATTCCACCGACGGTTTCGTTCGAGATGCACGTCGTCCACTGTGGCGCCGCCGCTCCGAGGACACAAGCCGACTGCCCAGATTCACTGAGAATGGACAATCTCAGCTGTATGTCAGGCAAGGAGTGGATCCGCAAGGAACTAAACGCAATTGCACACCGCCTCGTCGACGGATACCGCCGAGAGCCCACCCTGTTACTGCGGTATATTCGCCGCTGTGAGTCCAGCGAGAGGGCCCATCCGAACCGCCCCTCACAACTCGCGTTTGACGATGTTGTCGACCCGTAGCGACGCGATCGTGCATCCAGATGTCAACCTCCTAGGGAAAGTCTTTCAATGGCCAGGACGCGAATGGTCGCGCGTTGGCGTCACAGCATGGAAATGCCCGACGACGCCGACTACGTGGGCACGCTGACCACGCTGTCCGAGGGATCGGTACGACGAAACTTCAATCCGTACACCGATATTGGCTGGGAATCGGCGGAGTTCGCCGTAACCGACAACGATCCTCGCTGGATCCTCCCCGCGAGCGATCCCTTGGGCCGCCATCCCTGGTACCGGGCGCAGCCCGAAGAACGCAAGATCAAGATCGGCATGTGGCGCCAGGCGAACGTCGCCAAGGTCGGGACACATTTCGAGTCGATCCTGATCCGCGGCCTGATGAATTACACCTTCGGGCTGCCCAACGGGTCGCCGGAATATCGATACTGCTTGCACGAATCAGTCGAAGAGTGCAACCACACCATGATGCTGCAGGAGATGGTCAACCGCATCGGCGCCGACGTCCCGGGCATGCCGCGCACGCTGCGATTGATTTCGCCTTTGGTTCCGCTGGTGGCCGGACCATTGCCGGTGGCGTTCTTCATCGGGGTACTGGCCGGCGAGGAGCCACTGGACCATACCCAGAAAAGCGTGCTCCGCGAAGGCAAGTCACTGCATCCCGTCATGGCGTGGGTGATGGCCATCCATGTGGCCGAGGAATCCCGACACATCGCGTTTGCCCACGAATACCTGCGAAGGCGGTTGCCGCGTCTGACCCCGATGCGACGCTTCGTGATCTCGCTTTACTATCCGCTGATCATGCGGATGCTGTGCCAGGCGATCGTGGTGCCACCCAAGGAATTTTGGAAAGAATTCGACATCCCCCGCCAGGTCAAAAGCGAACTGTTCTTCGGGTCGGCGGAGTCCCGCAAATGGTTGCGCAACATGTTTGCCGACATGCGGATGCTCGCCTACGAGACCGGTCTGATGAATCCGGTCTCCCGGCTGCTGTGGCGGATCTGCGAGATCAACGGCACGCCGTCGCGCTACCGCGGCGAGCCGCAACGCGTGCGCACCTAGCCCGGCGGCGCGACGAAGCTGCCGCCACCCCGAACCGTGCGCCAAATCAGGTCCGGGCGAGACCGCTAGCCGGGCGACCACCTCGTCGGGCAGCGGGTCGTCGGTGAATTCGCGCACCGCGGGCGTGGATCGCATGACGTCGTATAACTCCATGAGCACCATGGTGCCGCAGGCGGCTGCGGCGGCGTTCAGGCGGCGTCGTGAAAGATCAGGCCGAGGGTGTAGCGCTCGCCGGAGCGGAGCATGGACACCCCGTGTCGCACCGGGGCGGCCGACCATCCCCGAGTCGAGCGCACCGGCCGTTCCCTGGTGGTGAAGAGGTAGCCGTGTCCCTGCGGCAGCGTGGTCGCCATGCCGCGCGACTGCGCTCGGTGCCGTTGCTCGACGAGCAGGAATTCGCCGCCGGTGTGGGCCACGCCCGGTTCGCTGAGGTTGATGACGACCTGTAGCGGAAAGACGAGTTCCCCGTAGAGGTCTCGGTGCAGGGCGTTCCAGTCGCCCGGCCCGTATTTCAGCATGAGGGCGGTGGGTTTGGTTTGGCCGGCGCGATGGCACATGTCCAGCCATTCGTCGAGGGTGTCGGGCCAGGGCGCGTCGCGGCGCAGTTTGGCCCACCAGTCGCGGGCGATGGGGAGCAACCGCGGGTAGAGCGCTTGTTTCAGCGGTTCGATCGGGCCGGGATACGGCCGGCCGAAGTAGCGGTACTCGCCTTGCCCGTAGCGGTGGCGGGTCATGTCGACGGTGGCGCGAAACAGCGTGTCGTCGGGATAGAGATCACGCATTGCCGCACACTCGGCGGGGGTCATCAGCTGCGGAAGCAGTGCGCCGCCAACGTCATTCATCTCGGTGGTGACCGCGTCCCAGTCGGCGGCCGCCAAGCGCCGATGCCATCTCGACGGCATCAGAACAGTCTGCCCGCCGCCGCGGCCATCGGCGCTTCGAGGTCCAGTAGGAATCGTTTGCGCTTCAGGCCGCCCGCGTAACCGGTTAGGGCGCCGTCCTTTCCGACGACGCGGTGACACGGGACGACGATGCCGAGCGGATTGCGGCCCACCGCTTGGCCGACTTCGTACGCTGTGGTGCCGTCAGCCAGGCGAGCGGCGAGCTCGCCATAGGTGGCGGTCTCACCGTAAGCGATGTCGACCAACAGTTCCCAGACCCGTCGCCGGCGCGGCTCGCCGATCAGGGCGATGGGCAGATCGAACCGGGTGCGTTTTCCGGCAAAGTATTCGTCGAGCTGATCCGCGCAGCGACGGAACACGTCGTCAGCGCCCGGCTCGACGTACCGCCCCAGAGCATCCGCCGTCGGCGGATGCCAGTGGCGCCGGAAATACACACCCGTCAGGGCGTCACCGTCGGCGATGAGCGTCAGCTCGCCGAGTGGACTCTCGATGACCGTGTGACGTGGTTGCATCGTTCAACCTCCTTTCCAGGAAAACGACGGGCGGCGCCACAACGTGAGACGAGAGAGCCAATCACCTTGTGCCCTCTTTCTCACATTCCACGGGGTGCCGACGTCTTCAGGGTAAGAGTCGTTTACTTTTCAGCGGAGGAACCCCGAATGCCCACCCAAGCCCGTCGGTGACGTGAGAGTGGATGCCGAACAGCACGTCAAGCCGCCTTTTGAGGCCGTCGTGACGCGGCACGGCGCCACGGTGCTGCGGGTCGTTCGCGCGGTGGTCGGCCACGCCGACGCCGATGACGCCTGGTCGGATACGTTCCTGGCGGCCTTGAAGGCCTACCCGCAGCTACCAGCCGACGCCAACGTCGAAGCGTGGCTGGTCACCATCGCCCATCGCAAAGCCATCGACATCACCCGCACCGCGTCACGGCGGGCCGTCCCGGTCGCCGATCCCCCCGACTCCCCCGCGCGCGACCGGGCCGATAGCCGCGATCTCGACCTGGATGCCGCGGTGAGCGCGCTGCCACCCAAACAGCGCCAGGCCGTCGCCTACCACTACCTGGCCGGGCTGCCCTACTCCGAGATCGCGTCGATCCTCGACAGCAGCGTCGCCGCCGCGCGGCGCGCCGCGGCCGACGGGATCGCCAACCTCCGCCGCACCTACCCCCTCATCGACACCACGAGGAATCACCGATGACCACACACGACCTGACGAGGCACTTCCCCGTCGACCAGGATCATCTCGAGCGCCTGCACGCCCGCCTGGAAAGGGACGCCCAAGCCGGCGATCTGCTCGACATCGCCTACCGCACAGTGGACTCCGCCGTCGGCCCTCTGCTGCTGGCGGCCACGCCACGCGGGATGCTGCGGGTGGCCTTCGCCAACGAAGACCACGACAGCGTGCTGCAGAACCTCGCTCAGCGCATCAGCCCGCGGGTGCTGGAAGCGCCCGCGCGGCTGGACTCGATCGCTCGACAACTCGACGAATACTTCACCGGCCGTCGCCACAACTTTGACGTCGCGCTGGATTGGTCGCTGTCACATGGTTTTCGACGCACGGTGCTGGAACAGCTCAACGCCGACATCGGCTACGGCGCGACCGTCAGCTACGCCACGCTGGCGCGACTGTCCGGCTCCCCCAAGGCCGTCCGCGCCGTCGGCACGGCGTGCGCGACCAACCCGATCCCCATCTTCGTGCCATGCCATCGGGTGATCCGTTCCGATGGAACCGCGGGCGCGTACCGGGGCGGCACGGCCGCCAAGCGCGTCCTGCTCGACCTCGAGCGAGTTCGGTGACCGCCAGCCCGCGAAAGTGCGACTAGCGACGCGTTTCTCGAGTGCAGACGTCGGTAGACGCACTTTCGCGGGAGCCATGTGTGACGCCGAACCCCCGTCAGATGACTGCAAAGTTTGCGTTGCGTGCAACGATAGGTGTCATGGCGAATCAGATGGGTCTTCGCGAACGGCGTCGCCGTCAGACCAGCGCGGACATCCGCGACGCCGCGGTGCGCTTGACGCTACAACGCGGCTTCGACAAGGTGACCGTCGAGGAGATCTGCGTCGAGGCGGGAATTTCGACGCGGACGTTCTTCAATTACTTTCCCGCCAAGGAGTCCGCGATCGCCTACGGGCCCTCGGACATACCCGCCGAGCTGGCCGTGGACTTCGTCGCGGCCGGACCGGCCCCCTATCGGGTGGTGCTGGCGGAACTGATCACCCTGGCGGCGCACCACCTGCGTAACATGCCCCTGCGGCGGGAATTGGCCGCCGGCATGCTGGAACTCGCCAAAACCACTCCCGCGGTGTTGGCGGCGTTCCTTGCCGACCTGGAGGGGTTTCAAAATCAGTTGACCGACATCGTCGCGCGCCGCCAGGCGATGCGGCCCGACGACGAGATCCCCGCCTTGATCGCCGCGCTGGCGTTGACGGCCGTTCGCTCGGGCATCGAGCGGTGGGCCGGCGGCGAGCCGGAGGACTCCGACGACACGCCGATGCCCTACGTCGAGCGCGCCGCCGCGCTGGTCATGAGCATCTTCACAGAGTGACCGCCGAAGTTAGATAGATCACGTTCTTGCATTGTCTGCAAAATATGCAGGCGGTGTATTATGCTCTGGTGACGACCCTCCACTGCTGTTCCGGCGATCGCGAGGATCCCGGCGCCCGACGGTAGCGGGTGTCCGGCTGGCGGCCGCCTACGAAGTCCATTGTGGTGCATGGTAATTCACTGGAAAGCGATGCGCCGCCCCTGAGTGATGAAGGAAGGATCCCACGCACGTGCAGGTATCGAAGATCGTGCGCAATGCGTGGTTGCCGCTGTTGATCGCCGCGGTCGTCGTGGTCGGCGGCTTCGCCGTGGCGCGGGTCAAATCGTTCTTCGGGGCCGAGAACGCCGCCACCATGACAAGCACACGGATGGATGACTCCAAACCGTTCAAACCCAAGGTCGTCAAGTACGAGATCTTCGGCTCGGCAAGCCATGCCAACGTGAATTATTTGGATCTCAGCGCCCAGCCGCAGCGGGTGGACGGCGCGCCGCTGCCTTGGACGCTGGTCCTCAGCACGACCGCGCCGTCGGTCTTTCCCAACATCGTCGCGCAAAGCGACGGTGACCACCTCGGCTGCCGCATCACCGTCGACGACGAAGTCAAGGACGAGAACGTGTCCAACGGCGTGCACGCCCTGACCTTTTGCTTGGTGAAATCGGCATGAGCGCACTCATCGACGCGGGCACCGACACCACCCCGATCGCCAAACACGCGGTGCGGCCGGCCCTCCCGCGATTCATCCGCACGTTCGCCGTGCCCATCATCATCGCCTGGATCGCGATCATCGCGATCCTCAACGTCATCGTCCCGCAGCTGGACGTCGTCGGGCAGATGCGCTCGGTCTCGATGAGCCCTGACGACGCCCAGTCGGTCATCGCGACCAAGCACGTCGGTGAGGTGTTCGGCGAGTACAAGTCCAACAGCTCGGTCATGATCGTGCTGGAGGGCCAAAACCCGCTCGGCAGCGACGCCCACGCCTACTACGACCGGATCGTCAAGAAGCTCGACGCCGACACCAAACACGTCGAACACGTCCAGGACCTGTGGAGCGATCCGCTGACCGGGGCCGGTGCGCAAAGCAACGACGGCAAGGCCGCCTACGTCCAGGTGTATCTGGCCGGTAACCAGGGCGAGGCGCTGGCCAACGAGTCGGTCGAGGCCGTGCAGAACATCGTCAAGAGCATGCCCCCACCGAACGGCGTCAAGGCCTACGTCACCGGACCGGCCGCGCTGACGGCGGATCAGCACATCGCCGGTGACCGCAGCCTGCAAGTCATCACGACCGTCACGTTCGTGGTGATCATCGCGATGCTGCTGTTGGTCTACCGGTCGATCGTCACGGTGCTGCTCACGTTGGTGATGGTCGTGCTCGAACTGTCGGCCGCTCGCGGAATGGTCGCCTTCCTGGGCTATCACAACATCATCGGGCTCTCCACGTTCGCCACGAACCTGTTGGTGACGCTGGCGATCGCGGCGGCGACCGACTACGCGATCTTCCTGATCGGCCGATATCAAGAGGCCCGGGCGGTCGGCGAATCGCGAGAAGACGCCTACTACACGATGTTTGGCGGCACCGCGCATGTGGTGCTCGGGTCGGGCATGACCATCGCGGGCGCGACGTTCTGCCTGCACTTCACTAACCTGCCCTACTTCCAGACGCTAGGCATCCCGTTGGCCATCGGCATGGTGGTCGTGGTGGCGGCCGCGTTGACGCTTGGGCCCGCGGTGATCTCGGTGGCGTCGCGCTTTCGCAACATACTCGAGCCCAGGCGGGCGCAGCGCATTCGCGGCTGGCGCAAGGTCGGCGCCGTCGTCGTCCGGTGGCCCGGTCCGGTCCTGATCGTGACCATCGCGGTGGCGCTCGTCGGCCTGCTGACCCTGCCCGGATACCGGACCAACTACAACGACCGCAAATACCTGCCCGCCGATCTACCGGCGAACGCCGGCTACGCGGCCGCGGATCGGCACTTCTCGAAGGCGCGGATGAACCCCGAGCTGCTGATGGTCGAAAGCGACCACGATCTCCGCAATTCCGCCGACTTCCTGGTCATCGACAAGATCGCCAAGGCAATCTTCCGGGTGCCCGGAATCTCTCGCGTGCAGGCCATCACCCGACCGCAGGGCACGCCGATCGAGCACACCTCGATCCCGTTCCAGATCAGCATGCAGGGCGTCACCCAGCAGATGAACCAGAAGTACCAGGAAGATCAGATGGCCGACATGCTCAAGCAGGCCGACGAGATGCAGACGACCATCGACAGCATGGTCAAGATGCAGAGCCTGACCCAGCAGATGTCCGACACCATGCACGTCATGGTTAAAAAGATGCACGACATGACCATCGACGTCGCCGAATTGCGGGACCACATCTCCGATTTCGACGATTTCTTCCGGCCCATCCGCAGCTACTTCTACTGGGAGAAGCACTGCTTCGACATCCCGGTGTGCTGGTCGCTTCGGTCGGTCTTCGACACCCTCGACGGCATCGACACGATGACCGATGACATCCAGAGCCTGCTGCCCGTCATGGATCACCTCGACACGCTGATGCCTCAGCTGACGGCGCTGATGCCCGACATGATCCAAAACATGAAGACCATGAAAACGACGATGCTGACGATGTATGCGACCCAGAAGGGCCTGCTGGATCAGCAGACGGCGGCGCAGCAGAACTCGACCGCCATGGGCAAGGCGTTCGACGCGTCCAAGAACGACGACTCGTTCTACCTGCCTCCGGAGACCTTCAACAACCCCGAGTTCAAGCGGGGCATGAAGAATTTCCTGCCGCCCGACGGCCACGCGGTGCGCTTCATCATCAGCCACGACGGCGATCCGATGACAGCGGAAGGCATTTCGCACATCGACGCGATCAAGAAGGCCACCTACGAGGCGCTCAAGGGCACGCCCCTGGAGGGCTCCAAGATCTATCTCGGCGGCACCGCGGCGACCTTCAAGGACATGCGGGACGGTAGCAACTACGACCTGCTGATCGCCGGAATCGCTTCGCTGTGCTTGATTTTCATCATCATGCTGATCATCACGCGAAGTGTCGTGGCCTCGGCGGTCATCGTGGGCACCGTCTTGATCTCGCTGGGGGCGTCGTTCGGGCTCTCGGTGCTCATCTGGCAGCACCTGATCGGCATCGAACTGCACTGGATGGTGCTGGCGATGTCGGTCATCATCCTGCTGGCCGTCGGCGCCGACTACAACCTGCTGCTGGTGTCCCGATTCAAGGAGGAGATCCACGCCGGCCTGAACACCGGCATCATCCGCGCGATGGGCGGCACCGGATCGGTGGTCACCTCGGCGGGGCTGGTGTTCGCCTTCACGATGATGACGATGGCGGTCAGTGAGCTGACCGTCATCGGCCAGGTCGGCACCACCATCGGCCTCGGCCTGCTATTCGACACGCTGGTCGTCCGGTCCCTGATGACGCCGTCCATCGCCGCGCTGCTGGGCAAGTGGTTCTGGTGGCCGCAGCGAGTCCGGCAGCGGCCGGTCCCCTCGCCCTGGCCGACGCCGGCCACGGAGCCCGAATCCGTCACCGCCGCTAGGTGACCCACTCCGGCTGCTGATCCGCGTCGACCGCGGAGAAATCCTTGTGCCCCAGGCCCGCGGTGGTGCCGCCATCCACGACGAACTCCGAGCCCGTCGAATAGCTGGACTCGTCGCTGGCCAGGTAGACCACGAGGTTGGACACCTCCCTGGGGTCGGCGGCCCGGCCCAACGCCGTCTGGAAGATATCCTCGGGAACCCACTGCGTCATCGGCGTCTTGATGAGCCCGGGATGAATCGAGTTCACTCGGATTCCGCTGGGCCCCAGCTCCAGGGCCGCCGACTTCGTCAACCCGCGGACAGCGAATTTGCTTGCGGTGTAACCGTGGCAAGCGATGGTGCCGGCCATCCCCTCGATGGACGAGATGTTGATGATCGATCCCCGCCCCGCCGCCTTCATGGGTTTCACCACGGCGCGGATGCCGAGGAATACGCCCGTCAGGTTGACGTCGAGGATCCGCTGCCACTCGGAGAGCTCGTAGTCCTCCAGGGTGCCGATGTTGAGGATGCCGGCGTTGTTCACCAGCACGTCGACGCCGCCGAACTCGCCGATGGCGGTGGCCACCGCGGATTCCCATTGCTCGGGCTTGGTGACGTCGAGATGCACGTAGCGAACGGCGTCCCCGAGCTCGGCCGCCACCGCCTTGGCCTCGTCATCGAGGATGTCCCCGAACACCACCTTGGCGCCCTCGGCCACCAGCGTCCGTACGTGGGATGCGCCCATCCCCCGCGCGCCGCCACTGACGAGCGCGACCCTTCCCGCCAACCGCTCTGCCACTGCGCTTCTCCTTCGTGTGGGGGTTTTTAGCACCATACATACGCACACGAATGTATGACCAGAGTGCTGATCAGCCCACGACGTCGAAGACCGCCGCGGCGGACGTGATGGCCTTGTCGCCGTTGCCCTCGTCGTGCAGCAGCATCCGCACGCCGACGCGTCCGGGTCCGCCGGCGTGGGCGGTGCCCTCCACCCGGAAGGGCCCCACCTTGCCGCGTGACATGAACATGACGTGCCAGCTGATCACCTGCACCCGCCCGGTTCCGGCGACGCCGGCGGCCAACTCGGTCGCCGCGGTCTCGAGGAGGACGTGTTGAGGCCCGATGTGCAGGGCGGCGTCCGGCGAGGCGAGCTCGGCGCTGAGCGCGGGCAGCACCCAGTGACCGTCTCCGCGCCTGCCGGCACCGAAGGCTTTCCACAGCGGCGGCAGATCCGGGGAGTCCTCAATCACCAGCTCGGTGCCCGAAACGTCCATCCTGTCCAGGCCTTCCGGCGGGACCCCGATGATCGCGCCCTGCCCCTCGTTGAAGGCGATCACCCGGTCGGGGTTGTCGGCGTCGACGATCTTGCACCGCCCGTAGCCCATGGTGCGCCCTTGGTGCACGATGCCGGAGTCGACGATCGCGATCCTTGTCACGTCGTAGCCGGGGTCGAGGATCTGTACCGATGCGATGACCGGGTTGGGCACCGCGACCATGTCGGTCTGACACCCTTCCGGTGACGCGATGGCCAACGGCGCCACCATGATTCCGTCGCTCTCGTTGCGCATGTCGCGGCGGACGGTGACGGTGTCGTCGGCCTCACCGAGATTCATGGACGAGTGGTTGCGGCCGATGTAGCGGTAGCTGAGCAGGCCGGTCCAGCGCCGGAACAGCTCGTCACGGTAGGCGTCGGTGTCACCGGCCAGCTGCCGGATGTCACGAAGTCGGTCGCTCAATGTTGGCCTCCCTCACCGGATTTGCGCCGCCGCACCTGATCGATCGTTGCGTTGGTCATATCCACCGCCTCAGCGGTCGATCCATCCCATTTGCGCCTCGGCGTGGTGACCCCCGACGGGTGGGGTGAGTTGATCGAGTCTCGCCAGCTGGGCGGGGGTCAGCTCGACGGTGTCGGCCGCGACGTTTTCCTCGAGGCTGGCGACCCGCTTGGTTCCCGGAATGGGCACGATGTCAGGGCCTTTCGCCAGCAGCCAGGCCAACGCCACCTGGGCCGGGGTGGCGCCGACGTCGGCGGCGATGTCGCGCAGCTCGTCCGCGCTGTCGAGATTGTGCTGGAAGTTCTCGTCGAAGAAGCGGGGGTTGGTCTTGCGGTAGTCGCTGTCGGGAAGCTCCCCGGTGGAGCGGATCGCGCCGGCGAGGAAGCCGCGGCCCAGTGGCGAATAGGCGACGAACCCGATGCCGAGTTCACGCAGGACGTCCAGCACCCCGTCTTCGGGGTCGCGGGTCCACAGCGAGTATTCGGATTGCACGGCGGTGATGGGGTGCACGGCGTGGGCGCGGCGGATGGTGTTCACGCCGACTTCGGAAAGGCCGATGTGCCGGACCTTGCCCGCGGCGACCAACTCGGCCAGCGTTCCGACCGTGTCTTCGATCGGGGTCCCGCGGTCGAGGCGGTGTTGGTAGTAGAGGTCAATGTGGTCGGTCGCGAGCCTTCGCAGGGACCCGTCCACGGCGATGCGGATGTTGGCTGGGCTGCTGTCGAGGCCGTCCCGGCCGGTGTGGGAGATCAGGCCGAACTTGGTGGCCAGCGCCACCCGGTCCCGCCGGCCCTGCAGCGCGCGTGCGACGAGTTCTTCGTTGACGTAGGGGCCGTAAACCTCGGCGGTGTCGATCAGCGTGACGCCGAGGTCGATCGCGCGGTGAATCGTGCGGATGGATTCGGCGTCGTCGGTGCCGGCGCCGGCGTAGGCGACGGACATGCCCATCGCGCCCAGGCCGAGGCGCCCAACGTCGAGGTCGGCGAGATGAGCCCGTTTCATGGGGCCATTGTGCGCCAAACGACTTCGAGCCGCGGGGCGGGTACCGTAACGCGAGTGCACGACGCCGCGCGACCGGTCCGCAATATGGCGGCGGACTTCTATCGCGTCTCCGGCGTGGTCCTCATCGTGCTGGGGCACTGGTTGGCCGGGTCGGTCACCTATCACGACGGATCTTTCGGCCGGCAGAACCCGCTCGTCGACATGCCCTGGACCCAGTGGCTGACGTGGCCGTTCCAGGCGGTCCCGACGTTCTTTTTCGTGGCCGGCTATGCCGGCGCGGTGTCGTGGAGGCATCGGCGCGAGACCGAGGGGGTGTCGCGGCAGACCTGGCTGAGGCGTCGGCTGGCCCGGGTGCTGGGCCCGACGGCGGTGTACGTCGCGCTAGTGTCGGTGGTGGTGCTGCTGCTCGGCGCGGGCCACGTGGCCGGTTCAACGCTGGAGTACGCCGGTTGGGCGGTGGCGATGCACCTGTGGTTTTTGGCCGTGTACCTGGTGGTTGTGTCGCTGACGCCGATTGCGGTTGCGGCACATCGCCGTTGGGGCTTGCGGGTGCCGGCGGCGCTGGCGGTGGCGGTCGTGGCGGTGGACGTCCTCTCTGTCGGCGGCCACGCGCATTACCTCGGGAGGCTGAACTATGTGCTGTGCTGGGGAGCCTTCTATCAGCTCGGAATCGCTTGGCATGGTGGGCTATTGGCGGGCCGCAGGGCCGTGCTGCTCGCGGCCGGCTCGGCGATCGCGCTGGCGCTGTCGATCGGGCTGGGCCCCTACCCGGTCAGTATGATCGGCGTTCCCGGGCAGACGATCGACAACACGACGCCGCCCACCGCGGCTCTGCTGGCCTTCGGATGCGCGCAGGCCGGAGTGGCGATGGCGCTGGCGCCCGCGCTGAACCGCGCGCTGCGCGGCGGGCTGGTCAAGCGGATGCTGGCGATCGGGAACAACAACGTGATGGCCCTTTACCTGTGGCACATGATTCCCGTCGTGATCGTGGCGATCGTGGGCTATCCGGCCGGGCTGTTGCCGCAACCGGCCGAGGGTACGGGCCAGTGGTGGCTGGCCCGGCTGGAATGGGTGGTGGTCCTTGGCGTCGCGGCGGCGATCGAGATGGTGCTGCTGTGGTGGGGACGGCGCGTTTTCGCGGCGCCCCTTCCGATGCTCGGCGTACCGCTCACGGATCGCTGGACCGAGCCCGTCATGCTGGCCGGCGCGGCGATGGCGGCCTACGGCCTGTCGTTCCTCGCCGCCGACGGCTTCGCTCCGGACGGCCATTTCGGGTGGGTGACCGCGCTGATCTTCGCCGCGGGGGCGGTGCTGGTCGCGCTTCGCGGCACGAAGGTCGGCGCACGATCGGCGGTGCGACCACCCGTTTGACACGACCATACATGGGTAGGCTAACCTAACTTTCTCGACAGAAAGGCCTACCGTGGCGGTGACGTTGCCGATCGATCCCCACGCCGATCCCTCCCGGCGCGCGTGGCTGCCCTGCCCGAACTGCGACTGGGGCCGCACCGCGTGCGTGGAGTGCCGCAGCGATCGCAACTGCGGAGAGCATTGGCAGTACCTGCTGAGCAATCAGGCGACGCGCGTCAACCTGCAATGCCCGGACTGCGCGACCCTGTGGTCGACCGACACCCGAAATCGCTGACCGCCCTTGGCGGCCGGTGCGCGCTTCAGTCGGTCACCGACGACGGCCGGGCGACGATCACGGGTGACCGCGCCATCATCGGCCGGTCACCGAAGCGTTCAGTCGCGTTGGCCGCTCTTGATGTCGTTGATCGCGTTGATGACCCCGGCGACGTGTTCGTCGCTGAGCTTCTCCCCGTCGAAGACGTGGTGGAGCAGGATCTTGAGGTCGAGCATTTGTTGCAGGTAGACCAGGCAGGGCGGGCAGTCCTCGAGGTGCTTGGCGACGATCGGCCCCCACCGCTGCGGGTCGGAATCGACGAGTTCGTCGACCAACCGAACGAAGTCGGCGCAGTCGATAGCGGGAACTGTGTTGTCGTGGACGGTCATCGGCGATACCGCTTTTCCAATTCGTTTCGGAGATTTCCGCGGGCGCGGTACAGCAGGGCGCGCTGCGCCTGGGCGGACAGCTCGAGGATCTCGGCCGCCTCTTCGGCGCACGCGCCGACCAGGTCGCGCAGGATGATCAGCTGTCGTTGCCGCGCCGGCAGCGCGTCCAGCGCCGCCCGCACGAACCCGACGAGCTCGCTCGCCACGGTCTGGTCCTCCGGCAGAAACCGCCGCGACGGCGGGACACTCCAGTGCCCGGCGTCGGGATGCCCCGCGGGATGCATGCGACCCGACAACGGGTCGGCGGCGTCGGCGTCCGTGGCCACGAGCACCTCGTGGTCGCGGATCCGCGACTCGCGGCGCCGGTGCCGCGAAGCCGTGTGCTTGACGATCCCGAACAACCAGGTGCTCACCGAGGAACGCCCCTCGAACGAATCCGCCGACTGCAGGACCTGCACCCAGGCCTCCTGCACCGCGTCCTCGGCCACCGCCGCCGAATTCACCATGGTGCGAGCGAAATTCAGCATCGGCCGGTGGAAGTCTCGCACCAAGGTGGCCAGCGGAATTCCGCCGACCAGGCGTTCGGGTTGAGTGCGCTCGGGCGGCACCGCCACGGGAGTCACCATGGACCCACGCTCAGGCGCATCTGGACAATTCCCAGCGCAGTTGCGCCTCCGACGGCGACTGCACCGGGATGAACGCCGCCTCCCGGTAACGCCGGCTCGCCGAGGTCCGGCTCGCATAGCCCTTGCCGCCGGCGGTGCGGATCTCCAAATCGGCGCTCGCGCTGCAGAGTTGAGCGGCCGCGAGCCGCAGCGACAGCAACTCCTTCTTCGCCGGGGGCGTCGGCCCGCCGACCGCGGCGGCCAACCGGGCCAGCGTCGCCTCCGCCGAGACGAGCCCTTCCGCGACCGCGTCCACCTCGGCGGCGAAGACCGAGTTGACCCCGGTCAGCCCGACCCGGCTCTGCTCCATGGTGGTTCTCGTCAGCCCCAGGCACATCGCCGACTGCAGGACAAGGAAGGTCGGGCGCACCGCCCGCAGAAATCCCTCGAAGTCGCGCGACAACACCTGGTCCGCGGCGACGTGGGCGCCTTGCAGGTTCAGGTACGACGAGGCGGTGCTGCCCATCGCCAACAGGTCGAAGTGATCGCCCACCACCACGCCCGGCGTCGTCAACGGCAGCGCCACGATCAGTTTCTCGCCGGCGTCGGTGCGCACCGCGGTGACCATCGTCGAGTCGGCGTAGAGGTTGCTGGCCCACCTGATGGGGCCGGACACCGCATAACCGTCCGCGACGGGTGTGGCCGTCAATTCCAGGCTCCCGCAGCCGGCGGCCTCCTTGAACGCCGAGGCCATGCCGGTGACGCCCGGCGCGGCCCCGGCAAGGAGCGGCCCGACCGCGGCCGTGCTGAAAGGCGTTGCGGCGGTAAGCAGGTACTCCACCGTCATCCGGTGGGCCCACAACGAGAAGCCGGTGCTCATGCACTCCCCCGAGATCACCCGGATCACGTCGGCCATGCCGGGCAGCCTGCCGTCGGCGTTGCCCGGCGCGCCGATCCCGAGCAGGCCGGCGGCACCGAGCGCCGTGAAGCTGCGGCGGGAGTCGTGCTCGCCGCGGTCCAACGCCGCGGCGTGGGCCCGAATGTCTTCCAGCAGTTCGGGATCCAGCCGGACGGCCGCGGGGTCCATGGTTGCCGTCATGTCGATACCTCCTGGGTCCGCCGCCTAGGTGCGGAGGGTCGAGTCGACGGTCGCCGGGCGCCGGAACGTGTTCACGACGGGCGACCACGCGATCGCGTTGTCGTGGATCTCCTTGAGGGTCGCGTCGTCGGCATCGCCGGCCAGGGTTACCGCGCAGCGGACCGCGCTGAAGCCGAGCCGCTTGCCCTCGGGGGTGTCCCCCACTCCCCATACCGCGGAGATGTCGATGTCGCCCTCCATCTCGACCTCGATCTTGGTGAGGGTCACGCCGCGGTGCGTCGCGTTGGCCAACAGCCCCACCGAGATGCACGACCCCAGGGCGGCCAGGGCGGTTTCCGAGGGGTTGGGCGCCGAGTCGTCGCCCAGAAGCGCGGGCGGCTCGCCGACCAGCATCGGCGCGAGGTCGCGCACGTAGGTCATGTTGCGGAATCCCGCCTCGCAGACCGTCTTGGCTTTCAGCGTCTTCTTGCCGGTGCCGGGGTTGGCCTTGGCGTGACAGGACAGCCGGTCGAGCCCTTCGGCATCGATGACGAGCGCGTCGGTCATGAACTTCCTCCGTTTCCCACTGATCTTGGTCTTCACGGGGTTAGTGCTCGGCGGACGCCGGAGCGTGACGGTCCGCCGGCTTGACGTACCGGGACGACGCCCACCGTCACACGCCCGAAATGCCGCGCCGCGCGCCGATCGCCGCGGCGGAACGAGATTTGCTCAGCCGAACAGGATTTGCCCGACGTAGTGGCCTTCCGCGGGTGCCGGCGGTACCGCGAAGATTGCTGACCCGATGTGACGGATGTATTCGTTCAGGAGGTCGTGGGCGCCCAGTCGGTTCTGCAAACGAATAAAATCTTGCGGATCTTTTTGATACGAGATGAACAGCAGGCCGGCGTTGAGTTGGCCGTTGGCGTCGAGGCCGTCGGTGTAGTTGTAGGAACGCCGGCGGATCATGACGCCGTCGTTGTTCTCCCGGGCGGCCAGGCCGACGTGGGACAACGGATCGATGAGCGGGTTGCCGTCGGCGCCTTTGGCGGTGAAATCCGGCGTGTCGAATTCGGCCTTGCCGCTCAGCGGCGCCCCTTCCTCTTTGGTGCGGCCAAAGATCCTCTGCTGATTGCCGATCCGATCGACATCCCAGGTCTCCAGCAGCATCCGGATCTTGCGGACGACTTGGTAGGTCCCGCCGTTCATCCACGGCTGGTCGCTGTCATCGACCCAGACGAATCGGGCGTACTCCGCGTCGGTGGCGATGTTGCGGGTACCGTCCTTGAATCCCAAGAGGTTTCGTGGGGTGTGCTGGCCGGGGCCGGCCGAGGCCCGTCCGAACCCCAGCACCGCCCAGAACGGTGACACGATGTTGCGGCCGAGGCGGGCCAGGTTGCGCACCGCGTGGTAGCAGACCTGGGGGTCGTCGGCGCAGGCTTGCACGGACAGGTCGCCACCGCGCAGGCGGGGATCCAGGTTGTCCCCGTTGAGCGGGGGCAGGTCGGTGAACGCGGCCGGGCGCCGCGCGGCGAGCCCGAAACGGTCGCCGAACAGCGACGGCCCCAACCCGATGGTGACGGTGAGGCTGGCGGGGCTCAGCCCGTAGGCCTCCCCGGTATCGGCGGGGGGCTGCACCTCGACCTGCGGCTGCACGGTGCCGACGGGCTTGCCCTGCTGCAGGATCGCGGCCGCGGCCGACCAGCGCGCCAGCAGGGTTCGCAGCTCGGTGCGGCCGGCGCCGGCGGCCAGCGAGAAGGACATGAACATGGCGTAACGCTGTGGGGGCGTGGCGATTCCGCCTTGATGGAGCTGATCGTAGAAGGGGTAGCCGCGGCGCAGGTCGACGGTGTCGTCATCGCCGGTGTGGTGTGCGGCCGCCATCGCGTAGCCGGCGAACCCGCCGCCGGCGGCGCCGACCGCGGCGCCGCCCAGGCCGGCCAGCATGGCGCCGCCCAGCACGTGGCGCCGCGAAACCGCCGCCGCCTCAACCGATTCCGTCGTGTCGCCGTCCGCCATGATCAGTTGGCCGAGACGACTTTTTGGGCGACCGTGGACAGGCTTTGATGGAGCGGCTGGATGACGGCGGTCAGTTTCGGTGCGTCGCTGGCCCGCAACGCGGGCGTGTACGTCCGGTAGCCGCCCAGCGCCGTCGGGTCGCGGTAGCCGTCCAGGACGCTAAGGACGGCTTGGAATTGCCGGTCGATCTGGTTGACGAGGTTGCCGTCGATCTTCTCCAGCCCCGGCCGCAGCGACGCGTAGGCCTGTTGAGCGCCTTCGACGTTGCCCGAGAAATCGACCAGGTCGATGTGGCTGAAGGCCTCCTCCTCACCGGTGATCTTGGTGTTCTGCACCTCCTCGATCAGATCGCTGCCGCCGTTGGCCAGATCCTCGGGCTTGTATTGCAGGGTGGCGACGATACCGTTCAATTTGCCTACGTTGCCGACCAATTCGGTGCTCAACGCCTTGGTGGCGGGGGTGATCGCGCCGCCCTGCCACAGGTCGCGTTCGATGGCGTGGAAGCCCTTCCACCCGACCTTGGCGTCGACCGGGGTGGACGCGCGCATGTCGATCAGGTAGTCGAGGTTGCCGGCGTTGTCGCCGACCGCGAAACCCGGGAGGACAAAGCCCTCCACGCTGGCCTCGGATCGCTCCCAGAACAGCCGCGCCTTGGCGTAGGCCGTCTTCGCGGCGTCGAGGTTCCCGGACTGCACGGCGGAATCAAGCGCCTTCACGCCCGCATCGAGCTGACCGATCTGGTTGACGATGTACGCCGCGTAGTCCTTGGTGCCCTGGCTGAGGACGCTCGCGACCGAACCCGTCGGCCCCGCCGGCGCTCGGCCCGTCACCGTCAGAGTCTGGTATTCGGTGCTCGCGCCGGGGCAATACAACTGATAGGAGCCGCCGTCCAAGGTGACGGTGAAGGACACGGGGTCCAGGCCGGGCGCGAGGTTCTCCTTCTCGCCGACGATCCGCTGGTCCCTGAGCAACTCCATCTCCGTGATGCCCGGCGCGCTCGTGTTGGCCACGGTGAACGTCACCGGCCCGGCCGGCACGCTGGTGGTGTCCAGCGCGCAGCCATCCTTGCCGCCGCTGTTGGCCATGGTGACGTTGACGGTCGCCTTGACGGCGTTGGTGCCGCCGGGTTGCCCGGATTTCGGGGACGCCGAGTGGCCGCATGCCGTCACGGACAATGCCGCGACCGCGACCAAAGCCGCCGCGGCCGGCCAGCATTCACGGGACCGGCACCTTGCCCGGGCGATACGAGTCACGGTCAATCGCTTTCCTTTCCGGTTCGGCCCGCGCGCGGTCGCCGCGCGCCGAGGTTATCGCGCCAAGAACGCACGCCAACGCAAACCCGGCCAGTACCAACGGAAGCCAAGCGTTCCACAGCCGCCCCTCCGCGCGATTCCGCTCGCCGGCGGCGATCTCCGCCGCGGTCGACTGGTCTTCGGCGCCGGCCGTGGACCAGTCCGTGGGCAGGGCCCCGACGCTCACGGTCTTGGGCCCGGCCAGCCCGCCGCCGGTCAGGACGGCGGTGCGATTGCTGGTCGCCTGGGCGCTCACCACGACATCGCCCCGGGCGAGCACCGTGTACACGGTGGTGGCCGCCCACCGCGCGTGGAACGGGCCGGGGGTGCGGGCGGCGGAGACGCCCACCGGCAGCCGGCCCCCCGACATGTCGAGCAACTCCCCCAGCGTGACCGTCGCTGGGCCGTCGCCGGCCGCGGCCGCCGTGGCCTGCCACGCGCGCACCCACACGCCGTCCAGGGTTTGGTCGCCGGCCGCGGCGAGCGGGATGCTGCGGGCGTTCGCGCCGCCCTCGGGGGTGAGGGCCAGCGCGCGCCCCTGCGGGCCGGAGACCAGCGACACCTCGGCGGTGCGGCCGGCCCGATCGGTGACGGTGCGCGCCCGGACGCCAGGCGCGGAGCCCTGCGAAGGCACCATGATCGCCAGCGCGGCCGCGACGCCGAGCAGCACCGCCGAGGTGGCCACCAGTAGCCGGCGCCGGGTTCGCGGCGCCGCCGCGAGTCGAGCGGGCCACAGAAAGACCACCAGCACGGGCACCGCGTACAGCAGCCATCCCAGCACCTCGATGAGGCGCGGGTCGGCGGGTATGCCGAACACCCCGGCGATCACCGCGCCCAGCACGGACTGGCTCGGTATCCACGCGGAGAGGTCGAGCAGCTGCTTCTGGCCGATGCTCACCCAGCCCGCCTCGTGCGCCGTGCGCAGCGCGCCGACCACCAGCCCGGCGGCGATCAGCACCAAAAACACCCCGGTGACGCGGAAGAACCGGCCGAGGTTGAGCTTCAGGCCGCCGTAGTACAGGCCGACGCCCAGCGCGATCGACGCCGCGATCCCCAGCGCGCCGCCCAACACGGCGAACCACCGGTTGCCGTGCGACGTCTCCGCGGCCGCCAGCAAGAACACCGACGTCTCAAAACCCTCCTTGAGGACCGCGAGAAACGCCATGCCGACCAGGGCGATCGCACTGCCGCGGTTGAGCGCCCGTTGGGCCTCGCGCTCGAGTTCGCCCTTGAGGTGCGCCGCGTTGCGGTTCATCCAGATGATCATCGAGGTCACAAACACCACGGCGATGGCGTTGATGACCGTCTCCATCATCTCTTGCCGGGCCTGCGGCAGGCTCGCCGAGAACAGATCCAGGCCGACGCCCACCGCGACGCTGAGCAGCACGGCCCACGCGACGCCGGCAAACATCGGGCGGGTCGTCCGGCCGTTTCGCCGAAGGAAGGCGCCGACGATGCTCACGATAAGCGTCGCCTCCAGGCCCTCGCGTAAGCCGATGAGGAACGTGCTGATAAAAACGCCGAATACGCCCTGCATGCACCCGATTCCTGTCCCACGAGGGACCGTCGACTTAGCCTAGCCTAACTACGGGTCTCCGTTAAGCGCCGGGGCTTGTCACGGGCCGGGTTGGGTCACAAAGTCGATGAGCTCCTCGACGCGGCCGATGAGCGCCGGTTCCAGGTCGTTCCAGTCGCGCACCCGCGAGCGGATGCGGCGCCAAGCCCTGGCGATGTCGGCCTGGTCGGCGTGCGGCAGGCCGAGCGCCGCGCACGCGCCGTGCTTCCACTCGATGTGCCGCGGCACCGCCGGCCAGGCCGCCAGGCCAAGCCGCTGCGGCTTGACGGCCTGCCAGATGTCGACATAGGGGTGACCGACCACCAGGGTGTCCGGGCCGCCGGGCCCCCGCCGCACCGCCTCGGCGATCCGCGCCTCCTTCGAGCCCTCGACGAGGTGGTCGACGAGCACACCCAGCCGGCGTCCGGGACCGGGGGCGAACTCCGCGACGATGCCCGCCAGGTCGTCCACGCCACCGAGGTGCTCGACGACGACACCCTCGACCCGCAGGTCCTCGCCCCAGACCTGGGCGATGAGTTCGGCGTCGTGGCGGCCCTCGACATAGATCCGGCTGGTCCGGGCGATCCTGGCGCGGGCGACCGGAACCGCGACCGAACCGGACGCCGTCCTGCCCGCCGTGGGTGGCGCCGGGCGGCGCGGCGCGGTGAGGATGACCGGGCGGCCTTCGAGCAGGTATCCGGGGCCGAGCGGAAAGCCACGGGTGTGGCCGTGCCGGTCCTCCAGGTCGACGCGGCCGTATTCGACTCGCACCACCGCGCCGACATAGCCGGTCTCCGCGTCCTCGACGACCAGGCCGAGTTCGGCGGGGTGCTCGGTCGAGCGGGGCTTGCGCCGCCCCGCGGCCAGAACGTCGGTTCCGTAGCGATCCACCCGGCAATACTAGGAAAGCCTTGCGGCCGAATATCGTTACGGCGCGCCGCGACCGGCGATCACGAAATTCGAAGCGAGGCAAAGCGCTAAGAATTCAGGCATATGTCTGAATATTCCATAAATAAATTGCAAGTAACTGCGTTGTCTTACCGGGCTGATGGCGTTGCCGATGCTACGTTGCTAAATGCCGCTAGTGCTTAGCGTGTGGCGGTTAGCGAGGTGGATATATGGACCTGTCCCATTGGGTTTCGAGCATTGTCGCTTTCTTGCGGGCCGGCTACCCGAACGGCATGCCGACGACCGGTTACGTGCCGCTGGCGGCGCTGTCGCACCGGCGCGCCTCCAGCGACGAGATCAGCGCCATCACAAGCGGGCTCGTGATGCACGGCCGCCGGCCGATCAGCGCCACCGACGTCGGCGTGGCGATCACCCACATCACCAACGACATGCCCTCGCAGGATGACATCGCGCGCGTCAAACGCCGCCTGGACGCGATGGGCCGCGCACGCGGCTAGGTTTTTGCCACGCCCCGATGGCTCGGGCCGCTCACGACGTCGGCGTGACCGGACCGCCGCAGGCCGCGAGGAAGTCCGCGTAGTTCCACGTCCGCAGGAATTGCTGGCCCGCTTGCGATCCGCGCCGATAGAGGGCCTCGCGTTGTTCGGCGGTGATGTCGAAGTCGATCGGGCTCACCTCGTCGGCGGGCACAAAGATGGTGCGCCGAACGGTGCAGGGGTCATCGATGTAGGCGTTGTCCTGATTGCTGACCAGTGTTTCTATCGCGGCGATTCCCAACGACACCGGCCCGTGCACGGCGTGGGTGGGAGGAATGCCGGGGCGGGCCGACAACCGGATCCCGAACGTTGGCCAGCGCGGGTTCGCCCGGTCGAAGAGCTCCACCGGAAAGTCCGACAGCAACCCGCCGTCGACCCAGGTGGCGCCGGCCACCCGCACGGGCTCGAACACGTACGGAATCGCCGACGAGGCGTGCACGGCGCGCGCCACCGAAAAGCCGTCCGGGTCAATGCCATAGGAGCCGAGGTCCCACGGGATGCGAACCAGCCGGCGCCGTGAGAGATCGCTGGCGGTCACCACCAGCGACCAGGCGAACTGCTCGGGCCCTTCGCCGGTGCGCAGGTCGCCGAAGGTCCGCACGCCCAGGTCGCCGAGCAGCCCGGCCAGCAGCCGTTCGAGGTAGGCCCCGCGATAGACGCCGTCGGACACCAGCAACGACAGTCCCCCGCCGATCACCGGCAGTCGCCCAATCATGTTGCGGTCCAAGAATTTCCGATAATCGATGGTGCGCATCACCTCGGCGAGCCGGGTCAGCGGCTCACCGGCCACCTGCAGCGCGGCCACCAGCGACGCGACGATCGCGCCCGCGCTGCTGCCCGCGACGCGGGGGAATCGGTAGCCGGCTTCGGCCAGCGCATCCACCGCCCCGACCAGCCCGATCCCCCGGACGCCGCCGCCTTCGCACACCAGGTCGGCGCGCGCGGCGCTCATGCTCGGGCGTTGCTCAACCAATTCGGAGACCGTCCGTGCCGAAGAAGTGCAGGTGGCCGGGTTCTGGGTGCAGCCGCACGCGGCTGCCCTTCTCCGGCGGGTGACGCCCGTCAGCGCGCGCAACGACGGGCTGATCGATCACCTTGCCGGAGCCGGTGATCCGGCCATACAGGTAGGCATCCGCCCCGAGCTCCTCGACCACGTCGACCTCCATTTCCACGCCGAGGCCGCCCAGCTCGAAATGTTCGGGACGGACCCCGACGACGACCTCACTCGCCGAGCCCGCGATCTCGCGCGGCAGCCTGATCGGCCAATCCCCGAGCGACACGGCGGAATCGACGATCGGAAGGGTGAACAGGTTCATCGCCGGAGACCCGATGAATCCGGCGACAAAGACGTTGTCGGGATTGCGGTACAGCTCGCGCGGCGCCGCGAACTGTTGCAGGACACCGTCGCGCAGGACCGCGACGCGGTCGCCCATGGTCATGGCCTCGACCTGGTCGTGGGTGACGTACACGGTCGTCGTGCCGAGCTGTCGTTGCAGCGCCGCGATCTGGTTGCGGGTTTGCACCCGCAATTTGGCATCGAGATTGGACAGCGGCTCGTCCATCAGGAAGACGTGCGGGCGACGCACGATCGCGCGGCCCATCGCCACCCGCTGGCGCTGCCCGCCGGAGAGTTCTTTGGGTTTGCGATCCAGATACGGTTGTAGGTCAAGCAATTTCGCCGCGTCCAGGACCCGGTCGCGGATCTCGGCCTTCGACGTTTTTGCGATCTTGAGGGCAAAGCCCATGTTCTGCGCGACCGTCATGTGCGGGTAGAGCGCATAATTCTGGAAGACCATCGCCACGTCGCGGTCCTTGGGATCGACGCTGGTGACATCGCGGTCGCCGATCCGGATGCGCCCGGAGTCCAGCGTTTCCAGTCCGGCCACCATCCGCAGCGAGGTCGTCTTGCCGCAGCCGGACGGCCCGACCAGGACGACGAACTCGCCGTCGCCGACGTCCAGATCGAGGCCATCCAGGGCCGGTCGATCCGTTCCCGGATAGCGCCGCGTCGCTCGCTCGAAAGTCACCGAGGCCATGTTCTACCCGTTGAGCCCGGTGACGGCGATGCCGCGGACAAAGGAACGCTGCGCGATCGCATAGATGATGACCAGCGGCAGCATGATCAGCATCGACATCGCCATGATTATCGGCCAGCGCGCGACATATTCACCCCGCAGCCGGACCAGGCCGAGGGTCAGCGTGGCCAGGCTGTTGCGCTGGAGCATCAGCAGCGGCCACAGAAAGTCGTTCCAGACGTTGACCCAGGTGAGCACCGCGAGCACCATCACCGCGGGCCGCGCATGGGGCAGCAGGATCCGCCAGTAGATCTGCCACGGCGAGCAACCGTCCAGGATGGCCGCCTCCTCGAGGTCGGTCGGAAGCGTCCGAAAGAACTGGCGCATGAGGTAGGTGCCAAAAGCGCTGCCGAACAAGCCCGGCACGATCATCGCCCATGGCGTGTCGACCCACCCGAGGATCCGCATCATGATGAACTGCGGGATCACGGTCACGGTCAACGGCACCATCAGGGTGCCCAGGTACAAGACGAAGAGGGTGTCGCGGCCGCGAAATTGCAGTCGCGCGAAGGCATATCCGGCCAGCGAGCAGAAGAAGACCTGCCCGCCGGTGACGCATCCGGCGTACAGCACGGTGTTGAAGAACATGCGCCAGAACGGCATCAGCGCAAACACCTCGGCGTAGTTCGACCATCGCGGGTGGGCCGGCAACAGCCTTGGCTCGGTCACCTCGCCTTCCCCCTTCAGGGAGCCGGACACCGCCCAGGCGATCGGGAACAGCCAGCACCACGCGATGCCGATCAGCGCGGTGTAGACCAGGACACCGCGAAAGACGTTGCGCGTGAACACACTCTCAGTTGAGACCACGAGAATTCTCCCAGGACCGCTGGCGGGTGAGCCGCAATTGCACCACGGTCAGCACCAGCAGGATGGCGAACATCACCCATGCCAGCGCCGACGCGTAGCCGAATTCCAGGAACGAGAACGCGTGCTGGAACAGCATGATGCCCAGGACATAGGTCGCGGTTTCGGGCCCGCCGTTCGCGCCGTTGAGGACGTAGACCATGTCAAACGCCTGGAACGCGTGGATGATCGAAATGACCCCCACGAACGACATCGCTCCCCGGATCAGCGGCACCGTGATGAACACGAACTGGCGTATCTCGCCCGCGCCGTCGATTTTGGCCGCCTCGTAGACGGTCTCGGGAACCCCCTGCATCGCCGCCAGCAGGATGACGGTGGCGAACGGCACGCTGCGCCACACGCTGACGATACAGAGCGAGACCATGGCCCACCTCGGTTCGACCAGCCACGGGACCGGTCCGATCCCGACCCAGCCGAGCATGATGTTGAGCAAACCGTTGTCGGTGTTGAAGACGAACTGCCACACGACCGCCATCACCACCGACGAGATGGCCAGGGGCAGAAAGACGATGGTGCGAAAGATGCCGATGCCCCTGACCTTGCGGTTCAGCACGCCGGCCACCACGACGCTGATGACGATGGTCGGCACCACCGTGCCGACGGTGAAGATCACGGTGTTGCGGATGGCGATGAGAAAGAGCGGGTCGGACGTGAAGAGCTCTTCGAAGTTCTTCAGGCCCACGAACTTTGGCGACCTGAAGACGTCCCACCGCTGAAAGCTCATGTACAGCGAGAATCCGAGTGGGAACAGCATGAACACCGCGACCGCCGCCAGGTTCGGCGCGACGAATAGCCGGCCGGCCCGGGCCCGTCGTCGCGAAGGACCGGGCCCCGCGGCGTTGACCGGCCCGGGCGCGGCGGATGTGTCGATCGACGTCATGGGGTGCGCAGCACCTCGTCGACGGCGGACGACAGACCGGCCAGCGATGTCGCCGGCCGGGATCCGCGCAGCACGGGCCCGAAGCTGCGGTCCATCAGGGCGACGATCTTTTCCCACGCCGGCGTGACCGGCAGCCCGTCCGAGTACGCCGGTCCTTGGGTGAGCACCGCGAGGTTGCCGACATTCTGGTGGGCTTTGGCGAATCCGGTCGCGTCGAGCGCCGACCGCAGCACCGGCACGAACAGGCTGGATTCACCGATCAACGCCTGGCCGACGGGGCCGGTCGCGAATTTCACGAATTCCCATGCCTGCTCCTTGCGTCGACTGCTCGCCGAGATGGCCAGCCCGGTGGAACCGATATCGGAGCGGGCAGGCTGTCCCTGCCTGCGCGGCCCCACCGGCAACGAGGTGACGTCGAAGTCCAGCCCGTCGGCCCGAATGAAAGTCTGGTATCGCCAGTGGCCGCCCATCGCGATCGCCGCCCTGCCCGCCGCGAACAGGTCGGGCGTCGACATCGACTGCACTTCGGAGGCGTTGGGCGCCACCTTGTGCTTGTTGGCCAGGTCGGCGTAGAACTGCACCGCCTCGATGAAGGCGTCGTTATCGAAATTGAAGTGGGTCGGGTTCTTCAGCGGGGTGGCCCACGGTACCCCGTTGTTCATGGCGAACAGCCCGGCCGAATAGTACGAAAACCACATGTTGACGAAGCCCCACTGCGTGACCCGCCCGGATCCGTCCCGCTTGGTGAGGCCGGCGGCGGTGTCCAGGAACTCGGCGAAGCTCCACGGCCGCTCCCACGTGGTGGGTGGCGCCGGCGCCCCGGCCTCGGCGAAAAGCCGTTTGTTGTAGAACAGGTAGTTTCCGGACCATTGCTCCGGGAGCGCGTACCGGCCCCCGTTGAAGGTGAAGGTGTCATACAGCGCCCCGATGCCGTCGGACGTCAGTTCCGCCGCGAAGGCTTGGTCGCGGGCCAGCATGGCGTTGAGATCCAGCAGCACCCCCCGGGCGGCCAGTTCGGCGTAGGTCAGGTCCCACGCCATCAGCACGTCCGGGCACTTGCCGCCGGCGCAGAACGTCGATAGCTGCTGCATGACGCCCGGCGCGGACAACACCGGGCGGACCTTGATGTCGGGGTGGCGGTGCTGGAATTCGTCGACGATGCGTACCCTGGCGTCGCGCTCGTCGGGATTGGCCGCGAAAAAGAACGTCAGCGCGTCTTCGTCTGGAGCGCAGCCGGCGGCCCACGGTGCCAATGCCGCGGCGGTAGCCGCGCCGGCGCCCCGGAGCAGACTCCGCCGTCCGAACGGCTTATCGAGCATGGCGCTCCGCATGAGGTACTTGGTACCCGATGGGCCTGTGGTGTTCCTGAGACTGCGGCAGCGCGAGGACGGCCCGGCGCACGCGCTCGGCATCGCCGGTGATGTCGATCGTGTGGATGCGGTTGTCGGCGCCGACGCCGATCCGCAGCATGATCCGCGCGCGCCCGCGCGGGGCGATCACGATGCCCGGGACGCCGTCGATGAGCATGACGGCGCCGGCCCTCGCGCGCCGGGCGAAGCGGCGGGTCTCCTCGGCGACCTCGGTAGCCCCGCGCAGCTCGGTCGGCACGTCGGCGGGGACCAGCGCCGCGTCGACCCGGCGGACCACGTCGGGGGCCAGCAGCTCAAGCAATGTGGCGATATCGCCGCCGCGGGACGCCGCCAGAAACGCGTCCACGATCTTGAGGTGCTCGGCCGCGCGACGCGGCTCGACGGGCGGGCCGGCGTGCAGCCGCGCACGCGCCCGGCTCGCGAGCTTCTTGGCGGCCGCCGGGGACCCGCCCAACAGGCCGGCGATCTCCTCGAACGGCGTGGCGAACACATCGTGCAGCACGAAGGCGACGCGCTGCGCGGGTGAGAGCCGGTCGAGCACGACGAGCAGCGCCCTGCCCACGGAGTCCGCCAGCAGCGCGTCCTCGTCCGCCGACGCCGACGCGGTCGCGGCCAGCCGGTCCAGTTCGTCGGGGTCGGCCAGCGGCCACTCGGCGCGCCGCTTGCGCGCTCGGAGCTGGTCGAGCGCCTCGCGCGCGGTGATCGTCGTGAACCAGCCGGTGAGGTTGTCGATGGTGTCGACGTCGGCGCGGCTGGCCTTAAGCCACGCCGACTGCACCGCGTCGTCGGCGTCGGCCGCCGAACCCAGCAGCTGAAACGCGACCGACCTCAGGTGCCGTCGATCCGCGTCAAAGCGGCGCGCCAGATCCTCGGTTGTCGTCATGGGTCACCTTTTCCGCGTGCGAGTCGTCAAGAAGGTGACCACATCCATCGAACTCTCTGTCGCAAAGGAGACCAGCACCATGACCTTACCGATTGTGCGCCGCACCGGGCCTGGCGGCCATTCGGCTCGCCGCTGCGGAAACGGCTGCAAGACAAGGGATTGATCCGATGAACACGGCACTCATCATCGTGACGGTAACCACCGCGGTCATCACCGGAGGAATCGCCGTGGCCGACCTCATCCCGGCGGGATTCGTGCTGGCCAATTCGGCCAAGGTCGGTGTGCCACGCTCCTGGTTGCCGGCGCTGGGCTTGGCCAAGCTGGCCGGGGCCCTGGGGCTGGTCGTCGGGCTGCTGGGCCTGCGGGCCTTGGGAATTGCGGCCGCCGTCGGCCTGGTCCTGTTCTTTGTCGGCGCGGTCGGGACGCACGTGAGGGCCCGCGTCCTCTACAACATCGCGTTCCCGGGCGCCTTCCTGGGCCTGTCGGCGGCGACGCTGGCGCTGATGGTCGCGCGCTGAAAGGGCTTCCGGAGGGCGGGAGATCAGGCCGGGAAGTAGCGAATCCGGTTGATCGCGTTGCCCCGCCACACCACGTCGGCGAACATGATGCCGCGCCCATGCGCGGAGTTGAGCGAAACCGCGACCGTGGGACCCGCTCCGATCATCTTGGTCCAGCCGGCCCCGCTGAGTTGCTCCACAAGTTCTGCGACGTCGAGCGGGTTGTCGTCGCCCAAAGTTATTGGGGCGGTTGGTGACAGCGCACGCGGCGCGCCGAACGTGTCTCCCCGCGCGACGAAGCCGAGGAACGCCTCCACCAGCTTCTTGTGCCGCGCGCCCACCCGTCGAAAGCCGGCCAGGAAACCCGCGGTCCCCCCGCAACCGCTGATTGGTCAGCAAGCCGCGCGACAGTTGCAGGGCGGGCGAGGCCGCTCGCGACCCGGTTCGCAGGAACTGCAGCATCATCGCCGGCAACTCCCAGTAGGCCTCCAGCTCGGCGATCTGCCACTGGCCGTTGGCTTCTCGGAGGTCGTAACGCAGGAACGCCGGAATGTACATCGTCACCGCCGGACCCATCGCCACCTCGAGTTCGAGATCGCGCAAAACGGTGGTGCCGAACACGATATCGAGATCGCGATGGAACTTGATGTCACGCGGATCGATGAAGGTGTCGTAAAACCGGCCGATCTGCTCGCGCCCGACGTGCGGGCGCGAGCCCACGGGGTCTTCGATTCGGCCGTCGGCGGCAAACAGCCCCACCCAGCCGGCGCGGTCGTGCGCGGCGGCCGCCTGCGGCGACCGCTCCACGGCGGCCAGCAGCTGCTCGCGATCCAGTGGCACCACCATCAGCGGCCGCCGACCAGCTCGACGCCGACGGTTCGCATCTCCGTGAGCGCCGCCACGGCCGAGTCCGCCGCCACGGCCGCGGTCAGGTCCACCAACACCCTGGTGGTCAGGCCGGCCCGCGCCGCGTCCTCGGCGGTGCACCGGACGCAATGGTCGGTGGCGATGCCGACCACGTCGACCTCGTCGACCCGGCGCCGTCGCAACCAGTCGAGCAGCGGGGTCCCATCGTCGTCGACGCCCTCGAATCCGCTGTACGCCGCGGCGTAGGCACCCTTACGGAAGACCGACTCGATCCGGCCGATGTCCAGGTCGGGATGAAAATCCGCCCCCGGGCTTCCGGCGACGCAGTGCGGTGGCCAGGACGACGAGTAATCCGGGTGGTCGGAGAAATGGTCACCCGGGTCGATGTGGAAATCCTCGGTCGCCACGACGTGGCCGTAGCCGGGCTCGCCGGCCAGGTAGTCGCTGATGGCGGAGGCCAGGGCGGCGCCGCCGGCCACCGGCACCGACCCGCCCTCACAGAAGTCGTTTTGCACGTCGACGACGATTAACGCCCGCACGCGCTCCACCCTATCGTCGTGCGGCCGGTAGTCGCACAGCCGCTAGCGGTCTCGGTTTGTTCGTCGGGGCGTCGAGACTGCGGTGGTGGCGGCGCCCGAGGCGAAAAGCTCGCCGTGGACGCAGGCTCGATGCCACCAGCGCAGACTCGGCGCCAGCGGCCGACGAACGTACGGACCGGACCACCAGCCGGACGGTTTGTTTGCCGGCCGGCCGGGTAATCCAGCTGCCATGTTGATCCGCAGAATCGCACGGCCGCTGTTGTCGGCGGTGTTCATCGGCCAAGGTGTCGACTCACTGCTCAATCCCAAGCCTGCGGCGGAAGCCGCGGCGCCGACGGTGGATGGTCTTCGGGCATTACCGGATCCGGTGGGCAGCCGCATCCCCAGCGACCCCCAGACGTTCGCGCAGGTCAACGCGGCCGTTCAGATCGGTGGCGGCTTGCTGCTGGCCACCGGCAAAGCGCCCCGCGTCGCCTCGGCCGCCCTGGCCTTCACGGTGCTCCCGGCCAACCTCGGCGCGCACATGTTCTGGAGCGAGAGCGACCCGCAGCTCAAGGCCCAGAAGCGCCGAGAGTTTTTGACCGACCTCAGCCTCTTGGGCGGGCTGATGATCGCGTCCGCCGACACGGCCGGCAAGCCGTCGCTGGGATGGCGAGGCCGCCGGGCGGCCGAGCGGCTCTCCGAGCGGGTGTCCGCCGCGCTGCCGGGGTCCGACGACACGCTCGACACCGACTTCGGGGAACTCGGGGAAAAGATCGCGCACGGCCTGCAAATCGGCGCCGAGCGGGGCCGCGAACTGGCCAGCACCGCCGCCGAGAAAAGCGCGCCATACGCCGAGGCCGCCCTCGAACGCGGCCGCGAACTCGCCAGCACGGCGGCCGATAGGAGCGCGCCACTGGCAAAGAAGGCACGCGAGCGTGGCGAGCAGTTGGCCGACACGGCCCGAGTGCGCGGCGTGGAACTCGCCGAAACCGCCCGGGCGCGCGGCAGCCAGCTCGCCGATGCCGCCCGCGAACGAGTCGGCGACGGGGTCAAGACTCGTCGCCGCAGGCGCCCCTGGTAATCGCGGGGCCTTCGGTGTGAGGCCAGGGCTTTCGGTGTGAAGCCAGGGCGTCGATTCGGCGATTTTCCCGCCGAGCCTTCACACCGAAAGCCCTGAATTCACACGCAAAGCGCCGGAGCGAGGGCGGCTCCATGGTCAGGTGCCCGGACGCGGCCCCGCCGACGCCGCCAGGAAAGCGTCGATGATCGCGTCGACGCCTTGGCCGACGTCCGCGGTGATACCTGCCTCGTCGACGCCGAGGGGTTCCAAGGCGTCGAATTGCGATCGCAGCAGGGCGGCGGGCATGAAATGGCCCGACCTGGCGGCAAGCCGGGCGCCGATGAGTCCCGGCGAGCCGCTGAGGTACAGGAACTCGACGCCTGGGCAGTGCCGACGCAGCTGGTCGCGGTAGGCGCGTTTGAGCGCCGAACAACTCACCACCCCGCCGCCGCCATGGCCGGCCAGCCATTCGCCGACCTTTTCCAGCCAGGGGTGGCGATCGTCGTCGTTGAGTGGCTCGCCGGCGGTCATCTTGGCGATGTTGGCCGGCGGGTGCAGGGCGTCGGCGTCGACGAAGGGCACCCGCAACCGTCGTGCGAGCGCCGTCCCCACCGTCGACTTGCCCGATCCGGAGACGCCCATCACCACGACGGGTGCGTCTAGTCGGCGAGGTTGCGGTTCCATTCGACCCAACCGACGCCGCTGCGGCCGTCTGCCGTGCTGACGCTGGCCCAGGCGCGCGGGAACTGGCTGACCCGGCCGTCGGCGGCGGTCAGGCGCACCGGCGCGTGGCCCCGCACGTCGACGTCCGCGGTGATCTCGCCAGGATTGAGGACCAACGTCGCGCTCACCGAAATTCCGTTGGGGCCGAACGCTTCCCGCGAGGCGACGGTCTGCAGCTCGGTGACGTTGCGGTCGGCGCCCTGGGCGTAGCCGATGCTGAACGTCGGTGCGCCCGGGATGCGGATGTTCACGCCGTGCAGGTGGGTGCCGTCGTCGAGGTGCAGCGCGCTCCACATCCAGTCCATGCTCCACCAGTCGCGCACGCCCCAGGAGTGGTCGCGCTGGCCGGGGACGGACTCGACGCGGTAGTCAACGTCGTCGACGGTGACGGTTCCCGAGACGGTGCAGGGTATTTCGTAACGCGTCGTCAGCCGGTACTGATACGGGGTGCCGGCGGTGTCCCACACCAGATTCATCGTCACCTCGACGGGAGTTCCCGGCTCCCCGCGCAACAACGCCGACGGGTCGGAGTAGGCCTGAGCCCGCGCGCGCACGTCGACGCGATAGCTCCGCAAAGGCGCGGCGGCGGAGTGGCCCACCTCGAAGGCGTCGGTGCGCAACAGCCACGGGTCGGCCGGCAGCGGGACGTCGGTGTCGACGACGGCCACGGTCGGCATGGCGGGCCCGCACAGCAGCGCGTGCACCCATGCCTTGCGCTGGTTGGCTATCAGGCCGACGCGGAACCAGCCGCCCAATCCCTGTGCCGCATCGACGAAGTCGGCGTACCAGCTCTCGCTCCACAGGGGTTCGGCGGTGGGGGTGTGCGCGAGTTCGTCGTCCTCCGACGGTCGCAGCGGCTCCGGCGCCGCCGCGACGGGGAGGGTCGCCAATGCGTTGGTGTCGAGCACGTGATCGCAGCCGCGCTGCAGCATCGTCATGAACATCTGGTCGCCGCGGTCGGTGCGCTCCACCAGCATCGACGAGACGATCGCCATCATCACGCCGAAAAAGCTTTGGCGGCGCACGCCTTCGGTGACGTCGGCCACGCTGATGGGGGCCTCGGGCCCCAGCGCCTCGTGGTAAGCCCGCAGCAATTCGGCGTAGCGCTCCCGACGATCCGGCGGTCGCAGCGCGCAGCCCAGGAAGTACGACAGATCGGTGAATGCGGGTCCCCACGAAACGGTCTGCCAGTCGACGACGGTCAGCGCGCGGTCGGCCCCGGCGGTGCCGAACAGCATGTTGTCCAGGCGGTAGTCGCCGTGCACCAGGCCCTGGATCTGCTCCGAGCCCGCGGCCAGGTAGCCGTCGAACGCGGCGACCAGGCGCTCGCACACGACGCGGTGCTCCGGCGCGATCCGGTCGCCGTACCGGTCGAGGAAACCGGCGTACAGCGGGGCGATCATCGTCTGATTGAGCGGTGTTTCGCGGTTCAGCCAGGACGCTTCGGCCAGCGCGGCATCGCCGAGCAGCGGGCCGTGCAGCCGTCCCAGCTCGACGACCGCGAGCCTGGCCTGTTCGGTTGTGGCGCCGGTGATCTCGTCGCCGACGACCGCGGGCCCGGCGTCGCCGAGCAGCAGGTCGAAAACGCCCGTCGAGGTGTCGATCGCGGCGTGATAACAGGGCGCTATCGGGCCGTCCAGGCGTGGCGCGACGTCGCCGTAGAAGCGGACCTCGCGCTCGTAGAGCCCCAGGGCCGACCCGGTCTGCCGGCTCACCGGATCGGTGGCCGCCACCTTCAGCACCACCGACTCGGGCCCGTTCGCGTCGGCGTCGGCGTAGTCGGGCCGGATGCGGTAGCACTGGCTCATCTGGCCGGTGCCGATGCGCTCCACGGTGAAATCGGAGATGGGTCCGGTTCCGATCGCCGCGGCCAACCAGGAGGCCGTGAGGTCACTGGGGCGTTCGATGACTTGCTCGGTGTCGGCGTGCATGAGGGTCAGCGTGCCAGGTCATTGCGCCAGGGAGAACCCGTCCCAGGCAATTCGGCGGTGCGGGTGCGGATCGAATTCGATGCGGCTCTTGCGGTCGAAGACCATGACGGCGCGGTCGGTGGGGGTGTAGGCGGGCCAGCCGTCGCCCGGCGACCCCGTGCGGCTGAAGGACCGCCACCGCCGCTGCACCTGGTTGCTGACCCGCAGCGCGGCCCGCCGATCGGCGGCCGCGGTCAGCAGCGCACCGAACCTGGTGCGATAGACGTCGAAGACGGCCAACAACTCGGTGGCATGGGTCGCTCCCAAGCCCGACCAGCGCAGCGTCCTCGGGGCGTAGTCGTACCGGTACAGGTAGGTGGGCGCGTGGCCGCAGTGCGCCTCGGCGATCTGCCAGGCCGCCGAGCCGAACGCGAAATCGCCGCCGAGCTGGATGCACGCCGACGGCGCCGGATAATCGGGGTAGGCGGCGGTAATGCGTTCGCGGGCGGCCGGTTCCATGTCGGCCAGCAGCTCTTCGATCATCGATTCGTTCGTGGGCAGCATTTTGAGGAAGCGGGTGAACAGGCGGCCCTCCTCGGCGTTGGTGCCCACGATGAGCGGCACCCGGTGCGCCCGGCCGGACCGCATCGCCTCGACGGGGTCGACGGGCAGGACGTCGTCGCCGAAGGACGGACCAATTGGAAAGGCGCCCAGCCTGTTCTCCATGCCCTCGTCGATCAGCCGATGCTGAGCCTCGACCAATTGCGCCGCCGACGTCCGCATCAGCGCATTGGCGGCGTCTTCGGTGCGCGCGCCCAGCAGGCGGGCGAACCGGTTCGCGAATTCGTCGGCCACGTCTTTCGGGCGCACCAGGCCCGACGCGGGGCTTTCCGAGATCGCCCGGGCGAACAGGCCTTCGGCGGCCGGGACGGCCAACAGCGTGGCGGTGATGCACGCGCCGGCGCTTTCGCCGAAGATGGTGACGTTGTCCGGGTCGCCGCCGAATTCGGCGATGTTGTCTCGGACCCATCGCAACGCCATCACCAGGTCGCGCAGGTACAGATTGCTGTCGATGGTGATGCCCGCCGTCGACAGCGACGACAGATCCAGGCATCCCAGCGCGCCCAGCCGGTAGTTGACCGAGACGTACACACAACCGCGGCGCGCCAACGCCGCACCGTCGTACAGCGGTGTGGCCGAGCTGCCCAGGATGTAGCCGCCGCCGTGGATGAAGACCATGACCGGTAACGGTTCCCCGGCGGCGGCTTCCGGCGTGACGACGTTGAGGGTGAGGCAGTCCTCGCTCATGGGCTGGTAGCGGCCGACACCGAGCATCGTGTACCGGCGCTGCTGCGGCGCGCAGTTGGCGAAGCCGTGGCAGTGCCGCACACCCGACCACGGCGGCGCCGGTTGCGGCGCCCGGAATCGCAGGGGCCCCACCGGCGGCCGGGCGTACGGGATGGATCGCCAGCGGTTCACGCGGTCGCGGGTGAAACCCTCGACCGTGCCGGCGGTCGTGCGGGCGCGAACGGTGCGCTCATGCATAACTGCGACGGTAGCCGACACCACGGCCATACTGCGCGGGGCGTGGCGGTTAGCCTGGCGGGATGCGGATCGCGGTGCTGCTCGCAGCGTCATTGCTGGTTGCCGGTTGCTCGCACCCGGCCGGCGACCGTTCGGGGCAGCCGCAGACCACTCAGCCACCTGCGGGGACGGCGCCGACGACCGCCGCCGGACCGGGCGGCGCCACACCGCCGGCGCCGGCCGCCGGCGCCGCGATCTCCGACGTCATCGCGTGGATCGAGGCCGGTCATCGGGCCGATCCGGGCCGCTTTCACACCGCGACGCGCGAGGGTGTCGCCACGCCGCTCGGCGGCGACATCGCGCTGACCACCCAGGCCGGCAAGGTTTCCTGCATGACCGACTCCAAGCACACGGGCGGCGCGCTGGTGTGCCTGGTGGACCTGACCAATCCCCCGCCCCGGCCCGACACGGCCTACGGCGAATGGAAGGGCGGCTGGGTCGACTTCGACGGAACGAACCTGCAGGTCGGGTCGTCGCGCGCCGATCCGGGGCCGTTCCTCAACGGCAACGGTCCCGAACTGGCGAACGGGGATTCCTTGTCGTTCGGCGAGGACCGTTGCCGCGCCGATCAGGCGGGCCTGTTCTGCGTGAACTACGCCCACCAGTCGGCGGTGCGGTTCTCCGCCGCCGGCATCGAGACGTTCGGGTGCCTGCGGTCGGTGCCGCCGCCGGACGGCGTCGGCATCGCGTTCGGTTGCTGAGGCCGGCCTTACGCGCCGCGGCCGCCGGTCGGGGCGTCACCGGAAGCCGGTTCAAGCACGCGGATCTCGCCCGTACCGCCGTCGACCTCGACGAGCGCTCCCGGCGGCAGGGACCGGGTTGCGCCCTGGGCGTCCACCACACATGGAAACCCGAACTCGCGGGCCACCACGGCCGCGTGTGACATCGGTCCGCCGAGTTCGGTGACCACGGCCGCGGCGTAGCAGAAAGCCGCCGTATACCCGACGTCGGTGACCTCCGCGACAAGGATCTCGCCGGGTTGCAGATCGTCGAGGGTCTCGGGCCGCACGATCCGCACCCGGCCGCGCACCCGTCCCCCGCAGACGCCGACCCCGCGCAGGGTGTCGCCGCTCTCGAGGACCGGTGGCGACGTGGCGCCGGGTCGCCAGCTCCCGCTGAACACGGTCGGCGGAACGACGGCGGCCAGCCTGCGCCGTTCGGCCCGTCGCCGGGCCACCAGCCCCGCAACGTCGGCGGGGAGCCGGTCGAGCTCATCGAGTTCATCGACCAGCAGATAGAAGACATCGTCGGCGGCGTCGAAGACTCCGGCCTCGACCGACCGGCGCCCATACTCACGCAGGAGCGTGCGTAGCACCCAGTTGGCCCGCACCAGTTTGTCGCGACGGACTTCGCGATCGCGGAGTTGGCGTGCGGCCAGCGGCGCGACGGCCCTGGCCCGCAACGGGATTCGCGGGCGCGGGGGTTGTGGGGTGGGAGATGCGCTCATCGCCCTGGTCACCATCCGGACCAGCAGCTCGGGGTCGTCGGCGTAGCTGGTCGACAGCATCTCGAGCTCCGCCGGGCCGCGGTGCCCGATCAGCGCCAGCTCGGCCAGCACGGCCGCGTGAAATTCCGGCGCATCGATGGCCAGCTTGCCGAGGCGCTCCCCCGGCTCGGCAAGCAGCCGAACCACGTTCGGATCGCGCCGTGCGGCGACCACCAGCCGCTGCATCGCCTCGACCGACCGGGCGCTGACCAGTTCCGGACCCGCCGGCAACGCGGTGTCTCGCCCGCTCAAGCCGCGCAGCAACACGTTGAACGCGGCGCACAGCATGAACGCCCCCGAGGCCAGCACCCAACCGTGCACAACGTGGTCGCGCGCCAGGCCGATCAGGCTGAGCAGCCGGCGATCGTCGAGCTGAGTGACGTCGCCACCGGCCAGCCGTTCCAATCGATCGACGTCGGCGACGAAGTCGTGGGTATCGCGGGGCGAGCCGGAGCTCAGGCCCACCAGATTGACCCCAAACACTCCGATGTTGCGGACGGTGCGCAGTTGCCTTCGGGCGCGGCCGCTTTCGAACGGCGGACGCTCCTCGCCGAAGATCGGCAGCGAGGCCATGCTGGGACCGAAGAACCCGCTGTTGCTGACGATCATCGCCGGCTTGGCGAATGGCACGGTTTCGGCCATGAAGTGTGCCGACGTGGTCGCCCCGTAGAGCCGATGGGCGAAAACCGCGACCATGCGCCTGGCGATTTCCCGCTGGACGATGCCGCCGGGTCGCAGCCGCTCGGCGATGATCACGCCCGCGGCGCGCAGACCCCGCACGGTCGCCGAGGCCGACGACGGCGAAAACGGGCCCGGCAGCGCCTCGGACAAGTTGGTGGCCAGGAAGGTGGGGAAACGCGGGTCGATCGGCGTGTCGAACTCGCCGTTATCTCCTTCCGGGCCGGCCAATCTGGGCACCACGCCGTCGTCGGACGGCGCGTCGACGACGGGCAGGTCCTGGACGTTGGCCAGCCGCCACGGCACCGACACGACACGCTTACCCACGGCCACCCGGCCGCGCACCGCCAGCGCGAAGTCCTCGACACATTCGTCGGAGCTCCACGCCGGCACGTATCCCCACGCGTCGCGAAGCCGCGACGTATCCATCGGCGGGGCGCCCTGCACCGCCAGCTCCAGTTCGGTGAACGAAGACAGCCCGCGTCGCCGCAGCACCGCAAACGGGTCGCCCGATCGGACGACCGGGCGCCCGAGGACCGCGGCGATCCGACGAAGCGTCGGCGCGCCAGGGGCGGCGAGATTGACTGGGCCGCTGACGATTCCGGTGTCCAGGACGGCGCGGGCGAAGAGCCGCAGCGTGTCGTCGATGTGCACGAGCTGCACGCGGCGATCAGCGACCCGGTCGGGGAACACCGGCAACGCCAGCAGTCGCCGCACCCAGTTATCGACGCCGCGGCCGACGATCAAAGCGGATCGGATCGCGACCCATTCGGCGTCGGACGCCGCCAGCATGCCCTCGACGCGGGCCTTGTGCAGGCCGTCCGCGGACACCGGCGTCAGCGCGTCGCGCTCGGCCTTCGCGGCGTCTCCCCCACCATAAACGTGCGCCGACGACGCGAAAACGATGCGCCCGGCCCCGGTCTCGGCCATCGCCGCGAGAACGTTGTGGGTGCCCTCGATGTTGACCTGGTGACTGATCCGATCGTCGGGGCCGGGGCGGCGGGCCCACGCGCAATGGGCGACGACGTCGGCGCCGGCGATGGCGCGCCTGACCGCGGCCGCGTCCCGGATGTCGGCCGCGACGAAGTCGGCTGAGCTCGGCCAGCTTTCGGGTCGATGACGGGCGAGGCCCACGACATCGTGGCCCTGGCTGAGCAATCGGGCGGCGAGGCCGCGGCCGAGCACGCCGCTGGCCCCGGTGACCGCGATTCTCACCATGTCTATTCGTCGTCGTCGCGAAGGGCCGCGTTGACCAGGTCGTCGAGGTCCATGTCCGCGATGTCCTTCTCCGCGGGCGCGGCCGCCGGCCCGCCGCCGTCGGCCTCGTTTGCCAACGCGAGCAACAGCTCCAGCACCCCCGCCTGCCGCAGGCGCTTGACCGGAATGGACCCCACGACCCGTTGGATTTCGGCTTCACCGGGCGCGGCGGCCGGTGCCCGCTGCTCCGACGAGCCGATGAGTTCGCGGTGCATGTAACCGGCCAGCGCGGCCGAATTCGGGTAGTCGAAGATCAGCGTCGGTGAAAGCGCCAGTCCAGTGGCGGATTTGAGCCGGTTGCGCATCTCGACCGCCGTCAGTGAGTCGAAGCCCAACTCCTGGAACGCCCGGTCCGGATCGATGGCCCCGGCGCTCGAGTTGCCCAGCACCGTCGCGATGTTGGATCGCACCAAGTCCAGCAGAACCGCCTGCTGTTCGTCCTCGGGCAGCCCCTCCAGGCGTTGCAGCAGGGCCGATTTCGACTTGGCAGCGGCCAGCGAGTCGTCGACCTGACGCCGGGTCGGCGCATTGATCAAATCGACGAACATCGGCGGCAGCGTGCCGTTGTCGAACTTGACCCGCAGTGCCGCCAGGTCGATGTGGGCGGGCAGCATGAACGGCTCGTCGACAATCAGGGCGGTGTCCATCAATTCCAGCGCCTCAGCCGAGGACATCGCGACGATCCCGTCCCGGCCGAACCGGGCACGGTCGGCGGCCCCCAGCGCACCGGTCATGGAGCTGGCTTGATCCCACAGGCCCCACGCGAGGGATATTGCCGGCAACCCGTGAGCCCGCCGGTGCGTGGCCAACCCGTCCAGGAAGGAGTTGGCCGCCGCGTAGTTGGCCTGGCCCGATGCTCCTGCCAATCCGGCCATCGACGAAAACATCACGAACGCCGACACATCGAGGTCGCGGGTGAGCTCGTGCAGGTTCCACGCCGCGTCGACCTTGGCGCGCAACACCGCGTCAATGCGCTCCGGCGTCAGCGAGGAGATCACCGCGTCGTCGAGCACCCCGGCCGCGTGGATCACCCCGGACAGCGGCCGTTGCACCGGGATGTCGGCGAGCACCTTGGCCAGCGCCTCACGATCCGCCGCGTCGCAGGCCACCACCTGTACCTGGGCGCCGGCCGCGGCCAGTTCGGTCACCAGCTCCGCGGCTCCCGGCGCGTCCAGACCGCGCCGGCTGATCAGCACCAGGTTGCGCGCGCCGTGCCGCGCCACGACGTGGCGCGCCAATGCCGAACCCGCCATCCCGGTCGCACCGGTGATCAGCACCGTGCCCGTGCCCAGCGGACCGCCCGGCCCGAAAGGCAGGGTCATGACCACCTTGCCGACGTGGCGGGCCTGGCTCAGGTACCGCAATGCGGCCGGCGCGCGTCGTATGTCAAACCTGGTGACGGGCAAGGGTTGCAGCACGCCTTCGCCGAAGAGCGCGGCCAGCTCGTCGAGCATCTGCGCAATGCGATCGGGTCCGGCTTCGAAGAGATCGAAGGCGCGGTAGCGCACGCCGGGATGGTCCCGGGCGACGACCTCGGGGTCGCGGATGTCGGTCTTGCCCATCTCCAGGAACACCCCGCCGGGGGCGACCAGCCGCAGGGAGGCGTCCACGAAATCGCCGGACAGCGAGTCGAGCACGATATCCATCCCAGCCACGCCGGTCCTGCCGGTGACGGCCCGGAACTTGTCCTCGAATTCCAGGCTGCGCGAGTCGGAGATGTGATCGTCGTCAAAGCCCATGGCCCGCAACGTGTCCCACTTGCCCCGGCTGGCCGTCGCGAACACTTCCGCACCGAGGTGCCGGGCCAACTGCACCGCGGCCATCCCCACCCCGCCGGCGGCGGCATGCACCAGCACCCGCTGCCCGCGCTTGACGCCGGCCAGGTCGACCAGCGCGTAACACGCCGTGGCGAACACCACCGAGGCGGTTGCGGCGGCGGTGTGTGACCAGCCGGCCGGCACCGTGACCAGCAACCGTTGGTCGGTGGTGGCGATCGTCCCGGTCCCGTCGGGGAAGAGGCCCATGACCCGGTCGCCGACCGCGAAACGTGCGTCACCCGACGCGATTTCGACCACGACACCGGAGCCCTCGATGCCCATGACAGCGTCGGGGTCGGGATAGAGACCCAACGCGATCATGACATCGCGGAAGTTGGCGGCGAGGGCCGACAAGGCGACCCGCACCTGACCCGGGCCCAGCGGCGCGTCGGCGTCGGGGATTCGCTCCAGCCGCAGGTTCTCGATGGTGCCGTAACCGCTCATGCCCAGCCGCCACGGCCCCTCGTCGGGCGGCACCAACAGACCGCCGACGGCGCGGCTGCCGTGCACCCGCGCGGTGTGGATCGTCCCACGCCGGACCAACACCTGCGGCTCGGCCGCCGCCAACGCGGCCGCGATCGCGTCCGCATCCAGCGGAGCATCGGTGTCGACGAGCACGATTCGGCCGGGATGCTCGGTCTGCGCCGAGCGCACCAGTCCCCACACCGCGGCGCCCGCCAAATCGGTGACGTCCTCCCCCGGCAGCGCCATCGCGCCCCGGGTCGACACCACCAGCGTCCCCGCCCCGTCGCGGGCCAACCACGACTGCAACACCGGCAGCACCGCGCGCATGGCCGCGTATACGTCCGTCACGACGTCGCCGGCCACCGGTGCCGATTCGAACAGCACCGCCGAAACCGCCGCACCGTCCGGCGTCGCCAATTCCGTTGTGCCCCAGTCGGACACCGATACGGGCTGCACCGCGGACAACGGCTGCGCGGACCACACGACCTCGAAGAGCCGGTCCGGCCCCGAATTCGACACCGCGGCCAGCAGCTGCCGATCGGTCACCGGCCGGGCCACCATGGACGCCACCGAGAGCACCGGCAGCCCCAACCCGTCGGCCAATTCGATCGACACGGCCGACTCGCCCACGGGCACGATCCGTGCGCGCACCGCCGCCGCGCCCGCGGCGTGCAACGACACCCGCTGCCAGGAGAACGGCACCAGCATCGAACCCTCGGCGAACTCGCCGCTATCCGATGCCAGGATCACCGCGTGCAGCGCCGCGTCGAGCATCGCGGGATGGATACCGAAGCCGGCCACCGAAACTCCGGCGTCCTCGGGGAGTGCGACCTCGGCGAACACCTCGTCGCCGCGGCGCCACATCGACGTCAGGCCGCGGAATGCCGGCCCGTAGCCGTACCCGCGCTCGGCCAGTTGGTCATAGCTGTCGCCGACGTCCACCGGGACCGCACCGACGGGGGGCCACGCCGACAGATCGGCGCCCGGCTGCACCGAGCCCGCGCGCAGTAGGCCTTCGGCGTGCAACGACCAGCCCGAACCCGTGTCGGCACGCGAGAAGACCGACACCGCACGGGCACCCGACTCGTCCGGGCCGCCGACCACCACCTGCACCGCGACCGAGCCGGTGGCCGGCAACACCAGCGGCGCGGCCAGATTCAGCTCGTCGACGATCCCGCAGCCCACCTCGTCGCCGGCGCGGATCGCCAACTCGACGAATCCCGCGCCGGGGAACAGCACGACACCGCCGACGGCGTGGTCGGCCAGCCAGCCCTGCTCGCCGGGTGACAGCCGGCCGGTCAGCACCACCCCGCCCGAGTCCGGCAGCTCCACCACCGCGCCCAGCAACGCGTGATCGGTGGCCGCCTGCCCGAGACCGGCGGCATCGGCGGGAGCACCGGCGCCCGAGAGCCAAAACCGCCGCCGCTCAAAGGCATACGTGGGCAACTCGACGAGGTTGCCATCGCCGAGCGCGCCGCGCCAGTCAACGTCCATGCCGGCGACAAACCCTTGCGCGACGGCGCTGGTCAGCGTTACCGGTTCGGGGCGGTCCCTGCGGAGCGCGGACATTGTCGTCACGGGGGTGTCGGCCAGCGACTCTTCGACCGAGGCCATCAGGCCGCTGGCCGGCCCGACCTCGAGGAAACGGGTGCCGCCGGCCGAGTGCACGAAGCGCACGCTGTCGGCGAATCGGACCGCCTCGCGTACGTGTCGCTTCCAGTACGCCGCGGACGCGAAGTCGTCTCCCGCCAGCTGCCCGGTCACGTTGGAGACGATCGGGATGGTGGGCTGACCGATGGTGAGACCGGCTGCGACAGTGCCGAATTCGTCGAGCATCGGATCCATCAGCGGGGAGTGGAAGGCGTGCGAGACGGCCAGTTGGTGGATGCGGTGGCCGTCGGCGCGGAGTCGGTCCGCGATCGCGGCCACACCATTCTGGGCGCCCGAAATCACCACCGAGGCCGGCCCGTTGACCGCGGCGATGCCCACGTTGGCTTGTTGGAAGGGCACCAGCAGCGGCCGCACGTCCTCTTCGGTGGCCTGCACGGCGATCATCGCCCCGCCCGCCGGCAGCGCCTGCATGAATCGGCCCCGGGCGGCCACCAGCACGGCGGCGTTCTCCAGCGATAGGACACCGGCGACGTGCGCAGCCGACAGCTCGCCGATCGAATGACCCATCACGAAGTCGGGGCGCACACCCCAGGATTCGAGCAGCCGGAACAAGGCGACTTCCACCGCGAACAGCGCGGGCTGCGCGAATTCGGTGGTGTTCAAGAGGTTTTCGTCGTTCCCCCGGATGACCTCGCGCAGCGGGCGCAGCAGGTGCCGATCCAGTTCGCCCACGACGGCGTCGAACGCCTCGGCGAAGACCGGATATTCGGCGTGCAATCCCATTCCCATGCCCAGCGATTGGGAGCCTTGGCCGGGGAAGACGAAGACGGTCTTGCCGCCGGGCCTTGCGGCGCCGCATAGGGCCGAGGTGACTTGACCGGTCGCCAGCTCGTCGAGCCCGGCCAGCAACAGGTCGCGATCACCACCGACAACGACGGCGCGATGCTCGAAGTTTGACCGGCCCGCCAACGACCAGGCCACGTCGGCGACGTCAAGATCATCATGCGCGCGTACATAGTCCGCCAACCGAGCCGCGTGAGATCCCAACGCAGCCGCCGACTTCGCCGAGACCACCCACGGCAGCACCGGAACCTTCGGATGCTCCACGACGCGTTCGCATTCGGCGGGCGCCGCCTCGATGATCACGTGCGCGTTGGTGCCGCTGATCCCGAACGACGACACGCCGGCCCGATACGCCCGGCCCACCGCCGGCCACGGCCGCGCCTCAGTCAGCAGCGACACCGACCCCGCGGACCAGTCCACGTGCGGGCTCGGCTCGTCGACATGCAATGTGGCCGGCAACATCCGATGGCGCATCGCCTGCACCATCTTGATCACACCGGCGACACCGGCGGCGGCCTGGGTGTGACCCATGTTCGACTTGATGGAGCCCAGCCACAGCGGCTCGCCCGAACCCCGGTCCTGCCCATAGGTCGCCAACAACGCCTGCGCCTCAATGGGATCGCCCAACGTCGTCCCGGTGCCGTGGCCTTCCACCACGTCAACCTCGGCCGCCGACAACCCGGCACTGGCCAGCGCCGACCGCACCACCCGCTGCTGCGACGGACCGTTGGGCGCGGTCAGACCGTTGGACGCGCCATCCTGGTTGATCGCCGAGCCCCGCACCACCGCCAACACCGGATGGGCGTGGCGCCGCGCATCCGAGAGCCGTTCCATCACGAGCATGCCGCCGCCCTCGGAGAATCCGGTGCCGTCGGCGGCTTCCGAGTAGGCCTTGCACCGGCCGTCGGGGGCCAGCCCGCGCATGCGGCTGAATTCCACAAAGATGTCGGGCGTGGCGTTGACCGTGACGCCGCCGGCCAGCGCCAGATCGCACTCGCCGGAGCGCAGCGACTGCGCCGCCATGTGCAACGCCACCAGCGACGACGAACACGCCGTGTCCACCGACACCGCCGGGCCCTCCAACCCCAGCGCATACGCCACCCGACCCGACGCCACGCTCGTCGACTGCCCGGTGAGCCGGAAGCCCTCCACGGCGTCCGCGGCGCCCATGCCGTAGCCCTGGGTATACACACCGGCGAACACGCCGGTGGCGCTGCCCCGCAGCCCGCCGGGTTCGATTCCCGCTCGCTCCAAGGCTTCCCAGGACAGCTCCAGGAACATGCGCTGCTGGGGATCCATCGCCAGCGCCTCGCTCGGCGCGATCCCGAAGAACGCGGGATCGAAGTCCGCGACACCGTCCACGAAGCCACCGGTGCGGGTGTTGCAGGTGCCCGGGACATCGGGATCCGGGTTGTACAGGCCGGCCAGGTTCCAGCCGCGATCGCTCGGGAAATCGGAGAGCACGTCGCGGCCCTGGGCCAGCATGTCCCACAGGTCGTCGGGTGAACCCACCCCGCCCGGGTATCGGCACGACATGCCGACGATCACGATCGGGTCATCGCCGGCGGCGCGAACGGCCGGGGTGTGTTTGATTTCTTGTGGGGCTCCGGCGAGTTCGCCACGGATGTAGTTGGCCAGGCCGCTCGGTGTCGGATAGTCGAAGATGAGTGTCGGCGAAAGCGACAGTCCGGTAGCCGTTTTCAGCCGGTTACGCATTTCGACCGCGGTGAGCGAGTCGAATCCCAGGTCCTGGAACGCCCTGTCCGGGTCGATCGTCTCAGGACTGGTATTTCCCAACACGGTCGCGATGTGCAAGCGGACCAGATCCAGCAGCACGGCGTGCTGTTCGGGTTCGGACAGCCCCTGCAGACGGTGCGCCAGAGCGGATTTCGACTTGGCGGCCGCCAGCGAGTCGTCGACCCGGCGCCGGGTCGGCGCGTTGACCAGGTCGGTGAACATCGGCGGCACCGCGGCCGCGTGGGCGCGCAGCGCGGTCAGGTCGATGCGGGCGGGCGCCATGAACGGCTCGTCGATGATCAGTGCGGTGTCGAACAATTCCATCGCTTCGTCCGACGACAACGCCAAGATCCCGTCGCGACCCAGCCGGGCGAGGTCGGCGGCGTCCAGTCCGCCGGTCATGGCGCTCGCCTGATCCCACAGCCCCCACGCCAACGAGATCGCGGGCAGTCCGTGGGCCCGCCGATGCGCGGCCAGCCCGTCGAGGAACGAGTTGGCCGCGGCGTAGTTGCCCTGACCCGACGAACCCACCAGCCCGGCCATCGACGAAAACATCACAAACGCAGACACATCCAGGTCACGGGTGAGCTCGTGCAGGTTCCACGCCGCATCCACCTTGGCCCGCAGCGCCGTGTCCACCCGCTCGGGGGTCAGCGAGGTGACCACCGCGTCGTCGAGCACGCCGGCAGCGTGAATGACGCCCGACAGCGGCCGCCGCACCGGGATTTCGGCGATCACCCTCGCCAGCCCCTGACGGTCGGCCGCGTCGCACGCGACCACCCGCGCCCGGGCCCCGGCGGCCTCCAACTCGGCAACCAATTCCGCAGACCCCGGCGCATCCGGACCGCGCCGGCTCAGCAGCAGCAAGTCCCGAACACCATGCCGCGCCACCAGGTGACGGGCCAGCGTGGAACCCGCCATCCCGGTCCCACCGGTGATCAATACCGTTCCGGCAGCCAGCCCACCGCCCGGCCCGGAAGGCATGGTCATTACGACCTTGCCGATGTGGCGGGCCTGACTCAGATACCGCAACGCGGTACGCGCGCGTCGCACATCAAACGTCGTCACCGGCAACGGCCGCAGCACTCCGGCGTCAAACAGTTCGGCGAGATCGAGCATGTGCTGGTGTATCCGTGCACGGCCCGGCTCGAACAGGTCGAAGGCGCGGTAGCGCACACCGGGGTATTCCTGGGCGACCGCATCGGGGTCGCGGATGTCGGTCTTGCCCATCTCCAAAAACACCCCGCCCGGGGCGACCAGACGTAGTGAGGCATCGACGAATTCACCGGCCAGCGAGTCCAACACCACATCCATGCCGCGGCCGCCGGTGACCGCCCGGAACTTGTCCTCGAACTCCAGACTGCGTGAATCCGAGATGTGGTCGTCGTCAAAGCCCATGGCCCGCAAGGTGTCCCACTTACCGCGGCTGGCGGTTGCGAACACCTCGAGCCTCAAATGGCGAGCCAGCTGGACCGCCGCCATCCCCACCCCGCCGGCGGCGGCGTGCACCAACACCCGCTGCCCCGGCTTGACAGCGGCCAGGTGCACAAACGCCACGTACGCGGTGGTGAAAACGGCCGATATAGCGGCGGCTTCGGCGTAGGACCAGTCGGCGGGCATCGGACGCAACACCCGGGGGTCGGCGGCGACCAGTGTGCCGCTGCCGTCGGGGAAGAATCCGTACACCGAATCACCGACCGCGAATTCGGTCACCGCCGGTCCGACTTCGACCACCACGCCGGCGCCTTCGGCGCCGATGAGCGCGTCGTGGGTGAACATGCCCAGGGTGATCATGACGTCGCGGAAGTTTGCGGCGATGGCGCGAACAGCCACCCGAACCTGGCCTGGCTCTAGTGGCGCGTCGGCGTTGGGAACCGGCTCCAGACGCAGGTTTTCGAAGGTGCCCGCACTGCTGATGCCCAGCCGCCAGGGTCCGTCGCCCGGAGGCGCCAAGATGCCGTCGACCGCACGGCTGCCACGCACCCGCGCGGTGTAGACCGTGCCGCCGCGCAGCAACACCTGAGGCTCACCGACCGCCAACACGGTCGCTATCGCGTCATCGTCAAGGGGCGCATCGGAATCCACCAGCACGATCCGGCCGGGATGCTCGGTCTGCGCCGAGCGCACCAGCCCCCACACCGCCGCGCCGGCCAAATCGGTGACGTCCTCCCCCGCCAGCCCCATCGCGCCCCGCGTCGCCACGACCAGTGCTCCGGAGTCACGCTCGGTCAGCCACGACTGCACGGCAGCCAGCACCTGATGGGTGCGCTGATGGGTTCCCGGCACCGGGCCTTGGTCAGTGGCAAGGGATTCGAGCAGCCGGTGTGACGGGGCCGGGTTGGCGCCGACCGCCGCGGGTGTTGCCGCCGGCGACCAGACCACCTCGAACAGCCGGTCCGGGCCCGAGCCCGACACTGCCGCCCGCAGCTGCCGCTCGCTCACCGGGCGGGCCACCATCGCGCCCACCGACAACACCGGCAGCCCCAACCCGTCGGCGAGCTCGATCGAGACCTTAGAAGAACCTGCAGGACCCGCGGGCGCGATGCGCGCCCGCACCGCCGAGGCGCCCGCGGCGTGCAACGACACGCCCTGCCAAGAGAACGGCAACATCACTTCTTCGGCCTGGTCGGCCGTTTGGTGACCCGCGGCCCCGCCCATCACCAAGGCGTGCATCGCCGCGTCGAGTAACGCCGGGTGCACCCCGAACCCGCTAACGCCTCCGGCCGCGTCCGGTAGCCGCACCTCGGCGAACACCTCGTCGCCGCGGACCCACGTCGCGGTCAATCCCCTGAAAGCCGGGCCGTAGCCGTACCCGCGTGCCGCCAACCGCTCGTAACCGTCGGCCGAGTCCACCGCGACCGCGCCCGCGGGCGGCCACACCGACAGGTCCGCGCTGGGCTCGACCGACCCGGAGCTCAACATCCCCTCGGCGTGGCACACCCACCCGGAGCCGGCGTCGGCCCGGGAAAAGACCGCGACACTACGCCGATCCGGCTCTTCGGCCGGACCGACGACCACTTGCACGGCAACCGAGCCCGAGGCCGGCAACGTCAATGGCGCCTGCAGCGTCAGCTCGTCAACCACCGGACAGCCGACTTCGTCGCCGGCGCGGATCGCCAACTCCACAAACCCCGCGCCGGGGAACACGACCGCACCCGACACGGCGTGATCGGCCAGCCACCCCTGCAAGCTGGGCGATAAGCGGCCCGTTAGCACCACCCCGCCCGAGGACGGCAGCTCCACCACCGCGCTCAGCAACGCGTGCTCGCCGGCTCCCAGCCCCAAACCCGCGGCGTCGGCCGCGACACCTTCCCCGGACAGCCAAAACCGGCGCCGCTCAAAGGCATACGTCGGCAGCTCGGCAAAGCCCGCCCCGCCCAGGGCGCCGCGCCAATCCACGCTCACCCCCGCGACGAACGCGGTGGCGGCCGACGTCAGGAACCGTTCGAGCCCGCCGCCATCGCGGCCCAGGGTGGGAACGACGATGGCCTGGGCGTCGCCGGTCGCGCAGTCGTTGGCCGTGTGTTCGATCCCGGCGATCAGCGCCGGATGCGGACTGGATTCGATGAATGTTCGGTATCCGTGCTCGCACGCGCTGCGCACCGCCTGGTCGAACTGCACGGTCTGGCGGATGTTGCGATACCAGTATTCGGCATCCAAACCGGCTGTGTCCAGGCGGCTTCCGGTTACGGTGGAAAAGAATGCGGTTCGCGACGAGCGTGGTTCGACACCGGACAGAACCTCGACGAGTTCACCGCGAATCGCCTCGATCTCAACCGAATGCGAGGCATAGTCCACGTCGATCCGCCGGGTCCGCAATTCCAGGTCGGCGCAGAAGCCGACGAGTTCCTCCAGCGCGGCGACGTCACCCGACACCACGACCGCCGAGGGGCCGTTGACCGCTGCGATGCCGACTCGATTGCCGTAGGGCGCCAACAATTCCCGTGCCCGTTCCGTGCTGCATGCGATCGACAGCATGCCGCCTGGGCCGGCCAGTGACCTCAGGAGCTTGCTGCGCAGCGTGACCACTCGTGCGGCGTCTCGCAGCGACAGCGCACCGGCGACATGGGCCGCGGCGATTTCACCTTGCGAATGGCCGATCACGGCATCGGGGTTCACCCCAACCGACTTCCACAGTTCGGCCAGCGACACCATCACCGCGAAGAGCACCGGCTGCACCACGTCCACGCGATCCATCCCCGGGGCGCCGGGCGTGCCACGCAGGACGCCGGTCAGCGACCAGTCGACGAATTCCGCGAAGGCCTCTTCGCAGGCCTGGATCTGTTGGGCGAATACCGGTGCGGTATCGAGTAATTCGACGCCCATGCCCGACCATTGGGAGCCCTGGCCGGGGAAGACGAAGACGATCTTGCCCGCGGGTGCGGCGCTGCCCCGGATGACCGACACGGGCTCGTCGGCGGCCAGCTCGTCCAAGCCGGCCAGCAAATGATCCCGATCACCGACGACGACGGCCCGATGCTCGAAGGCCGACCGGCCCGCCAGCGTCCACGCCACATCGGCGGCGTCAAGGTCACCGTGGGCACGCACGTGCGCCGCCAGCCGGGCGGCCTGAGATCGCAACGCCGAGGCCGACTTTGCCGACACCATCCAAGGCAGGACCGCGAGCCTGGTGCCGGGCTCGCGCGCCTCGACCGCGGGCACGGCCTCGACGATCACGTGCGCGTTGGTGCCGCTGATGCCGAACGACGAAACACCGGCCCGCCGTGCGTGATCCGCCGGCCAGGGCCTCGCTTCCGTCAGCAGTGACACCTTACCCGCCGACCAATCCACGTGCGGGCTGGGCGCATCGACATGCAGCGTCGCCGGCAGCGTCTCGTGGCGCATCGCCTGCACCATCTTGATCACCCCGGCGACACCGGCACCGGCCTGCGTGTGACCCATGTTCGACTTGATCGATCCCAGCCATAGCGGCTCGTCGCGGTCCTGCCCGTAGGTCGCCAACAACGCCTGCGCCTCGATCGGATCGCCCAGCGTCGTCCCGGTGCCGTGGCCCTCCACCACATCCACCTCGGCGGCCGAAAGACCGGCATTGGCCAACGCGGCGCGCACCACCCGCTGCTGCGAGGGACCGTTGGGGGCCGTCAACCCGTTGGACGCACCGTCCTGATTGACCGCGCTGCCCCGCACCACCGCCACCACCGGATGACCCAGCCGCCGCGCGTCCGACAACCGCTCCACCACCAGAATGGCGCCGCCCTCGGACCAGCCGACCCCGTCGGCGGCGCCGGCGTACGCCTTGCACCGTCCGTCGGGCGCGAGCCCCCGGTGCCGGCTGAACTCCACGAAGACCGTCGGGGTCGCGTTGACGGTCGCGCCGCCGGCCAGCGCCAGATCGCACTCGCCCGAACGCAACGACTGCACCGCCATGTGCAACGCCACCAACGACGACGAACACGCCGTGTCCACCGACACCGCCGGGCCCTCCAACCCCAGCACGTACGACACCCGCCCCGACGCCACGCTGGAGGTCATGCCGGTCAGCCGGTAGCCCTCGATCTCCTCGGCCAGCATCCCGTAGCCCCCGACGATGAGCCCGGCGAACACGCCGGTGGCGCTGCCGCGCAGCCCGCCGGGATCGATCCCGGCCCGCTCCAACGCCTCCCACGACAGCTCCAGCAACATGCGATGCTGGGGGTCCATCGCCAGCGCCTCGCTGGGCGCGATCCCGAAGAACGCGGGGTCGAAGTCGGCGACGCCGTCCACAAAGCCGCCGGTGCGCGCATACGTCTTGTGCCGCGCGTCGGGATCGGGGTCGTAAAGCCCGGCGAGGTCCCACCCGCGATCGGTGGGGAACTCCGATATGACGTCGCGGCCGTCGGCCACCATCTGCCACAGGGCCTCCGGCGTGTCGACCCCGCCCGGGAAACGGCATGACATGCCAACGATGGCGATCGGTTCGCTCGACCGCTCCAGCAGCGCACGGTTGGTGCGCTTCAGGCGTTCAACCTGGACCAGCGCTTTGCGCAGCGCATCGGTCGCATGCTGGAGTTGATCACCCATCACTAACCCTCGCCTAACGTTTGGCCGTTTAACCGCCGGATGCGGGCTGTCGCCGAGTCACCGAAGTTGCCGCACGCGGCGGCCTCGTAGTTTCGTCGACCCGTGTAGTTTTTCCGACCAGCGTCGTGCGGCTCTCCGACCCAAGAATGTCGCTGGTGAGTATGGCCAACTCCGGCAGGATTTCAAAACGTCCGATGCTCCCGGCCGCCGCGCGAGGACGGGCTTCGACCCGGCGCGGGAGGCAACGGGGGCGTGATCCTGCGCCCCGACGCGCCCGCGCCACATCGTCCCCCCGCACACGGCGCGTCGTCCATGGCGCGACTGTACCCGGCTATCCATCGGTGGTGGTCGGGGACGGGTTAGACAAAGGTTAGACACCCGCTCGGCGCCAGCCATCGGCGGCGCGGGCGGCCCGGATCAGCACGTCGCACAGGTCGCGCAGTTCGGTCGCGCCCGCTCCCTCGTCGAGCGCCGTGGCGACATCCTCCGCCGCACATCGCACCTGGTACACGCGGTCCGCCAGGTCGGCCGCATCGTCGGCCGACAACACCACCGCGTCCGCCGGCAGGGCCCCGGCCTCGCCCCGGTTCAACGACGCACGCTGCTCGTAGGCGCGCTGCCGGCACGACTGCCGGCAGTACTGGCGGCGGCGGCCCATTCCGGCGTCGGCCACGTCTCGACCGCACCAACGGCACGGCTGGGGGCGGGCACGGCGGGTCACGTCTGCCGACTTTAGTCCGCGGCGTTTCACGATCCCGGTATCATGAATGGTCGCGTCGCGTAGCCGCGCGTCGACCCGGGAACTACGCACACCGCCATAACGTTCGCTAAACGGACAGAACCGCACGACAGCCCAGAAGATCTAAAGGAGTAGCAGCATGGCCGATCGCGTCCTGAGAGGCAGTCGCCTCGGCGCCGTGAGCTACGAGACCGACCGCAACCATGACCTCGCGCCGCGCCAGATCGCGCGGTACCGCACCGACAACGGCGAGGAGTTCGAGGTCCCCTTCGCCGACGACGCTGACATCCCGGGCACCTGGCTGTGTCGCAACGGGATGGAGGGCACCCTGATCGAGGGCGACCTGCCCGAGCCGAAAAAGGTGAAGCCACCGCGCACGCACTGGGATATGTTGCTGGAGCGCCGGACGGTCGAGGAACTTGACGAGCTGCTCAAGGAGCGCCTCGAGATCATCAGGTCCCGCCGCCGCGGCTGAACCGGGACGGGGTCAAGCGCGGTCGTCGGCCCGCGTGGCGCGCGTCCGCGTCTTGCGGCCCTCGATGCCCCATCGAGTGACTTTGACCAGCGCCTCGCGAATGTTGGAGCCGCTCATTTTGGAGACGCCGAGTTCGCGCTCGGTGAACGTGATCGGCACCTCAACGATGGCGAAACCGTTGCAAACGGTGCGCCAGGTCAGGTCGATCTGGAAGCAGTAGCCCTTGGAGTCCACGCCGTCGAGATCGATCGCCTCGAGCACCTCGCGGCGGTAGGCGCGGTAGCCGGCGGTGATGTCGTGGACGCCGATGCCGAGCGCCACCCGCGAATAGGTGTTGGCCGTCTTGGACAGGGCCAGACGCCGCCATGGCCAATTTCGCACCGTGCCCCCGTCGACGTAACGGGAACCGATGGCCAGGTCGGCCCCGGCGTCGACGGCGTCCAGCAGGCGGTGTAGTTGTTCGGGCGCGTGGCTGCCGTCGGCGTCCATCTCGACGAGCACCGAGTAGTCGCGACTCAGGCCCCAGGCGAAACCCGCCAGGTACGCCGCGCCCAGGCCGTCCTTGGCGGTGCGGTGCATCACGTGGGTGCGACCGGGGTCGGCCGCCGCCAGCTCGTCGGCGAGCAGGCCGGTGCCGTCGGGGCTGCTGTCGTCGACGACGAGCAGATGCACATCGGGGCACGCGTCTTTCAACCGCCGGTGGATCACCGGCAGGTTCTCCCGCTCGTTGAACGTCGGGATGATCACCAGGACGCGATCGCTGGGGCGTTTGCCCGGGACCCGGGGCGCCTGCTGGCCGGTGGTCATGTAGCTCCTCTGTGTCGCCCGAAATAAGGTCGTCGGCCGCCCTCGTCGGGCCTGGGCGCGGGCCTGCGGCGAATGGGACGCGGGAACCACCCATTGTGCCGTATCCCGGCCAGGATGGCCGCCGCTGCCGCCCCAACCAGGATCCACTGCACGATCGGACCCCAGCGGGTTGCTGGCGTCAGCTTCGTTCTCAGGCGCACCTGGATGTCCAGGTAGGCGGGCCGGAAGAAGTCCGTGCGCACCAACTCGGCGCCGTCTGGCGCGATCACCGCGCTGATCCCGGTGGTGCCGGCAACCACGACGTATCGGTCGTGCTCCACCGCCCTGACCTTGGCGAACGCCAGCTGTTGTTCGCTCATGGTCTTGTTGAAGGTGGCGTTGTTGCTGGGCACGGCCAGCAACTGGGCGCCGTTGCGGACCGCTTTTCGGGGGCCGCGGTCGAAGATCACTTCCCAGCAGGTGGACACCCCGACCGGCACCCCGGCGATGTGCACCACGTCGCTGCTTTTGCCGGGCACCATGTTGCCGGCCCGGTCCGCATACCCGGAGAGATGCTTGAACAGCCACGGCATCGGGAGGTACTCACCGAACGGCTGCACGATTTCCTTGTCGTGGCGGTCCGCCGGCCCGGTGACCGGGTTCCACACGATGACGGTGTTGGTGTATCGGGAGGTGTCCGGCGTCGGGCCGGGCACGTCGAGCACGGTGCCGACCAGTATCGGCGCGCCGATCGCGGCGACGGCGCGCGCGATCTGCTCGGCGGCGTCGGCGTTGACGAGCGGGTCGATGTCCGACGAGTCTTCCGGCCAGATCACGAATTGGGGCTGTGGGGCGACGCCCGCGCGGACGTCCTCCGCCAGCCGCAGCGTCTCGCGGACGTGGTTGTCGAGCACCGCCCGCCGTTGCGCGTTGAAGTCCAGGCCCAGCCGCGGCACGTTGCCTTGCACCGCCGCGATGGTGACCGTCGATTCGCCGCCCGATCCCGCGCCGGCATGCCGGACCTGCGGCCAGACGACGACGGCGGCGAGCAGCACCAGGCAGATGCAGGCGCCCGGCAGCACCACGGCGGGCGGCGGGCCGGCCTGCTTGGCTTCCTTGCTGGTGCCGGATTTCCACCACGTCACGATCTCCAGCTCGATCGCGGCCGCGCTGAAGCCCACCAGCATGATCGCCGTGGAAAGCAGCGCGACGCCCCCGAGCTGGACCAACGGCAAGAACGGGCCCTGCGTCTGACCGAACGCCACCGACCCCCAGGGGAAGCCGCCGAACGGGAAGATCGACTTCAACCACTCCTGGGCCGCCCACACGAACGCGAACCAGATCGGCCAGCCGGGCAGCCGTCGCACGATGACGGCGCACAGGCCGAAGAGCCCGGGGAAGAGCGCGCACGTCGCCGCCAACACCAGCCAGGGCATGGCGCCCACCAGATTGCTGACCCACGGCAGCAGCGGCAGATAGAACGCCAGCCCGAACAGGAACCCATAACCGAGGCCACCCGCCGGTGTCGTGGCGGGACGCGTCAGCACCCACGCCAGCAGCGCGGCGGCGGCGACGGCGGCCCACCACCAGTTCAGCGACGGGAAGCTGGCGAACAGCAGCAGGCCGCCGACGATGGCGAGCACGAGCCGTGGCAGTCGCGGCAGCATCGCGGCCCGGACCGCGGGCAGCCGGGCGATCACCGCCGCGGCCAGCCCCGCCCCCGCCCGGCGCGTGACGGCGCCCAGCCGACCGGCCAGGCCGGGAACATCGGGCGCTTCCGGTCCGGGCTCCGGCTCGGCGGCCTCGTCGGGTTCGGGCTCGGCCTCTTCTGGCTCGGGGTCCTCGGGCTTCAGCTCGGCGGCCTCGTCGGGCTCCGGCTCGGCTTGGACCTCGGCGGGGTCCTCGGCCGCCGGGGCGTCCTCGGGGAGCTGGTCGGGGCGCTCCTTCCGGCCGAACCATCTCCTAGCCATGGATGACCGCGCCTCGATGCACGGTTCGACGGCAACGCGGCAAGGCGTCGGCCGGGCCCAGGCGCGGCAGGGCGGGCACCCGGGAACGGGGATCGGTGGACCAGCGCTGGACAGCGTCGCGGGGCGGGTGGACGTCCAGGGCGCCGGCGTCCCACACGGCATAGGAGGCCGGCGCGCCGGGCACCAGGGTCCCCGCCCGGCCGTCGCGGACACCGCTCGCCCGCCAGCCGCCGCGGGTGGCGGCGGCGAACGCGGCGCGCGCCGAGAGGGCGCTGCCGGGGGTGTGGTGATTGACCGCCGCGCGCACGCCGGCCCACGGGTCGAGGCCCGTGACCGGGGCGTCGGATCCGAGCGCGAGGGGCACGCCTTGGGATGCTAACAGCGCAAGCGGGTTGAGTTGACCGCCTCGTTTGGCGCCGAGTCGCCGCGCGTACATGCCGTCGGCGCCGCCCCACAGCGCGTCGAAGTTCGGCTGCACGCTGGCGATGACGCCCCACGCGCCCAGCTTCCCGGCCTGCTCGGCGGTGATCATCTCGACGTGCTCGAGGCGATGCCCGCAGCGGGCGACCGCGGCCACCCCGAGGCCCGCGACGACCCGTTCGACGGCGTCGACCGCCGCCGAGACCGCGGCATCGCCGATGACGTGGAAACCCGCGGTGACCTCCGCCTCGGTGCACGCCCGCACGTGGGCTTCGATGGCGTCGGTGTCCAGGTAGCGGGTGCCGGCGCGGTCCGGGGCGTCGGCGTACGGCTCGTGCAGCCAGGCGGTGCGCGACCCGAGCGCCCCGTCGACGAACAGGTCGCCGGCCAGGCCGCGCGCCCCCGTCTCGTCCATCAACGCGCGGGCCTGTGCGGGCGTGGTCACCGCCTGGCCCCAGTAGCCGATCACCTCGACGCCGTGATCGAGGGCACGCAGCCGCAACCAGTCGTCCAGCCCGCCGATCTCCGGGCCGGCGCATTCGTGCACCGCGACGATGCCGGCCGCGGCGGCGGCCTGCAGCGCCGCGGTCCGGGCGGCGGCCAGCTGTTCGGCCGTCAGCAGGTCGCGGGCGACGGCGCGGACCAGGTGGTGGGCGTCGCCGACCAGCGGCCGGTCAGGGGCGAAACCGGCCGCCGCGGGTAAATCTGGGACCAGCCGTCGCAGGCCCGTCGAGGCCAGCGCGGAGTGGACGTCGATGCGGGCCAGGTAGGCGGGCCGGTCGCCGAGGACAGCATCCAGGTCGGCGGTGGTCGGCGGGGCGTTCTCGGGCCACGACGATTCGTCCCAGCCATGCCCCCACACCGGCTGGGCCGGGTGGGTGGCCGCGTAGTCGGCCACCATCCGAACGCACTGCGCGCGCGACGTGGCCGGTCGCAGGTCGAGGCCGCTGAGCGTCAGGCCGGTCGCGGTCACGTGGATGTGGCTGTCGACGAATCCCGGCGCCACGAAGCCGCCGTCCAGATCCTCGACGACGGCGCCCGGGAACTGGCCGCGGCCGACCTCGTCGCTGCCCAGCCACGCGACGACGCCGCCGCGGACGGCCATGGCGGTCGCGTCGGGGTGGGTGGGGCTGTGCACGCGGCCGTTGACCAGCAGCGTGGTGGGGATGTCGCTCACAGGCCAAAACTACGTGTGGGACCCACCGCGCAGCGGATCGTTCGGCACGGCGGGCGGGTCGAAGTCCCTGACGTCGATGACCTCGCCGTCGATGTAGTCGCGGCCATCGGTCGTGTCGGTGATCAGCGGCGCGCGGCGCCGCAACGCGCGGATGCCGATGGTGGCCAATCCGGGGCCGGCGACGGACCGTATCGGCGGAACCAGCAGCAACAGCCCCGTCACCGTGGTGACCAAGCCGGGAACGAGGACAAGGACGGTGGCCAGCGTCATCAGCGCGCCGTCGTTGACGGCGTCTCGCGGTTCGGTGCGGCCGGAGCGCAATCGCCCGATCTGGCGAATGAGATGCGAGCCCGCCAGCGGGGCCACCAAGCCCCACCCGAGCAGGAAGGTGACCAGCAACGCCAGCAACGTCCAGCCCCACCCGATGGTCGAGACCAGCGCGAAGATCACCGCGAGCTCGACCACGGCGTAGACCAGCAAAAGCCGCGACAACATGTGACGCCAACGTCCGCGGGCCCCGCTCGAGTTCCCCTGGTGGCGCCCGGTGCGGCTGCAGTTAGATGACGCTATGACGACGATTCAGATCGACACCCCCGACGGACCGATCGACGCGCTGCTGAACCTTCCCGAGGGACAGGGCCCGTGGCCGGGTGTGGTGGTGATCCACGACGCGATCGGTTACGGCCGCGACAAGGAGGCGATCAACGACCGCATCGCCCGGGCCGGCTACGTGGCGCTCACCCCGAACATGTACTCCCGGGGCGGCCGCATCCGCTGCATCACCAGGGTCATGCGCGAGCTGATGACCCAGCGGGGCCGCGCCCTTGACGACATCCTGGCCGCCCGCGACCACCTGCGGGGGATGCCGGAGTGCTCCGGCCCCGTCGGCATCGCCGGCTTCTGCATGGGCGGCCAGTTCGCGCTCATCATGTCGCCCAAGGGTTTTGGCGCCTCCGCACCCTTCTACGGCACTCCCCTGCCCCGCAACCTCAGCGAGACCCTGGAGGGTGCGTGCCCGATCGTGGCCAGCTTCGGCGCCCGTGACCCGATGGGCAGGGGCGCGACCGACCGGCTGCGCGAAGTGACCGCGGCCAAGCAGATCACCGCCGACATCAAGGTCTACCCCGGCGCCGGGCACAGCTTCGCGAACACGCTTCCCGCCCAGCCGTTGCTGCGCATCACGGGTTTCGGCTATGACCGGGCCGCCACCGACGACGCGTGGAACCGGGTCTTCGCGTTCTTCGGCGAGCACCTGGCGGCCGGGGGGTGATGCGTCGAAGCGTTAGCGTTGGGCCACCTTGAGTTCGAGGCCGACGTTGTTGTGCATGCCACCGCGCAGCTTGCTGACGAGGTTGAAGACCTTACCGACGATGCCGTACCGCCTGCCTATCGCGTCGTAGACGGCGGCGGTTTGCGACTTGTCGAGGATGGCGGCGGTGCCCTCGACGGCCTCACTGGTCGGGCGGCCGCCCATGGTGCAGGTGGCCAGCGTCACGCGGGGAGTGTTGCGGATCCGCTTGACCTTCCACGACTTTGACTCGGTGATCACCAGCAGCCGGTCGCCGCGCTCTTTATCCAAGGCCGCCCAGATCGGGGTTGGCTTGGGCTTGCCGTCCTTGGTGAAGGTGGTCAGCAGGATGTATCGCGCCTTGGCGAGGTCGGCGAAAGTGGGCGTCACGGGTGCCAACCTACCTCGCGAGCAGACGCGGAATCGCACTGCGCGGTCCGCTTTCGTGCGATTCCGCGTCTGCTCGCGAGGGTTGGCGGGGTCGGCGGGGTCAGCCCTCGAGGTCGCCCTCGGATTCCAGCAGCGCTTGGCGCAGCCCGTCGAGGGTTTCCGGTCGCGGCTCAGCCCACATGCCGCGGCCGGCCGCCTCCAGCAGCCGTTCTGCCATGCCGTGCAGCGCCCACGGGTTGGATTCCGCCATGAACTTGCGGTTCTCCGGGTCCAGCACGTAGCGCTCGGTGAGTTGTTCGTACATCCAGTCGGCCATCACCCCGGCGGTGGCGTCGTAGCCGAAGAGGTAGTCGACGGTGGCCGCCATCTCGAACGCGCCCTTGTAGCCGTGCCGGCGCATCGCCGCCATCCAACGGGGATTGACCACGCGGGCGCGGAACACCCGGGTGGTCTCCTCGGAGAGGGTGCGGGTGCGGATCGCGTCGGGCCTGGTGTTGTCGCCGATGTAGGCGGCCGGCGCCTGGCCGGTCAGCGCGCGCACCGTGGCGACCATGCCGCCGTGGTACTGGAAGTAGTCGTCGGAGTCGGCGATGTCGTGTTCGCGGGTGTCGGTGTTCTTGGCGGCCACCGCGATCCGCCGGTACTGGCGGTTCATATCATCGGTTGCTGGCCGGCCGTCCAGGTCGCGCCCGTAGGCGAACCCGCCCCAGGCGGTGTACACCTGCGCGAGGTCGGCGTCGTCGCGCCAGTTTCGGCTGTCGATCAGCTGCAGCAGGCCGGCTCCATATGTTCCCGGCTTCGACCCGAAAATCCTTGTGGTGGAACGGCGTTGGTCGCCATGCTGGGCCAGGTCGGCCTGGGCGTGCGCTCTGATGTAATTGTCGTCGGCGGATTCGTCGAGGTCGGCGACCAGCCGCACCGCGTCGTCGAGCATCGTCACCACGTGTGGGAAGGCGTCCCGGAAGAACCCGGAGATCCGTACGGTCACGTCGATGCGCGGGCGACCCAGCTCTGCCAGCGGAATCGGCGTCAGGCCTACGACCCGCCGCGACGCGTCGTCCCACACCGGCCGAACACCCAGCAGGGCAAGCACTTCGGCGATGTCGTCGCCGGCGGTGCGCATCGCCGAGGTGCCCCACACCGACAGGCCGACCGATTGCGGCCACCGGCCATGGTCGTTCCGGTAGCGGGTCAGCAGCGAATCCGCCAGCGCCGTCCCGGCCTCCCAGGCCAGCCGGGACGGCACCGCCTTGGGGTCGACGGAGTAGAAGTTGCGCCCGGTGGGCAGCACGTTGACCAGACCGCGCAGCGGCGAGCCCGACGGGCCGGCGGGAATGAACCGGCCGTCCAACGCCCTTAACACCTGGTCGATTTCGGCGGCGGTGCCGGCCAGCCGGGGCACCACCTCGGTGGCAGCGAAGCGCAGCACCGCCGCGACGTCGGCGTCGTCGGTGAGCCGATCGGCCGCGTCGGGATCCCAGCCGGTGGCCTGCAGCGCCGCGACCAGCTTGCGGGCCGCGGCCTCGACCCGGTCGACCGAGGACCGTTCGTCGGTGCCGTCCTCGGCCAGGCCCAGCGCCTGCCGCAGGCCGGGCAGGACGTGCTCTCCGCCGAACAGCTGGCGGGCCCGCAGGATGGCCAGCACGAGGTCGAGTTCGGCCTCCCCCGTGGGCTTTTGCCCCAGGACGTGCAGGCCGTCGCGGATCTGGACGTCCTTGATCTCGCACAGCCAGCCGTCGACGTGCAGGATCATGTCGTCGAACGCGTCCTCTTCCGGGCGTTCGGTCAGCCCCAGGTCGTGGTCCATCTTGGCGGCCCGGATCAGCGTCCAGATCTGCTGGCGGATGGCGGGCAGCTTGCCGGGATCCAGCGCGGCCACGTTGGCGTGCTCGTCGAGCAGCTGCTCCAAACGCGCGATGTCGCCGTAGGTTTCGGCGCGCGCCATCGGCGGGATGAGATGGTCGACGAGCACCGCGTGCGCGCGCCGCTTGGCCTGGGTGCCCTCGCCGGGGTCGTTGACCAGGAACGGGTAGATCAGCGGCAGGTCGCCCAGCGCGGCATCGGGCCCGCAGGCCGCCGACATGCCCAGCGTCTTGCCCGGCAGCCATTCCAGGTTGCCGTGCTTGCCCAGATGCACGACCGCGTCAGCGCCGAATCCGGTGTCCAGCCAACGGTAGGCGGCCAGGTAGTGGTGGCTCGGCGGCAGGTCGGGGTCGTGGTAGATGGCGACCGGATTTTCGCCGAATCCGCGGGGCGGCTGCACCATCAGGACCAGGTTACCGGATCGCATTGCGGCGATGACGATCTCGCCGTCGGGGTCGTTGCTGCGGTCGACGAACAGGTCGCCGGGCGGCGGTCCCCAGTGCCGCGTCACCGCGTCGGTGAGTCCGGCGGGCAGGGTGGCAAACCAGTCGCGGTAGTCCTTGGCGGACACCCGGATTGGGTTGCCCGCCAGTTGCCCTTCGGTGAGCCAGTCGGGGTCTTGGCCGCCCCGTTCGATCAGCGCGTGGATCAGGGCGTCACCGTCGCCCGCGTCGACTCCGGGCAGGTCACCCACCCGATACCCGCGCTCACGCATCGCCCGCAGCAGGGCGACCGCGCTGGCCGGGGTGTCCAGCCCGACCGCGTTGCCGATGCGGGCGTGCTTGGTGGGGTAGGCCGAGAACACCAGCGCCACCCGCTTGTCGGCCGGGGCGACGTGCCGCAGCCGCGCATGCCGGAGCGCCAGCCCCGCGACCCGCGCGCAGCGCTCCGGGTCGGCGACATAGGAGATCAGCCCGTCCTCGTCAATCTCCTTGAACGAGAACGGGACCGTGATGATGCGGCCGTCGAACTCGGGCACCGCCACCTGGCTGGCGACGTCGAGCGGGGACAGGCCGTCGTCGTTGTCGCGCCATTGGTCGCGGGGGCTGGTCAGGCACAAACCCTGCAGGATCGGAATATCCAGCGCCGCAAGGTGTTCAACGTTCCAGCTGTCGTCATTCCCGCCGGCCGCCGCCGTGGCCGGCTTCAGTCCCCCGGCGGCCAGCACGGTGACCACCATGACGTCGGCGGCGCCGAGCCGTTGCAGCAGTTCGGGTTCGGCGGTGCGCAGCGACGCGCAGTACACGGGCAGCGGCCGCCCGCCGGCGTCCTCGATGGCCCGGCACAGCGCCTCGACGTAGGCGGTGTTGCCGGCCAGCTGCTGCGCGCGGTAGTAGAGCACCGCGATCGTCGGGCCGTCGGCGTTCCCGGCGTCCGGCCGCTCGAGCTCGCCCCAGGTCGGGGTCACCACCGGCGGCGCGAACCCGAAGCCCGTCATCAGCACCGTGTCCGAGAGGAAGGCGTGCAGCTGGCGCAGGTTCTCCACGCCGCCGTGGGCCAGGTAGATGTGCGCCTGCACCGCGATGCCGGCCGCCAGCGTCGACAGGCCGGTCAACTCGGCGTCGGCGGCCTGCTCGCCGCTGACCAGCACCGTCGGGACGCCGCTGGCGATCACCGCGTCGATGCCGGACTGCCAGGCGCGGTAACCGCCGAGGATCCGGACCACCACGATCGAGGCGTCCGCCAGCAGGTCGGGCAGCTCCGAATCGGCTAGCGGGTCGGACAGGCGCGACGGGTTGGCCCACCGGTAGTTCTTCCCGCTGGAGCGGGCGCTGATCAGGTCCGTGTCGGATGTCGACAGCAGCAGGATGGTCGGCTCAGCCACCCCTCATTCGTACCGCATGACCGTCAGCGACTATCAGGCCGTCACTCGCTTGGTGCCGAAGACGCGTTCCTGTATGGCGGTGTCGCCGAACGAGTGCGCTTTGACGACCTTGCCGTTGTGGAAGTCGAACACGTCGGCTTCCGTGGCAGTCTCCGCTCCAACGGTGACTTCGGTAAGGACCACGACGACATCGCCGTCGGCGAGGAACCGCTTTGGTACGACCTGGGTCGCCTTCTCCCCCAGCCGCATGAACAGTTCCGTGAGTTCGTTCTTGCCGCGGTACGTGCCGCCGATCATGCTCTCGCCGTTGACGATCCATTCGGCGGAGTCGTCGAAGACGTTCAACGCCGCTTCGAGGTCACCCGCGGAGAAAGCCTCGTAGCCCTTTTTCGTCGCCTCAATGTTTGGGTTTGTCATTTGATTCCCTTTCTCTTTGCGATTAGGTATCGACCTGTGCCGCTGTGACACCGGCCGCCACTGTTCCGCCGCACCCCTCGTCAACGGACCGCATCTCCGTCGGCCGGTGGCCTTTAGCGCGCATGACGCGAAGCAGAATAGACGGACGCAGCAACCGAGCCGGTGGATCGATCATTGCGGTCACCCGCATGAACTGGCCGGCGACGACGGGATCCGTCTCAACGGCACTCAGCACCCGCTCGAGGAAGGCGTTGGTGATTCGCATGGATATCGGTCGCGGTCCTACTACTTCCGGAAGATTCAAGTCAGATCCAACGGCAGTCTGCCAGGCCACGCGCACTTTCCTGGCAGAGGCGCGGAAGAAGCGTCGCGTCAGGCCGCGATCCCCGCGGCGCAGACAATCACGCAACACCGTCGCCTCAATCGCCGCCACCGTCATGCCTTGTCCGTAAATAGGATTGAAACTGCAAACCGCGTCGCCGACGACCAGCAGACCATCGGGTGTCCGGCGCATCTTGTCGTAACGCCGCCAGCGGTTGGATGGAACGCGATGGTGAACCACCTCACCCAGAGGCTCGGCCGTTCGTATCGCTTCCAGCACGTGCGCGGGAGCGAAATCGGCTGCGAACCTGAGCATGTCAGCACGCTGGCGCGGCGGCTCGGCTCCTGCCAGGGTGCCGACACCGAACATCCAGGTGTCGTTTTCGTAGGTCGTGAACCCGAACATCTTCGGCCGCCCCGGCTCGGGGAACAGCGCAATCATGTACTCCCTTACGGCGCCCGGCGTGATGCGCAGCAGTTGACAAGCGTAGGCGAGCTGCACCGTCAACTCGTCCTCCGGAGGACGGCCATAGCCGAGTTCCTCGAGAAAGACCGGCGTGCGAGATCCCCGGCCGGTCGCGTCGACGACGAGGTCGGCAGTCAGCGTCTTCCTGCGGTCGGCGGCTCGATCCGTCACGCTCACCCCGGTGACGCGGCCACGATCCGCGGTCGCCGTCAGGCCGACCAGGTCGTGGCCTTCGAGAAACATCACGTTGGGGATCGCCTTCGTGCGCCTGCACACATTCCATTCAAGGAGCGGCCGGCTCGGAAACCAGATCACCGGTGAATTCGGCGCTCTGCCGGAGCGCACCGCTTGATGCCCACCAACCGATAACCACAGCTTCGATAGGTCGCCGTCATCCCAGCTGCCGACGCCCGAGGCCGCGAGTTCGTCCACAAATCCGGGAAACAGTTCGTCGAGGATCTGCGTACACCGCGCGAGCGCGGCGTGGATCAGCCTGCCTTGCGGGACGCCGTGCCTGTTCACCGGGTCGAAGGGCAGGACGTCTCGCTCGACCACCGTCACCCGGTCGTAGAAGTCGGCCAGCACGCGGGCTGCCAGCAGGCCGCCCATACTCGCACCCAGCACCACCGCATGACCACCGCGCTTGTCCATCCGCGCAGTGTCCTGCGCTGTGGGCGGGGCCACCTAGAGTAGGCGGCTACTCGATTTTGCTGAAGCCCTGTCACGAAGCACCTGAAGGGCCTTCCAGTTCACCGTTGGCGCCTCCAAACCACGTTGGTCGAGGTAGCGGCGTCCCGCTCTGCGCATGTCGCGAGCCAGGCGCCAGAAAACGCCAAGCTGTGAAGCCGGCGGCCGGTGGAAGCCGGTGGTGATGAACACCCACCGATCAGCTCGACGCTCAAGCCTGCCTTTTATTTGAATTTGCTTGATGTTCCACAGCTTTTCGTCGTGCGAGTGGCACAGGACGATCGCCGGTCCTGCGCTGACGGAAAGACCGCGCGGCCACACGACGGTGAACTCGCCGGTTGCCTCGTCGTAGCAAGGTGTCATCTGGCGAATGCTGACGGGATAGCCAGCGGGGTCGAGTGCGGTGACCATCGCTTCATCGAACTTGGCCAGCCCCTTGGCCGCGTCAGACCACATCCCGCAGCTCCGTCACGTCGACCTGCTGAGGCGGCTCGGTGAAATCGCGTGTTGGCCATAGGTAGGCGCGGCGCGGTGTCACGTGGATGAGGATCCGCATGCAGTAATACGGAAACAACAGCCGGCCCAGCCGACCGACCATGAAGGAAGAGCCTTGCGGCTGGCGGGCGAACACCGTTTCGGCCAGCTCGGCGAGATCTGGCTCCGACGAGACGTCAGCCACGATGCGATCCTCCGAAACGGCATCGCCCTGAATCAGAACGGCGCCCGGCTTGGTGACGCCCGATCCGGTCGGGTCGGAGAACAGCAAGCTCACCTTTGGGTTGCGCCGGACATTCACCGCCTTCTGCGGGAGGCCGATGTTCGTCGCAATCAGGAAACGACCGTCCTTGAGCAATAATGGGGTTACCGGCCAGGTTTGCGGTGAACCGTTGCTCAGCGTGGTGAACTCACAGGTCCGATACTCGCGGATTATCCGAACGACGTCAGGGTCCATTGGGCACCGCCTGCTATGCGCCGGATCCAGCCGACTTCATCAGTCGCGCAAGCTGTTCGCGGCTTTGGATATCGAGTTTGGCGAAGATTCGGTAAAGGTGTCCATCCACGGTCCGCACCGAAACGGACAGGCGATCGGCGATCTCACGGTTGGACAACCCAGCCGAAACCATTGTGGCGACTTCACGTTCGCGGTCGGTGATGGGTAAAGGTTGCGTGGCCGCATCGATCGCCGGCGAGTGCAGCCCGAGCTTGCCGACCAGCCAATGCGCCCGTGCCGACGATTCCAACTCCTTGGCCCGCGCACCCGACCGGGCATGCTCGCGGGCGGCCTGGGCCGCCGCGTCCGCCGCCAGTGCCATCGCGCCGAGATTCGAAAACCGGTCGGCGACCCGGTCGAGCAGGTCCGCGTCGTGTTCGGCCAGGGCGCGCGCGTGCACCGCGACGGCATCGGCAAGCGGGGTGTCAAGGGTGCGGGCAAGCTCCGCCAGCCTCGCGGCTTGCGATCGATCGCCGAACCGAACGGCGGTATGCAATGCGCGCATCTCGACAGCACACATCCCCGAATGTCGCGCGATCTCCGCGGCGCGAATGACATGCCGCCGCGCCGAACTCGTTCGGCCACCGGATGCCTCGACCCACGCGCGGGCGAGCTCGAGTTCCGGCAGGAACACCGCAACTTGGGGTCCATTAGCGTCCTCGGAAAGCTTCAGCGCCGATGCCGCGACGTCGGAATGTCGTTGTCCGGCTTCGGCTTGCGCCAGCAATGCGGACACCAGCATCAAGAATCCGGACGGGAAACCCGTCGACATCGCTGTCACCGACTCGTGTAACGCCTCACCGGCCAGGGCCAGCGCGCCGCGGGCGAGGTTGACCACGCCCGCAACCGCTTTCACGATCGCTTCGGCCTCGCGCACGCCGGCGGCCAGGACCGCGTAGCGCTCCCGCACCGGATCGGCTCCCGGCAGATCCCCGGCGGCGATCAGCGCCATGGCCTCCGCCAGCCCCATGGCGAACCGTTGGGGCCCGGAGTCGCCGAGCGCTGCCGCACGAAAACCCGCGTCGGCGATGCGATGACACTCCGCGAAACGCCCGGACAGCGCGAGCGCCCAGGAGGTTGACATGGCCGCCCACACCGCCGCGGGCGGTGCAGGCTCCGACTCACACAGCGCCGATCCCAACGTAATGGCCTTCGACATGTAGCCGGAGAAGAACGCGAATGACACCTCCATGGACAACACCAAACCAAGCATGGCCTTGGACTCGACGCGGTCCTTGACGTTCGCCAACACCGTGCGGGCCGCGTCGACCCGGCCGCAGCCCCAAAACAGGTTCGCCGCGCGCAAGCAACCCCATCGCACGGTCAACAACTCATCGGCGACGCCGGGGGCGAAGGACGCCAACACGGCCTCCGCCTCATCCCCGCGTCCCTGCCAGCTCACCGCCTCGGCAAGGAGGATCGCCGCCGGCAAGCCGCCGCCCCGATCGAACGCAAAGCGAGCCAATTGCTCCCCGTAGATGACGTTCGACATGGTGACGGCGCTCGCCGCCGCATCGATGATCACTTCGAGATCAGGCGGCAGATCGCTGTGCATCATCAACTGGGCCAGTTGAATCCGGACCCGCACGTCCGCGGGTTGCGTGTCCGAGTCGGCGCGCTGCTGAAGTTGTTGTGCGAGAATGGTATTCAGTTGTCGCGTGCGTGCGGCACCAGCCCGGCGAATCGCGGCTTCGCCGATCACCGGGTGATTCAGCCGCGCCACGGTGTGCGCACCGTCGGCGACGAACTGGATCAAACCCCGTCGCTCCAGGCGCGCGACTGAGTCTGCGTCGCAGACCGCCTGCAACACATGCCAATCCAGGACTTCGGCAGTGGCGATTACCTCGATGACTTTCAGCTCCTCGGGCGCCAACGACCGCAACCGGAACTCCACCAGGTCGTAGAGCTCGTCGTCGCCGCGCAGCGGACCGTGCAATTGCCAGCCCGCGCCCGTCCGCACCAGCACACCGCTCTCCCGACCGGCGCTCATCAGACCGCGAAGCAGCAGTAGGTTACCCGCGGTTCGATGGTGCAGTTCGTCGATGAGCCGGCCGTCCACCTCAGCCCCGAGAACGGCTCGGGCCAGCTCGCCGACCTGTTCCGTGGTGAACGGCTTGACGCTCAGTGGGAGCAACAACCGTTCTTTCCACAGCGACGTCACTGCGTCGGGAGCCAGGTCTTCCGTGCGGACCACCACGATCAGCTGGATTTTTCCGCTGACGGCGAGCTGATTCACCAGTGTCGCCGACAGCGGATCCAGCAACTGGGCGTCGTCGACGACGATGACCAGGTTCTCTTCTTGCTCCAGCGATCGATGAGCGGCGGCCAGCATCACGGCGGGCTCATGCGTCGCGTCGACGGTCAACGAGCGATAGAACGCCCCCAGCGGAATCGCCCTGCCCGTCTCGGTGCCCAACACGAAGCGCACGGCCTGGCTCCTGGAAGCCAAGATTTCGGCAAGGGCGCGGGCGAGCGTCGACTTGCCAACCCCGCTCTCGCCCAGCAAAGCGACACCGCAAACCTGCGCATCGGAATCAAAAGCCGCCAGCGCCCGAGCAAGCTCGACGTCGCGGGCGACCATCGGCCACTTCACTCCGTGCTCCATTTGCACCGAAAGCCGAACCTCCCGGGCGACCTTTTAGGCAGAGGCTACCGTCACCGCGCCGGGCGCCAGCAAAAAATCGGAAAGTTGATATTTTTCTGCCAAACCCTTGCCCGGTGTCGGCAGCCGCCGGAGTCGTACGGTGAACCATGCCCAGAGCCCGCGACGCCGACGCCTGCCCGGGCGCGCTGCAGGTGCACCGGGCCGCCGACGGCGCGCTCGTCCGGGTCCGGCTGCCCGGCGGCACGATCACCGCCGCCCAGTTGGCGACCCTGGCCCGCGCCTCGAGCGAGTGTGGCTCGGCAACGCTCGAGCTGACGGCCCGCGGCAACGTGCAATTGCGCGGCATCACCGACGTGACCGCCGTCGCCGACGCGGTCGCCGGGGCCGGGCTGCTGCCCTCGGCGACCCACGAGCGGGTCCGCAACATCGTCGCCTCCCCGCTGTCCGGCCGGGTCGGCGGGCGCGCCGACGTGCGGGCGTGGGTGGGCGAGCTGGACGCGGCGATTTGCGCCGAGCCCGAGCTCGCCGAGCTGGGCGGCCGGTTCTGGTTCGGCCTCGACGACGGCCGCGCCGACGTCTCCGGACTGGGCGCTGACGTCGGCGTGCACGCGCTGGACGACGGCGCGGCGCTGCTGTTGGCGGGGCGGGACAGCGGTGTCCGGCTGGCCGTCGGCGACGTGGCCGAGACGCTGGTCGCAATCGCCTCGCGGTTCGTCGAGGTGCGCGGAAAGGCTTGGCGCGTCAACGAATTGGCCGACGTTGCAGCGTTGTGGCCCGGCGTCGAACTCGGCGCCGCCTTTCCACCCGTCACCAAGCCGCCGGTGGGCTGGATCGGCCAGGATGACGGCCGGGTCGCGCTGGGCGCCGCGGTGCCGCTCGGGGTCCTGCCGGCACGCGTGGCGGAATGCTTGGCCTCGATCGGTGCCGCGGTCGAGGCGCCGCTGGTGATCACGCCGTGGCGGTCGGTGCTGGTGTGCGACCTCAGCGAGGAAGCGGCGGACGTCGCACTCCGCGTGCTGGCGCCGTTGGGCCTGGTGTTCGACGAGAACTCCCCCTGGCTGACCGTCAGCGCCTGCACCGGCAGCCCCGGGTGCGCGCACTCGGCCGCCGACGTGCGGGCCGACGCCGCGCGGGCGATGAGCGTCGATTCGGCCGTGCACCGCCACTTCGTCGGCTGCGAACGCGCCTGCGGCAGCCCGCTTGCCGGCGACGTGCTGGTCGCCACCGGAGACGGATACCGACTGTTCAGGTCTTAGGGTGAGCGGGTGCTCGACTACATCCGCGACGCGGCCGAGATCTATCGCCAGTCGTTCGCGGCCATCCGCGCCGAGGCCGACCTGAGAAGGTTCCCGGATGACGTGGCACGGGTCGTGGTCCGGTTGATCCACACGTGCGGGCAGGTCGACGTCGCCGAGCACGTCGCCTACACCGGCGACGTCACAGCAAGGGCCAGCGCGGCGTTGAACGACGGTGCCCCCGTGCTGTGCGATTCGTCGATGGTGGCCGCCGGGATCACCGCCGCGCGGCTGCCGACCGGCAACGACGTGGTGTCGCTGGTGGCCGATCCGCGCGCGGCCGAGCTGGCCGCACGCCGGGACACCACCCGCTCGGCGGCCGGCGTGGAGCTGTGGGCCGACCGGCTGGGCGGCGCGGTGCTGGCGATCGGCAACGCGCCCACCGCCCTGTTCCGGCTGCTGGAGCTGATCGACGAGGGGGCCTCCCCGCCCGTCGCGGTGCTCGGCGGCCCGGTCGGGTTCGTCGGGTCGGCGCAGTCCAAGCAGGAGCTCATCGACCGTCCGCGCGGCATGTCCTACCTGGTGGTGCGGGGGCGTCGCGGCGGCAGCGCCATGGCCGCGGCGGCCGTCAACGCGATCGCGAGCGACACCGAATGACCGCGCGGGGCACGCTGTGGGGCGTCGGGTTGGGGCCCGGCGACCCGGAGCTGGTGACGGTCAAGGCCGCCCGGGTGATCGGCGAGGCCGACGTGGTGGCCTATCACAGCGCCCCGCACGGTCGCAGCATCGCCCGCGGAATCGCGCAACCGTATCTGCGGCCCGGTCAGATCGAGGAGCACCTGGTCTATCCGGTGACCACCGAGGCGACCGACCATCCCGGCGGCTACGCCGGCGCGCTCGAGGACTTCTACGCCGACGCGACGCGGCGCATCGCCGACCACCTGGACGCCGGGCGCGACGTGGCGCTGCTCGCCGAGGGCGACCCGCTGTTCTACAGCTCCTACATGCATCTGCACACCCGGCTGACGCGGCGGTTCGACGCCGTCATCGTGCCGGGCGTCACGTCGGTGAGCGCCGCCTCGGCGGCCATCGCGACGCCGCTGGTGGCCGGCGACGAGGTGCTGTCGGTGCTGCCGGGCACCCTGCCGGTCGCCGAGCTGACCCGGCGCCTGGCCGACGCCGACGCCGCGGTGGTGCTCAAGCTGGGCCGCTCGTATCACAATGTCCGCGAAGCGCTTTCGGCGTCCGGACAACTCGACGACGCGTTCTACGTCGAGCGCGCCAGCACCCCCGGACAGCGCATCCTGCCCGCCGCGGAGGTCGACGAGGCCGGCGTGCCGTACTTCTCGCTGGCCATGCTGCCGGGCGGACGCCGCCGCCAAGCTGCGACCGGCGGCGTCGCGGTCGTGGGCCTTGGGCCCGGCGACATCGACTGGATGACGCCGCAGAGCCGACGCGAGCTGGCCGCCGCCACCGATCTCGTCGGCTACGCCGGCTACCTGGACCGCGTCCCCGTGCGCGACGGCCAGCGGCGCCATCCCAGCGACAACACCGACGAACCCGCGCGCGCCCGGCTGGCGTGCACGCTGGCCGAGCGGGGGCACGCCGTCGCGGTGGTCTCGTCGGGCGACCCTGGCGTGTTCGCGATGGCCACCGCCGTGCTGGAGGAGGCCAAACAGTGGCCGGGCGTGCGGATCCGGGTGATTCCGGCGATGACCGCCGCGCAGGCCGTCGCCAGCCGGGTCGGCGCCCCGTTGGGCCACGACTACGCGGTGATCTCGCTGTCCGACCGGCTCAAACCGTGGGATGTGATTTCCGCGCGGCTGGCCGCCGCGGCCGCCGCCGACCTCGTGCTGGCCATCTACAACCCCGCGTCGAAGACGCGGACGTGGCAGGTCGGCGCCATGCGCGAGGTGCTGCTGGCCCACCGCGAACCCGGCACGCCGGTGGTGATCGGCCGCGACGTGTCCGGACCCGGCGAGGACGTCCGCGTCGTGCGGCTGGCCGACCTCGACCCCACCGAGGTCGACATGCGCTGCCTGCTGATCGTCGGGTCGTCCCAAACCCAGTGGTACTCAGACGATTTCGGTGACCGGGTGTTCACCCCTCGGCGCTATCCCGCCTGAGGACTCACGCGTACGGCCGGTAAGGGTTTTGCCGTAGCGCACCGGCCAGATGAACGGCATTGCTGGGCGGATCAGGAGGACTGCATGGCGCCCCAGCTGCTCGGCAGCATCGGCAGGGTCGGGCCGTCGCTCAGCCCGTCGCCGCCCAGCGTCGCCAGCCCGGTCGCCGCCGGGACACCGGACTTGGCCGCCGCCCCGGCGAATCCGAGCGGTCCCGCGCCCTCGTCCGACGCCGCGGCGTACGCCTCCGACGCGAAGTCCAGCTCTTGGTCCAGGTCCATGTATTCGTAGCGGCGGCCGCGGACCTTCGCGGTCGCCCCGAGCCGGCGACGGCGCCGCGTCCGCTCGCGGGCCGACACGGCGGCGGCCTCCGAGGCGTCGGCGTCGTCCGGCGCCGGTTCCTCGGACTTCCGGCGTGCGCGAGCGCCGGCGCCGCCGCGGGCCGACAATCCCGACAGGCCCACCGCGTATAGGACGTCGGACATGCCCGCGCCGATTCCGCCGGCGGCCGTCGGGCCGAAACCCACCCCGTACCCGGCCCCGGCGGGTCCCCCACCGATCGCCGGGGCCGGAGTCGACACCGAGGGGCCGGGAATGGTGGGGCCGCTGCTCGCGGCCGCCGGGACGGCGCCCGGCGCCGCGGGGGCCTGCGCGGCGCCCACGGGCGCCGGCGCCGCCGCGGCCGCTGACAGGGGCGTGGCCACGGAGACCGGAACCGCGATGCCGGTGGCACCCGCGGCGGCCGCGACACCCGCGGCGCCCGCGACGGGAAGAGCGGCCGCGGCCAGGACCGGGGCCGCCTCCGCCACGGGCAACATGAGCACCAACGTGTGAAAGACGGTCCAGGCCATCGCGGAGGCTAACGTCGGCGAAAGTCCGGGGATGTTCGCCAACAGCGTGGAGCTGACCGAGCTGGTAAATGCGTGCGCGTTGATGGGCCACCCATTGGGGTAGATCAGCTCGCCCAGCGGCTGGGCGAAACCCTGGGTGTAGTCGGTGAGCAACGCCGCGAGCTGCTTCTGAAATGACGCGCTCAGGTCGCTTAGCGACGTCGCCTGTTGCTGGGCGGCCGCTTGGGCCTCGCCACCCGGGGCGACGATCTGCGGCGCGGGCGTGGCCGGCGGCACAGCCGCCAGCGCGGATTCGGCGACGGCCTGATAGGTGGTCATCGTCGCGGCCGCCTGCAGCCACATGCGCGCGTAGTCGGCCTCGTTCACCGCGATGGGGATCGTGTTGATGCCAAAGAAGTTGGTTGCCACCAACGCCGCGTGAATGGCGTGGTTGGCGGCGAGTTCGGCCAGCGTCGGCATGGCGGTCAGGGCGGCGGTATACGCGCCGGCCGCCGCCTCGTGCAGCGCGGCCGCGGCCGTGCTGTTGGCGGCGCTCTCCAGCAGCCAGCTCAGGTAGGGTGCGTGCGCCGCCACGTACCGTTCCGCGCTGGGTCCCTCCCAGGCGCCCGCCTGCACCGCGCCTAACAGGCCGGTGAGCTCGTCTGCCGCGGCGGCATATTCGGTGCTCAGGGACGACCAGGACCCGGCGGCCGCCAGCAGCGGTCCGGGGCCGGGGCCGGCGCTCAGCAGCGCCGAGTGCACCTCCGGCGGAAAGGCGATCCAAATCGGGGCCGTCATCGCCGGGCGGCTCCGGAAACGAGCAGGGACACGAATACCCCTTCGGTGGATGTCGTGGCGGTGGGCTGCCGCTGCGTTCCTCCAGTGGTCGGATCGGCGCACGGTTTAGTTCCCGCGGTCCGTTTTCCCAAGTCCTTTGCGTGCGGACCGGGCATGCGCAACGATGCAGGGATGCGGTGTGACGTTGCGCGTGAGGCGCTGTCTGCGCGATTGGACGGCGAGCGTCCCCACGTGCTCGCGCAGCAGGTCGACGCCCACCTGGAGTCGTGCGGCGGTTGCCGCGCCTGGCTGATCGGTGCCGCGGTGCAGACCCGGCGGCTGGCCTCGTTCGAGCCCGGCCAGGGACCAGACCTGGTCGAAAAAATCATGGCGAGCATCGGTGAGCAGGCCCGCGGGTACGACCGCTGGAAGCGCCGACTGCGCTCGCACTACCGGCGCTGGGGGCTGATCGGGGTCGGCATGTTCCAGGTGGCGATCGCGGCCGCCCAGATCGCCGGGATCGATTTCGGCATGGTGTCGAGCCACATGCACGGCGCGATGTCCGGTGAGCATCTGATGCACGAGTCCACCGCATGGTTGCTGGCGTTGGGCCTGGCCATGATCGCCGCGGGCGTGTGGCCCGTCGCGGCGATCGGGGTGGCGGCGATCACCGGCGTGTATTCCGTCGCGCTATTGGGTTACGTAATCGTCGACGCCTTCGCCGGTGAGGTGACCGCGACACGGATCGCCAGCCACATGCCCCTCCTGCTGGGCGTGGTGTTCGCGTTGCTGGTGGCGCGGGAACGGACGGCAACGCGGGGTTCGCGAACCTCCGATGCCTCCGACGCCGGCCTCGAATACCGCGCCGGGCCGCCGGAGTCACGCGCCGGTCGGCGACGCGGGCATCTCTGGCCGATCGACCGCTCCGCCCCGGTCGCAGGATCTACGACGACCGGTCGTAGACTGGCCGGGTCCGCCCAACTAAGGTGGTTGCTCATGACCGCGTCAAGCGACGACGAGGCCGTCACCGAGCTCGCCTTGGCAGCCGCGCGCGGGAACCAAAGGGCGCTCGAGGCATTCATCAAGGCCACGCAGCAAGACGTCTGGCGGTTTGTCACCTACCTGTCCGACGCGGGCAACGCCGACGACCTGACGCAGGAAACCTTCCTGCGGGCGATCGGCGCCATCGAGCGGTTCTCCGGACGCTCGACCGGCCGCACCTGGCTGCTGGCCATCGCGCGCCGCGTCGTCGCCGATCACATCCGCCACGCCCGGTCCCGGCCGCGCACCGCGTCCAGCACCTATCCCGACCACCTCGTCAGGGGCAACCGCCACTCCCGCGGATTCGAGGACCTGGTCGAGGTGACCACCATGATCGCCGGCCTCACCACCGAACAGCGGGAAGCCCTGCTGCTCACGCAGCTGCTCGGACTGCCTTACGCCGACGCCGCGGCGGTGTGCGGGTGCCCGGTGGGCACCATCCGATCCCGCGTCGCCCGCGCCCGCGACGCGCTGCTGGCCGACACAGAAAGCGACGCGCGCGACGACCTGACCGGTTAGTGGTCTCGCCCATAGGTTGGTCGCGGCCCGACTTGACGCGCCGAGACTGCGGTGGGAGCGACCGCGAGCCGAAAAGCCTAGCGCTGAACGCAGACTCGATGTCAACGATATCTGTAAGACCACCAGCCGGTAGCGATCGCCACTATAGGCCCAGTCCGGCAACCCAATTGGCGGCCTCTGTAACGCTGCCCACCGCCGTCACCCCGACAGGCAGGGGCGGGCGGGCGACCATCACCACCGGAACGCCCAACGCGGCGGCGGCGTCCAGCTTCGCCCGGGTCATGTCTCCGCCGCTGTTCTTGGTGACCAGGGTGTCGACGCGGTGCTCGCGCAGCAGGGCCAGCTCGTCGTCGTAGCGATACGGGCCGCGCGACAACAGCAGCTGGTGATGGCGCGGCAGTGCGGCGGCGTCCGGCGCGGTGACCGCGCGGATCAAAAACCACGCGCCGCTGTCGGCGAAGGCCGCGGCGCCCGAACGGCCCGTGGTGAGAAAGACCCGCGAATAGCCTTGCCGCGCGACGGCTTCCGCCGCTGCGATGTCCGAGTCGACGACGATCGCGTCGCCGGGATCCCACGCCGGGCGGGCCAGCACCACATGCGGCATCCGCAATTCGGCGCACGCCGCGGCGGCGTGCGCCGTCATGGTCGCGGCGAACGGGTGGGTGGCGTCGACGACCGCGTCGATGCGTTCGTCTTGCAGCCACCGCCGTAGCCCGTCGACGCCGCCGAATCCACCGATGCGCACCGGTCCCACCGGCAGGGCCGGATCCGGCACCCGGCCGGCCAGCGAGCTGATGACGTCGACGCGCGGGTGCAGGGCCTTCGCCAGCGCGCGCGCCTCCGCGGTGCCGCCGAGCAGCAGGACCCGCATCAGTGCCGACTCCCCCGGGTCCGCCCGGTCGAGTACAGGTAGCTGTCGGTGAATCCCTCGGCGGCCAGCACGTCGCCGACGATGATCACGGCGGTCTTGGTGATGTGCGCGTCGCGCATCTGCCCGGCGATGCCGGCCAGGGCGCCGCGCAGCACGGTCTGCCGCGGCCAGCTCGCGAAAGCCACCACGGCGGCGGGTGTTTCGGCCCGGTAGCCGCCCGCTATCAGTTGCGGGACGATGGCGTCGATCTGGGCGGCGGCCAGGTGCAGGACCAGGGTGGCGCCGGATTGGGCGAGGGTGGCCAGCTCCTCGCCGGGCGGCATGGGGGTCGACAGGGTCGCCACCCGGGTGAGCGTCACCGTCTGCGCCACGCCCGGGACGGTGAGTTCGCGTTTGAGAGCGGCCGCGGCCGCGGCGAAAGCCGGTACGCCCGGGACGATTTCGTAGTCTATGCCCAGCGCGTCGAGCCGGCGGCATTGCTCGGCCAGCGCGCTGTACAGCGACGGGTCACCGGAGTGCAGCCGCGCCACGTCGTGGCCCGCGGCGTCGGCGGCGGCGAGTTTGGTGACGATCTGCTCGAGCGTCAAGGGGCCTGTGTCAACGATTTTCGCGTCGGGGGGGCAGAGCGCCAGCAGGTCGTCGGGCATGATCGAACCCGCGTAGAGGCATGTTGCGCACCTTTGCAGGAGCCGTTGCCCGCGGACGGTGATGAGGTCGGCGGCGCCCGGGCCGGCGCCGATGAAGTACACCGTCACCGGGTCACCGCCCATTGGGTGACCGGCATCTGGGGGCGCCATCCGGTGAAGCTGCCGAGCGGTTCGCCCCGATAGTGCTGGAAGCGCCGCAGATCGCCGCCGTAGCGGGAGTGTGCTTGCGCTAGAAGGGATTCCGATTCGGCGGTGACGGCGTTGGCGATGAGGCGGCCGCCGGGGGGCAGGTGGTCGAGGCAGGCGTCGAGCAGCCCGGGCCGAGTCAGGCCGCCGCCGATGAAGATCGCCGCCGGTGCTTCGGCGCCGTCGAAGGCGTCCGGCGCCTCGCCGCGCACGTCGATTTCCAGGCCGAAGGCGGCGGCGTTGGATTCGATGTTGCGGCGGCGTCGCTCGTCGCTCTCGAAGGCCACCGCGCCGCAGCCCCGCCAGCTGCGGCACCACTCCACGCTGATGCTGCCCGAGCCCGCGCCGACGTCCCACAGCCGCTCCCCCGGCCGCGGCGCCAGGGCCGCCAGGGTCACCGCCCGGATCCCGCGTTTGGTGATCTGCCCGTCGTGGACGAACGCGTCGTCGGGCAGGGGCGACACGCGCTCGTCGGGCAGGTAGCGAACGGCGATCACGTTGAGATCGTCGACGTCGGGCGGCGCGTCGGCGGCCCACCGGCGTGCGGTGCCGTCGCGGCGGTGTTCGGTTGGGCCGCTGAGGTTTTCGAGCACGCTGATCGTGGAGTCGCCGCGGCCGTGCGCGGTGAGCAGCGCGGCCAGTTCCCGGGGTGTGGATCCGTTTTTCGACAGCACGATCGCCTGGCCGCCGCGGCGCACCGCGGTGTGCGGCTGCGCGGTGACCAGGCTGATCACCTCGGTGTCGTGGGCGTTCCAGCCCATCCGCGCGCACGCCAGCGCCACCGAGGACACGTGCGGCAGCACCCTGACCCTTTCGGGGCCGTGCAGCCGGATCAGGGTGCCGCCGATGCCGTGCAGTAGTGGGTCGCCGCTGGCCACCACGTGGATGTCTTGGGTGTGGTCGTCAAGCAGGGTTCGCAGTGCGGGCAGCATCGGCGACGGCCATTCCCGGCGCGGCGCGGCCACGGTGTCGTCGAGCAGGTCAAGCTGCCGTCTGGAACCGTAAACGACCGTGGCCCTTCGTAGTTCGGCGCGTGACGTCTCGGCGAGCCCCGTCATGCCGTCGGCGCCGATGCCGACAACGACGATCATCGCGGCATCCTGCGCCAGACGAACTGCGGCAGCAGCCGCATCACGAAGAACGTCGGCCGCAGCGCCCACGGGATCCACACCATGCGACGGCCTTTGGCCAGCGCCCGCGCGGTCGCGGCGGCCACCCGTTGCGGGGTGCTGGACAGCGGCGCGGGTGTCATGCCCTCGGTCATGCGCCCGATGACAAATCCCGGGCGCGCGATCAGCAGCCGCACCCCGCTGCCGTGCAGCGCGTCGGCCAGCCCGCCGGCGAAGCCGTCCAGGCCGGCCTTCGCCGAGCCGTACACGTAGTTGGCGCGGCGCACCCGAACCCCGGCAACCGAGGAGAACACCACCAGCGAGCCCCGGCCGGCCGTGCGCATCGCAAGGGCCAGGTGGGTGAGCATGCTGACCTGGGCGACGTAGTCGGTGTGCACGATGGCGACCGCGTGCGCGGCGTCGGCCTCGGCGCGGGCCTGGTCGCCGAGGATGCCGAAGGCCAGCACCGCCGTGCCGATGGGCCCGTGGTCGTTGACGATCGAGGCGATGAGCGGTCCGTGGGAGGTCAGGTCGTCGGCGTCGAATTCTTTGGTGTGTACCGCCTTCGCGCCGGCTTCTCGCAGCGTGGCGACCTGGGCGTCGAGCCGATCGGCTTTCCGCGCCGCCAGCACCACCGTCGCCCCGCGCGCCAGGTGCCGCGCCAGCTCGATGCCGATCTCGCTGCGTCCGCCGAGGATTAGTAGCGGCCCCGCGCCCGTGTCGTCCACGGCTGCGATTATCACCTGCGCTAGCGTGGGCGGTGATGGCGAATACCACTACCCGGCTGACCGACGAGGCGCTGGCATTCCTGTCCGAGCGGCACCTGGCCATGCTGACCACGCTGCGGGCCGACAATTCGCCGCATGTGGTGGCGGTGGGTTTCACCTTCGACCCCAACACGCACATCGCGCGGGTCATCACCACCGGCGGTTCCCAGAAGGCGGTCAATGCCGACCGCGCGGGGGTGGCCGTGCTCAGCCAGGTGGACGGGGCACGGTGGCTGTCGCTGGAGGGCCGGTCGAAGGTGAACGGCGACGCCGACGCCGTGCGTGATGCCGAGCTGCGCTACGCCCAGCGCTATCGCACCCCGAGACCCAACCCGCGACGGGTGGTCATCGAGGTTCAGGTGGAGCGGGTGCTCGGGTCGTCGGATCTGCTGGACCGGGGCGAGTAGTTCCGAGAACAGCTACTTTTGTCTCCGAGGGTCATACTCGGTACCCGAAATGTCATCCCAAAACTTTGGTGACACTTCTGTAGCACGATCTTCCGGCGCGACGGCGTTTATTTTTTCTTCAAACTCATCAAATTGCTTTTGTATGCGCGCCAACTCCTCTTCCGTGGGAGGAGTAACGCCTGCTTCTTCGGCCGTCATAAATATCTTTCCGGCGATCTCCCTGCTCACTTTAGAACTCCCATCTTCCACTACCTTTCCGGATCGCATTGATCTAGCGTTCGGCCATGCGTATAACTGCCCTGCCCGTTACCGGATCTATTGTCTTGCTTACGACATAAAATCGAGTACCAGCGGGAAACAGTATCTCTTGCTCGGCGGGGAATGTCGAGACAGACGAAATATCTCGCCCTGTGCTGGACAGAATCCGAAACTCTACGTTCCCAGCGAACATTGGCGACCGCGCCACAGACGTATTCACTGTGGTGCTCATAAAGCCTTTTTCTATAATGTATTCGCCAGGTCGATACTGGGCAAGCACTTCGGGCGGCAGATTTGTACCACGAACCACCGACCCCTCATACGGGGGAAGCTTGTCGAGTGCGCTCTTTAGCGCCTCCACCCGAGCACGTTGGGACGCGTCCAAAATATCGCTCCTTAACGCGTCGTTTAGGTCCATGTGACCGAACCCAGTGTAGTGGGTGAATGCCGACAGATCATCCGACGTCAACATGTCGGCAGGGCCCGGGTGGTGGATGCCCTGCGGACCCCCGTCGCCATGCCCGTGCCAGCCGCCACCCGGTCCCGGCGGTTCCGGTGGCCGGCCTCCCGGGGGCGTGAAATGGGGCGCCGCAGCCGCGGGCGCCGGCTGCGTCGGGTGCGCAGCGGCCGCGGATTCGACGGGAGATCCGCCGGGCGATACCGGCACCGGAACCGGCGAATGTTCGGCCAGTTGCTTCATGACCAAGGGCGGCTCGGGCGACCGTGGCCCCGGCGCGGCGTCCGGCGGGCGGGGTGCCGACTCGACGGGCACCTCCGGCGGCTTCGCCGCCGGCAAACCCACCGGGCGGCCGCCGACCGGCGGTTCGACCTTGGGCAGCTTCCCGGTAAGGCCTTCGAGGTCTTTGGTCAGGCCGCCGCCCGTCCCGGCGATGTCGGCCAGTGCGCCTCGAGCGTCGGTCAGACCCGCGAGCCCGCCGGCACGCTCTGCCGTGCCGGCGGCGTCCGCCGCGGCCTCGGCGCCGCGCGCGGCCGCCCCACCGCCTTCCGCCGCGACGCCGGCCTCCCCACCCCCGGGAACAAACAGCATCGCGACGTCGAAGATGTTTTCGCCGAGCCCCAGTCCCGGCCGGGCCGTGCTCCAATCATCAAGGTGCAGCAAGGATTTGAATTGCTGCAAGTACGCCTGCCCGGCCTCTTGGGGGTTGATGAACGCGTTGACCGCGCTCGCCTTCATCATGTCGGTCCACATCGCCGACGCGCCCTTGGGATCCAGGAGGAACCAGCGTGGGTCCAGATCGACCATGCCTTCGACCGTGCCCGCGGCGCCCTTGAGAATGCCCTCGCCGGTGTTGACGAAGAAATCGAGATTGGTCGCCACCGCGTTCCCGACCCGCTCACCCAAAAACTGGGTGAGCTTGCCGCGCATATATTTCTCGAAATCGACGACGAGGCCGTCGCCGATCCGCATCAGCAGCTTCGTTCCCTGTTCGAAGGCCCGCGCCTGCCGCCCCAAGTTGTGCAGCACGCCGTTGATGTCGTTGGCGATCTTTTTGATCTCGTCGATCGCGTCGCCTTTGATGATCAACATCACGTCGTGCCCCAGGTCGGCCAGGGACCCCAGCCGGTGCAGCAAGTCCCGGATCGTGTTTTGGGCGCTCTCCACCTCGTCGGCGAAATCGTCGAGAGTGGTGGCCAGCTTTCCGCTCTGCTCGCCAAGCCCCGAGGCGTAGCCGCCTATCTGCGACAGAGCCTCATCGATCTTTCCGCCTTCGGGGATCTGCTGCGCGTCCCAGAGCGACTTCGACGCGTTGAGCGCGCCCTGCATCGCGCTCGCCGCGGCGCCGAAGCCGCGCCAACGGGCGGCGACCACGTGCAGCCCCGCCGCATCGCCGTCGGGCCACACATCGTCGACGAAGGATTCCACCACCGCCCAAAGCAGCGGCGGCGGCCGGCCTGGGCCCAACGTTCCGGGAGGTCCGGGGGCCGCGACCTTGGTCGGCTCGACCGGCGCCTGCACCACGCCGGCACCGCCGCCCAGCGTCGAGGCCGCTTCGGCCTTCGAGTAGTTCGACGCGCATTGCTGTATCAGGGCGCCGCTGTGGCGGCACGCGTTGATCGCGGCCGCCGCGGCCTTCACCAGCGACTCTGCCGCCTCCTGATATGCCAGGCCGAACACCTCGCCCGCCACGTCGTGGCCGGTGTTGGCCGCAAAACCCGACGTCAGCACGGTCAGATTCGCGGCCAGCCCATCGCCCGCGGCGACCGCGGCGCCGCCCGCGGCGAACAACGCCTCAGGATCGACCACCAGCGGAGCCACGCGCCGAATTCTCGCCCAGGTCGTCGCGCGCCGCTATTCACCCAATTCGCACCGGATCGCGGCCGCTCACCGGGGTGCCGCTAGGCCGGGGAAACCACGATCAGCTCGTGCGGCCGATTGTTGACGGCCAGGGCGCCGTCCTCGGTGACGACGACGATGTCCTCGATGCGGGCGCCCCACCGGCCCGGAAAGTAGATGCCCGGCTCGACGGAGAAGGCCATGCCCGCGGCCAACGGCAAGTCATTGCCGGCGACGATGTAGGGCTCCTCGTGAACCGACAGCCCGATGCCGTGGCCCGTGCGGTGCACGAAAAACTCCACGAGCCCGGCGTCGGCCAGCACGTCGCGGGCGGCGGCGTCGACCTGCTCGGCGGTCACCCCGGGACGCACGGCGTCGCAGGCCGCGCGCTGGGCGCGTTGCAGCACCGAATAGTGTTGTGCCACCTCGGATTTTGGTTCACCGATGCTGTAGGTTCGGGTCGAATCGGAGTGGTAGCCGGGCTCGTACGTGCCGCCGATGTCGACGACGACGATGTCGCCCACCTCAAGTTCTCGGTCCGAATAACCGTGATGCGGGTCGGCGGCGTGCGGGCCGGAGCCGACGATGATGAACGCCACGTCCGAATGGCCTTCGGCGACAATGGCTTCGGCGATGTCGGCGGCGACGTCGGCCTCGGTGCGGCCGGGGCGCAGAAACTCCGGCACGCGGGCATGCACCCGGTCGATGGCCGCACCGGCCTTGCGCAGCGCGTCGATCTCGCATTCCTCCTTGACCATCCGCAGCCCGCGCAACACGTCGGTGGCCAGGACCGGCTGCACGCCGAATACATCGGCCAGCGGCAACAGGTGCAGCGCGGGCATGGAATCGGTGACGGCGGTCGTGGCGGGGCCACCGCCCAAACCGTCACCTACCAACCGGTACGGGTCGTCGCCGTCGACCCAATCCCGCACCGCCAGGCCCAGTTCCGCGGCGGCCGACCCCTTGAGCGAGGCCAGCTCCAGCCGGGGCACCACGACCGTCGGGTCGCCGGAGGCGGGCACCACCAGCGCGGTGAGCCGCTCGAACGTCTGGGCGCGCGAGCCGATCAGGTAGCGCAGGTCGTAGCCCGGGGTGATCACCAGCCCGGTGAGGCCGGCGTGGGCGGTCGCCGCGGCCGCCGCGGCCAGGCGACGCGCGTACACCCCCGCGTCGAATCGGTGAGAATCCATGGCAGCCAGGCTAACCTGGCCGGCATGCCCGCACCCGCAGCCAAGTTATTGCTGCTCGACGGCCCCAGCATGTGGTTCCGCTCGTACTTCGGGGTTCCGTCGTCGATCACCGCCCCCGACGGCCGGCCCGTCAACGCCGTGCGCGGATTCCTCGACTCGCTGGCCGTGGTGATCACCAGCCAGCGACCCAGCCGGCTGGTGGTGTGCCTCGACCTGGATTGGCGGCCGCAGTTCCGGGTGGACCTGATCCCGTCCTACAAGGCGCATCGGGTCGCCGAACCCGAGCCGCAGGGCGAGCCCGACGTCGAGGAGGTGCCCGACGAGCTGACACCGCAGGTCGACATGATCATGGAGCTGCTGGACGCGTTCGGGATCCCGACGGCGGGCGCAGAGGGTTTCGAGGCCGACGACGTGCTGGGCACGCTGGCGGCACGGGAACGCGAGAACCCGGTCGTGGTGGTCAGCGGCGACCGCGACCTGCTGCAGGTGGTGACCGACGATCCCATCCCGGTTCGGGTGCTCTACCTGGGCCGCGGGTTGGCCAAGGCGACCCTGTTCGGGCCCGCCGAGGTCGCCGAACGCTATGGCGTGCCGCGGGATCGGGCCGGGCCGGCCTACGCCGAACTCGCGCTGCTGCGCGGCGATCCGTCCGACGGGCTGCCCGGTGTGCCGGGCGTCGGCGAGAAGACGGCGGCCACCCTGCTGGCCCAGCACGGTTCGCTGGATCGGATCCTGACGGCCGCCCACGACCCAAAATCCACGATGGCCAAGGGCTTACGCGCGAAACTGCTGACCGCGACCGACTACATCGAGGCCGCAGGCGCGGTGGTGCGGGTGGCCACCGACGCGCCGGTGGCGCTGTCGACGCCCACCGACTCCCTGCCGCTGGTGGCCGCCGACCCCAAACGCACCGCGCGGCTGGCGACCGAGCTGGGCGTCGGGTCGCCGATCGCCCGCTTGCAGAAAGCGCTCGACGCGCTGCCCGCGTGACCTACTGCGGCCGGCCGACCTCGTAGGTGCCCTTGTTGTCCTGGAAGGTCACCGTCACGTGCTTTTGCGCGCCGTCGATGCTGACGTCGCAGTCGAAGGTGCCGCCCTTCTTGACGACGGGATTCTGGCCGTGGTTGCACTTGACGTCCTTGACGTTCTTGGCGCCGTAGCCATTCGTCTCGTCGCTGAGGACCTGCTGCACGCCGGCCTGGGCCTTGTTGATGTCCAGTTTGGTCGTGACGAAAAACCCGGGCTCCCAGAAGCCGAGCACCAGCACGACCGCGACGAGCAGAAAGGCGACCACGCCTACGACGCTGCCGATCAGCGCCATCGAGCGCTTCCTCCCCGGTTGCTCGTAGGGCGGGTACTGCTGCGGGTATTGACCGTATTGACCGGGCGGCGCGTACTGGCCCGGCTGGCCGTACTGGCCCGGCTGCGGGTACTGGCCGTATTGGCCGGGCTGGGGGTACTGGGTGGGCTGCGGGTACTGCCCGGGTGGCGCGTAGCCGGGCTGCTGTGGATACTGCTGCGGGTATGCCTGCTCGGCCGGCTGTTGGTATTGCGGATACTCGGCGGGCGGCGTGTACGCCGGGGCCTGCCACGTCGCCTCCTGGCCCGGCTGCTGCTGCCAGGGCGATCCCACCTGGGTCGGTTCCGAGGGCCGATCGGCGCCCTGACCCGGCGGTTGCCACTCGTGGCCCGGGTCCGATCCCTGCGGTCCGCTCATCGTTTCTCCTCAGTCCCCGTGTGTCTTAACCGAAGTCGTCCGGTTCTCGTTTACCGATGTAACGGTAGCTCGGGCCCAGCCTACCCGGCGTCAACAGCGACGACGCCGCGCCGAACGTCATTGATGGCGCGCTTGGCGGTGGCCCGAAGCTCCGCGTCCGGTGCGGCGTTGCGGACCTGGTCCAACAGGTCGAGCACCTGGCGGCACCACCGCACGAAGTCCCCCGCCGACAATCCTTGTTGGAGCGAACCGGCGCCGGTCGCGTCGGCGGCGGCCAGCGCGGCGGCCAGATCCGCGGTCCGGGCCCAGCGGTAGATGACGTTGACGAAGCCGTCGTCGGGTTCGCGGCTCGGGGCGATCCGGTGCGTCTGCTCGTCGGCGCGCAGCGCGGTCGACAGCCTCGACGTCTGCTGCAACGCCTGCCGCAACCGCTGGGTGGGCGCCTCGGCGGCAGATGCGCCGCTGGAAGCGTCACCGCCGCGGGACTCGTACAGCACCGCCGAGACCACCGCCGCCAGCTCGGCCGGGTTCAGTCCCTCCCACGCGCCGGTGCGCAGGCATTCGGCGACCAACAGGTCGCTTTCGCTGTAGATGCGGGCCAACAACCGGCCGTCGTCGGTGACGTGGGGATCTTCGGCCGGGCCCTGGATGAAGTCGCGCTCGGTGAGCAGGCCCACGATGCGGTCGAACGTCCGGGCCAGCGAGTTGGTGGCGGCGGCCACCTTTTTCTCCAGCTGCGCGTTGTCGCGTTCGATGCGCAGGTAGCGCTCGGCCTCGCGCATCTTGGACTCGAGGCCCGCGCCGTTGTGCGCGGGATGCCGACGCAGCTGCGCCCGCAACGACGCCAGCTCCGGATCGTGAAAGCCGTCCGCGTCGCCGCCGCGCCCGGCCCCTCTGCGCCCGGACGGGACGGTCAGCCCGGCGGCGGCGGACCGCAGCGCCAGGGCCAGGTCGCGCCGGACCCGCGGCTGGCGGTGCTCCACCCGCTTGGGCAACGACATCGAGCCGACCGGCGCGGACGCTCCCGAGTAGTCGGCCGACGAAATCCGGCCAGCCCATCGGTGTTCGGTGAGCACCAGCGGGCGCGGGTCGTCGCCGTCGCGGGCCGACTCCAGGACCACCGCCAGGCCGCCGCGCCGGCCGCGGTCGATCGTGATGATGTCGCCACGACGCAGCGCGGCCAGCGCGTCGCTGGCCGCCTGCCGCCGTTGCAGCCGCGACGCGCGCGACTGCGCGCGCTCCAGCTCGGAAATCCGCGCGCGCAGCCTGGCGTATTCGAAGATCGGCGCGTCCGGTCCGCCCAGCCCGGCGGCGATCTCGTGGAGCATCCGGGTGCCGCGCTCGATGCCACGGACCAGGCCGACGACGGAACGGTCGGCCTGGTATTGGGCGAACGACTGCTCCAGCAGCTGATGGGCCTGCTCGGGGCCCATCCGGTGGACCAGGTTGATCGTCATGTTGTACGACGGCGCGAACGAGCTGCGCAGCGGGAAGGTCCGGGTGGAGGCCAGGCCGGCGACGGCGGACGGCTCGGTGGTGTCCTCGCCGGGGTTCCACAGCACCACCGCGTGGCCCTCGACGTCGATGCCGCGCCTGCCGGCGCGGCCGGTCAGCTGCGTGTACTCCCCCGGCGTCAGCGGCACGTGCTGCTCGCCGTTGAACTTCACCAGCCGCTCGAGCACCACCGTGCGCGCGGGCATGTTGATCCCGAGCGCCAACGTTTCGGTGGCGAACACGGCCTTGACCAGCCCGGCGGTAAACAGCTCCTCGACCGTGTGCCGAAACGCCGGCAACATGCCGGCGTGGTGGGCCGCCAACCCGCGCAGCAACCCCTCCCGCCACTCGTAGTAGCCGAGCACCGCCAGGTCGGCGTCGGCGAGATCTCCACAGCGGTGGTCGATGACCTCCGCGATCCGCGCGCGCTCCTCCTCGGTGGTCAGCCGCAGCGGCGACCGCAGGCACTGGGCGACCGCGGCGTCACACCCGGCCCGGGAGAACACGAACGTGATCGCCGGCAACAGCCCCTGGGAATCCAGGATCGCGATCACCTCCGGCCGCGACGGCGGCCGGTAGAAGCGCGACCGGCCGGAGGCCCCGCGCCCGCCGGCCCCCCGGCGGGGTCCACGCCAGTCCGACATCCGGTCCGCCTCGCGGCGATGGGCGATGTGGCGCAACAGTTCCGGGTCGACCCGCGATTTGTCGACTTCGGAGCCGTAGTCGAACAGGTCGAACAGGCGCTTGCCCACCAGGACGTGTTGCCACAGCGGCACCGGCCGGTGCTCGTCGACCACCACCGTCGTGTCGCCCCGCACGGCCTGGATCCAGCCACCGAACTCCTCGGCGTTGCTCACCGTCGCCGAGAGGCTGACCACCCGCACCTCGTCGGGCAGGTGCAGGATCACCTCCTCCCACACCGGGCCCCGCATCCGGTCGGCCAGGAAATGCACCTCGTCCATCACCACGTGGGAAAGCCCTTGCAGCGCGGGCGAATCGGCGTAGAGCATGTTGCGCAGCACCTCGGTGGTCATCACCACGACGGGCGCGTCGGCGTTCACCGACATGTCTCCGGTCAGCAGCCCGATCCGGTCGCGGCCGTAGCGCGCCGTCAGGTCCGTGTGCTTCTGGTTGCTCAGGGCCTTCAGCGGCGTGGTGTAGAAGCACTTGCCACCCGCGGCCAGCGCCAGGTGCACGGCGAATTCGCCGACCACCGTCTTGCCGGCGCCCGTCGGCGCGCAGACCAGCACGCCGTGGCCGCGTTCCAGCGCCGCGCAGGCCCGCTGCTGAAAGTCGTCGAGCCTAAAGGGCACTTCCGCGGCGAACCGGGCCAGCTCGGCCAGCTCCGTCACGCCGCCGCCGCGGCGCGCGAGGGTGCGCAGTTGTACATCGATATCGGCGTGTCACTGCGCAAACACGCACGCTCGCGAACAGAAAACCTAGGTGACATCGTCATGGTGGCCGGCGGTAAAGGACGGCGTCGGTATCGGTGCGGGCGCCTCGATGACCGATGCCTCGTCGTCGGGGATCGTGGCTTGGGCCTCGCGCCTGGCCTTCCGCTTGTCGTGCAGCCGGGCGATCTGGATGGCGAACTCGAGGAGCACCGACAGCGCGATCCCGAGCGCGGTCATGGAGAACGGGTCGGACCCGGGCGTGAACACGGCCGCGAACACGAACATGGTGAAGATCAGGCCGCGCCGCCACGACTTGAGCCGCTGGTAGGTCAGCAGCCCCGCCGTGTTGAGCATGACGATCAGCAGCGGGAATTCGAAGCTGACGCCGAAAACCACCAGCAGGTTGATCAGGAAGCCGAAGTACCGGTCGCCGGACAACGCGGTCACCTGCACGTCGCTGCCGACGGTCAACAGGAAGCCCAGCGCCTTGGCCAGCACGAAGTACGCCAGCACGGCGCCGGCCACGAACAACGCCACCGCGGGGATCACGAACGCGATCGCGAAGCGGCGCTCCTTTTGGTAGAGCCCCGGCGTGATGAACGCCCACAGCTGGTAGAACCACACCGGGCAGGCCAGCACGATCCCGGCCGTCATCCCGACCTTGAGCCGCAGCATGAATTGGTCGAACGGCGCCGTGGCCAGCAGCCGGCACTGCCCGTCGGCGCTGATGCTCGCCCGCGCCGACTGAGGCAGCGCACAGTAGGGATGGCGCAGCCACTCGCCGAGGCTCTCCAGCCCGAAGATCGGGTGCGAATACCAGACGAACCCGAAGATCGTGGTGAGCAGGATCGCGGCCAGGGAGATCAGCAGCCGGGTGCGCAGCTCGGTGAGGTGGTCGACGAGCGACATCGTCGCGTCCGGGTTGGTGCGGCTGCGCCTGTTGCGTGGGTTGAGCCGCTTGAGTAGACCGCGGGCGCGCACTGAGGCCCTCGCTCGGTGAATTGGGACGGTACTGCCGGACTACGCCGGGCGCGCTTCGGTGTGCCCCTGCTCGGTGGCCGCCGGCGGGTCGACCCGCTGCGACTGCACGGGCTGGGGGGTTTCCGAGGGTGTTTGCAAGGAAGGCGCCTCGGGCCTGCTTTCGGTCTGCATCTCGCGCAGCTCGGACTTGAAGATGCGCATCGACTTGCCCAACGAGCGCGCGGCATCGGGGAGCTTCTTGGCACCGAACAACAGGACCACGACGACAGCGAGGATCGCCCAGTGCCACGGACTAAGACTGCCCACTTTGATTACCTCCAGACGTCCATCCGATGCTACCGCAGCTACCGCCGGACCTACGGTGACCGCACCGCAGCCTGGTAGAACTCCAGGGCCGTCGCCGCGGTATCCCGCACGCGCTGGGCGAGCGACTCCGGCTCGAGCACCCGCACGGCCGGCCCGAAGCCCAGCACCAGGCGCGTCATCCAGTCCTCGGAGGCGTAGGTCATGACGGCCTCACAGGATCCGTCCGGCAGCTCGAGCGCCTCGCGCATGGGGTAGTACTCGAACATCCACGACGCCGAGGGCGCCACCCGCAGCCTGGCCGACGGCAGCGACGGGTCGCCGTCGAACAGTGACGTGTCCGGTGGCGCGTGCAGCGCCGGCTCGGGGGCGGCGGCCGGCTCGCCCAGCTCTTTGGCGTCCACGATCCGGTCGAAGCGGAACAGCCGGACCCCCTCGGCCTCGCGCGACCAGGCCTCCAGGTAGCTGTGGCCGCCGATCAGCAGGACCCGAATGGGGTCGACGATCCGGCTGGTCAGGCCGTCGTGCGAGGCGGCGTAGTAGTCGATGGCCAGCGCGCGTTTGTACTGCACCGCCGTGCGCACCGCGGCCGCGGCACGGCTTTCGGCGGGGGCCCGCTCGTCGGTGGCCGCCACCGAGGCCGTGACGTCCTGGCCGACGGCGCCGGCGGCGGCCTCGATCTTGGCGATCGCGCTGCGCGCGGCTTCCGGATCGACCACGCCGGGAATGTCGGCCAGCGCCCGCAGCGCCACCAGCAGGCCCGTGGCCTCCGGCGAGGTGAGCTTGAGCGGATGGTCGATGCCCGCCGAGAACGTCACCTCGATGGCGTCGCCGGAGAACTCGAAGTCGATGAGATCGCCCGGGGAGTAGCCGGGAAGGCCGCACATCCACAGCTGGTTGAGGTCCTCCTCCAGCTGCTTGGCGGACACCCCCAGGTCGGCGGCGGCCTTGGCCCGGGTGACCCTCGGGTTCGCCTGGAAATACGGCACCATGTTGAGCAGCCGGACCAACCGGGTGGAGATGGCAGTCACGCCGACGGTCCCGCGTGGGCGCGCAGCCGGGCCAGCACGTCGTCGCGCAGGGTTTGCGGCTCGAGCGCGACGGCGTCGGCCCCGTAGCCGGCGATGTCGCGCGCCAGCCGGTCGGTGGATCCGATGTCGAGTTCGATCACCTCGCCGTCGCGGCCGCCCAGTCGCCGCGCGCCGGTGGACCGCCCGGCGCGCCGCAGCGCGGTGGCCCGCCCGTCGGCGACCCACACCCGGGCCTGGCCGCCCGCCGGGATCTCGGCGACCGTTTCGGACACGATCCTGCGCAGGTCCACACCGTCGGGCACGGTGACGGCGCCGGGCGGGCCGATCGGCGTGACCTCGGCACCGACCCGCGAGAGCCGGAAGGTGCGGGTGGCGTCGCGGTCGCGGTCGTGGCCGACCAGGTACCAGCGGCCCTTCTCGGTGACCACGCCCCACGGCTCGACGGTGCGCGTGGTGTACGGCTCGATTCGCGACGGCCGGTGCGGGAACTGTACGGCTCGGTGGGAGTCGATGGCCGACAACAGGATTCCGAGGACGTCTTCCGACCCGCGCAGACCCGGCACCCCGGCCGGAGAGGCGATGGCCACCGGCGCCCCTATCTCCACGGGGTCGACGTCGACCCCGGCGGCGCGCAGCTTGAGCAACGCGCCCTGGGTCGCGGTGATCAGTTCGGGCGACTCCCACAGCTGCGTCGCGACGGCGACGGCGGCCGCCTCGTCCGCGGTCAGCGTGACGGGCGGCAGCGCGTAGGTGTCGCGGTTGATCCGGTAGCCCTCGGTGGGGTTGGTGATCGACACCCTGCCGATCTCGAGCGGGATGCCGAGGTCGCGCAGTTCGTTCTTGTCGCGCTCGAACATCCGGGAGAACGCCTCGGCGCTGGGGCTGTCGGAATAACCCGCCACGCTGGACCTGATCTTTTCGGCGGTGATGTAGCCGCGGGTGGACAGCAGAGCGATGACGAGGTTGACCAGCCGCTCGACTTTCGAGGTCGCCATTTGCACCAGGTTATTCGATGGCCCTCGCCCCGCGCTTCCACCGGCGAGCCGAGTCCGGCTACATGCTGGCGATCAGCCGCTTGACCCGCTCGTCGACGGCCCGGAACGGGTCCTTGCACAGCACGGTGCGCTGGGCCTGGTCGTTGAGCTTGAGGTGCACCCAGTCGACGGTGAAGTCGCGGCCGGCCGCCTGGGCGGCGCTGATGAACTCCCCGCGCAGCCGGGCCCGGGTGGTTTGCGGCGGGGTGTCGACGGCCTCGGCGATGTCCTCGTCGGTGGTGACGCGAGCGGCCAGGCCCTTGCGCTGCAGCAGGTCGAAGACGCCGCGCCCGCGCTTGATGTCGTGGTAGGCGAGGTCCAGCTGGGCGATCTTCGGGTCGGACAGCTCCATGGTGTAGCGGTCCTGGTAGCGCTGGAACAGCTTGCGCTTGATCACCCAGTCGATCTCGGTGTCCACCTTCGCGAAATCCTGGCTCTCGACGGCGTCGAGCTGACGGCCCCATAGGTCGACGACCTGCTCGACCTGCGCGTTGGGCTCCCGGGTCTGCAGGTGCTCGACGGCGCGGCTGTAGTACTCGCGCTGGATGTCCAGCGCGCTGGCCTGCCGCCCGCCGGCCAGCCGCACCGGCCGCCGGCCGGTGACGTCATGGCTGACCTCGCGGATGGCCCGGATCGGGTTGTCCAGCGAGAAGTCGCGGAACGCCACCCCGGCCTCGATCATCTCCAGCACCAGCGCCGCGGTGCCCACCTTGAGCATGGTGGTGGTCTCGCACATGTTGGAGTCGCCGACGATGACGTGCAGGCGCCGGTACTTCTCGGCGTCGGCGTGCGGCTCGTCGCGGGTGTTGATGATGGGGCGTGATCGGGTCGTCGCGCTGGAGACACCCTCCCAAATGTGCTCGGCGCGTTGGGAAAGGCAGAACGTCGCGGCCTTGGGGGTCTGCAGCACCTTGCCCGCGCCGCAGATCAGCTGGCGGGTGACCAGGAACGGCAGCAGCACATCGGAGATCCGGGAGAACTCGCCGGCGCGCACGATCAGGTAGTTCTCGTGGCAGCCATACGAATTGCCGGCCGAATCGGTGTTGTTCTTGAACAGATAGATGTCGCCGCCGATGCCCTCGTCGGCGAGCCGCTGCTCGGCGTCGATCAGCAGGTCCTCCAGCACCCACTCGCCGGCCCGGTCGTGGGTGACCAGCTGCACCAGGCTGTCGCATTCGGCCGTGGCGTACTCGGGGTGGCTGCCCACGTCGAGGTAGAGGCGGGCGCCGTTGCGCAGGAAGACGTTGGAGCTGCGGCCCCACGACACCACCCGGCGGAACAGGTAGCGGGCGACCTCGTCCGGGGACAGGCGGCGATGGCCATGGAACGTGCAGGTGACACCGAACTCGGTCTCGATGCCCATAATTCGTCGCTGCACGTAATCGAGGGTACTGGTTGTCCGACCGCGAAGGTGAGGAAGCCGCGCTGTCAGTCCGTTCGCGTACTATCGAAAATATGTTCGAACTGTTGCTGCCGGACCCCGCGGAGCTGCGCCGCGCCGACGACGCCGCGCTGGTGGCCGCGATCGAGGACTGTGCGCGCGCCGAGGCGGCCGTGGGCGCCCGGCGCCTGTCCGCGATCGCCGAACTCACCCGCCGGCGGACGGGCGATGACAAGCGCGCGAACTGGGCCTGCGACTCCTGGGACTCCGCGGCCGCGGAAGTGGCCGCGGCGCTGGGCGTCAGCCATGGCAAGGCGTCGGGGCAGATGCATCTGAGCCTCACCCTGAACCGCCTGCCCAGGGTGGCGGCGCTGTTCTTGGCCGGGCGGCTCAGCGCTTACCTGGTGTCCGTCATCGCGTGGCGGACCTACCTGATCCGGGACCAGGAGGCCCTGGGATTCGTCGATGCCGCCCTGGCCGAACACGCGATCGCCTGGGGGCCGTTGTCGGCGTCCAAACTGGAGCAGGCCATCGACGGGTGGATCGACCGTTACGACCCCGGTGCGCTGCGGCGCACACGCATGACGGCCCGCAATCGCGAGGTATGCGTCGGCGCCGCCGACGACCATGCCGGCACGGCCGCGCTGTGGGGACGGCTATACGCCACCGACGCGGCGATGCTGGATCGCCGGCTGATGCAGATGGCCCACGCCGTCTGCGACGACGACCCGCGCACCATCGCCCAGCGCCGCGCCGACGCGCTGGGGGCGCTGGCCGCCGGCGCCGAGCGGCTCGCATGCGCTTGCGGCAACGCCGACTGCCCCTCCGACACCGACAAGGACGAGCGGGCAGCCGGTATCGTCATCCACGTCGTCGCCGAGGCCTCGGCGCTCGAGGCCGAACCCGACCCGCACGTCTCGGGCGAGGGACCCCCGCCGCGACCGATCACGCCGGACATGACCCTCGCCGAGGCGCTGGCCCCCGACCCCGACCCCGATCCGCCCGCGACGTCGGCGGTCAAACCGCCCGCCGCGCTGATCACCAACGGCGGTGTGGTGCCCGCGCCGCTGCTGGCCGAACTGATCCGCGGCGGCGCCACAATCAGCCAGGTGCGCCAGCCCGGCGACTTCGCGCCGGAGCCGCATTACCGGCCGTCGGCCAAGCTGGCCGAATTCGTCCGAATCCGGGATTTGACGTGCCGGTTCCCCGGTTGTGACCGCCCCGCCGAATTTTGCGACATCGACCACACGGTGCCCTATCCGGTCGGGCCCACGCATCCGTCAAATCTCAAGTGCGAATGTAGAAAACACCACCTTCTGAAGACGTTTTGGACAGACTGGCGCGACGTGCAACTGCCGGATGGCACGGTGGTCTGGACCGCGCCCAACGGCCGCACTTACACCACCCGCCCGGGCAGCCGCATCTTCTTCCCCGCCTGGCACACCACTACCGCCGCGCTACCCGAAACCCCAACCCCGGCAACCACCGTCGAGCGCCGGGGCGTGATGATGCCACTGAGACAACGGACCCGAGCCGCCGACCTCGCCCGCCGCATCGAACGCGAACGCGCCCTCAATGACGCGCATGTCGCCGAACGCAACAAGCCGCCACCGTTTTGAGTCAGTCGGGCTGCTCCTGCTGCGATAGCAGCGCTTCCAGGCCGGATCCCGTGATGCGCCGAAACGCCCGCCGCGGCCGGCTGGCGTCGAGGATGGCGACCTCCAGGTTGGACACGCCGAGCGCGGGCTGGTCGCTGCCCGCGCCGTTGCCACTGGTTGCCCGCAGCGCCTCGATCGCGATGCGCACCGCGTCGCGCAGGTCGGCGTTTTCGGCGTAGGTTTCCTTGAGCGCGTTGGTGATCGGTTCGGTGGTGCCGCCCATCACCACGAAATGCGGCTCGTCGGCGATCGACCCGTCGTAGGTGATCCGGTACAGCTCAGGCGGTTTCGTCTCGCCGTAGTGCGCGACCTCGGCGACGCACAACTCGACCTCGTAGGGCTTGGCCTGCTCGGTGAAGATGCTGCCCAGCGCCTGCGCGTAGACGTTGGCCAGCTGCCTGCCGGTGACGTCGCGGCGGTCGTAGGCGTAGCCGCGGGTGTCGGCGAACTGGATCCCGGCGCGGCGCAGATTGTCGAATTCGTTGTACTTGCCCGCGGCCGCGAAGCCCACGCGATCGTAGAGCTCGCTGATCTTCTGCAGCGACCGTGAGGGGTTCTCCGCGACGAACAGCACGCCGCCGGCGTAGGCGAGCGCCACCACGCTGCGGCCCCGCGCGATGCCCTTGCGCGCGAGCTCGCTGCGCTCGCGCATCGCCTGTTCGGGCGAGATGAAGTACGGGAAGCTCACTTCTCACCGCCATTGGGACCGAAAGTGTCGGCGCGCGAGCGGCTTTCGATGATTTCCCGGGCCAGTTCGGCGATGCGGCCCTCCGGCACCTCGGCCGCCCCCTCGGCGCCGATGGTGACCGCCGTGGGGTAGATGCCGCGGACCAGATCCGGTCCGCCCGTGGCGGAATCGTCGTCGGCGGCGTCATAGAGCGCCTCGACGGCCACCCGCAGCGCGGAATCACGATCGATGACTTGGGAGTACAGCTTCTTCATCGACGACTTGGCGAAGATCGAGCCGGACCCCACCGCCTGATAGCCCTCCTCCTCGATGTTCCAGCCGCCGGCGGCGTCGAACGACACGATGCGGCCGGCGCTTTCGGGATCGGCCGCATGGATGTCGTAGCCCGCCAGCAGCGGCAGGGCGACCAGCCCCTGCATCGCGGCCGCCAGGTTGCCGCGAACCATGATCGCGAGCCTGTTGACCTTGCCGGCGAAGGTGAGCGGCACGCCTTCGAGCTTCTCGTAGTGCTCGAGCTCCACGGCGTAGAGGCGCGCGAACTCGACGGCGACCGCGGCGGTGCCGGCGATGCCGGTGGCGGTGTAGTCGTCGGTGATGTACACCTTTTTGACGTCGCGCCCGGCGATCATGTTGCCCTGCGTCGAGCGCCGGTCGCCGGCGATCACCACGCCGCCGGGGTATTTCAGCGCGACGATGGTGGTGCCGTGCGGCAGCCGGTCACCGACGCTCCCGCCGCTGAGGCTGGCCGGCAGCAACTCCGGCGCCTGGCGGCGCAGGAAGTCTGCGAACGAGGACAGGTCGACGGCGGGTGGGTTAGCGGACAGGCGATCGGAGAGCGGCCAGGTCACTGTCCGCCCTTTTGGACGTACGCGCGGACAAAGTCCTCGGCGTTTTCCTCAAGGACGTCGTCAATCTCGTCGAGCAGATCGTCGGTTTCCTCGGCCAACTTCTCGCGACGCTCCTGGCCCGCGGCCGTGCCGTCGGCGAAGTCGTCGTCGTCCCCGCCGCCACCGCCACGCTTGGTCTGCTCCTGAGCCATCGCCGCCTCCTGCTTTGTTATCGGCCGCGTCACACGCCCGCCGGTCTCCTCTACAGTACCGGTCAGCACCGACGTTTCCGGGTCTAACGGGCTTAGCTGGTCAGTTGTTCCACCAGCTCCACGGCGCTGTCCACGGAGTCCAATAACGCCCCGACGTGCGCCTTGCTGCCGCGCAGCGGCTCCAGCGTCGGGATGCGCACCAGCGAATCGCCGCCGAGGTCGAAAATCACCGAGTCCCAGCTGGCCGCGGCGATGTCGGCCCCGAACCGGCGCAGGCATTCCCCGCGGAAGTAGGCGCGGGTGTCCGTCGGCGGGTTGTCGACGGCGTCCAGCACCTGATGCTCGGTGACCAGGCGCTTCATCGAGCCGCGGGCGACCAGCCGGTTGTACAGGCCCTTGTCCAGCCGGACGTCGGAGTATTGCAGGTCGACGAGGTGCAGCCGCGGCGCCGACCAGCTCAGGTTCTCCCGCTGGCGGAAGCCCTCGAGCAGCCGCAGCTTGGCCGGCCAGTCGAGCAGCTCCGCGCACTCCATCGGGTCGCGCTCGAGCTGGTCGAGCACGTGTGCCCAGGTCTCGACGATGTCGGCCGCGCGGGGATCCGGGTCGCGGCCGTCGACGAGCTTGGCCACCCGGTCGAGATAGATCCGTTGCAGCGCAAGGCCGGTGAGTTCGCGGCCGTCGGCCAGGGCCACGGCGACCCGCAGCGACGGATCGCGGCTGATGGCGTGGACGGCCTGCACCGGCCGCGCCAGCGTCAGGTCGGTGAGGTCTATCCCGTGCGCGGGGCCCTCTTCGATCAGGTCGAGCACCAGCGCCGTGGTGCCCAGCTTCAGGTACGTCGACGTCTCGGCGAGGTTGGCGTCGCCGATGATCACGTGCAGCCGCCGGTACCGGTCGGCGTCGGCGTGCGGTTCGTCGCGGGTGTTGATGATGCCGCGCTTGAGCGTGGTCTCCAGCCCGACCTCGACCTCGATGTAGTCGGAACGCTGGGACAGCTGGAAGCCCGGCTCGTCACCGGAGGGCCCGATGCCGACCCGCCCGGAGCCGGTGACCACCTGCCGGGACACCAAAAACGGGGTCAGCCCGGCGATGATGGCCGAAAACGGCGTCTGCCGGCTCATCAGGTAGTTCTCGTGCGACCCGTAGGAGGCGCCCTTGCCGTCGACGTTGTTCTTGTAGAGCTGCAGTTTGGCGGCCCCGGGCACGCTGGCCACGTGCCGGGCGGCGGCCTCCATCACGCGTTCGCCGGCCTTGTCCCAGATCACCGCGTCCAGCGGGTCGGTGCACTCGGGCGCGGAGTACTCCGGGTGCGCGTGGTCGACGTAGAGCCGCGCCCCGTTGGTCAGGATCATGTTGGCCGCGCCGACCTCGTCGGCGTCGACGACGGGCGGGGGCCCGGCCGAGCGGCTCAGGTCGAAGCCGCGGGCGTCGCGCAGCGGCGATTCCACCTCGTAGTCCCAGCGGGTGCGTTTGGCGCGCTGAATGCCGGCGGCGGCCGCATAGGCCAGCACCGCCTGGGTCGAGGTGAGGATCGGGTTGGCGGTCGGGTCCGACGGCGAGGAAATGCCGTACTCGACCTCCGTCCCGATAATCCTTTGCATGACTTAAAGACTAGGCGCAGCGACAATGTGTACCGCCCGCGGCCCGCCGCGCCGCTAGGGTGAGCCGGCATGAGCCTTTCCCGCGGCCGACCGGCGGCGCGCCAAGCATCGGCGAGCGCGGCGGCCGAAAGCTGGTTCCTGGAGCGGGGTTTGCCGTCGGTGCTGACGAGGCGAGACCGGTGGCGGCGGCTCTGGCCGCGATCGGCGCCCGCGCTGGCGGCGTATGGGGCGCTGCAGGCCTGCATCCTGCCCGTCTACCTGATCACGGGCGGCCACGACGTCGAGATCACCGCGCAGCCGACGACCTCCGAGCTGGTGGTGCTGGCGATAGTCGCGCTGGCGCTCCCCCTGATGGCCCTCGCCGGGTGGCTGGTATCGCGACCGCGGCGGTGGTCGTCGTGGCATGCGTCGGATTCACCGTGGGCGGTCCCCGGCAACTGCTGCAGGAGGCCGTCGTCGTGGCCGCGGTGGCGTCCCTGACCGGTTGTGGCGTCGGGTCGGTGGTCGGGTGGGCCGTGCGCATGATGCTCTCGCACCTTGCGACGGTCGGAGCCTTGGCCGTGCGGGCGCTGCCGGTCGTGCTGTTGACCGCGTTGGTCTTCTTCAACACCTACGTCTGGATCATGGCCGCCACGATCAGCGGGGACCGGCTGGGGCTGGCGATCGCGTTTCTGTTCTCCATCGCCGCGGCCTTCGTCGTCTCCGCCACGCGGGAGCGGGTCAGGCCGATGCTGCGATCGACGGCGGCGCTGCCCGACGACACGGAAAGGCTTTCCGGGACGCCCTTCGCGGCCATGCCGGACACCCGTGACTGCCCGCCCCTGAAACGGGCCGAGCGCCTCAACGTGGTGTTCGTGCTGGCCGCCTCGCAACTGGCGCAGATCCTGGTCGTGGCGGTCGTCACCGCCACGATCTACCTGATCCTGGGGCTCATCGTCCTGGACCCACCGCTGCTCAACGAATGGACCCACACCTACACGAGCACCGCGACGGTGCTGGGATTCACGCTGCCGGTGGCCGATTCGCTGATCCACATGACCCTCTTCCTCGGCGCGCTGACGTTCATGTACATCAGCGCCCGCGCGGCCGGCGACGCCGAATACCGCTCCACATTCCTCGACCCGCTGATCGACGACCTGCACACCGCCCTGATCGCGCGCGATCGCTACCGCGGCGCCGTCGCGGTAGCGGGTGAAGTTGACGCCGCCCAGGCCGGTGGTTAATTTCACACGAGTATCAGAAGGACGTCTGGCGCCCCGTCGAAGAGGAAGCGTGTGAACGAGTGACCGATTTGGCTGGGAAACGTTACGGCGAGGTGCTTCTCGTGACCCCCGGGGAGGCCGGCCCACAGGCCACGGTCTATAACAGCTTTCCGCTCAACGACTGCCCCGCCGAGCTGTGGTCGGCGCTGGACCCGCACGCCATCGCCGCCGAAAACGGCGCGGCCGTGGCCCTGCTGAACGGCCCGCGGTACTGGCTGATGAACGGCATCGAGAAGGAGCCGCAGGGCCCGCAGATCACGAAGAGTTTCGGCGGCATCGAGATGATCCAGCAGGCCACGGTCCTGCTCTCCTCGATGAACCCCGCGCCCTACACCGTCAACAAGGTGAGCCGCAACACGGTCTTCGTCTTCAACGCGGGCGAGGAGATCTACGAACTCACCGACCGGGAGGGACGGCGCTGGGTCATGCAGACCTGGAGCCAAGTCGCGGACCCCAACTTGCGGCGGGAAGACCTGCCCGGGCTGGCCGCCCGGCTCGAGCTGCCGGACGGGTGGGCCTACCGGCCGCGCGTGCTCGCCGACGAGCTGCGCGTGGACACCAGAAGCCAGCCCGCCCAGGTGTTGCAGGACAACCTGACCAACAGCTACTCGCTGGAGACCGCCTGACCCCGGGTCCTACAGGTACTGGCCCAGGTTCGACTCGGTGTCGATGGCCCGGCTGGCGCTCGACGACTTGCCGGTGACCAGGGTGCGGATGTAGACGATCCGCTCGCCCTTCTTGCCCGAGATCCGCGCCCAGTCGTCGGGGTTGGTGGTGTTGGGCAGGTCCTCGTTCTCGGCGAACTCGTCGACGATCGAGTCGAGCAGGTGCTGGATGCGCAACCCCGGCTGCCCGGTCTCCAGCACCGACTTGATGGCGTTCTTCTTCGCCCGGTCGACGACGTTCTGGATCATCGCCCCGGAGTTGAAGTCCTTGAAGTACATGACTTCCTTGTCGCCGTTGGCGTAGGTGACCTCCAGGAACCGGTTGTCGTCGATCTCGGCGTACATCCGGTCGACGACCTTTTCGATCATCGCCTTGATGCAGGCCGGGCGGTCGCCGTCGAACTCGGCGAGGTCGTCGGCGTGCACCGGCAGGGCCTCGGTCAGGTACTTGCTGAAGATGTCTTGCGCCGCTTCGGCATCGGGCCGCTCGATCTTGATCTTCACGTCGAGGCGCCCGGGCCGCAGGATCGCCGGGTCGATCATGTCCTCGCGGTTGGAGGCGCCGATCACGATGACGTTTTCGAGTCCCTCCACCCCGTCGATCTCGGACAGCAGCTGTGGCACCACGGTCGTCTCGACGTCGGAGGACACCCCGGTGCCGCGGGTGCGGAAGATCGAGTCCATCTCGTCGAAGAACACGATCACCGGCGTTCCCTCGGACGCCTTCTCGCGGGCGCGCTGGAAGATCAGCCGGATGTGGCGTTCGGTCTCGCCGACGAACTTGTTCAGCAGCTCGGGGCCCTTGATGTTGAGGAAGTAGGACTTGGCCTCGCGCGCGTCGTCGCCGCGCACCTCGGCCATCTTCTTGGCCAGCGAGTTGGCCACCGCCTTGGCGATCAGCGTCTTCCCGCAGCCGGGCGGGCCGTAGAGCAGCACGCCCTTGGGTGGGCGCAGCGCGTACTCCCGGTAGAGGTCCTTGTGCAGGAACGGCAGCTCGACGGCGTCGCGGATCTGCTCGATCTGGCGGGTCAGGCCGCCGATGTCCTGGTAGGTGACGTCGGGCACCTCTTCGAGCACCAGGTCTTCGACCTCGGCCTTCGGGATGCGCTCGAACGCGTAGCCGGCCTTGGTGTCGACCAGCAGCGAGTCGCCGGGGCGCAGCTTGCGGGGCTTGGTGTCGTCGTTGAGGGCGTCGGGCACGCCGTCCGGCAGGTCCTCGGCGACCAGCGGCTCGGCCAGCCAGACGATGCGCTCCTCGTCGGCGTGGCCGACGACGAGCGCGCGGTGGCCGTCGCCCAGCACCTCGCGCAGCGTGGAGATCTCGCCGACCGATTCGTACGTGCCGGCCTCGACGACGGTCAGAGCCTCGTTGAGCCGGACGGTCTGGCCCTTCCGCAGCAACGCGACATCGATGTTGGGCGAGCACGTCAGGCGCATCTTGCGGCCGGAGGTGAACACGTCGACCGTGTCGTCGTCGTGCGCGGACAAAAGGACGCCGTAGCCGCTGGGCGGCTGACCGAGGCGGTCGACTTCTTCCCGCAGCGCCAACAGTTGCTGGCGCGCCTCTTTGAGGGTTTCCATCAATTTGGAATTGCGGGCCGCCAGGGAGTCGATACGCGCTTCGAGTTGATGCACATCACGGGCGGAGCGGGTGACGCCATGCGATCCAACCGCCTGCTCCAGTTGCTCGCGGAGCACCGCCGCCTCACGGCGTAATTGCTCCAATTCGGCGGCATCGCCGCTGGACATGCCAGTTTCACTGGCGTCGCCGAACGCTTCAGAACGCTCTGAGTCACCCATGTTGCGCTCCTTTCCCGCCCCGAAATGATGCGGTGGATACTCCAACGCTACCGGCGATTGCCGGTTGATGTGTGGAGTCAAATGCTCACGAAAAGTTAAGACTTTGGTCGCACTGGTAATCTCGGCCACGAATCGCGCCGATCGAAAGGACAGCCGTGGCCGTGAAAGCCCTTGCCACAGGCTCAGCCGGCTTGGCCTTGGCCGGCGCGCCGGCGGCCGGTGTGACTTCCGTTGCACCCGTTGGTCTGACCGCAGGCATGAACGCGTAACCCGTCCGACTGGATGCACCGACACCGCCGCGCAGCCCTGAGCGTCGCCACAGCGATGGCGGCGCTCGGGCTCGCGGGATGTTCGCCCACCGGGCCGAAGGTTGTGTCGTCCCCGTCGTCGCCGGTCCCCGTCACGTCCAGCCCGGTCATCGTCGCGGCTCCCCCGACCGCCCCGCTGCCCGCGCCCGAGGCCCTTCTCGACGTGCTGAACCGGCTCGCCGACCCGAACGTTCCGGGCATCAACAAGGTCAACCTTGTCGAGGGCGCGACGCCCGACGGCGCGGGCACCCTGGACAAGTTCATCAACGCGTTGCGGGACAACGGCTACCTGCCGATGACCTTCGCGGCCAACAACATCGCATGGTCGGACAAGAATCCGTCCCACGCGAGGGCGACGATCACGGTCAACACCGCCCGAGCGAACAACGGCACGTTCACGTTCCCGATGGAGTTCACGCCCTCCGCGCCCTCTCCAGGCGGCTGGCAGCTGTCCCGGCGGACCGCGGAAATGCTGCTGGCCCTGAGCAACTCGGCGGCGCCCACCCCGTCCCCGACTCCCTAGGGCCGCTCCGATGTGGATCGGCTGGCTCGAGTTCGACGTGTTGCTGGGCGACGTGCGATCGCTCAAACAGAAGCGATCGGTGATTCGGCCCGTCGTCGCCGAGTTGCGGCGCAAGTTCAGCGTGTCGGCCGCCGAGACCGGCTCACAGGACCTGTTCCGGCGGGCGGGCATCGGCGTCGCCATGGTGTCCGGCGACCACGGCCACACCGTCGACGTCCTCGACGCGGCCGAACGCCTGGTGGCCGCGCATCCCGAATTCGAGCTGCTGTCGGTGCGACGCGGTCTGCGCCGCGCCGACGATTGGTCGGGCTAGCTACCCGTCGCGCCCCTCGCGCTTGCGACCCAGCGGTGCCGGGGCAACGACGCCGGGGGCGAGCCGGCGGGTGAATATCAGGAACGCGGTGTGCCCGCGCATCGAATGCTGCGGCCGAACGGCCAGGCCGACGACGTTCCAGCCGCGCTGCAGCGTCTCCCACGCCCGCGGTTCGGTCCAGCACTGCCGGGCCCGCAGGGCCTCCACGACCCGGGACAGTTGGGTCACGGTGGCCACGTAGATCATCAGCACGCCGCCGGCGACCAGCAGCCGCGCCGCCGTGTCGAGCACCTCCCACGGCGCGAGCATGTCGAGCACCGCCCGGTCGAAGGAACCGTCGGGCAGGTCGGAGTCGGCGAGGTCGCCGACGATCAGCTGCCAGTTGTCCGGCGGTCCGTCGAAGAAGTTGGCGACGTTGCGGCGGGCATGCTCGGCGTGGTCGGCGCGCTGCTCGTAGGACACCACCCGCCCGCCGGGCCCGACGGCGCGCAGCAGCGAACAGGTCAGCGCGCCGGATCCGGCCCCGGCCTCCAGCACCCGCGCCCCCGGAAAAATGTCGCCCTCGTGCACGATCTGGGCGGCGTCCTTGGGATAGATCACCTGCGGCCCGCGCGGCATCGACATCACGTAGTCGACCAGCAGCGGGCGCAGCACCAGGAAAAGCGCGCCGTTGCTGGACTTGACGACGCTGCCCGACTCGAGCCCGATCACCGCGTCGTGTGCGATCGAGCCGCGGTGGGTGTGGAACTCGGCGCCCGGTGTGAGCGACATGGTGTAGTGCCGGCCCTTGGCGTCGGTGAGTTGGACGCGTTCGCCGACGGTGAACGGGCCGGTTGCGGACACGCCGTCTAGCGTGCCAGCCGACTCGCTACGGGCGGTCCTCGGGGTTGTCGGTTCCTGGTTCTAAGCTGCGATCATGACCGACCAGCCGCAGGACCGGGCGCGGGCGGCTTCCAGGCCGGCGCTGTCGCCGTCGCGGGCGGCTTCCAGGCCGGCGCTGTCGCCGTCGCGGGCGGCTTCCAGGCCGGCGCTGTCGCCGTCGCGGGCGGCGGACTTCAAACAGTGCCCGCTGCTGTATCGGTTCCGGGCGATCGACCGGCTGCCCGAGGCGCCGTCGGCGGCGCAGCTGCGCGGGTCGGTGGTGCACGCCGCCCTGGAGCAGCTCTACGGCCTGCCCGCCGCGCTGCGCGACCCCGACACCGCGCGCTCGCTGGTGGAGTCCGCGTGGGACCGGGTGATCGCCGCCGAGCCCGACCTTGCCGGCGACATCGACCCCGAGCGGCGAACCCAGCTGCTCGAGGAGGCCCGCGCGTTGCTCTCCGGCTATTACCGGCTGGAAGACCCGACGAGGTTCGACCCGCAAAGCTGCGAGGAGGGCGTGGAGGTCGAACTCGCCGACGGCACGCTGCTGCGGGGCTTCATCGACCGGATCGACGTCGCCGCCACCGGGGAGCTGCGGGTCGTCGACTACAAGACCGGCAAGGCGCCGCCGGCCGCGCGCGTGCTGGCCGAGTTCAAGGCGATGTTCCAGATGAAGTTCTACGCGGTGGCGCTGCTGCGTTCCCGCGGTGTGCTGCCCACCCGGCTGCGGATCATCTACCTGGCCGACGGCCAGGTGCTGGACTACTCCCCGGACCATGACGAGCTGCTGCGCTTCGAGAAGACGCTGATGGCGATCTGGCGCGCCATCCAATCCGCCGCGCCCACAGGCGATTTCCGGCCCAGCCCGTCGCGGCTGTGCGAGTGGTGCCCCCACCGGCAACGCTGTCCGGAGTTCGGCGGAACGCCACCGCCCTACCCGGGATGGCCGGATCACGCTGCGCCGGCGGCCGATTCGCATCCGACCGAACCGGCGGCGTGACGCGTCCACCGCCGAAAAGTACCTGCAGGAATCGACCTTCCGGGAATGCGGTAAGCTGTTGAGAACGTTGGCCGCCGAATGGCTTGCCAGCAAGTCGTGATCGATTCGTTGTTTTCTTTGCTCAGATCCCTGCGGGGCGCCGAGTCCAAGATGACCAGGTGCGCCTGCACAGCCTCGAGTTGCGGCGATCGATGTTGCCAGATAGGCAATCTCGTTACCACCGATGCTGTAAGGACACCGAAATATGCTTGAGGACACGACTTTCGCTCACCTCGGGGTGAGCCCCTCGTTGGTTGACGCGCTCGCTGCACGGGGCGTCTACCGCCCGTTTCCAATACAGGTCGAGACTTTGCCGGATACGCTTGGCGGCCGTGATGTGTTAGGCCGCGGCAAGACGGGCAGCGGTAAGACGCTCGCATTCTCGATCCCGCTGGTGGGTCGCCTCGATCCCGGCGATCGGCGGCCGGGCCGGCCGACCGGGCTGGTGCTGGCGCCCACCCGCGAATTGGCGACACAGATCGCCGCGACCATTGAGCCGCTTGCAACAGTTCGGGGCCTGCGCGTTGCCACGATCTTTGGCGGGGTGTCGCAGAGCAAGCAGGTTACCGCGCTGAAGTCGGGTATCGATATCGTCGTCGCCTGTCCGGGCCGCCTCGAGGATCTGATGAAGCAGGGCCTGATCAACCTGGGCGCCGTCCAGGTTACGGTCATCGATGAAGCCGACCATCTGGCCGATCTGGGTTTCCTCCCCAGCGTTACTCGTATTCTGGCGGCCAGTCCCGCGACCGGCCAACGGATGCTGTTCTCGGCCACCCTCGACGCCGCGGTCGACACCCTGGTAAAGCGATTCCTCACTCGCCCGGTGACGCGATCGGTCGCGGAAACGACGTCCTCGGCTCCCGTGATGAAACATCACCTCTTCTATGTCGACGGGCCCCAAGCCAAGAAGGAATTGGTGCACCGGTTGGCCGCGGGAAGCTCGCGGCGAATCCTCTTCCTCAGGACCAAACATCAGGCGCGAAAGCTGACCCGCCAGCTCACACAATCGGGTATTGCGTCGGTGGAGCTGCACGGCAACCTTTCCCAAACCGCACGCGACCGAAACTTGGCGGCTTTCGCCGCCGGTCACGCCCGGGTACTCGTGGCGACCGACATCGCCGCTCGCGGCGTGCACGTGGACAACATCGAACTGGTGGTGCACGTCGATCCACCCGTCGAGCACAAGGCCTACCTGCATCGATCCGGCCGCACGGCCCGGGCCGGCGCCTCCGGCGACGTGGTCACCATCGTGCTGCCCGAGCAGCGCAGGGAGACCGAATCAATGATGCGCAGGGCGGCTATCCGTACCGTCCCCCGGCAGGTCACCGCGGCCTCCCCCGTCATCCACGCCCTGGCCGGCCAGGCCGCACCCCGGGCGGCCGTTCCGGCAGTGGTCCGTCGGCCCGAGCCGACCGCAGTCGCCTCCAACGGTCCGTCCGTGGCGCGGACCAGACGCCGCCGATCTCGGCGCCCCGCGACGAGTGTGCGGTAGCGCACATGCGCGTTCGCCATGGTCGGCGACCGCAATGCACGTAATGTGGCGGTAACGACAGTGAGGACGGACGTCACGGCCATGCAGGAGATTCATCCATCGCAGATCCGGGTCGGTGACGTCATAGGCGCCCCGCCCCCGACCGATCTGCGTTATACGGTCAAGCTGATCAGCGGACCGCAGACGAGTCCACAGCGGTGGACATTCTTCGGCAGCGACGCCGAGGGCCTGCAGCACACAAGCACGTTCAAGGAGGGCGACTTGGTCCGCAGGTACGTCAAGGCATCATGAGAACGTCATAGAACTCGCGGCCGCTATTCCAGCGGCGACATCTCCTGCAGCATCGTGGGAATGAGCTCGCTGACGGTGGGGTGGATGTGCATCGTGCGCGCCAGCGTGGTGTACGGCGCCTTGGCTGACATGACGTCCAGAATGGCGTGGATCGCCTCGTCGCCCCCGACCCCGAGGATGGCGGCTCCCAGGATCTCGTCGGTGTCGGCGTCCACCACCACCTTCATAAAGCCTTGCGTCTCACCCTTTTCCACCGCCCTGCCGACGCGGGTCATCGGCCGCTTACCGACCAGCGCCCGGCGGCCCGACGCGCGGACCTGGCCGACGGTCATGCCGGCGCGCCCCAGCGGCGGGTCGATGTAGAGCGCGTAGGTGGTGATGCGGTCGCTCACGAGGCGCGGGTCATCGTCGAGCAGGTTGGCGGCCACGATCTCGAAGTCGTTGTACGACGTGTGGGTGAACGCGCCCTTGCCGTTGCAGTCGCCCATCGCCCAGATGTGGTCGACGTTCGTCTTGAGCCGGTCGTCGACCACGATGTAGCCGCGGGCGTCGGTCCGCACCCCGGCCGCCTCCAGGCCCAGGTCGTCGGTGTTGGGTCGCCGCCCCACCGCCACCAGCAGATGACTTCCGGCGATGGGGGCGGCGCCGGCACGCGGGGTTAGTTCAAAGCCGTTGTCTGTCTTGCCGATCCGTACATCGTCGGCGTCGACGACGACGTCGACCCCTTCGGTCTCCAGGATCTGCCTGACGGTGGCCGAGACGTCCTCGTCTTCGCGGGACGCCAGCCGCGGCCCCCGTTCGACCACGGTCACCCGGGCCCCGAAGCGCCGGTACATCTGCGCGAACTCCAGCGCGATGTAGCTGCCGCCGAGGATGACGAGATGCGATGGCAGCGTGTCGAGTTCGAGGATCGACACGTTGGTGAGGAACTCGACGCCGGACAGTCCCGGGATGTCCGGCACCACCGCGCGGCCGCCGACGTTGAGGAAGATGCGGTCGGCGTGCAGCAGGTCGCCGTTGACCGCGACGGTGTGCGGGTCCTCGAAACGGGCGTGGCCGCGAAAGACGGTGCAGCCGTCCATGCCGTCCAGCCAGCTTTCGACGCCCGTGCGGTCCTTGAGCATGATGTCGTCTTTGCGTGCCTTGACTTTCGCCATGTCCACGCTGACGGGCCCGCTACCGACACCGTATTCCGCGCCGCGGCGGGCCAGCTGGGCGGCGTGCGCGCTGGCCACCAGGGTCTTGGTCGGGATGCACCCGGTGTTGACGCAGGTGCCGCCGATCAGTTTGCGTTCGATGACCGCGACGCGCTGTCCGGCCGACGTCAGCCGTCCCGCCAGCGGGGGGCCGGCCTGCCCGGCGCCGACGATGATCGCGTCGAAATGCTCTGTCACAGGCGAGCCGTCAGCGCGACGATGGCGAATCCACCCAGGATCGCGACCGCGTCTTCGAGCAGCGCGATGGGGAGGTCACGCCCGCCCGTGGCGGCCACCAGCCGGGTACGCGCCTGATAGCCGCCGAGGGTGCCGAGCACCGCGCCGATGACCGCGGCGCCGAGCGCCGTCCAGGTGAAGTGCCACGCCGCGCCGATGACCGCGCCGGCGAACCCGCCCAAGATGATCCGGCCGGCGAACACCGGGGCCGCGGTGCGGGGCGGTGTCTTGGGCAGTTTGTCGTTGACCAGTTCGCCCACCGCCAGGACGCTGAGGACGACGACCGTCACGATGTTGGCCACCCAGGACGCCCAGGTGGAATGCAGGTTGATCCAGCCGAGGAACGCCGCCCAGGCGACCACGGCGGGAGCCGTCAGGGAACGCAGGCCGGCGACGACACCGATGAGCAACGCCAGCAGCAGAACGAGTGCGTGTGTCACGAAGACCCTCCTGGGGACGAACAGCCCGGCGACGATAAGGGTCTCGGCCCATGGAGCGACACGGGCTTCGGCCCTTTAGGGCCCTAGCCGGACGCTAACACACCGCGGCCCGGTTGATCAGAATCGGCAGAACCTGACGTCGGACGCCAGAATCGCCTTGGCCCCGATGGCGGCGAGCTCGTCCATGATCTCGTTGACGCCGCGACGGGGCACCAACGCGCGGATCGCCACCCAGTCCGGGTCGGCGAGCGGGGCGATGGTCGGCGACTCCAGTCCCGGCGTGATCGACGTGGCCTTGTCCAAGACCGCGCGGGGGCAGTCGTAATCGAGCATCAGATATTGCTGGCCGAACACCACGCCCTGGACGCGGGCCACCAGTTGATCGCGGGCGGCCTTCGTCGCGCCATGGCCGTCGTGATCGGTGCGCTCGATCAGCACCGCCTCCGAATCGCACAGCGCCTCACCAAAGGCCACCAGGTCGTGCAGGCTCAGGGTGCGACCGGACCCCACCACGTCGGCGATGGCGTCGGCCACCCCAAGTTGCACGGAGATCTCCACCGCTCCGTCGAGCCTGATGACCGTTGCCTCAATACCCCTGGCGGCCAAGTCTTTTCGGACCAGGTTCGGGTAGGCGGTGGCGATCCTTTTGCCGGCCAGGTCGGCCGTCGTCCAGGTGCGCCCGGCGGGGCCGGCGTAGCGGAAGCTCGACGACCCGAAACCCAGTGCCAGGCGCTCGCGAACCGGCGCGCCGGAGTCGGCCACCAGGTCGCGCCCGGTGATGCCGAAGTCGAGCTCGCCGGAACCGACATAGATGGCAATGTCTTTGGGGCGCAGGAAGAAAAACTCGACCTGGTTGACGGGGTCGATGACCGTCAGGTCCTTGGGGTCGGTGCGGCGCCGGTAGCCGGCCTCGGCGAGGATCTCGGTGGCCGGCTCGCTAAGCGCACCCTTGTTGGGAACCGCGACGCGCAGCATGCTCACAGCTTTCGGTAGACGTCGTCGAGGGACAGGCCGCGCGCGACCATCAGCACCTGGGTCCAGTACAGCAACTGGCCGATCTCCCCGGCCAGCGCGTCGTCGGATTCGTGCTCGGCGGCCAGCCACACCTCGCCGGCCTCCTCCAGGATCTTCTTGCCCAGGCCGTGTATGCCGCCGTCCAGCGCGGCGACCGTGGCGCTGCCGGCCGGACGGGTGCGGGCGCGATCGCCGAGCTCGGCGAACAGATCCTCGAAGGTCTTCACGGCGAGCGATTGTTTCACGGGACGGCCGGCAAAGTCACTTTTGTTTCTCGTCGATCCCCACCGCGAGGGTGCGCAGATTGCCATGCTCAGCGGCGTGTCGGCGTACAAACACGCACGCTCGCACGCGGGAGGGGCTTAGACGTTGAAGTATTTGGCCTCGGGGTGGTGCAGGACGAACGCGTCGGTGGACTGCTCGGGGTGCAGCTGCAGCTCCTCGGACAGCGTCACCCCGATGCGCTCGGGCTCCAGCAGCCCCATCATCTTCGCCCGGTCCTCCAGGTTCGGGCAGGCGCCGTAGCCGAAGGCGAAACGGGCGCCGCGATAGCCGAGCTTGAAGTAGTCCTCGACGGCCGACGGGTCCTCGGCCGACATCGCCCGGTCCCCGGAGAACGTCAGCTCCTCGCGGATGCGCCGGTGCCAGTACTCGGCCAGCGCCTCGGTGAGCTGCACGCCGATCCCATGCACCTCGAGGTAGTCGCGGTAGGAGTCGGACGCGAACAGCTCGTTGGCGAAGTCGGCGATCGGTCGGCCCATCGTCACCAGCTGGAAGGGCAGCACGTCCACCTGGCCGCGCTCGCGGGCCAGGTCCCGGGACCGGACGAAGTCGGCGATGCACAGGAAGCGGCCGCGCTGCTGGCGCGGGAAGGTGAACCGATACCGCTGCGCCGCATCGGGTTTGGGTTCGGCGAGCACGACGACGTCGTCGCCCTCGGACACCGCCGGAAAGTAGCCGTACACCACCGCCGCGTGCGCCAGGATGCCGTCGGTGGATAGGCGGTCCAGCCAGTACCGCAGCCGGGGCCGCCCTTCGGTCTCGACGAGGTCCTCGTACGAGGGCCCCTCGTCGCCGCGCGTGCCGCGTAATCCCCACTGCCCCAGGAACAGTGCGCGCTCGTCCAGCAACCCGGTGTAGTCGGCGACCGCCAGGCCCTTGACGATGCGCGACCCCCAGAACGGCGGAGCCGGCACCTCGACGTCGGCGGCGACGTCGGAGCGTTCGGGCACCTCGACCGGGATTTCTTCGGCCTTTCGTTGCGCGGCGATGCGCTTGGACCGCTCGTGGCGGGCCTTACGCTCGGCCTCCTTCTCGCGGGCCTGGATGGCCTCCGGGCTGTCGGTGTCGGGCGCCTCGCCGCGCTTGGCGCTCATGATGGTGTCCATCAGCTTCAAACCCTCGAAAGCGTCTCGCGCGTAATGCACTTCGCCCTCGTAGATGTCGGCCAGGTCGTTCTCCACGTAGCTGCGGGTCAGCGCCGCACCGCCGAGCAGCACCGGAAACTTTGCGGCCACGCCGCGGGTGTTCATCTCCTCGAGGTTTTCCTTCATCACCACGGTGGACTTCACCAGCAGCCCCGACATCCCGACCACGTCGGCGCTCTTGTCCTCGGCCACTTCCAGGATGTTGGTGATCGGCTGCTTGATGCCGATGTTGACCACCTCGTAGCCGTTGTTGGAGAGGATGATGTCGACCAGGTTCTTGCCGATGTCGTGCACGTCGCCCTTGACGGTGGCCAGCACGATGCGGCCCTTGCCCGAATCGTCTTCGGATTTCTCCATGTGCGGTTCCAGGTACGCCACAGCGGTTTTCATCACCTCGGCCGACTGCAGCACGAACGGCAGCTGCATCTGCCCGGAGCCGAACAGCTCGCCGACCGTCTTCATGCCGGCCAGCAGGTTCTCGTTGATGATGGCCAGCGGCGGCTTTTGGGTCATGGCCTCGTCCAGGTCGGCCTCCAGGCCGTTGCGCTCGCCGTCGACGATGCGCTGGGCCAGCCGCTCGAAGAGCGGCAGCTTGGCCAGTTCGGCGGCGCGGGATTCCTTCGACGACGCCGCCGACACGCCCTCGAAGAGCCGCATCAGCTCCTGCAGCGGGTCGTATCCCTCGCGGCGGCGGTCGTAGACCAGGTCGAGCGCGACGTTGCGCTGCTCCTCGGGAATCCGGTTGATGGGCAGGATCTTCGACGCGTGCACGATCGCCGAGTCCAGCCCGGCCTCCTGGCACTCGTGCAGGAACACCGAGTTGAGGACCTGGCGCGCAGCCGGATTGAGGCCGAACGAGATGTTGGACAGCCCGAGCGTGGTCTGCACGTCGGGGTGCCGCTGCTTGAGCAGCCGGATGGCCTCGATGGTCTCGATGCCGTCCTTGCGCGACTCCTCCTGCCCGGTGGCGATGGTGAACGTCAAACAGTCGATGAGGATGGACGATTCGTCCACGCCCCAGTTGCCGGTGATGTCGTCGATCAGCCGCTCGGCGATCTCGACCTTCTTTTCCGCGGTGCGGGCCTGGCCCTCCTCGTCGATGGTCAGCGCGACCACCGCGGCGCCGTGCTCGGCGACCAGCTCCATGGTCTTGACGAAGCGCGACTCGGGTCCGTCGCCGTCCTCGTAGTTCACCGAGTTGATGGTGCAGCGCCCGCCCAGGTGCTCCAAGCCGGCCCGCAGGACGGGGGTTTCGGTGGAGTCCAGCATGATCGGCAGCGTCGACGCCGTGGCCAGCCTGCTGGCCAGCGCCGCCATGTCGGCCGCGCCGTCGCGGCCCACGTAGTCGACGCACAGGTCCAGCAGGTGCGCGCCGTCGCGGGTCTGGTCCTTGGCGATGTCGAGGCAGCGCTGGTAGTCCTCGGCGATCATCGCCTCGCGAAAGGCCTTGGAGCCGTTAGCATTGGTGCGCTCGCCGATTACCAGCACCGAGGCTTCCTGCCTGAAGGGGACCGCGGTGTACAGCGAGGATACCGACGGCTCGTAGGTCACCTGCCGCTCGGGACGCTTGATGTCGGCCACCGCGGCGGCGACCTTCCGGATGTGATCCGGGGTGGTGCCGCAGCAGCCGCCGACCAGCGACAGGCCGAACTCGGTGATGAAACCGGCCAGCGCGTCGGCCAATTCGTCGGGCTGCAAAGGGTATTCGGCGCCCTTGGCGCCCAGCCCCGGCAGCCCGGCGTTGGGCATCACCGACACCGGGATGCGGGCGTGCCGGGACAGGTAGCGCAGGTGCTCGCTCATCTCGGCGGGACCGGTCGCGCAGTTCAGGCCGATCATGTCCACGCCGAGCGGCTCGACGGCCGTCAGCGCCGCGCCGATCTCGCTGCCCAGCAGCATGGTGCCGGTGGTCTCCACGGTGACGTGAGCGAACACCGGGATGTGCCGGCCGGCCCGCGCCATGGCGCGCCGGGAGCCCAGCACGGCGGCCTTCAGCTGCAGCAGGTCCTGGCAGGTCTCCACCAGGATGGCGTCGGCGCCCGCCTCGAGCATGCCGAGCGCCGCCTCGGCATAGGCGTCGCGGATCACCCGGTACTCGGTGTGGCCCAGGGTGGGCAGCTTGGTGCCCGGCCCCATCGACCCCAGCACGTAGCGCCTGCGGCCGGGGCCCGCCAGCTCGTCGGCGACCCGGCGCGCGATCGCGGTGCCCTTTTCCGAGAGGTCGCGGATCCTGTCGGCGATGTCGTAGTCGCCCAGGTTGGACAGGTTGCAGCCGAAGGTGTTGGTCTCCACGGCGTCGGCGCCGGCCTCGAAGTAGGCGCGGTGGATCTTCTCCAGCACGTCGGGCCGCGTCTCGTTGAGGATCTCGTTGCAGCCCTCCAGGCCGCGGAAGTCGTCCAGCGTGAGGTCGGCGGCCTGCAGCTGGGTGCCCATCGCGCCGTCGCCGACCACCACCCGCTGCGCCAGGGTGTCGAGGATGTCGGTGTCGTAGCGGTGTTCGTTAGCGGCGGTCACGCCAACAAGGATAGTCGGTCTATGAAATTCCCCCAGTGGTTGACAGCTCTCTGACAGGGGCCCCGGAACATTGCTGACATCCGCGCAGGACGCCGGCCCGACCCCGTACGCTGATTCTGTGAGCGCGCTGCCCGAACTGCACAACACCATCGTCGTGGCGGCGTTCGAGGGCTGGAACGACGCCGGCGACGCGGCCAGCGACGCGATCGAGCACCTGGACGCGATCTGGGAAGCCGATCCGATCGTGGAGATCGACGACGAGGCGTACTACGACTACCAGGTGAATCGCCCCGTCATCCGCCAGGTCGACGGGGTCACCAGGGAGTTGGTGTGGCCGGCGATGCGCATCACGCACTGCCGGCCGCCGGGCAGCGACCGCGACGTCGTCCTGATGCACGGGGTGGAGCCGAACATGCGCTGGCGCACCTTCTGCGCCGAGTTGGTGGCCATCGCCGACAAGCTCAACGTCGACACCGTCGTGATCCTCGGGGCCCTGCTGGCCGACACCCCGCACAGCCGGCCGGTGCCGGTCTCGGGTGCGGCCTACTCCCCCGAGTCGGCGAAGCGCTTCGGCCTCGAGGAAACCCGCTACGAGGGCCCGACCGGGATCGCCGGGGTGTTTCAGGACGCCTGCGTGGCCGCCGGGATTCCGGCGGTGACGTTCTGGGCCGCGGTCCCGCACTACGTGTCGACCCCGCCTAACCCGAAGGCGACGGTGGCGCTGCTGCGCCGCGTCGAGGACGTGCTGGACATCGAGGTGCCGCTGGGTGACCTGCCGGCGCAGGCCGAGGAGTGGGAGCAGGCGATCACCGAGATGGCCACCGATGACGAGGACCTGGCCGAATACGTGACGTCGCTAGAGGAGCGCGGCGACGCCGAGGTCGATATGAACGAAGCCCTGGGCAAGATCGACGGCGACGCGCTGGCCGCGGAATTCGAACGGTACCTGCGTCGCCGGCACAAGTGACGTCCCGAGTTCGGCGGCCGGCGTGGCCGTCACAGATCCACCCCGAGTAACGCGTCGATCGCGGTCGTCACCAATGTCGGCGCCCCGGCGTCGTGACCGCCGTACTCCAGCGCGTCGGTGGCCCAACCATCAAGTGCAGCAAGGGCTTTCGGCGTGTTCAGGTCGTCGGCCAGATACTGGCGCGCCCGGGCGACGACGTCGGTGGCGTCCGGGCCGGCGGGCAGGGCGGTCGCGGTGCGCCAGCGCCGCAGCCGGGCGGTCGCCTCGTCGAGCACCTCCCGGCCCCAAAACCGGTCCGCGCGGTAGTGGCCGGCCAGCAGGCCCAGCCGGATGGCGGACGGCTCGACGCCTTGCGCGCGCAACGCCGACACCAGGACCAGGTTGCCGCGGCTCTTGGACATCTTGTGCCCGTCCCAGCCGATCATCCCGGCGTGCACGTAGTGCCGGGCGAATCGCCGCTCGCCGCGGACGCATTCAGCATGGGCGGCGGTGAACTCGTGATGCGGGAAGATCAGGTCGCTGCCCCCGCCCTGGATGTCCAGGCCGCTGCCGATCCGGCTGAGCGCGATCGCCGCGCACTCGACATGCCAGCCGGGCCGACCGGCGCCGAACGGTGAGGGCCAGCTGGGCTCCCCGGGCCGCGCGGCCCGCCACAGCAGGGCGTCGAGCTCGTCGTTCTTCCCTGGGCGGCGCGGGTCGCCGCCGCGCTCGGCGAACAGCCGCAGCATGGTGTCGCGGTCGTAGCCGGACTCGTAGCCGAACTGCGGCGTGGCGTCGGCCCGGTAGTAGACGTCCGGGTAGTGGTCATCGAGGACGTACGCGGCGCCCGAGGCCAGCATCTTCTCGACGAGCTCGATCACGTCGGGGATCGCCTCGGTCGCCCCGACGTATTCGCGTGGCGGCAGGATCCGCAGGGCCGCCATGTCGTCGCGGAAGAGGGCGACCTCGCGCCCGCCGAGGTCCCGCCAGTCGACCCCGTCGCGATCGGCGCGCTCCAGCAGGGGGTCGTCGACGTCGGTGACGTTCTGCACGTAGTGCACGTCATGGCCGAGGTCCAGCCACTGCCGATAGACCAGGTCGAACGTCAGGTACGTGGCCGCGTGACCCAGATGCGTTGCGTCGTAGGGCGTGATCCCGCAGACGTACATGGTGGCTTTGGTCCCGGCCGCCACCGGGCGCACTTGCCGGTCGGAGGTGTCGTAGAGCCGTAGCTCCGGGCCGCGTCCCGGCAACACCGGAACCTGTGCGGGGGGCCACGCCTGCATCCCTCGACTTTAGGCGGGCTGACGATGCGGCCCGCGCAGCGGGGCGAGGTGGGGGCACCCCCAGCCGCGCAGCGGGCCGCGCCTTGTCACATCGGCCCCATTGGCCTCCCCGGGAGGAGGGGCACCCGATGTGCCCACCTCAGCGCGACAACCCGCACGGTAGGCCTGTCGCGCGGCGACGTTGTCGCGCTGAGGTGGGCACATCGCGTGTCCGCCGGTCCAGAGACTGGTGTGGCACGTGCGACCAATGCGACACAATTGACCAGCGGTGCGTCCGGTGCTAACCCAGGTGCTAACGGTCTGGCCCGCAAGCTCGTCGGGGGTTGTGACCAGACGCCGCTGGCGCCGAGTCTGCGCTGGTGGCATCGAGCCTGCGTCCACGGCTAGCTTTTCGCCTCGAATGCCGCTACCACCGCAGTCTCGATGGCGCCAGCGAAAGTCTCGATGGCCCAGCGAACAGCTAGCCCCGCGAACAGCTAGCCCCGCGCCTCGCGGATGGCGCCGAGCAGGATCGGCGCCAGCTCGGCGCGACACATGACAAAGTCGGGCAGGTACGGGTCGAGCTGGTTGTAGCGCAACGGCGAGCCGTCGAGCCTCGAGGCGTGCATGCCCGCGGCCATCACCACCCCGGCCGGCGCCGCCGAGTCCCATTCCCACTGGCCTCCCGCGTGCACGTAGGCGTCGACCTCGCCGTCGACGATGGCCATCGCCTTCGCGCCCGCCGACCCGATCGCGACGGGCTGAATGGGCAGCGACTGCCGCATGCGGTGCAGGACCGCGGGCGGGCGGGTCGCGCTGACGGCCACCCGGATGGTCGCGGGGACGCCGACGCGCGCGGCGCCGGCCGTCACGGTGTCGCTGCGGTACACCGTGTTTCCGCGGGCCGGCAGCGCGACCGCCGCGTCGGTGATCTCGCGCTGGCCGTCGGTGGGGCGCTGCCACAGCGCGACGTGCACCGCCCAGTCGTCGCGGCCCGGTGTGGAGAACTCGCGGGTGCCGTCCAACGGGTCGATGATCCACACCCGGTCGTGATTCAGCCGCGACAAATCGTCGTGGGCCTCCTCGCTGAGCACCGCGTCGCCCGGCCGCTCGGCGCGCAACCGACGCAAGATCAGCGCGTTCGCCAGGCTGTCCCCCGCGTCGCCCAAAGCCCAGGGATGGCCGAAACCGACCTCCTCGCGCACCTTCAGCAGCAACTCCCCCGCGTCCGCGGCGAGATCGGCGGCCAGTGCGGCATCAGTCGTCTCATCCGCGCGCGGGCTCACCGCTTCAGTATCGCCGACGACAAAGCCCGCCCTAGAACGCCGGCCACGGAATCGGACGATGCCGGTTCGGTCCGGGCATGACCGGGTCTGCCAGCAGCGCGCGGGCCCGGCCGCGCAGCGCCGCGATTTCCGCCGGGGTGATCAGGCCGGCCAACTCGTCGCCGAGCGAACCGCCAAGGGCATCGACCAGCCCTGCCACAGCCTCCAGGGTCTCGTCGTCGACCGGCTTGCCCGCCCAGCCCCACAACACGGTGCGCAGCTTGTTCTCCACGTGCAGGCACACGCCGTGGTCGACGCCGTACACCCGGCCGTCGAGGTCGCGCAGGACGTGGCCGCCCTTGCGATCGGCGTTGTTGATCAGCACGTCGAACACCGCCATCCGCCACAACCGGATGTCGTCGGCGTGCATCAGGATCACCTCGTCGCCGGCGTAGTCGTAGGCGCGCAGCACCGGCAGATAACCCGGCTCCAATTTGTCGGCGGGAAACAGGTCGACCAAATCGGGTCCGGGCCTGGGATCGGAGTCGGCCGCGTCACCGGGCTGCTCCACCCACAGCTGCAGCATGCCCGGACCCGCGGGCCCGTGACGAATGATCGTGTAGGGCACAAGGTTCCATCCCAACCGCGCCGACACCAGGTAGGCGGCGAGCTCGCGGCCGGCCAACGTTCCGTCGGGAAAATCCCACAGCGGCGCCTCACCCGAGACCGGCTTGTAGACGCAGTGCACGTTCGAGTCGCCGAGCGCCGACTCGCACAGGAAGGTGGCGTTGCTGGCCGAGCGGATGCGTCCGAGGACCGTCAGCTCGCCGTCCCGCAGCGCCCGACGTTCGTCATGCCCGTTATTCCCGGGGTTCATCGTCAGGCCCGAGCAGCGCGCTGCGCTTGAAGCCGTTGGTGCGCGCGCAGATATGGCCCTCCGGGTCCAGCGGCTCGTCGCACAGCGGGCATGGCGGACGTCCCGCCGAGATGACGCGATTGGAACGAGTGGCGAACTGCCGCGCCGACTCCGGCGTCAAGAACACCCGCACCGCGTCGGGACCCTCCTCGGTGTCGTCGAGCACCACCGACGCGTCGAACTCGGCGTCGGTGACGGCCAGCAATTCGACCACCACGGTCTGGGCCTCCGAGTCCCAGCCCAGGCCCATCGTCCCGACCCGGAACTCGGCGTCGACCGGTGTGATCAACGGGTTCAGGTCGTCGACCTCGGTGGGTTCCGGGGGAACCGGTGTGCCGAACCTGCGGTTCACCTCGAGCAGCAGCGCGCCGATGCGTTCCGCGAGCACCGCGACCTGTTGCTTCTCCAATACCACCGACACCACACGGGAATCGCCCACCGCTTGGATGTAAAAGGTGCGATTTCCGGGCTGGCCAACGGTCCCAGCCACGAAGCGGTCGGGTGTGCGGAAGACATGAATTGCGCGGGCCATGGCACCTCCAAAATACCGGCTGTTGCCGTCGCCGTGCGATGCGATTGCCCGGCCGGAGCGGAATCAATCGGTCGAGCCGCCGACCACCGCGTCGGCCGACGGCACCGCCCCGTCGCTCTCCGGCTTGCCCTCCGGCGGGGGCCCCGCGCGCAACGCGGCGGCCAGCCGCGCGCCAGTGTGGTTGACGTGCAACACGAACGGACGCAGCGGGGTGTAACTGATGACGCTCACCGAGCCCGGGTCGGCGGTGACGCGCTGGAACCCATCCAGGTGCATGCCGTAGGCGTCGGCGATGACGGCCTTGATGACGTCACCGTGAGTGCAGGCGACCCATAGCGCATCACCGCCCAGCCGCCGGTCGTGTTCGCGCACGGCGGCGACGGCGCGCGCCTGCACCTGGGCCAAACCCTCGCCGCCGGGGAACTCCGCCGCGCTGGGGTGGGCCTGGACCACCCGCCACAGCGGCTCCTTGGCCAACTCACCGATCTTGCGGCCCGTCCATTCGCCGTAGTCCACCTCGGCGAGCCGGTCGTCGATCAGCGGCTCGAGGCACAGCGCTTCGGCGAGCGGCTCGACGGTGCGCCGGCAGCGCAGCAGCGGCGAGCTGACCACCGCCCGGATCGGCAGGTCGCCGATCCGATCGATCAGCCCGGCGGCCTGCTCGCGGCCCTTGTCGTCGAGGTCGACGCCCTCCGAACGACCGGCCAGGACGCCGGCGGTGTTCGAGGTGGAACGGCCGTGCCGTAACAGGATGACGGTCACGACGACGACCGTACCCGGTGTGCGCGGTCGGCTACGCCGCGCTGGCGATCGCCACTAGCCCGAGACCGGCACCGCGCGGGCGACCGAGTCGCGCACCGCGGCGATCAGGCTGCGCTCGTCGGTGAGGTCGATGTCGACCAGGCTGCGGGCCGCCCTGGCCACCACCTCTTCGGCCTGCGGAACGGGCCCGGCCAGGCACGGCCGGTAAACCTCGACGACGAGAGACCGATGCTCGATATGGAAGGAAAAACTGCGCCCATCACCGACTTGCCCGTATCCGCTGGCGAAGATGCCTGTCGATATGTCTTCGACAGCAAACTCTTTCTCCGCGATATGCCGGTCAACGATGACGGTCATGACGCGACCATACCTCTCCAGAACGACCCGATGTGGGCGACATGGCCATATTGGATGCGAAACCGTTCCCTAAGATTTGACTTTCACGTTGGTTGGGCGAGGGACGGTAATTGCTGCGACGGCATGGACGAGAAAAATACTCAGTTCGACGGTGCGTGCTGCCTTTGCTGGCGTTGATCGCCGGATGTGCTGGCTGTTCGGCGAATCCGCTCCACAGCGCCCCGCCCACGATAGAACCGGCGCAACCCGCCCAATCGCCGCCGGCGTCTCAGCGCCCCGCTGGCGCGGTGTGCCCGCTGGACGGCCACGCCACCGCGGCCGTCTTCGACGCCGGCACCCACCGCTTGGCGGTCCTGGCCCCCGGCGCCGACGCCGCGGCGCCCGCCAGCCTCACCGAGTTCGGCGACCCGCACGACGCGCCGCGCGTCGTCGCCCTGCCGGGCTCGGCGACCGCGCTGACCGGCGACGGCCGCGGCACGGCCTACCTGGCGACCCGGGGCGGCTACTTCGCGGTCGACCTGTCGACCGGCCGCGCGGCGCGGGTGCCCGTCGCCGACGCCCGGGAGGCCGAATTCACCGCGATCGCCCGGCGGGCCGACGGAAAGCTGGTGTTGGGCAGCGCCGACGGCGCCGTCTACACCCTTGCCTCCCGGACGCCGGACGCGGTGGGCGACGCGACGGCCGTCGGCCGGAACAAGATCTTCGCGCGCGTCGATTCCCTTGCCACCCAAGGAAATACGACGGTAGTCCTGGACCGTGGGCAGACCTCGGTGACGACGATCGGCGCCGATGGCCGCGTCGAGCAGGCGCTGCGGGCCGGCGAGGGCGCGACCACGCTGGCCGCCGATCCGCTGGGGCGGGTGTTGGTCGCCGACACCCGCGGCGGCCAACTGCTGGTCTACGGTGTCGACCCGCTGATCCTGCGCCAGGCCTACCCGGTGCGGCAGTCCCCCTACGGCCTGGCCGGCTCCCGCGCGCTGGCCTGGGTGTCCCAAACCGCGTCGAACATGGTCATTGGTTACGATCTGTCAACCGGAATTCCCGTCGAAAGGGCGCGATACCCAACCGTGCAGCAACCCAACTCGTTGGCCTTTGACGAAGCGTCGGACACCTTGTACGTGGTGTCGGGGTCGGGTGCGGGCGTCCAGATCGTCGAGCACGCGGCGGGCGGCCCGTGACGGCGCCACGGTGGAGTCGGCTGCCCGCGGGCTGGGACACCGAGATGTCCGACGAATACGAGTGGATACCGCTGCGCCTGCCGCCCGAGGTGACCCGGCTCAGCGCCTCCACCCGGCTGTCCATCGAGGCCGAATATCGCGGCTGGGAGCTGACACGGGTGCGGCTCTACACCGACGGCAGCAGGCGGGTGTTGTTGCGCCGCAAGAAGTCTCGCCTGGATAGCCGGCGGCCCGACCAGCCCGAGCTGTGATGTACCGGCTCGTGCGCCGGCTGCTTTTCGTGCTCCCGCCCGAGCGCATCCACACGCTGGCTTTCGCTTTTCTGCGCGGCGCGACCGCCATCGGTGCGGCGCGGCGGGTGCTGCACCGGCTGCTGGGCCCGAGCGATCCGGTGCTGGCCAGCACGGTGTTCGGCGTGCGCTTCCCCGGGCCGCTCGGGCTGGCCGCCGGCTTCGACAAGGACGGCATGGGGCTACTCACCTGGGGCGCTTTGGGTTTCGGTTATGCGGAGGTCGGCACCGTCACCGCCCGCCCGCAGCCCGGCAACCCGGCCCCCCGCCTGTTTCGGCTGCCCGCCGACCGAGCCCTGCTGAACCGGATGGGGTTCAACAATCGGGGCGCGGGCGCGCTGGCGATCCGGCTCGCCCGCCACCGACCCGAGGTGCCGATCGGGGTCAACATCGGCAAGACGAAGACGACCCCGGCCGCCGACGCGGTCGCCGATTACCGGGCGAGCGCCCGGCTGGTCGGCCCGCTGGCGTCGTATCTGGTGGTCAACGTCAGCTCGCCGAACACGCCGGGCCTGCGCGACCTGCAGGCCGTCGCGGCGCTGCGGCCCATCCTGGAGGCCGTCCTGGTGGAAGCCTCGGCGACGTCCACACCGGTCCTGGTGAAGATCGCGCCCGATGTCTCCGACTCCGACATCGACGACATCGCGGACCTGGCCGTCGAGCTGGGCCTGGCGGGCATCGTCGCCACCAACACCACGGTGTCGCGCGACGGCCTGGTCACGCCCGGGGCCGACGGGCTGGGTGCCGGCGGCATCTCCGGGCCACCGCTGGCGCGCCGCGCCTGCGAGGTGCTGCGCCGCCTCTACGGCCGGGTCGGCGGCCGCCTGGCGCTGATCAGCGTCGGCGGCATCGAGACCGCCGACGACGCGTGGGACCGGATCACCGCGGGCGCGTCGCTGCTGCAGGGCTATACCGGCTTCATCTACGGCGGGGGCTTGTGGCCCAAGCACATTCACGACGGCATCGCCCGGCGGCTGCACGACGGCGGGTTCGCCTCCCTCAGCGAGGCGGTCGGGTCCGCGGCCCCCGGACCGGGGAGACCGCCGGGCTGAATCGGGCCAAGTCGCCGCCATAGCCGGGTAGAACACGTTACAGTTTGTTCCGTTCAGTGCGGGTACGGCCAAGGCATGAGTCAGGGGAGATGGCGTTGTCGTTCGTGATCACGACGCCGGAGACGGTGACGACCGCGGCCGGGAATCTGGCAGACATCGGCACAACGTTGGGGCAGGCCATTACGGTGGCCTCGGGCCCCACGACCGAGATCGTGACCGGGGCCGCCGACGAGGTGTCGATCGCGATTTCGCGGCTGTTCAGCCAGTACGGCCAGGAATTCCAGGCGTTGGGCGCCCGAACGGCGGCGTTTCATGACGACTTCGTGCGCCTGTTGAACGGCGGCGCGGCGGCCTACCTCAGCACCGAGATCGCCAATGCCCAGCAGAGCCTGGCGAACCCCGCCGCACCCGGCGCGGGCGCCGTCGGCGCCGCCGCCGGCCCTTACCAAACCCTCTTCGCCAACACCGCCACCAACCTACAAAGCCTCGGGAACGCCTGGGTTGCCGACCCGTTCCCGGTCCTCCGGCAGGTCGTCGCCAACCAGCAGGTCTACGGGCGGACGGTCGCCACGGCGCTTGCCACCGGCATCCAGAACCTCCCCGCGGAGTTGGCGAACCTGCCGACCACCTTTCAGGCCGGCATGCAGCGGCTCTCGGCCTTCAACCCGGGGGCTCTGCTGCAGCGGTTCGTCAACCAGCAGATCGGCTACGCCCAGACGATCACCACGTCGCTACAGCTCGCGGGCCAGGGCTTCGCGACCACCCTGCCCGTCTTCCAGACCGACGTGGGGATGGCCTACCACGCGCTCGCGACGGGCGATTACAACGGCGCGGTGAACGACCTGGCGCAGGGCTTCAAAAACCTCTTCGTCACCGGAATCGACGCCAGCAACTCGTCGGACATCAAGCCGGTGGGCCCGGCGGGCGACCTGCTTCCCATCCTCACCATCCCCGGGCAGCTGGCGCAGAACCTCACCGGCCTGTTTCCCACCGGCTCCATCCCCGCACAGCTGGCGCAGAACTACGCCAACGTGATCGATGTGCTCACGAACCCGGAGGTCTCGGTGACCCCGACGCTGCAGGTGCACCAGACGCCCCCCATCGAGCTCGACGCCTTCTTCGGGCTGCCATCGTCACTCGGCTTCAGCGCGATCGGTCCGCCGCTCGCCGGACTGGACGCGCTCGCCACCAGCGCGACGACGTTTGTGCAGGCAGTGCAGACCGGGAACGGTGTGGGAGCGCTCACCGCAATCGTCGACGCCCCGGCCGTCGTCGCCAACGGCTTCCTCAACGGGGAGACCCACGTGACCATGACGATGACAATGGACGTCGATCACCTCGCGATACCGGTCACCATGAACGTGCCCTTCGACGGGATTCTTGTTGCGCCGCACCCGATTACGGCCACGGTTGACCTGGGTGCCGCGGGCATTGGCGTCCCGGTGGACGTGACGCTCGGCGGCACGCCCTTCTCGGGCCTGCTTCCGGGGCTGGTGAACTACCTGCCCCAACAGCTCGCCAACGCGATCACACCCGTGGGATAGCGGGTTCCGCTACTTCTGTTCGTAGGTGCCGTAGATGTAGGCGCGCGCGATCGCGTGCTGGAACAGGTTGAACCCGAGAAAAGCGGGGCTGGCGTCCTCGGGCAGGTCGAGCTTGTCGACGTCCACGGCATGCACGGCGACGTAGTAGCGATGCGGCCCGTGGCCCGGCGGCGGTGCGGCGCCGACGTAACGGCGCATTCCGGCGTCGTTGACCAGCGTCAGCGCGCCGCCCGGCAGCTCATTGCCGTCGCCGGCGTTGTCGGGCAACTCCGTGACGTCGGCGGGCAGGTTGGCCACCGCCCAGTGCCAGAACCCGGACAGCGTCGGGGCGTCCGGGTCGTAGACGGTCACCGCGAAGCTGCGGGTCTCGTCGGGGAATCCCGACCAGCTCAGCTGCGGGCTGACGTCCTCTCCGCCGGCGCCGAGGATCCCGCTGATCTGCGCCGTGGCCAGCGGCTGACCGTTGGTGATCGAGTTCGAGGTCAGGCTGAACGACGGCAGCTTGGGCAGCGCGTCGTACGGGTCGGGCGGCAGGCTCATGGGCGGTCCTCTCGTGTCTTGTTCACTAGCTTCATCTGTTTCCGATTAGCCCCATCTTTTCCGATTAGCAGTGTGTCAGGAAGTGCGCCAGCACATCGGTGCCGAACCTCAACGCGTCGATGGGTACCCGTTCGTCGACACCGTGGAACAGCGCGGTGAAATCCAGATCCGGCGGCAACCGCAGCGGGGCGAAACCGAAGCACCGAATTCCCAAGCGCGCGAAGGCTTTTGCGTCAGTACCGCCGGAAAGCATGTAGGGCACCGTCCGGCTGTCCGGGTCGAACGCGAGCACCGCGGCGTTCATCGCGTCGACCAGGTCGCCGTCGAAGCCGGTCTGATACGACGGCAGGTCCCTGATCCATTCGCGGGTCACGTCGGGGCCCAGCAGCTCGTCGATCTCCTTCTCGAACGCCGCCTTCCGGCCCGGCAGGATGCGGCAGTCCACCACCGCTTCGGCCGTCGCCGGGATCACGTTGGCCTTGTACCCGGCCTTGAGCATGGTCGGGTTGGCGGTGTCGTGCAGGACGGCCTTGAGCACGCGAGCCATGGGGCCGAGCTTGTCGATCGTCCCCTCCAGATCGGCCGCGTCGGTCTCGAACGTCAGGCCGGTCTCCTCGCTGACCGCGGCCAGGAACTGGGCGACGGTGTCGGTCATCACCAGCGGAAACCGGTGTCGGCCCAGCCGGGCGACCGCCTCGGCGACCGCCGTCACGGCGTTGCGGTCGTGCGCCATCGAGCCGTGTCCGGCCGGGCCCCGGGCCGTCAGCCGCATCCACGACAGGCCCTTCTCGGCCGTCTCGATCACGTAGAGCCGGCGCTCGCCGCCGTCGCGGCGCGGCACGGTCAGGGAGAACCCGCCCACTTCCCCGACCGCCTCGGTGACGCCGTCGAACAGCTCGGGCCGATTCTTGATCAGCCATTGCGCCCCGTAGTGACCGCCGTGCTCCTCGTCGGCGACGAACGCGAACACCAGATCGCGGGGCGGCACGATGCCGGCCCGCTTCAACCGGCGGGCGACCACGATCATCATGCCGACCATGTCCTTCATGTCGACCGCGCCGCGGCCCCAGACGAAGCCGTCCTCGATCGCGCCGGAGAACGGGTGCACGCTCCACTCGGCCGGCTCGGCCGGCACCACGTCGAGATGCCCGTGGATCAGCAGGGCACCCCGCGAGCTGTCCGCGCCCTCCAGGCGGGCGAACACGTTGCCGCGGCCGGGCGCGCCGGATTCGACGTATTCCGTCTGGTAGCCGACCTCCTCGAGCTGCCCGGCGACCCACCGTGCGCACTCGGCCTCGCCTCGGGTCGTCTCGGGCTCGCCGGTGTTGGTGGTATCGAACCGGATCAGCCTGCTGACGACCTCGACCACATCGTCGCCGGGATCGGTCGGAGGCCGGCTCGCCCCGCTCTCAAGGGTCACAACCACCTTTCCTACCATTGGCGGGCCGCATCGTCGGCGAGCTGGGTTGGGTCCGGGCGGGCCAATCCGATAGCCTTAGCTGCCAACCCACGTGGTGTGGTCTAGTCCGAGTGGCGGAATGGCAGACGCGCTAGCTTGAGGTGCTAGTGCCCTACTAATGGGCGTGGGGGTTCAAGTCCCCCCTCGGACACATCCGGCGACACGACTTAAGTCGGCCGTCGCCTTGACTTGTCGCAGATGCGGATCGTAATCAAGGCGGAGCCCCAGGCTCGCGTACACCTCGGCGCGTTCCGCCCCGGTCGCCGCACCGAGCACGGCTGACAGCCCACCCAGTTCCTCGACCAATTCGCTGATCTGTGCCGCAGACATGACGCGGGGCCGCTCCGCTTGCTCAAGACGGGCCTTCAGCTCGTCGCGCTCGGCGGTGCGGCGACGCAATGCGGCGGTTAGGTCCTCCACGGCCACGCCGGACTCCACGGCGCTAACCAAAGCAGCAACCTTGGCATTCGCCTCGCGAAGCTGGCGCTGCAGGGCGGCGTAGCCAGTGCCGGCTGCCGGGTCCACATCCTGCCCGCGTGCGAGGTCTTCCGGATCGGCCAGGCTGGCGATCCATTCGTCAAGTCGCGCAGTCACCTCGTCTTCACGGAGATAGACGGTGCGCGGATGATCACTCAGGTCCACAGGTACAGAGCGCGACTTGCCCAGCTCACAACGGTAGAGAATGCGGGTCGTTCGTTTCCCGACGCGAGCGGCCCCCTGCATCCGCCGTCCACACGCGGCGCAGAACAACAGGCCGCGCAGCGCATACGGCACTGTCGATTCTCTGCTGCAAACGAGACCGGGACCACGCCGTGCCTGCGTCCGAAGGCGAACAGCCTGCACCAGTTCATCGGGAATCAGCGCTTCATGTGTGCGGCGATCTGGTGCGATCCAGTCGGCCTCATCACGCCACCGCATGCGAGTCTCATACCCCGCCGCGACATCGTCGGGGTTGACCAGGACCTCGTATTTCTCCTGCTTGCCCCAAACACGGATACCGCGGTACGCCGGGTTGTCGAGTATGGCGCGGATCGCCGAATGGGACCACCCTCGCGGGTCACGGTGACGATTCCGCACCGGGTCGTACTGGCTCGGTGACGGCACGCCATCGTCGGTGAGCTGTTGCGCGATGTAGCGCAGGCCCGCTCCGTCGGCGTACATGCGGTAGATCCGCTCGACAACCGAAGATGTCGCGGGGTCAGGTTCGAGGCGGTGAAGCCGCTGCCCAAGATTGGCCTTAGCAGGGTTTGGGTGCGGGCCGGCATCGACGAGCCGGTAACCGTAGGGTGGTCGACCACCGAGATATCTGGCCGTGTCCTGCGCAAGTGCCGACATCGCGGTACGGACGCGCATCTGGATTCGAGCGCGCTCTCCCTTGCTCATGCCACCGAACAGAGTCATCACCAGGTCGTGTGCCTCGGAGCCGGGATCAACCGCTCCGCCGACCTCGGGTACCCACAGGCCGACGCCGTAGTGCGTGAGGACAGGGAAGGTGAGCGCGAACTGCGGCCCGTAGAACGCACGGGCGGGTTCCCCGATCACTACAGCATCAAAGCTACGGTCCCGACAAGCGACATCAGCAAGGAGACGTGACGCCTCTGGCCTGCGCTTCCACGGCAGCGAACGGCTCTGTCCCACATCGAAGTAGTCAGCGGCGAGGACTCCGCCGTGCGGAGTGATCAAGTCCATGGCCCGCCGCTTCTGCCAGCTGCGGCTCGCCTCCGGATCTTGAGCGTCCTCCGTGCTCACTCGGCCATAGAAGGCGAACCTCAGACTCACCCCACTACCCTTCCTGATCCGAGCATCCGGTCCCGCACCGCCATTATCACGTGTACCAGCGCGCTGTTGGCCTCGCGCGACAGTCGATAGTGGTCGGGCAGGACAATTTCAACATCCCCCACTGACATCGTCGGCGCAGCGATTCGAGCGTCACCCTCGCACCGGGCATTTGCTGTTGGGGATCCGTCAGCCATCGCATCCCCCTGGCAAATCCCATCGCTGGTTGCGGGCTTTGCCACGGACTTCCATCAGTCCGATGCGACGGGCGTCTATGCATCGGAGAGCCGCGGAGTTCACGAGGGTGCGATCACCGAGGCTGGTGAGGCCGGCACGGTCGAACTCCCACACCACCAGATCATCGCTATCGGTGGGGTCGAAACCTAAATCATGTTGGTATGCAGTGCTTTTCAGACGTTGTTCACGTGTCCAGGTGGCGCGGCGTTCCCGCAGCGCGGTCATCGTGGTGGAGTAGCGGCGGGATTTGCTGGTGATGTGCCCGCGGTAGCCCAGGGTGTGCAGCCACCGGCCGACACCGGCCAGTCCCCTATCGGCGAGTTGGCTGATGGTGGTCAGGATCGCCCGGACGTGATCGGACACATCCAAGTTGGCGATGGCCTCGGTGGAGATTCGTCGCGCGCTAATCCCTACGTCGGCTAAGGATTTGGTGACGTATTTCGCGAGGTAGCGAGCTACGCGGCGGCCTGGCAACATCCGGCCGTGTGGTGAATCGTCCTGCACAGCAGGACTTTCCGTGCCAGCGTGCCGGTTGTCGATGGGTTGAGTGTCGACTTGTGTGCCGAACCTGATCACCCGTGTCGCGGTATCTGAGGATGGGTCGGTGACCGTCACGGCTACGGTTCGAGCGGCCTGTTGGACGATGGTGGCCAGTTCGGTGGCTGTGAGGGGCGCTTGCCAGTAATGACCGCCGCAGTTATCGCCGTCGGGCGGGTCGAGGCGGATCAGGGCATGAATATGCGGGATGAGCCGGGCTTGCAATTCGACGACTTTGATGAAGCTGACCCGCACCGCATCCGGGTCGGCGCCCGTGGCGCGTAGCTCTCGGCGGAGTGTGCGGCGCAGGGTGATGGTGAAGCGTCGCCACAGTTCTGGCATGTGCCATGTGAACAGCACATGCCCGATGTAGTCGTAGCAGTCCGCGCAGATCGGCTGTCCCACATGGATGTCAGCTTCTCCGTGAGCTGTGCTGCACCACAGCGGTTTTCCATGCGGGCAGCGGCGGTAGCGGCCAGTCCCGTGGTGGTCGCGGCACACCCGGAGGCGCTTGTCGCCTGCACGTGAGGTGGTGTGGACCGGCCCGTAGCTGGGCGCGGTCAGGGTAACGAACACCTGCGGACGATCCGCCACTGCTTCGGGGATGTCGTGGTGGCCGCCGGCGGTGCCAGCGTGCACCAGTTGCCACGTGTCGCGAGCGTAGAGGTCCGAGCACGACGGGCAGATCTGGGCGCGGCGGTTATTGCACCGTGTCCACACGACCCGATCGCGGCCGAACTCGTCTGTACCCGTGAGTTGAATGGGGTGGGCGCAGAAGCCAACGGATTCCGCGCGCCGCCACCAGGATTCGAATCCCATTGAGGACGCGCGGCGCACCATCTGCTCCACCACCGCGTTGGCGTCGATTGTGGCGGCTATCCCGGGCAACGCCAGCGCGAGGGCCGTCGTTGCAGTAGTCACCGCTGACCCCGATCGGTGTTCGTGCGCTCGCTATTGGCCTGGTTGGTGCGGGTCGCGGCACGGGGTGCCCGGAACCGTGCTGCCAGAGTGGTGATGTCGTGGTCAGTGACGTGAAATGCCCGTACCCGCACCGGGTGGGCGGTGCCATCAATCATCATGTACCCGACACCCGGCGTTGCATCAGAGATACGGTCGCACTCCGCACCGGCATCCCTTGCTCCCTGGCCGAGAACCATGGCGGTTTGGGTGGCTTCGGTCAGTCGCAGCCCGATCCGCACGGTGAACAGTTGGCGCACGGGCAGTGTCTCTTTTGCCGGGTCTTGCACCGCGGCCACCACACTGATTCCCACTGCCCGGCCCTGGGAGAGCAGCAGGCCCAGGAGTTGTTCGATTTCGGCGCGGATTTTGCGATCGGAGACGTAGGCGGTAAGCGCGGCGATCTCATCGATGACCACGACGAATAAAGGTTCCGATGGGGTGGGTGTATGCAGGCGAGTCTTGCCACGTAGCCGGTGCGCCCGCGCGTGCATTACGTCAACCAGTTGGCGCAACAGGCGCACGGTGGTGTCAGTGGCATCGTGCGTGAATACCGTGAACATTGGTGCCCCGGCGCCCAGTTCCATGCCGCCTTTGGGGTCGATCACGCACAGCCGCACCAGCCCGTTTTTCACCTCGGGGGCGATGCCGGCGATCAGTGACCACAACACGCTGCTTTTGCCGGCCCCAGTGGCTCCAGCAATCAGCATGTGGTGGCCCAGCAGGGGCAGGTGCCACCAGTGGCGGGTTTCGGTGATCCCAACCCGCACCGCCCCCACATCCACCCGTGTGGCCGGGTTGGGTATGGGCAATGCGATCGGGTCCGCCAAGACATCCCCGCGCATGACGGTGATCTTTAGTTCCCCGGGCGCGGTCGAGGTGATCGTCAGCCGATCGGCGCGCCAGGCGGCGGCCAGCGCGTCGGCTTGTCTGTGCCAGTCAGCCAGGGATTGGCCGGTCACCACGCGCAGCTGCAGTACGTCGGTACTCTTGCCGATTTGTACCGACCGTAGTGCTGGCACGAGGGCGCGTTCACCCAGGCGGGCGGTGAGTCCGTGCAGGCTGCACACCGATTCCCAGCTGCGGCTGTAGCGCCACCAGCTCAGCCAGCGGTGTCGCACCGGTTCGGTCACCCAGGCTTGAAATGACCCTGGGTCTAGCCAGGCCCACCCCGCATAGGCAGCACCGCACGCGATGGCAGTGATCAAGCCCGCGCGTGGGCCGTGGCTGATGGCGACTGCCAGGCTGAGGATGATGGGGATGCTGAGGGCGGGGAACAGAATCGACCACCACAGCAGGTACCCCGTGGCTTTGGCCAGGGATAGGACGAGGTCTTCGAACCAATCATCATGATCCGACCCAGTGTTGTTGGTGTGCTTCTTGTTTGATGCCATGACCGATGCTCTCCGTAGGTGTTTCGCCGATAGCAGGCCCATCTTGGGGCGCGACCGTATGGGCGCCGCGCCCCAAAATCGTGGTTTATTTCTGCGGGCGGGCCTGTTCGTTGGGCGCACCTGCGGGTGTGGTGGAGGTGATGGCATCAGCGCGGAAGGCCACGCCGCTGCGATCACCTTGAGCCCACGGAATGGCCACCAGACCCGACACCGATACTGCCTGTGTCACCGACACTTTCGGATCTCCTGCCACCGTCACGTTGAGCACTTCGCCGCCGGTGTCGTCCAACGCCAGCAGCTGCGCTGCGTACAACGGCACCCCGGTCGCGGTGTCGACTTTCGGGCTGCCGGTCTCGAAGTTCAACCGCGGCTCGGCAGCCCTGGTGACGATGAATCGCGTCCCCGATGTATCAATTCTCAATCGCATTGTCCTGCTATTCCTTTCGTGATCTGAATGCGCCCGATGAGGCGCTCGAATCAGTTCACGCGGACACCGCGGACGTTGCGAGGGACGTTTGCAGGCGTTGCCGACACGGCCCCAGACATTTCGGGCACGACAGGGACATAGCTGCCGACACCAGGCAGACATCACCGCAGCAGGGAGGCGCCAGCCCCATGGCAAACTAGGAACCACGCTAGTGATGGACAGGATCAACACCGAAAGACATGTGCTGAGACGATGGACGATCAGGACGGTTGCATCGACACCGCAGTGATCCCCAACGATCGCCTCACGCAACGGCTGCACGCCAAGGGGATGTCCCATGGGCGGTTCGCCACTGCGGTGGGCGTAGACGTCAAAACCGTGCGCCGGTGGCTAGCCAACACCAACTACAACGTCCGCCCCGATAATGCACGCCGCGCCGCCGACGTGCTCGGCTGCAGCCCGCACGACCTGTGGCCCAACCAGTTCCAACCCTTTACCGGACGCGCGCTGGCGACAAACTCGGGCGGGCCGTTCACCGCGACGCTATATCCCAGCCGCACGCAGTTACCGATCACCGCGTGGCAGCAGCATTTCGCCGGCGCAACCATCTGTATCGACATACTCGTCTTGGCTGCCACGTTCCTGTTCGACACGCTCGACGGATTTCTCGACACCCTGCTCGACGCCGCCGCCCGTGGCGTTCAGGTGCGATTTCTCATCGGCGACCCCGACACCGCCACCACGATCCTGCGCGGTGAGGAAGAAGGCATCGGTGAAGCCGTCATCGCACGGTGCCGCACCTCCGCCGAACTGCTCACTCCACACGCCAACTCACCGGGGCTGCACATCCGCACCCACGACACCACCCTATACACATCAACCTTCCGGGTCGACGACACTATGATCATCAACTTCCACATCTATGGCTCACCAGGACGCAACAATCCCGTCCTCGTGCTGTCCCGCCACCAAGAACCCCGACTCTGGGCCACCTTCGAACAAGCATTTGCCCGCGTTTGGGACAACGCCACCCCACTGCCAACGAAAGGCTGATCCTCAATGCGCACCGACTACTACAACGACCCCGAAGCTCCCCAGCCCAACAGCGTGGTCCCGTCCGCCTCGGCCATCGTCACCGACGAACAAGGCCGCATTCTGTTGATCAAACGCCGCGACAACACCCTGTGGGCGCTCCCCGGCGGTGGACACAACATCGGCGAAACGATCGCAGGCACCGCCGTGCGCGAAGTGAAAGAAGAAACCGGTCTCGACGTCGAAGTCACCGCCCTGGTCGGCGTCTACACCAACCCACACCACGTCGTGGCGTTCACCGACGGCGAAGTCCGCCAACAATTCTCCCTGTGCTTCACCACCACCCTGCTCGGCGGTGATCTGGCCATAGACCACGAAAGCACCGATATCGCCTGGGTCCACCCTGACGACATCCCCACCCTGGATATGCACCCCTCGATGCGACTGCGCATCGATCACTACTCACAGCACCGCGACAGTCCCTATCTCGGCTGACCCACGGGCGGTTAGAGCCAGTCCCGCATTCGCCGGACAGCGGCTAACAGCTCCTCGCGGCCCGCATCGACCGCGCGATGCACCGGATCCTCAGGCCCATAGCGAGCCAACACGTCGCTCAATCGATCATCGGCTGAAACGGGTGCCCCGTCCGACCCGGTCGTCAAATCACAAAACGTCAACGCATCCAGGACGTCGCTGGGCGGATCACTGAACTCTGACAACCCCTCTAGACCGCGCTCGGATGCCTCCACACGCGCTCCGGTATGAAACGCCACCAACGACGCAACCAGCTCCCCAAAGCCGGCCGATCGAACAAACTCCGCTCCATCGAGCGGATGAAAACCCGTCCGGCGCACCGACGGCGCATAGCCGATATCGTGCAGCCACGCCGCCGCCACCAAACAATCGGCAGTCTCTGCATCGAAATGGCGACCAAACTGCTGCGCTGCCGTCACCACGCCGCGCACATGCGCCAACCGCCCAGACTGCCCTGCCAACCGCGACTCAGCCTCGCGCCGTCCACGCTGCGCCAGAACCCCGCTCACACCCGCAAGCCTACGAGTCCCTCCGCCACGGCGCAGCTCACAGCCGACGCCGCGACACCGAGCGCAACGTCTGGCGAGCACGCCATGCGACGATTACCTGCGGGCTTCGCTCCGCTCCCTGGGCTCCCGTCCGCTGGCGCTCCCGTCCGCGCCGGTCGCTACGCTTCGCCCTCCGTCCGCCGCCACACCAGCCCGTCTACGACCAGTCAGAGCCCACACCTCAAGGGACCTCACGACCCCGGGGTCCCACGACAACCCAGAGCTCTCCTCGCTCCTCGCCGCCACAGCGAGCTCCCGTGGGCAGCAGGCGCGCAAACGCTCATACACCGGCCCCCGACCAGCGGTGTGAGAACTTTCTCTACTGGTATCAAGCGCCGCGACGCCGTGCGCGCCCGAATTGAGAAGGCGCTGCGCGAGCTGCGTAAGCACAACGCCACGATCACCGTCAGCAGCGTGGCCCGCCGCGCCGGGGTAACACGCAAGAGCATCTACCGCCGCGAGGACCTGCTGGCTCTCATCTACGCCCACCGCCCGGTCGTGGCCGTTCCCACGACCCACCACCGCCGGGGACCGAAACCAGCATCGTGGCTGCGCTGCGGCCCGGCTGACTGCCAAGGACACCCAGATCGCCGAGCTCAGGGCCGCACTGCGTGAACGCGACCAGACTATCGCTGCCCTGCACGGTGAACTCGATAGATTACACCGCGACGGGCGCGGCTAAAGCTAAACCCCAGCACGCCTGCGGCGCAAGCGAATCCCGCGCTCAACGGTGGCCTGTGCCATGTTCGGTCAAGAACATGTCGTAGGCGTGGGCAATGTGTTCGGGGGTGGCTTCGGGATGCTCACAGGCCACCACGGCCACCGCGTCCATCGTGCGGGGACCAAGACCAGATCGACCGGGGGGAGCGATACCCTTGGTGAGCGCGGCGTTCAACAAGCCCTGGAACCGTTGGCCCAGCTCAGTCAGCAGCGGCTCAGCGCACATCACCGACGATCCGGTGGCGACGTGTCGAGGTGGATGGCTGCCCAGAGCGGGTTGGTCGGAGGTCACACGGCGCTGCGTCGCGTTCTGCAGGGTGATAGCGCTCGTTGCCGTCGAGCAGTGCGCCCCACGTCGCCCGGGCGATGTGCACCGCGCGCTTTTCGCAGTCAGCCGTGGATTGGCCTTGGGCCAGGGCGACCAGCGCATCAGCCAAGCTGGTTAGGGGGATCGCGTGGCGTCTGGATGTTCGCGCTAACTCGATGAAGGCCTGGTTGAGGTGGTATCGGCGCAGCGTGATCAGTACGCCCTCGGCGGTGTCGAGGATCCGGTCGGCACTGCGGCGCGGATCTGGCGTGCTGTGATCGGTGCTCACGTTCCTCCAATCTGTGTTTCGCGGGTCAGGCGACGAAGCCCTGCTGGGTGTCGCACGTAACGCTTGCGGGTAGCAGCCCGTACAGCCACACCGGCTGCCGGTGCGCTTTGGCTGCTGCAATCGCATGTACTAGCCATCGAATCGTGGTGCCTCTCAGGGTGTTCGGCAGGCCGGGGCTGTGTTGCCCTGCGGAGTGGCTTGGACGCTGTGACGCTCGTCGCAGGCCGGCCGACGTGCAAGCCCGCCGATGCCTGCGCCGCGCCCGATGATTCGGAGTGTGATCACCTGGCGCGGCTGAGCAACGCCGGCACCGGGCCGGCAGGTGATCGCGACGAGTCATTGCTGCGGTTGGGGCACCACCTCAATAGTCAGTTCAAGTGCGGGCAGCAGATTGATCAGCTCGTCGAGGCTGAAAGTGTCGACATACCCGTTGAACAGAGCGGTCACTCGGGGCCCGGTGAGCCCCAAGATGAGGGCGGCTTGTGCTGCACTCAAGCGTTTTTCGCTGATGCGGCTGGTGATCGCGCTGATCACTGCGCACCGGGCGGCGTCAACACCCCCGCTGGCCGGGTCAGCCCCGCGGCCCCCATCGACACCACGATTGACGCGATGGGGTTGTGTGCCCGGCGTCTCGCTCAGGTCGTCGGGTGAGTCCACCGCCGCCCCCGAGCCCGAGGTGTTGCCCGCAGCGCCGGCGTCGGCACGCAAGGTGTGGGCTGGCGGGTCACCCACAAGATCCGTGGTCATCGGGTGCTGCGCTTGCCCGAGCGTGTCAGCGCGCCTGCGGGCAGGCGGTGCCCGATGGCCGCGCGCACCGTGTGCGCCGTGCTGCTCACCGGTTCTCCAAGGCCTGCGGAGGTGGTGCCTGCGGAGGTGGTGCCTGCGGAGGTGGTGCTCGATGGCACAGCATCGATAGCAGCCGGCGCGGGCCAGCCCGCCCAGGCAGCGAGGAGCATCAACCCTGCGAATCCGCGCCGGGGCGCTCCGCAGATAACCCCGCCGTGCTGCGGATCAGCATTGCCGGGTGCCCGCCCCGACACCTGCCCGACGGTGAATGCGGTGGCTCCCGGGCCATGACGGCAACCGGGAGCCGCCGCGGGTGAATGGCCTAAATTACGCGCTGCGACGCGTTGTGCAGCGATAGGACGCGCGTCCCAGCGTGCACCGATGGCGACGTGAAGCGATGCCCGACCGCCCCCGACCCCTGACTGCCCCACCATTACCGCCAGCTCAGCTGTAGCGCTACGCAGGCCGGGAGGGTGAACCGCGGCCCCATCGTTCCCGATCATTACCGTGGGTGATCTATGCGAGCCAACATAGCTTTCATATAGCATTGGTGTTAGGTTGAGGCAAGAGCGGAGTATCGACCGAAAGGGAGCGCCCATTGCCCAACGACCAGCGGCCACGTCCAGGGCGCGGGGTGTACGCGATCTCGGTCGCCGCCGAGCTCACCGGTCTGGATCCGCAGACCCTGCGTCTCTACGAGCGGCGCGGGTTGCTCACCCCGGCACGGACCGGCGGGGCACCCGCCGCTACAGCGATGACGACGTGGTGCGCCTGCAGCGCATCAGTGCCCTGGTCGCCGGTGGCGTCAACATCGCCGGAATCGCCCAGATCCTGGCGTTGCAAGACCTCAACGGTGAACTCGAGTCCGACCTCAGCCACCTCAGGTCCGAAAACGCCCGCCTGCGCCACACCGGCCCGGGCAATGAACACCTGGTGGCGACTCGAGGAAGGGGAGCCCGTCAGCGATGAGGATCAACGTCGAAAACTGTCAACTGCCCGACGATGTGCCCATCGGCGACGCCGTCGAACAGCAGCAGCCCGTCGACGCCGATACCGAGGACGGCCTCGATCGTGACCACCTCGCCGACCCCCTGTAGCGTGATGCCAACCCCATCGACGTCAGCGATCAAGCCATCATCGTTGCCTGGCCCGACGACGACCGCGACGCCGGCACCACTGGCTAGCCTGCGGCTAGCCCCGTGTCGGGGGGAACTGGATGAAATCTCTGTCTCCGCTAGTCGGGGCGCCGATGGGATGGGCGACGTTGCCGAGCAGGTTAGCGTGGACGCTGGCGAGCTTGCGGATTACCGCTGGACAGGCAGGACTTCCACCGGCAAAGCCTGGTGGATAAGCCGCCGGCGATGCTGTGGCTCTGGGCCCCCTGGTGCCCGATGTGCCAAAAGCGAAGCGCCCGTGGTCGGTCAAGTTACCGTTTCCCACCCGGCCGTGAACCGGTGCGATCGCATTGCGAAGATCCGACTCGATGCCTGAGTATTCAGGGGATGGCCAGCCAAGCCACGTCGATGCTCACGGTGCCGATCCGGGATCGCGCCGCGCTGCAGGCGGTCAATTTTTTCATGGCGGACATGGAAGCCGGCATGGGCCCGTTCCTGGGTGTCTTGCTCGCGAGCCGCGGCTGGACCACCGGGGCGATTGGCACCGTTATCACCTTGGGTGCGATTGTCGGCATGTGCACGGTGGCGCCCGCGGGGGCGCTGGTTGATGCCACCACCCGCAAACGCGCCTGTGTGATCGTAGTCGGTCTAGCGGCCGTGGCGGCTTCGGCGGTGATTTTGACGTCGCGGCAGTTTTGGGTGGTCGCCGCCGCGCAGTCTGTTATGTGCGTTTCCGGGGCGATGATCGCCCCGGCGGTGATTGGCATCACACTGGGCCTGGTGGGCCAGGCCGGGTTTATCAGCCAAAACGGTCGCAATCAGGCGTACAACCACGCCGGCAACATGGCCGGCGCCGCGATTGGAGGTCTGCTGGGCTGGGTGTTCGGATACGCCGGAGTGTTCTGGCTTGCCGCAGCCTTTGCGGTGGTCACCGTCCTCGCGGTGTTGAGAATCCCCGCCGGTCGCATCAACCATCATGTCGCGCGCGGCGAGATCTTGGCCGGCGAGCAGCCCCCGGTCAAACGACTACGGGTGTTGGTAAAGTCCCGGCCGCTGTTGGCGCTGGCCGCCGCCGTGATGCTGTTTTGGCTGGGTAATGCGGCGATGCTGCCGCTCTACGGGCTAGCCGTTGTCGCCACCCACGCCAACGCGTTCACCACCGTGGCCAGCACCGTCGTGGTGGCACAGGCCGTGATGATCCCCGCATCCCTGGCGGCCATGAGGATTGTGCAAACTCATGGCTACTGGCTAGCCATTCTGATCGCGTTCAGCGCCTTACCCATCCGCGCGCTCGTCGCCGCCGGAGTCATCACGACCTGGGGAGTGATACCGGTGCAAATCCTCGACGGCGTCGGGGCGGGCATGTTGTCCGTAGCGGTGCCCGGGCTGGTGGCCCGCATCCTCGACGGCACCGGCCACATCAACGTCGGCCAAGGCGCGATCATGGCCGCCCAAGGACTTGGGGGAGCTCTCAGCCCGGTGCTCGGCGGGTTCACCGCCCAAATATTTGGTTTTTCAGCGGCTTTCGTGATGCTTGGCGGATTGTCGATGGGATCGCTGGCCATCTGGCTCGGGTTCGCGCCCATGCTGCGTCGCACCGGCAACCACATCTCACTGGCCTCTGCCCCCGTCGAGGCGACGTGAGCGAGGGATCCAACCCGTCACGGGGAAGGTACGTGCCCGGCGATATGGTCCGGGGGCCCCATGGGGCTCGCGGGCACTGCCATGGAGGTGACACCCAGTGTGCGGTGGAGGGGAAGCCGAGAAAGCCTTCCGGGACAACACCGTTTCCCGCCGCGTCACATCCCTAATCCCGACCAGTTCTCATCCACCATCCCATCCGGTCCCGTGTCGGGGCGGTGAAAGCTGGGCTGCGGGGCGCTGCGATGGAGTTCCGCTCTGGCACACCGGTCGTTGCCCGTATCCGGTGCAGGGCCGCGCGCCGGCGGGCCTGGCGGCGTCTGGCAGCGGGCCGGTGAGAGCGCTAAAGTTGTTGGCGCACAGTAATTTTGCTGCCCGCCAGGGTGGCGGGCACCGAGTGTGACAGGAGGTGGATTGCTGTGTTGCGTTTCGATCCGTTCACTGATTTCGACGCTCTGGTGCGTGACGTGCTGGCCGGGCCGGTCGGGTCGAGCCGCGGTCCTCGGTTCATGCCGATGGACTTGTGCAAGATCGACGACCACTATGTGCTGACCGCCGATTTGCCCGGGGTCGATCCGGGGTCGATCGACGTCAGCGTGGACAACGGCACCCTGACGGTGTCGGCGCGGCGCACCGCCCGCTCCGAGGAATCGGTGCAGTGGCTGACCGCCGAACGGTTCTTCGGCGAATACCGTCGGCATCTGTGGCTGGGAGAGGGCATCGACGCCTCAGTGATCAGCGCGACGTACGAAAACGGGGTGCTCACCGTCAGCATCCCGCTGGCCGAAGGGGCCAAGCCGCGCCGCATCGAGGTCGCCCACGGCGCGGCACCACACGTCATCGAAGGCCAAGTCGTGCAATCACCCACAGAAACCGCCTAGGACGCTGGTTGCGGCACCCGCGGCGGGCAATACCCGCTGCGGGTCTGTGTGCGCATGTCGGGGGCGGCGTTGTGGCAGCAGCGAATCCACACCATCAGATGATTACGGATCAGGCGGTGCCGCGCACGGAGCGAGCGCGGCGATACCTGGGTCATGCTGAGGAGCTGAGCAGCTGCCAGTCCTCGGGCATCCGATGTATTTTGACCGTGTCACCCTCGGCTTCCAGATCGATGCTGGCGTCTCCCAGGCGCAGGTCGGTCAGCACGACGCGGCCCCACGCCTCGGGCAGATGCGGTGTGACCGCTATCTGGCGCGCCGGCACGTGCGGTTCGAGTCCCAGCAACGATCTGAGCAGCAGGACCGGCGCGGCGCTGGACCAGGCTTGCGGTGAGCACGAGGTGGGGTACGGGATCGGTGAACCGAACTGCGACCGGGGAAATCCGCAGTACAGCTCAGGCAGCCGGGTGCCGAACGCGTCGGCGGCATCCAGCAGGCCGTTAGCCAACCGGTGGGCTAGGACGTGGGCTTCGCGCACATGCGGGTAGCGCAGCAGCCCGGCCACCGCGATCGCGGTGTCGTGCGGCCAGATGGCGCCGTTGTGGTAGCTCATCGGGTTGTAAGCGCCCATCGTGGTGGCCAGGGTGCGCAGCCCGAACCCGCTATCCATCTCACCGGATGCCAGGTGTTTGACCAGCGTTGCGGCGTGCTCATCGGTGGCGATACCGGTCCATAGGCAGTGCGCGACGTTGCTGGTCAACGCATCGACGGGCTGTTTGCGCCGGTCCAGGGCCACCGCGTACCAGCCGCGCTGCGGCAACCAGAACGCCTCGAGGAACCGCGTGCGCAACGCCTGGGCGCGCTCGCGCAGCTGCCCGGCTCCCGTGGGGTCGTCGAATGCCTCGGCCAGCTCGGCGCGCGCCAGCAGGGCCGCGTAGTGATAGCCCTGCACCTCGCACAGCGCGATCGGCGGCTCGGCGGTGCGGCCGGTGGCGTCGTTGATGCCATCGAAGCTGTCTTTCCAGCCCTGGTTGATCAGGCCACGGTCGGTGGCGCGCTGGTACTCGATAAACCCGTCACCATCACGATCGCCGTAACGCTGGGCCCACGACAGCGCCGCATCAGCGGCCGGCAGCAGCGAGCGTACCACTGACGGGTCGGCGCCCCACCGCCACGCTTCGGCCAACAGCATCACAAACAGCACGGTGGCGTCGACCGACCCGTAGTAGACGGCGCCACCCAGCACGTCGGTGCTGGCCGGGCCGCGGCGGATCTCATGCATGATCCGCCCCGGCTCTTCCTCGGTGATCAGGTCCACCCGCCGGCCCTGCACCGCGGCAAGCTGCTGCAAGGTGCCCACCGACAATCCGACGTCCAGCGGCAACGCCATCCACGCGGTCAGCAGGCTGTCGCGGCCGAACAACGTCATGAACCAGGGCGCTCCGGCGGCCACGAACGAACGACCCTGACCGCTCTCGTCATGCATCAGCAGCGCGCCCAGGTCGCTTTCGGTTTGCCGCAGCACCTCGGTGAGCACGCGATGACCCGCCTCCACGGTGGTCGCGGTGTGCCGCCAGGCCTCCAGTTTGCGCGCCGGGGCACTGGACTGCAGGTTCTCGCCGCGACGGAATCGGGTTCGCACGGTGTTGTTGGCCCACGTCGGCTCGGCGAGGATCTCGGTGTGCCAGCGCTGGCCGGCAGCCACCACCACCCGCCAGGTCAGCCACCCCGGTGCCACCACCGGCTCCCCCGAGGCGGTCACCCGCAGGCCGCGGACCCGATCGCCCCACTCCAACAGCACCAGTTCACCGTCGATGGCGGCCACCTCGGCGCCACCGCGCGCCGCGCGGCCCTCCTTGACGGCGAATAGGTCCGCGAAATCGGCGTCGACGTGCAACTGCAACACCACCACGGTGGGTTCGTGGTCGAGGTTTTCCACCGAGATGGTCTCGCGCAACCCGTCGGCCACCAGCCGCTCCCGAACCAGCAGAAGTGTGCTGTCGGCCTGGCCGCCGCGCGGGGCGCGGCGCAACACGAATTGCGCGGCAAACCCCGCCGACGGCTGCACCGACAGCGGTTCGGGCGGCTGGCCGTCGACCCGAAGCTCCCACCGAGACAACACCCGCGCGTCGCGGAAGAACAACCCATGCGCGCGGCCCGCGACCACGTCGCCGAGACAATCGGACAGGCAAAACGTCGACCCCTCCACCAGGGTGACGGTGTCAGCGCCGGCCCCCAGACGCGCCGGCGCACTGGTGTTGAACGCCGCGGGCGCGTCACTCATGCGGTGACCATCTCATCCGTCGACTCACGCCGCCGGGATATCGGGTTGCTCGCCGCCCGAGTAATCTCTTCGCCGTACAGCAGCCGGCGATAGATCCGCTCGTAGCCCGAACCCAACTGCGCCACATCGAAGTTCGCCGCGACATGCCGACGACACGCGTGCGGGTCAAGACTGCCCGCCCGCTCGATCGCGGCCGGCAGCTCAGCCGGCTGCTCACAAATCACACCGGTGACTCCATCGATGAGAACCTCAGCCACCGCTCCGCCGCGCAACGCCACCACTGGCGTGCCACAGGCCATCGCCTCGATCATCACGATCCCAAACGGTTCCTCCCACTGAACCGGAAACAGTAAACACCGCGCACCGGCGAGCAGCTTGCGCTTGCTGACCGCGTCAGCCTCACCGAACACGTGATCGCTGCCGGTCAGCAGCGGACGCACCCGCTGATCGAAGTAGGCCTTCTCCGACGCTTCCGAGCACTTGCCCGCCAACACCAGCGGCACGCCCGCCTCGTGGGCGGCCTGCACGGCCAGGTGCGCACCCTTATACGGGGCGAAACGGCCCAAGAACAACGCATAGTCGCCCTTGTCGGTTTCAAACGGCCACTGCTCGACCTCCAGCGCGTTATGCACGCGCCCAACCCAATTCAGGTCCGGGGCCAATTCGCGCTGGCGATCGCTGATCGCCACCAACGCCACGTCTGCACCCAATCCGCGATAGTACGGGTACAGATCGGCATCAATGGGGCCGTGCACCGTCACCACCGTCGTCAAGCCCAGCCCCCGGTAGACGGGCACGTTGAGCACACCGGCAAAGGTGTGATCGTGCACGATATCGACGCCCTGATCCGCCGCGAGGTCCGCGACGGCGTTACGAACCTTCAATGCATGCATGACCTCCGGATAGGGCTCACCAAGCCGATCCGGAATCGTGCGATCCCACAACGACACAAACCGCGCCGCCGTGCCCGACTCACCAGCCCCCAACACCGTCACCTCATGCCCACGAGCAACCAAAGCATCCACAAGATCAGCAAGCACCGCCTCCACACCCCCATAGCCCTTCGGCGGAACGTCGAAATACGGCGGCGCCACCTGCACAATCCGCAACCGCCGGGCCCGACCATCGGGCCGAGAATGCGTCGACACACCCTGCACGAAATCGATGCTGCGCACTCGGATTTCCTCCTTTCCCAACATCCACAAGCGTTAGCACTTCGATTCCTTGAGTGCTAATTATGGCCCGCTGTGCACGCGCCCGCCACACACCCCAACCGTCACCGACACCCCGCCCGCCACACACACGACGACGGCCGCAACGAGGCCCGTTGCTGAGTGCCTAAAAGCCGAGCGCGATCACCACCGATCGCGAGACGAATCAGCGTTAGCCAGCACCACTCACGAGCTGGCGCCGCGGCCAAACCGGCTCTTCGTGATCGAGCGTGCACCGGTGGTTAGCGGAACGCTGGGGAAGGGTGTCGTGTCGGTGAGCTGAGGCGGGCCCTCGGTGGGTGACGATGCGGGTTCCTACACCAAGCTCCACCAACACCACCGAGGGGACCCGTTGCGCGAGGCCAATGCCTGCCCGCGCTCTGTTGTTGCCGACACGATCATGCGCACGATCGAGTTGGGGGTGACGATCACCGACGCCGCCGTCGACGACACCCAGACCACGATCTTCTGCACCCCCGTGGTGAGGAATCCGCGTTGTCCGGACTGTGGGCGCGACGGCAGGTATCGCGACACCGTGACGCGGCCATTGACCGACCTGCCTGTGGCCGGCCGCCGCCAACCAAAACACCGCGGGGTACCCGAACTGCCAGCCCAGCAGCCCCGACAGCGCAGCACCGGCCATATTGCCAGCGTGATTCCAGGCCTGGTCGCGACCGTTCTGGCCGGTGAACCCGGCCTGGCCCACCACACCAAGGGTGATGCCAATCACTGTCGGGGCGAGGTCGCGTCCGAAAGCCGGTGTAAAAGGGGGCCGGGCGTAGGTTCTGCTTCGAGACCGCCAAGTCATCGAAGTGAAAGGACCTACGCCCGTGCCTGCACGAGTATCACCGACCGATCGTGTTCGCGCCAAGATCGACGAGCTGTTCGCCTCCGATCGTGAGCTGCCCGACATCTTGGAGGAGGTGGCCCGCCTCGGCGCGCAGTTGCTGATGCAGGCCGCGCTGGAGGCCGAGGTGACCGAGTTCCTGGGCCGGGAGCGCTGCCAGCGCGCCGCCGCGGCACCGGATGCCCAGCCCGGGTCACGCAACGGCTATCAGCCGGTGACGGTCAAGACCACCGCCGGCCCGGTCACTTTGGAGCGGCCTAAGCTGCGTGACACGACCACCGCGTTCGCTTCGCGATTGTTCGGCAAGCACGTCACCAAGACCAACGCACTGGAGTCGCTGGTGATCGCCTCATTCGTGCGGGGGTTGTCGGTGCGCGATGTGGAGGCCACCCTGGCCGACGCGCTCGGTGATCAGGCCGCGATCTCGAAATCAACGGTGTCGAGGTATGCCAGGCGATCAAGACCGAGTACGACAGCTGGGCGGCGCGGAGGCTCGACGAGGTGGTGCTGGACTACCTGTTCTTGGATGCGTCGTTCTTCCGGATACATCCTGGCTCGCCGGCCGAGCCGGTCTTGGCCGGCTGGGGCATCACCACCGACGGCAAACCCGTCTTCGTCGGCCTGGCCCCTGGTGCCGGCGAGTCGACCGACGCCTGGGCCGATTTCTTGACCGACCTGCGCGACAGGGGCTTGGGGTGCCCGCTGCTGGTCATCTCCGACGGCGCGGCCGGCCTGATTGCCGCGATCGAGCAGGTCTTGCCGGCCGCGCTGCGGCAACGCTGCCTCATCCACCGGCTACGCAATATTCTGGTCAAGATCCCCGCCGGGATGCAGGCCGAGATCCGCGACGGCTACTGGGCCTGCTTTGACACCGCCGAGGTCAACACCGGGCCCGGTCCGCGCCTGGTCGAGCTCGTCGACGCCCGGCTGACCGCGTTCGCCGAGCGTTACGGCACCACGTATCCGGCGGCGATGAAGATCGTGCTGACCGATCGCGAAGGCCTGACCGCCTATCTGAGGTTCCCGGCCGAACACCATCACCGCATCCGCCACTCGAACTTCATCGAACGCACCTTCGGTGAAACACGGCGCCGCGCAAAGGTAATCGGCCGCTTCCCCGGAGAAACCAGCTGCATCAGCATCGCCTGGGCTGTCCTCGACCGCGCCTCCCGCGGCTGGCGCGGCCTCGCCATGACCCCCGCGGGGCTGCGTCAACTGCAAGACCTACGCCGCAGCCTGCTGCAACCACCCCGCCAACTGCGACCCCAGCACAACCAGGACTGCCCAAACAACACCACCGAAACCGCCAGCGCCACGGCGTCACATCAACCACCGAAGCCAGAACCTTCATCGGCCTCATTTACACCGGATTCCGGACGCCACCATCGTCACCCCAGCAATACACATGGCGGCCTGCGCAGCACCGATGACCCAAAACTGTCGCGCCGAGAGGATCAGCGCAGAGGCCGTCACCGTGCACGCGCCGACGGCGACGACACAGGCCCGCTTGCGCGTGGTCGCATCAACCAGCGCTCCCGCCGGTGCGACCGCGACCATGCCAACAATGGCACCCAGGGTGACCACCATACCGGTAGCGGCGGTGCCCCAACCACGACTCTGCAACACCACACCAAAAACGGGCCCATGCCGGCCGACATGTCGGCCATAAAGAAGTTGACGGCAAGTAAGGCTGTCCGATCACATCTCGACCCAATCGGCCTGGTCATTGGCCCCACTGCACCCCACCCGATAATTTACTCGACCGCCAAGGGCCCGCGGCGTTCGATTAGTGTCACTGCTGCATCAATCAGATACTTCGCGATAACATGAACAGCGGAGCGGGCAGGCAGCACCTTGCACACGAAGGCAGGGTTGCTTGCTGTCGCGCGGCGGATCACTTCTCGGCAGCCGGGGGCGAATTCAGCCCGCTGCTCAATAAACCCGAAGGCATACGGGCTTATTGAGAAGGACGTTCGCTCATACCGGATGCAGTGCCCATCGGAGCTAATGGCGTAACCGCAGACCTGATCGGCGTCGGCGGTCAAGGGCCAAAATGGTGCCGCCACGTCGAAATGGCACACGATCTCAAAGTGAGAGCGCCCTGCGGGCGGCGCGTCGCGATCCGCGAATCGTGAACTACAAGTCGTGGCGATGTCATAGGGGCGCACCCGGTATTGGCGCATCAAATAAACAAAAGCCTCTGTTGCCGCGCGAGCCGCCGCGGGCAGATCTTCGGCCCAGGCCGTCGCTGCCGACGCCAGTTCACCGTTACTGCGGTGTTGGGACTCCACCTCCCGATCAGGGATAACGATCGATGGCTGCAGACATATATTTCTGATAACACAAGCGGAAAACTTCCACAAGCTGTAAGGGCAGGTTTGCGCTGAAAGCACGGCCTGGGCCGGTAGGCGGTCGTCTCCCGAGAACCTGGCTACGTCGAACGGCCCTGCAGGCGTCGGACGGGCCGCAGGTGGTGCAAGTCGATGCTGAACAGTGCGTGATCGACTCGGGCCAGTCGATCGGGCAGGGTCACGCCATTGTCGAAATTTGATGTTGGTCGCCTGGGAACAGCCACCAAGATATCGAAGGCGCGCGGCCCGAGCGCCGTAGGCGACGATGAACACCTGTGTGGGCCTGATTAATCTGCCCCCGCGCAACCGCCGTCTCCGAGATCGTCGTGGTGATGTCCTCCCGAATCGCCCGTGGTGACATCCAGGTAAAACCCCGAAGTGCCGATGACCGAACCCGACTCGTCGACCATGCTGTCACCCACCACGACCACAAAGCGGGTATGCCCGGCCGTGTCAATGATGCGGTGCCGACTGTTAAAGGGCTCCCCCTGCAGCACCCGATCCAAAACAGCCGTGACTTGCTGGCGATCGTCGGGATGTTTGTGCAGCAGGAGCAGCTCGGTGGTCGGTGTCACCGTTCTCGGCTCATAGCCATGCATCCGGGCAACCGCCTTTGACCACTCCCAGCGCTGGCCATCAAGGAAAAACCGGAACCGACCGACCCGCTGCGCCGTGCCAGCCACCACAGCGGCGTCATCGAAGTCGTCAACCACTTCACAACCTCCTGCCCGCACCGCAGAAGCCTCTGTCTGGGCTGGCGTGTGGGCGCGGCGAAGCCTCCGGGGTCACGTAGCACATCGGAATCGTCACCATCTTTGTCGAGCTCCCGACATAGTTTGCACTTTTCGACACTGGCTTTGCGCTCCGAGTGTGATCTGGCTGGTCGCGATAATCTGTTCCTAGCAACAGAGATAATTCATGTCAAATGCATGATTCTTCGTAGCTCACCGAGCCGACATGTCTATGTCCGTAAACGGATGTGGCCCCACCTCCTGATCTTTTCGACCCCGAACCGACCCGACGTGACCCGTCAGACCGCCTGATGCTGAGCAGTGATTACTGATGCTGAGCAATGATTAGAGGTCTGTAGATGAGCCTCGGCGAGGCGGAACGGGCGGACCTTCCCGAGGACGATCTGAAGTCCGTTTGTCTGATCAAGGACCGGCGTCGGCGCCCTGATTCGGGAAGCTACGCCCATGCTCACGGTTGTGGCAGCGGTGCGCCCCCTCTGCAACAGCACGAGAGATCGCTACGCTTGCATCCACTGCACGCCCGATGACTCACGTCGCAAACTCGACTGGTCAGGTCAGACTCAGTTGAAAGGTCTCGACCCGTGTCGCAGATGGCCAAGTCCCCCTCGGACACAATCTTGTTAGCTGGCAGTGTCCGTAAATCAGCTCCGAACTGCATCGGAGCGGATTTTTCGTGGTTGCTTACGTCCACTCGACACCGACACGGACCCCCACAACTAACGCCGGCGGCGAAAGCACCGCCGCGAAGAACTCACCACTGCGACCACCGAGGTCGCAGGCGATCAGACCTGCCGATTAGTAACGGATTCAAGAGGACCGTGAATTGCTTCGACATGTCTCCGGACTCACCGCGATTCAATGCGCCGCGTCCTGGTGACACTGGCGGACGTAAAGGTTCAGCCGGACTGTGGTGGATAGTCTGGCGACCAAGTACCTGACAACGACGGGGAGCAGAATGGTCGCGTTGGGCGGCGGTGGTATCGCAGCCTTCGGTCTCAGGTACCAGTACCTCGTAACGGCCGAATACGTCTTGGGCTTCCTTCGAAATAACCTCGCTCTGATACCGCACACGACGCTGGTGATCGAGCCGCTGCATAGGAAGGACGATGGCAAAGACGACGATGTAGTCGACTTCGCGGTCGAGATCGACGACGAGCCATCGCACAACGTGCAGGTGAAGTCGTCCTCTGAGCCCGATGATCACCCACTGCAACCGGCTGCTGCGGGAGAAGTCTTCGACCGACTTGTGATCCACCCCGCTGAAGAGAGAATTCTGCTCACGAACAAGCCCCTCTCGCCCGTCCTGGCCGACGCGGCGATAGAGCAAACGACCTATGCGAGCCGGACGGAGTACACCTGGCCGTCGGGCCCGCAGGCACCTGTTGGAGCTGCGGAACCGCGCATCATCTTCGACTCGCGAAGCACGGCTGAGTTGTTCGACTCAATCACGGAGTTGATCAAAGGTTTCCGCGTGGAGCGTGGACGCTCGCCAGGCACCGTCACCTGCCAGCTGCTGGTCTCGATCCTTGTCGACTTCATCTTCAGCGCTGCGGCGGGGACAGAACCAAGCAGAATTTCCGCCCTCGATCTCCTCGACAAGCTCGTCATGCCGGACGCAGCGATCGCGCAAGTCGCCGGCGGATTTGATTGGGGCTTACCGATTACCAACATCCCCAACTATCTGTCGACCGTTCCCAGGCTGGGCTACCTCAATGAGATTCAAAGCCATCTCGACCTTACGAAGGAAGTGTCGACTCCTTCTCGCGTGGTGTTAGCGGGCCGGACAGGAAACGGGAAAACCGTTCTTGCATCGGACTATTGCCATATTGAAGCCATCTCGTACGCGTTCATATGTTGGGTCGACTGTCGCGACGTTGACTTCATCGAACCGCAGATCCGCAATCTGATTGAGCAGTTGAACGAGACCGTCCCAGGTGGCACGACAATCGGGCCGGTGTTCGCCGGCATCCTCGGCCGCCACCCGGGCCCTTGGTTGCTCATCTTCGATGGACTCCAAAACCGCACAGATATCGAGGAATACATCCCGTCGCGAGGTTACGGCTCGATTATCGTCGCATCCAATAACAGTCTCAACTGGTGGCCAACTGCTCCGGTTATCGAAGTGGCTGAGTTCACCGAAGATGAAGCCATCGATTGCTTTGCAGCGTATGCGGATATCGGGCCCGCAGATCTCGACCGTGCCCGCGATTCGATCCGCGAGATTGTTGTCCGTTTGGGTCTGGTGCCCTTGGCTGTGAGCATGTCTGCGATCTACTTCAAGAACACTGAGGGTCAACTCGACGAGTTGGCTTTGCAGTACTTCAGCGATTTGGAAGCGCTCGCCGACGATGCATCGATACCGCCCGGCTTCCCGTCGACGGCGTTTGCAGCTATCCAGCATGCCGCCCGCAGCTTGGCAAAAGGCACGCGAACCGGGCAGGTGTACGGCAGGTCGGCGCGGGCCGTCGTGGAGATCGGCTGTCTGCTTGCACCAGAACTGTTGCCACTCAACTTCGTTCTGCAGGCGACAGACGAATCAGTCTACGTCGATCTTGCGAACCTCCCGGTACCAACCGAGGTAGATCAAGCTGTTCGTCGGGGAGTTCTGTCTGCGTTGCGCACGCAGTCCATCGCTCAGCGAGTTGTGAACGACGGGGAAGGTAACCGCACACCCGTCAGTGAGACGGTTGCGGTCCATCCCCTCGTACACGACATTCTCCGCCGGTCATACTTGGCCGCTGTACCCCACGGCTATCTAGAGTCCCAGTGCACCGTATTCATGTACTTCCTTGTCGGGTGGCTGGGAAAGTTGCGCGACCAAGGCGAATTCTTCGCAGTCGAACAGCTTCGCGTCCACGCCGATGATCTTCTGGCGCTCATCGCGGAGAACGAGCCGTTATCATCGATGTCGAGGCAGAGTCTCCGTGTATTCACCTACGCAAAAGCACTTCTGCGCGCCGAGCTCAGCACGTGCGCAGCGAGTCGTGGCAGGCTGCAGCAGGCACTTGAACTCGGTCATGCCGCAACACAGGACCTGGCGCCGTGGCTGCATGAGCAACATGCGCGACTCATCCGAGCCAAGATTCTCAGCAACATGATCGGCGATCTATCCATCGGCGAGGCAGCCCCGGAGATGGTCTCCACACTCGTGAACCCACTCCTGGTCGCGGTTCGCGAAGCTACAGCCAGCGCGGACGAGTCGAAACGCAGGTTCGGCTACGTAATCGCCGCCGAGACCCTCAGCTACCTCAATCGCACCGATCTGCACCGCAATTCGCCGCTATTAGCCGGAGCGCGGACCGAACTCGCCGGCATCGCGGACAGTGACCCCTCTGCGAATCCTGGCGGTGCGATACAGAACAATCTCGCGAATCGTCTCTACGAGGCGGGGCAGTTTGAGGAACTCCTTCGTCACGTACTCCTATGGCGGGAAGCCAATGAGTCAATCGAAAACGGCGTGCTCCTCGACGCGTTGATGATCGTGTGCCAACTCCATACTGACGATATCGACAATGCGCTAGCCGCGACTGACGCTCTCGTCTCCACCAGCGTGCACGCCAACTACGTACTTCTATCCATGCACGAAGCCTTGAAGAAAGTTGGCCGAGAACTCCACCGGGTGATCCCTACGCTGCCCGCACATCGCGATCGTCTCCAATCCGCGCTGGAGCGCGTACTTGCGCGATACAACCAACTCAGCGATTTGTCGGGAGGAGCTCCTCCCGACAGCTAGGACACTCGAAGCACTGATAACACCCAGGATTGTCAGCCGCCGCTCAGGACTCGCAGTGCTGCGTGCCCTCGTCGTGAGTTTGTCCCCGTAGCTATCCACGATCGATGGCCAAGATCACTGAGCATCGTCCACAGCGCGGCGATACGTTTGCGGTCGCTGCCAATCATCCGAGCGCGATCACCAACCGGATCGGTCACTGCGCAGGCCAGCACTGCCGCGTCATCGAGATGGCGACCGCGATCACGCGAGTCATCCAGGTAGGCAGCGCCTTTGAGCACCAACGCGCCCAGCACGTCAGGAATGCTGAGCGTGACGGCGCCCGCGCCGGCAGTCACCTCACAGTTGACCGTCTTGCGCAGCGCCGAAGTCCCACCCGGGACGGCAAACACCTTCCGCTGCAACACCTTCGGATGAAGCTTGAGCGGAAGGCGATCGGCCACCATGACATCGACCGTCTCGCCGTCGCCAGCACCACGGACGAAACGGTGTACCGGCCCGCTGCCGACGGGTTCACGCAGGCGATATCCGAGGCGTTCCAAGTCACGCCGGACACCACCAAATGTCGCCGCTCCGGTCTCGATGTGCAGGATCATGTCCACATCACGCGTGGCGCGGGTCAGCGGCAACCCCGCCCGCACCGCATGCAGCTGCACCATCAATCCACCCACCAGCGTCCACTGCGTGCAGGGGACGGCGTGGGCGATCTCGACGAGCTGCGGCCACGGCGACGGCCATCCGCCGGCCGGGGCATCCACCTGCCAGAGCGGTCGATTCTCGGCCTGCGGACTCATCGGTCCCGTCGTCCCGACACGCGCCGGCCGGTGTCACCGGAACGAAACCGGTCGAGCAGATCCTCCAGGACACCGATCCCCGCAGCAGACTCACGGGTGTCCAGCGACTCGGCCAAGTCGACCGCCACCGCGGCCGTCACGATGTGGTCGACCGCGTAGCCGGCATCCTCAGGCACCACCCGCACGATCACGTCACCCCCCACGTCATCGATAAGCCCGGCCGCGCCGACCACGCCGGCCAAATCGCGAGCACGAACATAACCCTCGACTCGCCCATCGACAGCCGTGAGATCGAACAGCTGCGACATCGCCTCATCGTGCAATGCACTGACTCCCGAGGCCAGCAGCCCGGTATCGGTGCCCCACCCACGCATCCGAAGCACCGACGCGCGGCGACGCGTCATCCAACACAACTGCGACGCGCCGCCAGCCCGCAGCCGATGCCGCAGCCGCGACAACGCCGAGGCGTCCAGCCAATCCACACGCTCACCGGAGAGCAACGCGAGTGCCGCCCACGCCGTGGCCGGCGTCCATGGGCGCCCATTGTGGCGGACCTGGTTTGCCAGCCGATGCACCGACGCACCATCCAACAACAACGCACCGCCAACCGTCCGCGTCACCGTCAACTCCCCCGCACGGGCAAGCCGCGCGACCTGCCGCGCCGAAACCCCCAGGATCTCCGCACCTGCCACAGCCGTCATCTCACTCACACATATATAGTCGACCAGAGGACGCATTTACGCAATATATGCAGCTCAAACTCATGACGATGGCCATCGGCCGTTCCGTCAACGACCGAGTTGGAAGGTCTCAACTCGTGTCGCAGGTGGACAACTCCCCCCTCGGACACCCGCTTTACGGCCCGACGCGCCGCTTCGGCGGCGGGTACACGGCTCGGGCGATCGTCGCCGACAGCCAGCCGATCCACCATCCCCAGAAGACCAGCATGAACGTGTGCCGGGTCGTGCTGTCGGCCGCCGACGAAACCGTGGCCAGAATGACGGCCCACACGATCGCGCAACCAATGCTGTAGCCCGTGTAGGTGTTGCGGAAGCGCCGACTCATCTCGCGGATCCTCTCGATCGTGCAATTCCGTTCGCGCCAACGTTGTTTGACTCACAATTGCCGATGAGCGGGGTTCGGCACAAGCGCCACGGATCGGCCGCCGCTTGCCGCCGCACGTAGGCTGGGTTGAGCCCCACAGCCTGGAGCATGCCCATGAACCCACCGAGCGGCTTCCTGCGGCGAACGGCGCCGCGCACGTTCCGCGACCGTCGTGAAGCCGGCCGCGCGCTGGCCGAGGAGCTGGCGGCCTACCGCGACGGGGACCCCGAAAAAAACGACGTGCTGGTCTTCGGGCTGGCGCGCGGCGGCGTCCCCGTGGCGTGGGAGGTCGCCGCGGCGCTGCGCGCCCCGCTGGACGTGTTCCTGGTCCGCAAGCTCGGCGTCCCGCGCTGGTCGGAGCTTGCGATGGGCGCGTTGGCCAGCGGCGGCGGGGTCGTGATGAACGACAACGTGATTTCCAGCCTGCGGGTCACCGACGAGCAGGTCCGCGAGGTGATCGCCAGCGAGACGGCCGAACTCAACCGGCGCGAGCAGGCGTATCGGGGCGGGCGCCCGATGGCCGACCCGCGCGGCAGGACCGTGATCCTGGTCGACGACGGCATCGCCACCGGCGCCAGCATGCTGGCCGCCGTCCGGGCCCTGCGAGCCGCCGGCCCGCGGTCGATCGTCGTCGCGGTGCCCGTCGGACCGGAGTCGACATGCCGCGAGCTCGCGCAGGAGGCCGATGACGTGGTGTGCGCGACCATGCCACCGGGCTTTGAAGCCGTCGGACAGGTCTACGCCGACTTCCACCAGGTCAGCGACGACGAGGTCCGCGAACTGCTGACTACGCCGACCCGCTGAACGGCGGGGCTAGTTGGTCCGGTCGTCGCCGTGGGCGTCGGCCGGTACCGCCGATTCCTCGCTCGTCTCGATGCCCTGCGACGACTCGTCGACGGTGGTGTCCTCGGCGCCGGGGTGCTGTTCGCCCTCGGCCGGGACCTCCTCGGGATAGTCGACCAGCGCGTTCTCGTCGTCCCCGGCTTCGACTTCCCCGTGGTCCTCATGGTCCGCGCCGTCGACGTCGCGCCGCTGGCGTTCCCGCAGCGCGTCGATGATCAGCAACACCACGCCCAGCACGCTGGCGCCGATGCAGACCCACGCCACCAGCTCGTTGCTGGTGACGACCGCGAACACCAGGGCGACGAGCCCGATCAGGGCCAGTACCAGCGCAATGATCAACATCGGTCATCCTCCAGCCAACGAGCGGGACTGCCAGGTCCAGTGCAATTCAGTGTGCCGACCCGGAGCTTGGCGAGCGTCCGGCACGGTTTCCGGCTAGTTATTACCCCGATTGAATTGATCGAATCCACCGGCGTCGGCGCTGGAGTCGACGGGTGCCGCCGATCCCCGCTGGCCGAGTTCTTCGAGCTGGGATTCCAGGTACGTCTTGAGCCGGGTGCGGTACTCGCGCTCAAAGGTACGCAGCTGCTCGAGGCGGCCTTCCAGCACGGTGCGCTGCTGGTTGATGGTTCCCATGATCTCGGAATGCTTGCGCTCCGCGTCGGCCTGCAGCGCGTCGGCCTTCTCCTGGGCCTGGCGCAGCTGGGTCTCCGAGCGGCTCTGGGCGTCGGCCAGCATCGCGTCGGCGCGCTGCCGGGCCTCGGTGACCGTGGTCTCGGCGGTGTGACGGGCCTCGCTGAGGATCTGGTCGGCGTTGGCGCGGGCATCGGCCAACATCTTCTCAGATTCCGCCTTGGCGGTGCTGGTGAGCCGGTCTGCGGTGTCTTGGGCCAGGCCCAGGACGCGGGCCGCCTTCAGGGCCTGTTCCTCGTTGGTTCCCGTGGCGGCCGCGGCCACGGCCGCGGCAGGCGCCGGCTTGGCCGGTTCCGGTTCGGGCTCGAAGGTGGGAATCGCCTGAGTGGGCTGAGCGGCGGCGGTACCGCCGCCGCCACCGGCGGCCAGCTCGCGGTCCAGCTCCTCGATCCGTTGGCGCAGGTCGGAGTTCTCTTCGATGAGCCGGGTCAACTCGTTCTCCACCAGGTCGAGGAAGGCGTCGACCTCGTCTTCGTTGTAACCGCGCTTGCCGATCGGCGGCTTACTGAACGCCACATTGTGGACGTCGGCGGGTGTAAGCGGCATTGTTCGTCCCCTCGAGTTCCTGTCAAACGATCTGAAAAGTGTAGAACGGAGTGGTTGCCGTCGTGCAACTGGCGTCCATCCTGTCACACCAGACCCGGCGGTAGCCATTAGCCCAATAAATAAGATCCAATTTCACACATTGAGACCAATAAATCCGAATCCTTAAAATTTTTGAATCGCGACCACCGAACCGAGGCTAAAACGTGGCCGAACCGTCTCCCGGCTTCGGGCGCGGTCGTCGCGGCGTGGCTCACACCCGCGCGGCGCCGAATGCCAGTTGCATGCCGATGAACGCGACCAGCAGCAGCACCATGATCGACAGGTCGAAGCGGACCGCGCCGATGGTGAGTTGAGGGATCAGCCGCCGCAGCAGCTTCACCGGGGGGTCGGTGATCGACATGATGATCTCCAGGATCACCACGGTGATGCCGGTGGGGCGCCAGTCGCGGCTGAACGAGCGGATGAACTCGACGACGACCCGAGCGATGAGCAGCAGCCAGAAGATGAACAGCGCGAACCCAAGGATCTGAAAGAACAGCACCAACTCTACAAGCCCCGACCTTACCGATTTGATGTCAAGCGGCGCGCATCCGCGCGGCACTCGCCAGCGTACCGACTCCACGGTGCGCGCGGATGCCCGTCCCGCCATCCCGCGGGACGGATGGGTCTATTGGTATGCGTAGAAACCGGTTTCGGCGATCCGGCGACGCTCTTCCGGCGAGACGTCGACGTCGGCGGGCGACAGCAAGAACACCTTGGTCGCGACCTTGTCGAACGAGCCGCGCAGGGCGAAGGCCAGGCCGGCCGCGAAGTCGACCAGTCGCTTCGCGTCGGCGTTGTCCATCGACACCAGGTCCATGATGACCGGGGTCCCGTCGCGGAACCGCTCGCCGATGGTGCGCGCCTCGCTGTAGTCCTTGGGCCGCAGCGTGGTGATCTTGGACAGCGGGCTGCCCTCGTCGAACAGCATCGCCATCCGGCGTGGGTCCATCGCCAGCGCCCCGCGGGTGGAATTCCGCAGCCACGACCCGAACCGCTGGCGGCCCATGTCGGGCCGGTCGAACTCGCGGGGATGGACGGGGCTGTAGCGGGACTCGTCGCCGTAGCCGCCGCGGTAGCCACCGGGCGGGTAGTCGGCGGGCTCGCGTGGGTCCCGGAGATCCTCGTAGTCGCGCCCGTCGTAGCGGCCGTACCCGTCATCGAACCGGGGACGCGGGAAGCCGCGGGAGGGAGCGCGGTCGTCGTAGTACTCGTCGTCGTAGTCCTCCATCGGAGCCATACCGAAGTAGGCCTTGACCTTATGCAGTGTGCTCATGCGTAACCCCTTCTAACCTCTGGGAGTTGTGGTGTCCGTGATGAAGGTGTGACTACAGTGACTACTCACGGTGACGGTAACCGCCTCGGGCCCAATAGCGCGGTACCGACACGCACACATGTCGAACCATGTTTGACGGCAATTTCGAAATCGCTGGACATCCCGGCGGACAATCCCACGGCGTTCGGGTGCGATTCGAGCACCCGGCGGTGCTCCGATTGCAGCCGGTCGAAGGCCGCGTCGGGGTCCCAGTCCAGCGGCGGGATGCCCATCAGCCCGGCCAGTTCCAGGCTTTTCGACTCCTCGACCCGCGCGCAGAGCTGGTCGACCGCGCCGGGCGCGGTGACGTCGACGCCGCCGCGGGACACGTCGCCGTCGAGGCTGACCTCGACGTAGACGCGCAGCGGGTGCTGCCGGCGGCCCTCGGCCAGGGCCGCCGATACCGCCCGATCGAGCGCGGTCACCAGCCGGGGGCTGTCGATCGAGTGGGCGGTGTGCGCCCAGTGGGCCAGCGACCGCGCCTTGTTTCGCTGAATCCGGCCCACCATGTGCCAGTGCATATCCCGCAAGTCCGCCCGCGAGGAACTGCTTGCCAACCGGGCGACTTCCGCCACCTTCGCCGTCGCTTCCTGGTCGCGGGATTCGCCAACGCTCCGACAACCCAATCGGGACAAAATCGCAACGTCGGTTGCTGGAAAGAATTTGGTAATCGGGAGAAGTTCAATTTCGCCGACATTGCGGCCCGCCGCTTCGGCGGCCGCGGCAAGCCGCGATCGCACAACGGCCAACGCGCGTGTCAATTCCGATTCGCGGTTCGCGTCGGCTGGCATGTCCACCGCCATGGCGGTCACTCCATCCAGACCAGCGACGCCAGCCGCCCGGTCGGCGCGTCGCGGCGATGACTGAACAGCGTCGGGTCGGCCACCGTGCAGCGCGGATCGATGTCGATCGACGCGACACCTAAATCCCTTAGCTGGCAAGCGATTCCGGCCCGGAGGTCCAGTCCGGGGGTGCCGGCAGCGGTGGTGGTGCGGCTACCCGGCAACGCCGCCTCGACCTCGTCGGCCATCGCCGCGGGCACTTCGTAGTGGGCACCGCTGACCGCCGGGCCGAGCAGCGCCGAGATGTCGCCGGCCCGCGCGCCCAGCTTCAGCATCGCCTCCACCGCGCGGGCCACCACGCCCCTTTGCGCGCCGACGCGCCCGGCGTGCACCGCCGCGGCCACCCCGGCGCGCGCGTCGGCCAGCAGCACGGGCACGCAGTCGGCGGTCACCACCGCCAGCGCCAGCCGCGGTGTGGTGGTCACCAGCGCGTCGGCGCCGTCGACCGCGGTGTCCCGTGGCCCGTCGACCGCCTCGACCCGGTCGCCGTGGACCTGGTTCATCCACACCACCCGGTCGGCGCCGAGGCCGATGGCGGCGGCCAGCCGGGCCCGGTTGGCGGCCACCGCCGCCGGGTCGTCACCGACGTGGTCGCCGAGGTTGAAGGTGTCGAACGGCGGTTTGGACACGCCGCCCGCGCGGGTGGTGGTCACCCGTCGGATGCGCGCGCTCATGTCACCAGTATCCGGTCGCCGCTCTTGCCGAGGGTGCGCAGATGTACGCCCGTGATCGGTGTGTCGTGTACAAACACGCACGCTCGCGAGGAAGAAGGGAGGGGGTCAGCGGCGCATGAACGGCGGCACGTCGACGTCGTCGTCGTCTCCGCCGATGTTCAACGTCGAGCCGTTGGTGTGGATCGGCACGCTGACGGCGTCGACGGGCTCGAACAGCGTGGAGCTGAGCTTGCCGGCCTTCGCCGACTCGATCCTGTGCGCGCCGGCCTTCTCCCCGGCGGAGCCACCGATGACCGGCTTGCGGCCGGGGCCGGCGGCGTCGAAGCCCGCCGCGATGACCGTGACGCGCACCTCGTCGCCGAGCGAGTCGTCGATGACCGTGCCGAAGATGATGTTGGCGTCCTGATGGGCGGCGTCCTGCACCAGCGAGGCCGCCTCGTTGATCTCGAACAGGCCCAGGTCGCTGCCGCCGGCGATCGACATCAGCACGCCCTGCGCGCCCTCCATCGACGCCTCCAGCAGCGGGGAGTTGATCGCGATCTCGGCGGCCTTGAGCGAGCGTCCCTCGCCGCGCGCCGAGCCGATGCCCATCAGCGCGGTGCCGGCGCCGGACATGATGCCCTTGACGTCGGCGAAGTCGACGTTGATCAGCCCCGGCGTGGTGATCAGGTCGGTGATGCCCTGCACACCGTTGAGCAGCACCTCGTCGGCGCTGCGGAACGCGTCCATCAGCGACACCGCGGCGTCGCCCATCTGCAGCAGCCGGTCGTTGGGGATCACGATCAGCGTGTCGCAGCTCTCCCGCAGCGAGTTGATGCCGTTTTCGGCCTGGTTGCTGCGCCGCTTGCCCTCGAAGGAGAACGGCCGGGTGACCACGCCGACGGTCAACGCGCCCAGCTTGCGGGCGATGCTGGCGACGACGGGCGCCCCGCCGGTGCCGGTCCCGCCGCCCTCGCCGGCGGTGACGAACACCATGTCGGCCCCGCGCAGCAGCTCCTCGATCTCGTCCTTGGCGTCCTCGGCGGCCTTGCGCCCGACCTCCGGGTCGGCGCCGGCGCCCAATCCGCGGGTGGAGTCGCGGCCGACGTCGAGCTTGACGTCGGCATCGCTCATCAACAGCGCCTGCGCGTCGGTGTTGATCGCGATGAACTCCACGCCCTTGAGGCCCTGTTCGATCATCCGGTTGACGGCGTTGACGCCGCCGCCACCGATACCCACAACCTTGATGACGGCCAAGTAGTTGTGCGGGGGGGTCATCATTCGTCTTCCTCCCTGGTGGGACTCGGTGTGTCCGCCTGGCAAACCCTCAACCTCAACCATAGGCTTAGAGTTATGTCAAGTAGTTCCGCGCAACCAGAACGGTATGGCTACGACGCGCCCCAGCCCCGCAGGCGCGCCGAGGCGTGGCGCGCAAATTTTGGTCAATTTTGGGCACGGCCGTCCGGCGGGCTGCCGCTCGCCACGGCCCGCGAGCGTCACGCCAGCGTGGCGCTCGGCGTCGGGAGCCACGCTGGCGTGACGCTCGCGGCGGGGCGCGCCCGGTTTCCCGCCGCTACTTCACGGTCGGCAGGTCGGGGCTGGACACGTCGTAGGTCGTGCCGGGCCGCGTCAGCAGCGCGGCCAGCTTTCCGGCCTTCTCCTCGGTGCGATCGGTGGTCCCCCAGATCACCATCCGCCCATCGGTGAGCGTCAGGGTGATCGACGCGACCGACGGCGCCGCGATCCGCCCCACCAGGCCCGCGACCTCGGGGCGCAGCGCGGTCAGCACCTGCAGCGCGGCCTGGGTCGGCGGGTCGGTCGGCCCGGGATCGGCGACGTCGATGTAAGGCAGCGCCGGCGGCGGCGGCCCGGTCGCGAAGTCGACGCCGTCGCGGTCGAAGAGGTGCGGGCCGTCCGGAAAATCCTTCACCGCCAACGGAACCCGTTCGACGATCGTGATCCGCAGGGCCGACGGGTACTGACGTTGCACCCGCGCGCTGGCCACTCGCCGGATCGCCGCGACCCGGTCGGCGACCTGGTTGGTGTTGATCTGCAGCAGCGGCGTCCCCGGCCGCACCCGCGCCGCGTCGAGGACCTCCTCGCGGGTGACCGCCCCGGTCCCGGTGACGACGATGTTGCGCGCCGACATCGCCGGCGTGAAATACAAAACGAACCCGAGCCCGACCCCGACGAGGGCCAGCAGCACGCTGGCGAGCAGCATCTTCAAGCCGCGCACCACGCCGCGCGCAACGGGTTTCGGCGGGTTGGCGATGCGCCCGCTGGCCCGGCGTTTGGCCTCGCGGCGCGCCTCCTCGATGGCCCTGGCGCGCGCCTGCGCGGCGCGGCGCTCGGCCCGCTCACGGCGGGCCCGCCGGCGCGGCCCCTCGAATTCGGCGTGATCGGGCTGCTCCTGGCCATCCTCGGATTCGACGGCGAGCGGTTCGGTGGGTGCGGCGTTCTCCGCGGCCAGGCCGGTCGGGCCGTCGTTCGGCTCGGTCATTGCAGCACCCCCGGCCGCCCGGGCGCGCTGCGGTTGGCCCGCGCCCGCAGCGCGGTCACGATCTCCGGCCCGAGCAGGGTCACGTCGCCCGCACCCATCGTCACGACGACGTCGCCGGGGCGGGCGGCCGCGGCCACCTCGTGGGCCACCGCGGAGAAGTCCGGGACGTAGCGCACCGGCACGCTGACGTGCTCGGCGACGCTGGCCCCGCTGACGCCGGCGAGGGGTTGTTCGCGCGCGCCGTACACGTCGAGCACGAACACCTCGTCGGCGGCGTTGAGCGCGTGACCGAACTCGGCGGCGAAAGCCTTTGTCCGCGAATACAAATGGGGCTGGAACACCACGATGCAGCGGCCCGTGCCGCTCTGCTCGAGGGCCGTGCGGACCGCCGCCAGGGTGGCGCTGATCTCGGTGGGATGGTGGGCGTAGTCGTCGAACACCCGCACGGACGCCTGGCCGACTCCCGAGGTGCCGACCAGTTCGAACCGGCGGCGCACGCCCTCGAAGCCAGCCAGCCCGTCGAGCACCACATCGGCCGAGGCGCCGATCTCGACGGCCGCCAGCAGCGCGCCCAGGGCGTTGAGCGCCATGTGCCGTCCGGGCACCGACAGCCGCATCACGCGCGGGTGGGGCTCGCCGGCCAGGTGAATGTGCGCGACGGCCTCGGTGCCGTGCTGCTCCCAGGACACCAGCGTGCCGGCCTGGGGGTACCGCCCGCTCGCGGGGGAGCCTTCACCGGCGGAGCCGTAGCGCAGCACCCGGATGCCCAGCTCGGCGGTGCGTCGGGCCAGCGCGGCCGCCCCGGGGTCGTCGGCGCACACGACGAGCGCTCCCCCGGGCGCGAGCCGCTCGACGAACGAGTCGAACACCCCGACGTAGGCGTCGACGCTGCCGTAGAAGTCGAGGTGGTCGGTCTCGATGTTGGTGACCACCGCGACGTTGGGGGTGTACTCGAGCAGCGAGCCGTCGCTTTCGTCGGCCTCGGCGACGAAGCAGTCGCCGCTGCCGTGGTGGGCGTTGGTGCCGGCCTCGCCGAGTTCCCCGCCGACCGCGAAGGACGGGTCGCGCCCGCAGTGCTGCAGGGCCACGATCAGCATCGACGTCGTCGTCGTCTTGCCGTGCGTGCCGGTGACCATCAGCGTGGTGCGCCCGTCCATCAGCCTGGCCAGCACGGCCGGGCGCAGGATCACCGGGATGCCGCGCCGCCGCGCCTCGACGAGCTCGGGGTTGGTCTTCGGGATGGCGGCGTGGGTGGTGATGACCGCGGTGGGGCCGCCGGGCAGCAGGTCCAGCGACGACGCGTCGTGCCCGACGCGGATCAGCGCGCCCCGGGCGCGCAGCGCGTGCAGGCCGCGGGATTCCTTGGCGTCGGATCCGGATACCAGCCCGCCCCGGTCCAGCAGGATGCGGGCGATGCCCGACATGCCGGCTCCCCCGATGCCCACCATGTGCACCCGCCGCAGCTCGGGCGGCAGCTGCCCGGCGGTCACCGTGGTCCCCCCGCCGCGACCGCCTTGCGCGCGACGTCCAGCGCCGCCTGCGCCACCTGGCGCGCCGCGTCGCGATGTCCCACCCGCGCGGCGGCCGCCGTCATCGCCGCCAGCCGCGGCGGGTCCGTCAGCAGCCCGGCCACCCGCTCGGCGACCACGGCCGGCGTCAGGTCGGCGTCGCTCACCAGCATGCCGCCGCCGGCGTTGACCACCGGCAGCGCGTTGAGCCGCTGCTCGCCGTTGCCGATCGGCAGCGGCACGTAGACGGCCGGCAGCCCGACGGCCGACACCTCGGCGACCGTCATCGCCCCCGAGCGGCAGATCACCAGGTCGGCGGCGGCGTAGGCCAGGTCCATCCGGTCCAGGTAGGGCACCGCGACGTAGGGCGGATCGCCCCGCTCGGGCTCGCGCAGCTCGAGGGTGTTCTTGGGTCCGTGCGCGTGCAGCACGGCCACGCCCGCGGCGGCCAGGTCGGCGGCGGCCCCGGAGACCGCGCGGTTGAGCGAGACCGCGCCCTGCGAACCGCCGAACACCAGCAGCACCCGCGCGTCGGCGGCGAAGCCGAAGTGCTTGCGCGCGTCGGCGCGCAACGCCGCGCGGTCCAGCGCGGTGATGGCCGCCCGGACCGGCACGCCGACCACCTCGGCGCGCGGCAGCCCGCAGTCCGGCACCGCCGCGAGCACCCGGACCGCGCCGCGGGCGCCGACGCGGTTGGCCAGCCCGGCGCGCGCGTTGGCCTCGTGGATCACCACCGGGACGCGGCGCCGCGAACGCCGCAGCCGGAAACCGCGCGCGGCCAGGTACGCCGGCACCGCCACGTACCCGCCGAAGCCGATCACGACGTCGGCGTCGACGGCGTCGAGCACGGCGCGGGTCTCCCGGACGGCGCGCCACACCCGCGGCGGCAGCCTTGCCAGGTCGCCGCTGAGCTTGCGCGGCAGCGGCACCGGCGTGATCAGCTCCAGGTGATAGCCGCGCTCGGGCACCAGCCTGGTCTCGAGCCCCCGCCGGGTGCCCAGCGCGGTGATCCGGACCCGCGGATCGAGGGCGCTCAGCGCGTCCGCGACGGCCATGGCCGGCTCCACGTGGCCGGCCGTGCCGCCGCCGGCGAGCACGACCGACAGGGAATCACGGGACGACGAAGCGGCACCGGCGGGCGAGGGGCTTGCCCCCAGCCCGCCGGCCGGCTCTTTGATGGCCCCGTTCACCCGTAACGCTGACCTTCCAGTGCGCGAGCTCGCCGTGTCGGACGCTGGCCGGCGCCCTGGCTGGCATGGCGCTGGCCAGATACATGATGCTCCCCCGCACGCGGGACGGGCCCCCGCCCCCGTGAGCGGGCGGTACCCCCGGACTGGCGGGCCGGGCGGGCGGGCTTTCGGGCGGGCGCCTGGCGGCCTTTCGGGGGCGCGCCCGCCGTGCCCTGCTTCGGGCCCACCCGCTTGCGGTCGCGGAACGCCTCGAGGCGACTCGGCGCGTACGGAAGGGGCAGCGGCAGCCGCAGCAGCCGGTTCATCTTGTCGTCGCGGCCGGCCCGCAGCGCGGCCACCGCCTCCGGTTCGTGACGGGCCGCGTTGGCCATGATGCCTATCATGAAAAGCGTTGCGGCCGTGGATGTTCCGCCAGCGGAGATGAGCGGCAGCTGCAGGCCGGTAACCGGCAGCACGCCGATCACATAGCCGATGTTGATGAACGCCTGCCCGAGGATCCACATGGTCGTGGTGGCGGTCAGCAGCCGCAGGAACGGGTCCGCCGACCGGCGCGCGATCCGCATCCCGGTGTAGGCGAACAGCCCGAACAGGACCAGCAGCCCGAACGCGCCAACGAAGCCCAGCTCCTCGCCGATGATCGCGAAGATGAAGTCGTTGTGCGCGTTGGGCAGGTAGTTCCACTTGGCGACGCCCTGGCCGAGGCCGTCGCCGAAGACGCCGCCGTGGGCCAGCGCGAACTTGGCCTGCCGGGCCTGGTAGCCGGTGTCCTGCGGGTCGTTCTCGGGGTTGATCCAGGACCGCACCCGATCCGAGCGGTAGCCGGCGGACATCGCCAGGATGGCGCCGGCGACGAAGACGGCCAGCAGCGAGGTGACGAAGACCCGCAGCGGCAGCCCGGCGTACCACAGCAGGGCCAGCAGGATGATGCCCAGCGACACCGTCTGGCCGAGGTCCGGCTGGGCGACGATGAGCGCCAGCGCGATGACGGCGGCCGGGACCAGCGGAACCAGCATCTCGCGCAGGGAGGCCCGCTCCATGCGGCGGGCCGCCAGCAGGTGGGCGCCCCAGATGGCGAACGCGATTTTCGCCAGCTCGGAGGGCTGCATCGAGAAGCCGGCGATCACGAACCACTTGCGCGAGCCGTTGGCCAGGTTGCCGATCCCGGGAACGAGGACCAACACCAGCAGGATGATGGTGACGATGTATCCGGTGAAGGCGACGCGCCGGATGAACCGCACCGACATCCGCACCGCGGCATAGGCCCCGATGAGCCCGATCACCGTCCACAGGACCTGCTTGCCGAAGATCACCCACGCCGACCCGTCGGTGTCGTAGGAGCGCACCCCGGAGGCCGACAGCACCATGATCAGGCCGAGCGTGGTGAGCAACCCGGCGATCGCGATGATCAGGTGAAAGGACGTCATGGGCCGGCCCAGCCAGGCGCCGAACCGGCCGCGCAGGCCGCCCGGTAGGGCCATGAACTGGGCCTTCGCCCCCGCCAGCGCCCCCGGGGCGTTGGTCTCGGACACCTCGACGGCGTCCATGGACTCCGTCGTGTCCGTGTCGTCCATGGCACCCATGGCACCCATGGCATCCGTAGCGTCCTCGGCGTCCGGCCGAGCCGCCCCGTCGGCTTCCTTGCTTCCCTTGCCCCGGCGCAGCGACCGGGTCAGCGCGTGACGCACGCCCGCCTACCGGATTGCCGCACGCACCGCGGCCGCGAACGCGTCGCCACGGTCGGAGTAGCCGGCGAACTGGTCGAACGACGCGCCGGCCGGTGCCAGCAGCACGGTGTCACCCGGCCGTGCCAGGTCCCGGGCCGCCGCTACGGCCGCGGCCATGACGCGAGCGCCGACATTCCCGCCTGCAGGTCTCACTTCTGCCACATCTGCACCAGAAACCACAGCAGTCGCATCCATACCAGCATCCTCGCCTGTCACAACCTGGACGACGGGGACATCCGGCGCGTGTCGCGATAACGCCTCTGCAACCTCTGCGCGATCGCGGCCGATGAGCACGGCGCCGACCAGCCTGGACGCGATCCTGGCGACCTCGGCGTCCAGGGATGCGCCCTTCAGCAAACCGCCGGCCAGCCACACCACGCGCGGATAGGCCAGCACCGACGCCTCGGCGGCGTGCGGGTTGGTGGCCTTGGAGTCGTCGACGTAGGTGATCCCGCCGGCGACGGCCACCACCTCGGCGCGATGCCGGCCCACCCGAAACGACGCGATCGCGCTCGCGATCGCGTCGGCGGGCACACCGACGCTGCGGGCCAGCGCCGCCGCGGCCAGCGCGTCGAGCACGCCCACCGGGCCGGGCACCGGGATCGTTTCGGCCGGCAGAAGCGCCAGGTCGTCGGCAAAGGCGCGGTCCACCAGTTGGCCGTCGCGCACGCCGAGCTCGCCCGCGGCCGGTTCGCCGAGCCGGAAGCCGACGCGCACCGGCGCCGCCGCGGCGTCCAGCAACGCCGCGGCCCGGGCGTCGTCGAGCCCGACCACTGCGACCCGGCCGTTGAGGACCCGGGCCTTCGCCGCGGTGTATTCGGCCATCGTGGCGTGCCAGTCCAGGTGGTCTTCGGCGATGTTGAGCACGACGCCGGCCTCGGGTCGCAGCGAGGGCGCCCAGTGCAGCTGGAAGCTGGACAGCTCGACGGCCAGCAGGTCGGCGGGCTCGTTCAAGACATCGAGAACGGGGCTGCCGATGTTGCCGCACAGCAGGCTGCGCCGGCCCCAGGCGGTCAGCATGGCGTGCAGCATCGACGTCGTCGTCGTCTTGCCGTTGGTGCCGGTCACCGCCAGCCAGCGGCGCGGCGGGCCGTAGTGGCCCGCGGCGTCGAGCCGCCAGGCCAGCTCCACGTCGCCCCAGATGGGCACGCCTGCCGCCGCCGCGGCGGCCAGCAACGGGGTGGCCGGTGAGAAGCCGGGGCTGGTGATCACCAGCGCGTAGCGGGAGATCCGCGGCGCGGCCGCCGCCGCGGTCTCGGTCGCGACCCCGGTGTCGGCGTACCGGCGCAGCGTGGCCGGGTCGTCGTCGCACAGGGTCGGGGCCGCGCCGAGTCGGGTGAGGGCCGCCAGCACCGCCCTGCCCGTGACGCCGCCGCCGGCCACCAGCACGGGCGCGCCGGGGGCCAGTGGCTCGAGCAGGTCAGGCACCGATCGCGGCCAGCCACTCACCGTAGAACAGGGCGACGCCCAGGCCGCAGGTGATCGCGGTGAGCAGCCAGAAGCGGATGATCACCGTGGTTTCGGCCCAGCCGATCAGCTCGAAGTGGTGGTGGAAGGGCGCCATCCGGAACACCCGGCGCCCGGTGGTGCGGAAGGCCAGGATCTGCAGCACCACCGAGGTGACTTCGGCGACGAACAGCGAACCCAGCACGACGGCGAGGATCTCGGTGCGGCTGGTGACCGACAGGCCCGCGATGATGCCGCCCAGCGCCAGCGACCCGGTGTCGCCCATGAAGATCTTGGCGGGCGCGGCGTTCCACCACAAAAAGCCGATGCAGGCGCCGGCGGTGGCGGCCGCGATGAGCGCCAGGTCCAGCGGGTCGCGCACGTTGTAGCAGCCCAGGCCCGGCGCGGTGACGCACGCGTTGCGGTACTGCCAGAAGGTGATCAACACGTAGGCGGCGGTGACCATAGCCATGGCGCCGGCCGCCAGCCCGTCCAGGCCGTCGGTGAAGTTGACCGCGTTGGACCACGCGCTGACGATGACGACGCAGAACAGCACGAACAGCCCGGGAGCCAGCGTGACGGTGGCGATCTCCCGCACGTAGGACAGGTCCGCGCTGCCCGGCGTCAGGCCGTTGGCGTTGTGGAACTGCAGCACGAGCACGCCGAACAGCACGGCGGCCGCGATCTGCCCGACCGTCTTGGCCGTCTTGTTCAGCCCGAGGTTGCGCGACCGGCGGATCTTGATCAGGTCGTCGACGAACCCGACGGCGCCCAACACGGTGGCCAGCCCCAGCACCAGCAGGCCCGACGCGGAGACGCCCTCGCCGTCGAACGCCAGCCCCGCGAGGTGCGTGCCCAGGTAGCCCGCCCAGATGCCGGCCAGGATCGCGACACCACCCATCGACGGCGTGCCGCGCTTCGTGCGGTGGCTGGGCGGTCCGTCCTCGCGGATCTGATGGCCGAATCCCTGCTTGGTGAACAGCCGGATCAGCACGGGGGTCAACAGGATGGACACGGTCAGCGCGATGGCGACGGCGATGAGGATCTGTCTCATCGGCCGTCGCTCTCGGTGGCCAGCGCGTCGGCCAGCGCCCCGAGGCCGGCGGCGTTGGACGCCTTGACCAGGACCACGTCGCCGGGCCGCAGCTCGGCGCGCAGCAGCGCCAGCGCGGCATCGGCGTCGGGCACGCTGGCGGCCCCCCTATCGGTTCCGGCGCCCCACCCCCCTTCGAGGACCGCCCCGTGGTGCATGGCGCTCATCGACCTCCCGGTTCCCACGACAACGAGTCGTGACACATCTAAGCGCACCGCCAGCCGGCCGACGCGATCGTGCTCGGTTATCGCGTCCGCGCCGAGCTCGGCCATCTCGCCGAGCACCGCCCAGCTGCGGCGCGGCCGCTCGGTCTGGTGGGCGATCCAGGCCAGCGCCTGCAGCCCGGCGCGCATCGAGTCGGGGTTGGCGTTGTAGGCGTCGTCGATCACCGTGACACCGTCGGCGCGGGTGGTCACCTGCATGCGGTGCCGGGACACCGGCCCCGCCGCGGCCAGCGCGGCGGCCACCTGCTCGACGGTGGCGCCGCACTGCAGCGCGACCGCGGCGGCGCACAGCGCGTTGGTGACCTGGTGGTCGCCGTGCACACCGAGCCGCACCTCGGCCTCGGCGGGCCCCGAAGCGCGTCGTGCGTCCATCGCGTGCAGGGTAAAGCGCGGCCTGGCCAGTTCGTCCAGCGACACTCCGTCGGCCCAGACATCGCTCGGCCCGCAGTCGGTCGCGCCGTCCCGGCTGACCCGGACCACCCGGGAGCCGGTGACGTGGGCCATCGCCGCGACGACCGGGTCGTCGACGTTGAGGATGACCACGCCCGACGGCGGAACGGCTTGTGGCAGTTCGGCTTTGGTTCGAGCGATGGCCTCGCGGGAGCCGAATTCACCCAGATGGGCGGTGCCGACGTTGAGGACCACCCCGATCGCCGGCGGGGCGATCTCGGCCAGCGCCGCGATGTTGCCGGGACGGCGCGCCGACATCTCGAGGACCAGGTAGTCGGTGCTGGGGGTCGCGCGCAGCACCGTCCAGGGGTGGCCCAGCTCGTTGTTGAACGACCCCGGCGGGGCCACCACCTCGCCCAGCGGCTCCAGCACCGCGGCGACCAGGTCCTTCGTGGAGGTCTTGCCCGACGAGCCGGTGATCCCGATGATGGTCAGCCCCCCCGCCACCAGTTCCGCGGCGACCGCGGCGGCCAGCTTGGCCAGCGCGGCCAGGACCGCCGCGCCGGAGCCGTCGGCGTCGTGCTCGAGCACCCCGGCCCGGCTGTTTCGCGGTTCGGGGGAAACCACGATGGCGGGGACGCCGACCGGCCGGGCCGCCAGCACGGCGACCGCGCCGGCCGCGACCGCCGAGCCCGCGTGGTCGTGCCCGTCGGAGCGCGCCCCGGGCAGCGCCACGAACAGCCCGCCCGGGCCGACGGCCCGCGAGTCGAATTCGACGGTGCCGGTGACGCGCAGCTCCGCGGCGGCCCGCGGCGAGACGCCGGCCAGTGTGCCGCCGACGATTTCGGCGATGCGGGCGACGGTCAGGTCGATCATTGGCGCGCCTCCAGCGCCCGGGCCAGCTCCACGCGGTCGTCGAAGGGGCGGACCTCGCCGGCGCCGCGCTGCCCCGTTTCGTGCCCCTTGCCCGCGACCACGACCACGTCGCCGGGGCCGGCCCAGGCCACCGCGTGGTCGATCGCCGCGCGCCGGTCGCCGATCTCAATAACCTCTGCCGCGCCACCGCTTTCGGCCGCCCCGGCGAGGATCTCGCGGCGGATGGCCGCGGGGTCCTCGCCGCGCGGGTTGTCGTCGGTGACGACGACGAGGTCGGCCAGCTCGGCGGCGACCGCGCCCATCGGCGCCCGCTTGCCGGGGTCGCGTTCGCCGCCGGCGCCGAACACGATCGCCAGCCGGCGATCCGGCCGCCGCAGGGTGGTCAGCATCGCGCGCAGCGCGCCCGGCTTGTGGGCGTAGTCGACCAGCGCGAGGAAATCCTGGCCGCGGTCGATCTCTTCCAGCCGCCCGGGGACCCGGGTCTGCAGCAGGCCCGGCGCCGCCTGCTCCGGGGACACTCCCACCGCGTCGAGGATCGCCAGCGCGACAAGGCAATTGGCGACGTTGTAGTGGCCCGGGAGCCGGATGCCGACCCGGTGGTGCACGCCGGCGGGGTCGACGACGGTGAACTCCAGTCCCCCGGCTCCCATCGGCGCGATGTCCACGGCCCGCCAGTCGGCGGGTTGGGCCGCGGCGCTGACGGTGATCGCGGCTCCGCCCTTCATGGCCCTCATGGCCATGGCGCGCCCGGCGTCGTCGTCGACGCACACCACGGCTTTACGGGCGCGCAGCGGCGAGCCCGGGTCGAACAGCAGCGCCTTGGCCTCGAAGTAGTCGGCCATGGTGGGGTGGAAGTCGAGGTGGTCGCGGGACAGGTTGGTGAAACCGCCCACGGCGAAGTGGGTGCCGTCCACCCGGCCCAGCGCCAGCGCGTGGCTGGAGACCTCCATGACCACCGTGTCGACTCCGCGTTCGGCCATCGCCGCCAGCAGCGCCTGCAGCGCGGGGGCCTCCGGGGTGGTCAGGGCGCTGGGGATGTCGGCGCCGTCGATCCGGATGCCGATGGTGCCGATCAGCCCCGCCGCGTGCCCCCCGGCGCGCAGGCCGGCCTCGACCAGGTAGGTCGTGGTGGTCTTGCCCGACGTTCCGGTGATCCCGACGACCGCCATCCGGTCGGACGGATTTCCGTACACCGTGGCGGCCAGGCCGCCGAGGACGCCGCGGGGTGCGGGGTGCACCAGCGTGGGCACGGCGCTGGACCGGGCGCCCATCTCGGCGACCCCCGCGCCGTCGGTGAGCACCGCGACGGCGCCGCGCTCGATCGCCTCGCCGGCGTACCGGGCGCCGTGCGTGGTCGAGCCGGGCAGCGCGGCGAACAGGTCACCGGGCAGCACGTCCTGGGCGCGCAGCGTCACGCCGGTGATCGGGACGTCGGGCACGGCCGCGCGGTCGTTCGGCACCGCGCCGACCTGAGCCGCCAGCGCCGGCAGCCGCGCGCCGGTGACGGCGTGGGGCCGCAGCGCAGTGGGCACCGACACCAGTCACACCTCCGTTAGCCATGATCAGCGATGACACCCTACCTAGGAGTGCCGGCCAACGACGTGCCCGCGCCCCGCAGGGGCGTCACCGGCCTTTACGCCGGTCGACAAGGGGAAGAAAGATGGTGTCGACGATCTCTTCGATCGCTTCGTCGGACAGCGGCCGCAGCGTCATGAGGATTTCGTAGCGGAACAGGTCCACCGGCAGGCGCGCGATGCGTTCGGTGACCTGTTCCGGCCGGATTTCCCCGCGGTCGACGGCCCGCTGGATCGCGTCTTCCAAGAAGCCGTCACGGCCGCCCTGAACAAACGCGCTGAGGTCGGCCAGGCTGGCGCCGGTCTGGCGGTAGAAACCGCCGAGCTGGGTGAACAACTGGGTCGCCAGACCGACCCTCACCTTGTTGGCCTGCCGTAACAGCGCGATGACGTCGCCGCGCAGGCTACCCGTGTCGGGGGCGACCACCACGTCTTTGCCCACCTCGTACCGCAACGCCGCGAGCACCAGGTCCTGCCTGCGCGGCCAGCGCCGGTAGAGCACCGCCCGACTCGTGCCCGCCCGCGCCGCAACCGCGTCGATCGTGAATTGGTCGTACCCACGTTCGGTCAGCTCCGCCCACGCGGCGTCCAGCAGCGCCTCCTCCAACGCGCGACCCCGACGCCGGTGCGGCACAGCGGTTGAATTAAGAGACATTGCGTTTCCTAACGACGGCGTCTACCTTCGTAGGATACAAAACGTATCCTATTGGCGAAAGGGACCCGATGCGCATTCTCATCTCCGGCGCCGGTATCGCGGGACTGAGCACCGCGATTAACCTCGGCGCAACCGGCCACGACGTCACCCTCGTCGAACGCGCCGACCACCTTCGGGTCAACGGCTCCCCCATCGACATCCGCGGCGACGCGATCGACGTCGCCGACAAGATGGGCGTGCTCGAAAAGATCCGCGCCCACCGGATCGACATGACTGAACGCGTACAGTTCGTCGGCGCCGACGGCGCCGTGGTGGCCGAGCCACTCCGGGACCTGATCAACGACTCCGCCGAGGACACCGAGATTCCCCGCGAAGACCTCACCAACATCCTCTACCACCACCTCGGGCCGTCGGTAGAAGTGCGGTTCGGCGAATCCGTGGCCGAACTCGACGACAATGATCGCGGGGTCGACGTTCGCTTCGCCTCGGGCGCCGTCGACCGCTACGACCTCGTCGTGGGAGCCGACGGGATGCACTCGGCGGTCCGGGGGCTCACGTTCGGGCCCGAACGGCAGTTCCTGCACCACCTGGGTTTCTATACCGCGCTGGCCGCGCTGCCCGAGTACACGCCGACCGGGCGCATCAACCCGATGTACAACTTTCCCGGCCACCTGGCCGGCATCGCCACATACAACGACAATGCCTTGGCGGTCTTGGTGTTTCGATCGCCATGGATCGACTACGACTACCACGACCTCGCCGCCCAGAAACGGATCCTCGCCGAGGCTTACGCCGGCCACGCCGAGTGGCGGGTTCCCGAACTGGTCGATGCGGCGCGGCGGGACCCGGAGCTGTACTTCGACTCGGTCAGCCAGATTCACATGCCGACTTGGCACCGCGGGCGGGTCGTCCTCGTCGGGGATGCCGCGCACTGCGCCTCACCCCTCTCCGGCCGCGGCACCAGCCTGGCCCTGACCGGCGCCTGGTTTCTCGGGCAAGCCCTGCGCGACCATCCGGCCGACCTGGGCGCGGCGCTAGAGCAATACGAAGACGACCAGCGGCCGCACGCCACCCGCTCCCAGGCCACCGCGGCGCCCGGAGGCGAACTCCTGGTCCCGGCCACCCAGGATCAGATCGACGCGCGCAACCGGAACCTGAGCCTCACCCGTGAGGCCGAGAGTGCATGGGATGCACGGTCGACCCGCGCCCGCGCGTCCGTCGTCGCTCAGGCGAGCGGCGACAGCAACTCATAGGTGACGCCGAGCGCCCGATACGTCGACTCGGCGCGCCTGTCGCACGTGACGAGCGGCAACTGATGCTCGCGGGCCGCCGCGCCGACCAGACCGTCGTAGAGCGCGCCGCCGGCAGCCTGGCCCCGGCGCGAGCGTGCGCAGTTGTACACCGGCGACCGGCGAGTCGCGTACAAACACGCACGCTCGCGAGGGGGTGGGGCCTGGGTCAGGTGGCCTGCAGGGTCAGCGGCGGCCCGGGATCCGGTGACAGCGGCACGTTCTCGCGCTGCATCAGCCAGCCGGCGATGTTGTGGAACAGCGGGGCCGCCGAGTGCCCCGGCGTGCCGTCGGCGTTGCGCTCCGGGTTGTCCATCATGATGCCGATCACGTAGCGGGGGTTGTCGACGGTGGCCATCCCGGCGAACGTGATCCAGTAGACGTTGTCGAAGTAGCACCCGCAGGCGGGGTTGATCTGCTGGGCGGTGCCCGTCTTGCCGGCCATCTGGTAGCCGGACACCGCGGCCGCCGCGCCGGTGCCCTGCTGGTAGCCCATCGGGTCGCGCTGCACGACGGCGCGCAGCATCTGCCGCACGGTCTGCGCGGTCTGCGGCGACACCACCCGGACACCTTCCGGGCGCTGCTCCTCGGTGCGGGTGCCGTCGGGTGCGATGGTGGCCTTGATGATCCGCGGCGGCATCCGCAGCCCGTCGTTGGCGATGGTCTGGTACATGTCGGTCATCTGCAGCAGCGTCATCGAAAGGCCTTGGCCGATGGGCAGGTTCGAGAAGGTGCTGCCCGACCACTGGTCGATGGGCGGCACCAGCCCGGCGCTCTCACCGGGCAGCCCGACGTTGGTGCGCTGGCCCAGCCCGAACTTGCGAACCATGTCATAGAAGCGTTCCGGGCCCACGCGCTGCGCCAGCATCAGCGTGCCGACGTTGGACGACTTCCCGAACACGCCGGTGGTGGTGTAGGGCATTACGCCGTGGTCCCAGGCGTCGTGCACGGTGACGCCGCCCATCTGGATTGAGCCGGGCACATGCAACACCTCGTCGGGGTTGGTGAGCCCATATTCGATGACCGAAGACGCGGTGATCACCTTGTTCACCGAGCCCGGCTCGAACGGCGAGGACACCGCCAGGTTGCCCAGCTGCCGGTCGCCCTGACGGCCGATGTCCTGGGACGGGTCGAAGGTGTTGTCGTTGGCCATGGCCAGCACGTCGCCGGTCTTGGAGTCGAGCACGACGGCCGAAACGTTGTGCGCCCCAGACAAATTCTTCGCCTGCTGGACCTGCTGCTGCACGTAGAACTGGATGTCGTCGTCGATGGTCAGCTGGACGGTCGAACCGTTGACCGCCCGATGCCGGTTGCGGTAGCTGCCGGGGATGACGACGCCGTCGGATCCTCGATCGTAGGTGACCGAGCCGTCGGTTCCGGACAGCACCGAGTCCAGCGAATCCTCAAGTCCCAGCAGCCCGTGGCCGTCCCAGTCGATGCCGCCGACGACGTTGGCCGCCAGCGACCCGCCCGGATACTGCCGCAGGTCCTGGCGCTCGGAGCCGACCTCGGGAAACTTGTCGGAGATCGCGCCGGCGACGGCGGGGTCGACGGCGCGCGCCAGATAGACGAAGTTTTCGTTGCTTTGCAGCTTCTTCAGCGCGGTCGCGAAGTCCGGCTTGTTGTTCAGCCGGGTGGAGACCTCCCTGGCGATGTCCCGCAGCCGCTCCTGGGGGTCGGGGGCGGCCGAATTCTTCTTCTTGGCCTCTTCGAGTTGCTGGCGAATCCGCTTGGGCTGGAACGTCAGCGCGCGCGACTCGATGGTGAACGCGAGCTGCTCGTTGTTGCGGTCGATGATGCTGCCCCGGACGGCCCTTTGGACGTCGGTGACCTTGAGTTGGCCGGCCGCCTGGGCCCGCAGCTTCGGGGCGTTCGACACCTGCAGGACGAACAGCTGCACGGCCGCCACCAGCGTCAGCACCAGGATGAGGGCGTTGCCGGCCCGATGCCGGAAGACGAACGACGCGCCGCGTGTCCCCGCTTCCACGATCTGGCGGGTGCGCCGCTCCCGCGCCGAGTGACCGACCGGCACCGCGTCGGCCCGCTCGGCCGTGCGGGTTTGCTTGGCCCGCTGTGGTTTACGGGGACTACGCGTCGGTCGGGCCGGCTGCGATCGGGTCCGCCGGTTCTCGCGGCGGCTCACCCGGGGGCGCCCGGCGTCGCGGCGGTGAGGGGCCCGAATTGTTCGCCGTTAGCCGCCGCGCCCGGCCGCACCGGAACCGGCACCTCCGCGGGGAGCGGGGCGGGCACGCCGCCGGGCGCGGGAACGGGCAAGCCGCCGAGGGGGATTGGCACTTCGGCGGGCATCGGGGCGGGCGCCGGCCCCGCGGGAGCCGGCAGCCCCGGCGTCGGCAGCACGACCGGGGACGGCGCGGTGAGCGCTCCGTTGGGCAGGCCGGGAAGCTGTGGGACGGTCTGCGGCAGGTGCTGACCGCCGATCGTCGACGCGCCGTCCGGCGCGCGCAGCAGCGCCTCCGGTCCGGACCTGGTCGGCGCGGCCGGACCGCCGGGGGCCGGTTGCACCCGGACCGGGACCTCCGGCGGAAGGGCCGGCGGTTTCGGAGGGGTCGGGTCGGGAAGCTTGGTGTTCAGCGGCGGCGGCGGAACGCCGTCGGCCGGCTTGGGCGTGCCGACGACCACCCAGTTGCCCGACGGGTCCTGGATCAGGTGTGCGGTGTCCCGGGTCGGGATCATGCCCTGTTTGCGCGCCGCTTCGGCCAGCGCCGGCGCCGACTCCGCTTCGCGCACATCGCGTTCCAGCGCCTCCTTCTGTTGCTGCAGCATCCGGTTCTTCTCCCGGGCGTGGCTCAACTGATAGGAACGCTCGGCGGAGTCGGTGGACAGCCACAGCGTGAGGCCCAGCCCGAGACCGAGCGCGCCGATGACCAGGACGACGAACGGCACCTTGCTCGCCAGCGTCCGGGGCCGCAGGTCGATCGCCGCCAGCCGGGCGGCCAGCCGCTCGGTCAACGGGGGCCGGATGGCCTTGGGCGCCTTGGCTTTCCTCGCCTTGGCCCGCGCCTTGGCCTGGCTGGTGTTCCTGGCCCGCGCCGGCCGCTCGACCGGCCGGGCGATCGGGCTGGTCTGCGGTGCCGACTTGGGGGCGCGGGCCTCGCGGGTGCGCGCCGAGGTGCGGGGGCGACGCGACGTCGCGGTGTCGTCCACGGCACGCCCGCCCTTCCGCGCGGATCCGTCGCGTCCGCCCCGACGGTCACCGCCGCCGCGGCGCTTCGGCGTCTCGTGCTTCACCCTCATGAGTCGCCTTTCGCGCTAGCCTGCCGTTGCAGCGCCCGCAGCCGCACGGCCGCGCTGCGCGGGTTGCGTTCGACCTCGGCGGCATCCGCGCGTTCGGCGCCGCGCGTCAACGACCGGAATCGCGGCTCGTGGCCGGGAAGTTCGACCGGAAGATCCACCGGCGTGCGCGAGGCGACCGCGTCGGCGAAGACGCCCTTGACGATCCGGTCCTCCAGTGATTGGTAGGCCAGCACCACGATGCGTCCGCCGCCGGTGAGCGCCTCGAGGGCGGCCGGAAGCGCGTCGCTCAGCGAGCCCAGCTCGTCGTTGACGGCGATCCGCAGCGCCTGGAAAGTGCGCTTGGCCGGGTGCCCGCCGGTGCGCCGGGCCGGTGCCGGAATCGCCTGGTACAGCAGCGCTACCAACTGTGCGGTCGAGGTGAACGGGGTGCGGGCGCGCTGGCGGACGACCCGCGCGGCGATGCGGCGCGCGAACCGCTCCTCGCCGTAACGGCGCAGGATGTCGGCCAACTCGGCCTCGCCATAGGTGTTGACGATGTCGGCGGCGGTCAGCGGCGACGCCGGGTCCATCCGCATGTCCAGCGGCGCGTCCTGCGCATAGGCGAAGCCCCGTTCGGGGCGGTCGAGCTGCATGGACGACACGCCGAGGTCGAACAGCACCGCGTCGACCGATTCCGCTGCGGCGTAACCGGATTCGGCCAGCGCGGCGGCCAGGCCGTCATATCGCGTGTGCACCAGCGTGATTCGGTCGGCGAACCGCGCCAGCCGGGCCCGGGCGATGTCCAGGGCGCCGGGATCGCGGTCGAGTCCGATGAGGCGCAGGCCCGGCAGTTCGGTCAGGAATCGCTCGGCGTGCCCGCCCGCCCCGAGGGTGGCGTCGACCAGGACCGCCCCCGACCCGTCGGGGTGGTGGCGCGTCAGGGCGGGGGTGAGCAGCTCGACGCAGCGCTGTAGCAGGACGGGGACATGCCCGAAGTCATCTGAATTGTCAGCCACCGCAACGCCTCCGCGGGTCTGGGGGCACCAGCCAACCGCTAGCGACACCCCCGCACCGAGGTCTCTGTCCGAGGGCGCGAACCTGGCGTTGGGGAAGTACGCCAGGGTCGGTTCGGGCAGAGGCCACGGTGCACGGGCACGCGCCTCAGATAATGTCGCCGAGTGCTTCATCGCTGGCCGCGGAGAAGTTCTCTTCGTGGGTCTGCTGGTAGTCGTTCCAGGCCTGCGCGTCCCAGATTTCGAGGTAATCGACCGCCCCGATCACCACGCAGTCCTTGGAGAGGTTCGCGTAACGGCGGTGATCGGCGGACAACGTGACGCGGCCCTGGGCGTCGGGATGCTGTTCGTCGGTGCCGGCGGCGAGATTGCGCAGGAACGCGCGGGCTTCGGGGTTGCTGCGCGACGTCTTGCTCGCCCGGCGGGCCAGCTGCTCGAATTCCGTCCGCGGGTAGACGGCCAGGCTGTGATCTTGGCTCTTGGTGACCATCAACCCCCCTGCCAACGCGTCGCGGAACTTGGCGGGCAACGTCAGCCGCCCCTTGTCGTCGAGTTTGGGCGTGTAGGTGCCGAGAAACACCAGAACTCACCTCCCGCCCAACGCGGCCGTACGTCACCCAAACACTTCAGCCACCATACCCCACGATCCCCCACTTTGCCCCATTAAGGGGGTGTCGCCGCCGAGTTTTCCGGGTCATCCACCACCGAAGGCCGCCCGAGGGCCCCCTGACGCCCGCCGGCCGGGCGTCGCGACCCGATCGCGACGGCAGAAAGCCACAGCTCAACGACCGAATTGGTCAGGTGGGGCGAAGTGGGGCCGACGGGTGGGGCCCGGTGGGGCACGAATCGGGTGCCCAGGACTCGATTGGGGCTCGATTGGGAGTCAGACGGGACTCGACGGCTTCGCGCCGGTCAGCTCAACTACCCGAGCCGGTAACGAGGGCGCCGCTACTCGTCGAAGCGCCGGCGGAACCGATCCTCCATGCGACTGGTGAACGAGCCCCCGCCGCCCTTGGTGCGACGCTGGCGGGCCGACCCCTGCGCCGGGGAATGGTCCGTCCTGCCGGACAACCGCGGACCGGTGATGGCGTAGACCACACCGCCGAACATCACGGTGAAACCAAAGACGCTGAGGATGGGGAAATTTCCGATCATCGTGGCTTTGAACGCCACCCCGGAAACCAGCATGGCCAGCCCGATGACGAACAACGCCACGCCCTGCAGGCGCCGCCGCGCGGTAGGCGCGCGGAACCCTCCGCCACGGACGCTCGACGCGAATTTGGGGTCTTCCGCGTAGAGTGCACTCTCTATCTGATCGAGCATCCGCTGTTCATGATCGGAGAGTGGCATTCGTCCCTCCTTGCCGACAGTTTGGCACGTAACTATCGATAGCACGCGGATGCCCGCTGTAAGGGCAACTGACTCAAATGATACGAGGTCAATCTGCGCCGTACCACTGGTTCGGTCGCGATTCTATCCGGGCCGCATCCCGGCGCTGCCGTGGGCGGCAACGGCGCTGCGCTGCAAGCCGCTTGCCGAAGCGCGGTGGTTCGCCGGCTCGTTGCCACGACCGCCCGGCGCCTCGCCCGACGCGGGTCCGATAATGGCGATAGCCGTAGCACGGATCACCGAATGAGGAGGACACCGCGAGTTGGCGATATTCCTCATCGATCTACTGCCGAACGATATGGAGCGCCGTCTCGGTGACGCCCTCGGGGTGTACGTCGACGCGATGCGCTACCCGCGGGGCACCGAGAGCCAGCGCGCCGCCATGTGGCTCGAGCACGTCCGGCGGCGTGGGTGGCAGGGGGTGGCCGCCGTCGAAACCGGCGGCCCCGATCCCGCCCAGGCGCCGTCGACCGCGGAACTCAGCGACGCGCCGTTGCTCGGCGTGGCCTACGGCTACCCCGGGGCGCCCGGGCAGTGGTGGCAGCAGCAGGTCGTCCTGGGCCTGCAGCGCGGCGGCTTGCCGCCCCTGGAGATCGCCAGCCTGATGGGCAGCTACTTCGAGTTGACCGAGTTGCACATCGCGCCCCGCGCGCAGGGCCGCGGCCTGGGCGAGGCGTTGGCCCGCCGGCTGCTCGCCGGGCGCAGCGAGAAGAACGTCCTGCTCTCCACGCCGGAAACCAACGGCGAGGCCAACCGGGCGTGGCGGTTGTACCGGCGGCTGGGCTTCACCGACATCATCCGCCGCTACCACTTCGCGGGCGACCCACGGGCATTCGCGATCCTGGGCCGCGCCCTGCCGCTGTGACGGACGGCCAAGGGCCCGGCGGGGCGGGGCACCGGATCTGGCACGATGACCTGGTGCGTGCCAGCCCTTCCCCGCTGCGAGCCCGCGGATTCACCACGCGGCGGCGCCGCGCGCTCGCCATCGCGATGCTGCTGCTGGTGGTGGCGCCCCTGGCCACCGGATGCCTGCGGGTCAGGGCGTCGCTCACCGTCTCGCCCGACGACCTGGTGTCCGGGGAGATCATCGCGGCGGCCAAGCCGAAGACCCCCAAGGACCCCGGCCCGCAGCTCGACACCAACAATGTGCCGTTCGGGCAGAAGGTGGCGGTGTCGAACTACGACAGCGACGGCTACGTGGGGTCGCAGGCGGTGTTCTCCGACCTGACCTTCGCCGAGTTGCCTCAGCTGGCGAACATGAACTCCGACGCGCAGGGCGTGAACCTGTCGCTGCGCCGAAGCGGCAACCTGGTGATCCTGGAGGGCCGCGCGGACCTGACGTCGGTGACCGACAACGACGCCGACGTCGAGTTGACCGTCGCCTTCCCCGGCGTGGTGACCTCCACCAACGGTGACCGCGTCGAGCCCGACGTGGTGTCGTGGAAGCTCAAGCCGGGCGTGGTCAGCACGATGACCGCCAACGCCCGCTACACCGATCCCAATACCCGCAACTTCACCGGCGCGGGCATCTGGCTGGGCATCGCGTCCCTGGCGGCCGCCGGCGTGGTGGCGCTGCTGGCCTGGGTCAGCCGCGACCGCTCGCCGCGATTCACCGCGCCGGGCGACCAACCGCCGGGCGACTAAACGGGCTGATCCGGCGACCAGTAGGCCAGCATCTCCGCGAACGTCTGGAAAGCGGGCCCGGACACCCCGTAGGTCGCCTCGAAGTGGACGCTCAGCGGGAAGCCGAGCTCGCCGGCCCCGTCGATCACGCGCTTGTACAGGTCGACCATGAGCCGGCGCTTCTGGGCCGGTTCGCTGGCCGCCAGGCGTTTGACGAACGCCTGCTCGTCGGCCACCGCGGCGTTGCCCGGGTCCTGAATCAGCCAGTTGATCAGGCCGATGCGGCTCTCCATCTTCGGCACGAAGCCGAACGACAGCAGGATTTCCGGCCGGTGGTCGGTGTTCTTGGCGAACTCGGCCAAAAAGCCCACGATCGCGTCGGAATACAACAGCTGCGTCATCCCGTAGGTCGCGCCCTGGTCGCATTTGAAGCCGAGCCGGCCCTGTTCGCCGTCGCGGGTCGGGATCACGATCACGCCGCGGTTGGCCACCAGATCGCGATAGATCGACAGGGCGTCGGTGGGCGCGACGCCGGACCCTTCGCCGTCGTTCATCGTGCGCGGCACGCCGACGAACACCACGCCGTCCATGCCGGCGGCGCACAGGTCGGCGAGCCGTCGGCGCAGCGACGCCTCGTCCATGAACGCGGTCACCTGCGTGCACAGCCCCTGCAACCCCGGCAATTCCGGCTTGATGGTCGACCAGAAGTCGAGCACGTCCAGCTTCGGCTTCATGGCGACGGGACGGTCGTCTTCCTCGGCGATCATGCCCGGGATCATCGCGTGCCGGATCCGGCCCTCGAGGCCGAATTCGGCCGAGTACCGCACCACTTTTCGCGCCTCGTCGAGGGCCCGCTCCCGACCGTCTTCCACGTTCGGTGGCACCAATTCGAGCGCGACGGTGTTGAGGGTCACGCGGTTCCTTTCCATCGGACGGCTGCTGCGCGGGCGCGCGTGCTCACCGCGCCGCCGGACGCCCCCGCCAGCATAGGGGCCGGTTAGTGAGGCAGTCGAAGCAACTGGGGGCCGCGACGCGACATACACTGTCGGCCCGAGAACAAATACACGTCATGCCGCGTGAGAAAGGGGCGCCGCGCTGAGCCCGAAAGCCCCAGCAGCAGTGGCAACCGTCGAGTTGACCGGCGCCATCACCGGGCAGCTTCGGCGGTATCTGCGCGACCGGCGCGCCCAGACCGCCTATATCGGCGCGGACTACGACGTCTTCCTCTCCGTCCTCGAGGATTTCGTGCTGGGCGGCGGCAAGCGGCTGCGGCCCGCCTTCGCCTATTGGGGCTGGCGCGCGGTGGCGACCGGCGAGCCGGATCCCGAAGCGTTGCTGCTGTTTTCCGCGCTGGAACTGCTGCACGCCTGCGCCCTGGTGCACGACGACGTGATCGACGACTCCGCGACCCGGCGCGGCGGCCCGACGGCGCACGTCCGCTTCGCGGGGCTGCACCGCGACCGGCGTTGGCGCGGCTCACCGGAGCGGTTCGGGACGTCGGCGGCCATCCTGCTCGGCGACCTGGCGCTGGCCTGGGCCGACGACATCGTTTTTGGGCTGGAGCTGCCGCGCGAGGCCCAGCGGCGCGTCCGGCGGGTGTGGGCCGAGATCCGCACCGAGGTGCTGGGTGGGCAATACCTCGACATCGTCGCCGAGGCCAGCGGCGCCGAGTCGATCGCCTCGGCGATGAACGTCGACACCTTCAAGACCGCCTGCTACACGGTGGCCCGGCCGCTGCAGCTGGGCGTGGCCGCCGCCGAGGACAGGCCCGACGTGCAGGCCATCTTTCAGCAATTCGGGACCGACCTCGGGGTGGCGTTCCAGCTGCGCGACGACGTGCTGGGCGTGTTCGGGGATCCGGCGGTGACCGGCAAGCCGTCCGGTGACGATTTGCGGTCGGGCAAGCGAACCGTGCTGCTGGCCGAGGCGGTGGAGCTGGCGGACAAGTCGGATCCCTTGGCCGCCAACCTGTTACGCACCTCGATCGGCGCGGAGTTGACCGACGCGCAGGTGGGCGAGCTGCGCGACGTCATCGAATCGGTGGGCGCGCTGGCCGCAGCCGAGCGGCGCATCGCCGCGCTGACCCAACGGGCGCTGGACGCGCTCGCGGCCGCGCCCATCCACGCGGCGGCCAAAGCGGGGCTGGCCGAACTGGCCGGGATGGCCACGAACCGGTCCGCCTGAGCCGATGACGACCCCCGCCGATTCCGCCAGGCACACCCCGGCCGCCGACCCGCCGGTGACCAAAGGCCATGTTAACCAGGGTCTTTCACGCCTGACCGCGTTCGCCGCCACCCCGGAGGCGCGACCGGCGAAGCTGGGCCTGCTGGGCTCGGCGCTGATCACCGCCGGCGGGCTGGGGGCGGGCAGCACCAAGCCGCACGACCCCCTGCTCGAAGCGCTGCACCTGTCCTGGCTGCGCTTCGGCCACGGCCTGGTGCTGTCGTCCATCGTGTTGTGGACCGGTGTGGGTCTCATGCTGATCGCGTGGGTGATGCTGGGCCGACGCGCCTTGGCGGGCAACACAACCGAGTTCACGATGAGGGCGACCACCGGCTTCTGGTTGGCGCCCCTGCTGCTGTCGGTGCCCGTGTTCAGTCGCGATACCTACTCGTACCTGGCGCAGGGCGCGCTGCTGCGCGACGGCTTCGACCCCTATGCCGTCGGCCCGGTCGCCAACCCGAACACGTTGCTGGACAACGTGAGTCCCATCTGGACCATCACCACGGCGCCCTACGGCCCGGCGTTCATCCTGATCGCGAAGCTCGTCACGATGGCCGTCGGCAATCACGTGATCGCCGGGACGATGCTGCTGCGCCTGTGCATGCTGCCCGGGCTGGCGCTGCTGATCTGGGCCACCCCCCGAATAGCCCATCACCTGGGCACCGACGGCGCGCTGGCGCTGTGGATCTGCGTGCTCAACCCGCTGGTGCTCATCCACCTGATGGGCGGGGTGCACAACGAGATGCTGATGGTGGGCCTGATGGCGGCCGGCATCGCGCTGACCTTCCAGGGCCGCCACGCGCTGGGCGTCGTCGCGATCACGGTGGCGATCGCGGTCAAGGCCACCGCCGGGATCTCGCTGCCCTTCCTGGTGTGGGTGTGGATGCGGCACCTGCGCGACCGGCGGGGGTATCGGCCCGCCTGGGCGTTCCTGGCGGCGACCGCGATATCCCTGCTGATCTTCGCCGTGGTGTTCGTGGCGTTGTCCGCCGTGGCCGGCGTCGGCCTGGGGTGGCTGACCGCGCTGGCCGGATCGGTGAAGATCATCAACTGGCTGTCCGTGCCCACCGCGGCCGCCAACGTGATTCACGTTCTCGGCGGCGGGCTGCACACGGTCGACTTCTACGCCACGCTGCGCATCACCCGCTACGTCGGCATCGCGATCATCGCGGTGTCACTGCCGCTGTTGTGGTGGCGGTTTCGGCGCGACGACCGGGCCGCGCTGGCCGGGATCGCGTGGTCGATGCTGATCGTGGTGCTGTTCGTGCCCGCCGCACTGCCGTGGTACTACTCCTGGCCGCTGGCCGTGGCCGCCCCGCTGGCCCAGTCGCGGCGGGCGATCGCGGCCATCGCCGGCCTGTCGACCTGGGTCATGGTGATCTTCAAACCCGACGGGTCGCACGGCATGTACTCGTGGCTGCACTTCTCGCTGGCCACCGCCTGCGCGCTGGCGGCCTGGTACGCGCTGTACCGGCCGCCGGAGCCCGCGGCCGAGCCGGTCAGTACGCCATAGCCTGCGCGCGGCGCACGACCTCCCGGGCCTGGTGGGCGTGCAGCGCGTCGACGGGCCGGGCGTTGCTGATGGCATCCCGGGTGCCGTCGCGCGTGACCGTCAGCGACGGGTCGGGGGTGAACAGCCAGCGCACGATCTCGGTTTCGTGATAGCCCCCGTCGTGCAGGATCGTCAGGAGCCCCGGCAGGGGCTTGACCACCTCGCCGGAGTTCGTGAAGAACACCTGCGGCACCACCACACCGCCGCCGCGCCGCACCGCGACAAGGTGGCCCTCCCGCAGCTGTTGGGCCACCTTGCTGACCGGCACTTTGAGCAATTCGGCGACCCGCGGCAGGTCGTAGGTCGGCTCGTCGGGGTCCAATACGTCGTCGCCGGCGGGAATACTGCTCATCGCGCAAGTGTAGGCCGCGCCAGGCGCGTTGGACCCGTGTTCCGCGGGCCACACCTACGATGGCCCGGTGGCGGGAACAGGGACGGGCGATCCGTTGGAGGGCGCGTTGCTGGACGGCCGCTACCTGGTCCAGTCCAGGATCGCCAGCGGCGGCACCTCGACGGTGTACCGCGGCCTCGACGTCCGGCTCGACCGCCCGGTCGCGGTGAAGGTCATGGACTCTCGCTACGCCGGCGACGACCAATTCCTGACCCGCTTCCGGCTCGAGGCCCGCACGGTCGCGCGGCTGAAAAACCCCGGGCTGGTCGCGGTCTACGACCAGGGACTGGACGCCCGACACCCGTTTCTGGTGATGGAGCTCATCGAGGGCGGCACCCTGCGCGAGCTGCTGGCCGAGCGCGGCCCGATGCCACCCCACGCCGTGGCGGCGGTGCTTCGCCCGGTGCTGGGCGGGCTGGCCGCCGCGCACCGGGCCGGCCTGGTGCATCGCGACGTCAAGCCCGAGAACGTGCTGATCTCCGACGACGGCGAGGTCAAGATCGCCGACTTCGGGTTGGTCCGCGCCGTCGCGACCGCCGGAATCACCTCCACCAGCGTCATTTTGGGGACCGCGGCCTATCTGTCCCCCGAGCAGGTACGCGACGGCCGGGCCAGTCCGCGCAGCGACGTCTACTCCGCCGGGATCCTCACCTACGAGCTGCTGACCGGGCGCACGCCGTTCACCGGCGACTCGGCGTTGTCGATCGCCTACCGGCGGCTGGACACCGACGTGCCGCCGGCCGGCGCGGCGATCGACGGTGTGCCACCGCAATTCGACGACTTCGTGGAGCGCGCCACCGCCCGCGACCCGGCGGACCGCTACGCCGACGCGATCGAGATGGCCGCCGACCTGGACGCGATCGCCGACGAACTCGCGCTGCCGGGCTTTCGGGTGCCGGCGCCGCGCAACTCCGCCCAACACCGGTCGGCGGCTATGCACCACAGCCCCGTGAGCCAGCCCAACCCCACCCGCCAGCTGACCCTTGCCGACCCCGGGCCCGTCGACGAATACCAGCCAGTCTCAGGCGAATTCGCGGGCATCCCGATGAGCGAATTCGTCTGGGCGCGCCAACACGCCCGGCGGATGGTGTTGGTGTGGGTGGCGGTCGTGCTGGCGCTCACCGGACTGGTCGCGACCGCGGCATGGACGATCGGCAGCAACCTGACCGGCTTGCTCTAGCTCCTCTCCCCCTCGCGAGCGTGCGTGTCTGTACAGCGACACGCCGCAAAACGCGTACAACTACGCACGCTCGCGAGGGGAAGGGAGCTTAGTCGCGGAGCATTTCGGCGACCAGGAACGCCAACTCCAGCGACTGCTGGGTGTTCAGCCGCGGGTCGCACGCCGTCTCGTAGCGGCCGGCCAGGTCCGTGTCCGAAATGTCTTGCGCCCCACCGAGACACTCGGTGACGTTCTCGCCGGTGATCTCGACGTGGATGCCGCCGGGATGGGTGCCCAGCGCGCGATGCACCTCGAAGAAGCCCTGCACCTCGTCGACGATGCGGTCGAAGTGCCGCGTCTTGTACCCATTGGACGACTCGTGGGTGTTGCCGTGCATCGGGTCGCACTGCCAGATCACCTGGTGCCCGGTGGCCTGGACCTTCTCGACGATCGGGGGCAGCAGGTCGCGCACCTTGCCGTTGCCCAGTCTGCTCACCAACGTCAGCCGGCCGGGCTTGTTGTTCGGGTCGAGCCGCTCAACATATTCGACGGCCAGCTCCGGGGTCATCGTCGGGCCGATCTTGACGCCGATCGGGTTGGCGATCACCTCGGCGAACGCGACGTGCGCGCCGTCGAGCTGGCGGGTGCGCTCGCCGATCCACACGGTGTGCGCCGACAGGTCGTACAGCTGCGGCTCGCCGCCTTCCACGTCCGACAAGCGCAGCATGGCCCGCTCGTAGTCGAGCACCAAAGCCTCGTGGCTGGCGTAGATTTCGGCGGTTTGCAGGTTGCGGTCGGCCACCCCGCAGGCGCTCATGAACTTCAGCCCGCGGTCGATCTCGGTGGCCAGCGCCTCGTAACGGGCACCCGCCGGCGAGGTCCGGACGAACTCCCGGTTCCAGTCGTGCACCAGGTGCAGCGACGCCAGCCCCGACGAGGTCAGGGCCCGCACCAGGTTCATCGCCGCGCTGGCATTGGCGTAGGCGCGTACCAGCCGCGACGGATCGTGCTCGCGCACGGCGGCATCCGGGGCGAAGCCGTTGATCATGTCGCCGCGGTAGGACTTCAGGCCCAGCGCGTCGATGTCGGCCGACCGGGGCTTGGCGTACTGACCCGCGATGCGGGCCACCTTGACCACCGGCAGGCTGGACCCGTAAGTCAGCACCACGGCCATCTGCAGCAGGGCGCGGATGTTGCCGCGGATGTGGGGTTCGGTGTTGTCGACGAACGTCTCCGCGCAGTCGCCGCCCTGCAGCAGGAAGGCCTCACCTCTTGCGACCTGGGCGAGCTGTTCCTGCAGCCGGACGATCTCGGACGGCACCGTCACCGGCGGCACGCTCTCGAGGACCGTGCGCATCGCCGCGGCCTGGTCGGCGGGCCAGCTGGGTTGCTGGGCGGCCGGCCTGGCCAGCGCCTCGTCCAGTCGCGCCCGCAGGTCGGTCGACAGCGGCGGCAGCGACGGCAGCTGGTCGATCGGTATGTCGACGGTCCAGTTCATCGGTCCATGGTAACCGGGGGCCGGCGGTGGCTGATCAGGGCGAATGCCCTTGGTCGCCCGTGATGAGCCGGAAGCGGCGCAGCTGATCGCGGGCGTCGACCAGCGCGTCGTGGGCGTCGCGCGGCCGCGGCGGCATCCGGGGCGATCCCCGGTCCTCCCACAACTGCCGCAATTCCCTGGTGAAGCGGGGTATCGCGCGGGGCAGGGCCGGCATCGGGCCCCACAGCTGACACAGGGCCACATGGTCGTAGGCCCCCACCCACGCCCACAGCTCGATCGGCTCGGCGCCGCCGACGCGCAAGAACTCCTCGAGGTCCGAACGGATCTGCCTGCGCGAGCGCCACAACGGCGACGCCGGGGGCGGCAGCTTGGGCAGCACGTTGGCGCGCACCCACCTCCCGGCGCGTTCGGGATCGAATTCGGTGGACACGGCATAGTATTCGCGGCCGTCCTCGGCGACCACCCCGATCGAGATCAGCTCGATGGTGCGGCCGTCATCGATGAATTCGGTGTCGTAGAAGTACCGCACTGAGGCAGCCTAACGGCCGATCAGGATGGGCTCTGTTCCCTCGGGCGGCGGCGCGGGATGAACGTCGTGATCGAGCCGGGCGTCGACCACGCGTTCGTCGGGCAGCCGCGGGGTGCCGGCGATCGCGCACTGCACCCACAGCTTGGCGCGCACGACGGGGCGACGCAGCCGCCGTTCGCGCTGCAGCGCGCGCCGCATCTTCTCGGGCTGGGCGGTGTAGCGCCACCGGGCCCACGGGGCGTGCGGGCGCGACAGCCGGATGGCGCCGATCACCAGCAGGATGACGACGAACATGCCGAGCAGACCGGTCCACACCTTGCCCTTGAGCACGACGACCACGGCCAGCGGCAACGTCAGCGCCAAGGCGCTGCCCACCGCGGCCCGCAGCGCCACCGAATCGGTGCCTTGCCAGATGGGCAGGAAAAACATCAGCGGGTGCAGGCCCATGATCAACAGCCCGGCCACCCCCACCGCGGCGAAGACCGCGTCCACCGACGTGCGGCCGTCCTCTTCCCAGTAGACGTCGGACAGGTGCAGGATCAGCGCGTACTCGTCGAGGACCAATGCGGCGCCGATCCCGAAAAATATTGCCGCCAAGGTGAATTCGGGCTCTTGCCCATTGATGGATAGGGTGACCAGCGTCAGCCCGGACAGCATCACCAGGACCACCCCGAACGTCACGTGGTGGATGTGCACTCCCCCGATGTAGACGTTGCGCGGTTGCCACCATCGGGCGGGGCGACCGGCCGCGGCGCGATGGCGGATGACGCGCACGAACGTCCGTGTGACGAAGAAGGTCAGGATGAAGGCGATCAGGCAGCACAGCAAGGGCAGGTGGCCGCGGTCGATGATGTCGTGTGTGAACCAGCGGCCCACCCTGGGCACGAACCAGTGGAGCACGCTAGAAACCTACGCCCGCACTTCCCGGCCACGCGGGAGCCGCGCTGCGACACGTCGCCGGCGCGGGCACCGATTAGGCTGTTTTTCGACATGAGTAAATCGCAGGCACCCGGCGTGGGCAGTCGATCCGGGCGAGCTTTGTTGTGGTGCCTGCTCTGGCTGCCGGCCGCCGCGGCGTTGGGCTATGCGGCCTGGCGCCTGTTCGGGCACACGCCGTACCGCATCGACATCGACGTCTATCAGATGGGCGGCCGGGCCTGGCTGGACGGGCGCCCGCTCTACCGCGGGGATGCGTTGTTCCACACACCCATCGGGCTGGATCTGCCGTTTACCTATCCCCCGCTGGCCGCCATCGTGTTCTGCCCGTTCTCCTGGCTGCACATGCCGGCCGCCAGCGTCGCGATCACGGCGTTGACGTTGGTGCTGCTGGTGGTGTCGACGACGATCGTGCTGGCCCGCCTCGACGTGTGGAACACCTCGGCCGTCGTGCCCGGCCCGGCGTGGCTGCGGCGGTTGTGGTTGGCCGTGCTCATCGCGGCCGCGGGGACGATCTGGCTGGAGCCGATCACGTCGAACTTCGCCTTCGGCCAGATCAACGTCGTGCTGATGACGCTCGTGCTTGCCGACTGCATGCCGCGCCGCACGCCGTGGCCGCGCGGGCTGCTGCTGGGCCTCGGAATCGCGCTGAAACTCACCCCGGCGGTCTTTCTGCTCTATTTCCTGCTGCGCCGCGACCACCGCGCGGCGCTGACCGCGGTGGCGTCCTTCGCGGCCGCGACGCTGCTCGGCTTCGCGCTGGCGTGGGGCGATTCGTGGGAGTACTGGACCCACACCGTCCACCACACCGACCGGATCGGTGAGGCCACGCTGAACACCGACCAGAACATCGCGGGCGCGCTTGCCCGGCTGGGGCTCGATGAGCACGAACGCTTCCCGCTGTGGGTGGTCGCGTGCCTGCTGGTGCTGGCGGCGACGGTGTGGGCGATGCGGCGGGTGCTGCGGGCCGGCGAGCCGACGCTTGCGGTCGTCTGCGTCGCGCTGTTCGGATTGGTGGTGTCGCCGGTGTCGTGGTCGCACCACTGGGTCTGGGTGCTGCCGGCGGTGCTGGTGACGGGGGTCTTGGGCTGGCGGCGGCGCAACGTCGCGCTGGCGGTGCTCGCCGCCGCCGGGATGGCGCTGATGAGGTGGACGCCGATCGACCTGCTGCCTAAGCATCACGAGACGACCGCGAACTGGTGGCACCAACTGGCCGGGTCGTCCTACGTGTGGTGGGCCCTGGCCGTCATCGTGGTGGCCGGCCTGACCGTCACCGCGCGGATCACTTCGCAGGACTCGTCAGCACACCCGCTGACGCCCGTGTCGGCCGCCGGCTGATCGGTGTTGTGGGTGGGTCTGTTGCGGTGAGGGCGCGTTTCATGTCTGTGGTGCTGACGTGGATGACGCAGGGGTTGGTGCGTAGGAGGTGTTCGAGGTCGCGGCGGTGGGGTGCGAGTTTGTGCAGTCGGCGGATTCGTGCGCGTTGGCTGGTGTGGATGACGTCGTGTGCGTAGTGGGCGTTACCAGCGGCGTCGAGCAGCGTGCCGTGGCCGTACGGGATCGATCGCAGTCGAGCTGCTTCGGTGCGGAGCAGTTCCCATGCCGTGTCCTCGACGACCAGGTTCTCTTTGCCGGCTAGCCGGCGCCCGAGGGTGACGATGTCGTCGGGGGTGTAGCTGGTGAAAGCCACGGTGTGGGGGAATCGACCGGCCAGCCCGGCATGGGTGGTGAGGAAGACCTGCATGGGGGTGGGGTGGCCGGCGAGGATGACCACCAGCTCGCCGCGGTAATCCGCCACGCACGCCTGCAGGGCGGCGATCACCTCCCCATCAAAAGAGGGGTTTTCGGTGTGGGGGGCTAGTTGGTGGGCCTCATCGATGAACAACACCCCACCGCGCGCGTCGTCGCACACAGTTTTCATCCTGGTTGCGCTGCGCGAAGGATCGTCTGCCACGATGTCGTGGGCGGTGGTTTCGGTGATTTGTGGGCGTGTGAGGGTGCCGATTCCGAATAGCACTTCAGCGATGATTCGGGCGAAGGTTTTTTTCGCTGTGCCCGGTGCGCCGAGGAACACCATATGGTTTTCCCGACAGGACGTCACCGCGCCGCCGTGCTCGACACGATGGCGACCGGTCTGAAGTGCGGTGCGCCACATCGCGAAGTGGTCTTTGGCCTCGGCTAAACCGGTCAATTCCTCGATACGTGCTTGGGCCCACTCCAGCACCTCCTGACACTCCGCGGCCAGCCCAACTCCCGCGCGCGTATCGCGACTGATGCTGGTGGTGACGATCCGGCATCTCGGTTCCGCGAGCACCGTGGGTGTTCGTGGGATCAGCCAGATACCGGTAGCACCCAACACCTCATCGGCGGTGTCTTCATCCCATTGCTGCCAGCCCACAGACATCAGCAACCACCGGTCATACCCGGTGGTATGCCGGCGACCGTTGATCGGGTCGCCGGCATACACCACAGCCACAACAAAATGGAGGGGCTTACAGCGCCGACAGGATATGTAGCGCAATCTTCGAGAGGTCGACCGACAGTGTTGTCGCCAACGACCCCGCCAGATTCGCCCCCAACGACCCCGCCACCTCCGCCGCCAACGACGGACCCAACGACGCAGCAATATTGGTCACCGCCGCCGGATCAAACGCCTTGAGCACACCAGCCGACACACCAGGCAAACCAGCCGCCACGCTGGCGGCGATACCGCCACCGTTGAGGGCCGCTGCCGCACTCGCGGCATTGCTGCCACCAAAGAGTCCTTCGAGAGTATTGATCAGCTGGTTGATGGCAAGCTGCGGCGAGGGCCAACCATTGAGGAACTGGCTGACGAATTGCTGGGCTCCCGCCGACAGGCTGCCGCCATTCACGATGTTTTGACTATTAGGAGCGACGATAGCCTTCGCAAGGAGATTTGCAACAGCCGAATACTCGACATATAGACCGGGGCCGTCCGTATTGATAAGGCCATATGAGGGGGATTTCCCCCCCGTTAATCCATTAATAAATCCATTCAACGTCACGGGCGGAACATTGAGCAAGTTGAGGACTGCCACAGCCAGATCTCCGCTGTTGGCTGAATTGATGGCCAGCTGTAAGCTGGATCCGAATGTTCCCGCGACAGATACTGGCGCGCCAAGAGCGTAAACACCAAAATCCGTTACACCGGCGCTCAGCAAAGTGTTGACTGCATATCCAAAGTTCGTTGCCATATTTTCAGGGATAGTTAACGTAGCTTCCATTGGATACCCGATGTCAAAAAGAGGCCCACTATAGAAAGCCGCGATCATGCTACTCATCCAACCGGCAACGTTGCCCGCAATCAGGTCGTTAGATCCCGAGTATAAGAGAGGCAAAAAATCACTAGTGCCGGGTCCGGTGAAGTATTTGATAGCGTCGTTCGCGCCGATCTGGGTTGTCGAAGCGTAGAGATTGCCGAACTGAAGCCAGTTCGCAGCCAGCTGCTGCGCGGCGGGGAACGGAAGCTTGAGAAATTCCTGCGTTACCGTCTGCAGATTGGTCTGCGTGGTTTGGATGAGGTCCATCCAACTTTGGATGGGGTTGACGACGGTATCGGCCAGCGCTACCGCGCGGTGCTCGACATTAACCATGTGCTGCTGGATACCTGCAGCCACGTCGTTGGACACCGCCGGGATTAGGGCGATAATGCTGGCGCCCACTGCCGCGGCGCCCGCAGCCACGAGCGGCCGGAAAGCTATTCGCTGTTGCATGTGCTGTGATCCTTTGCTATCGGTGGTCGGAATGTTCGTGGACTACTGGTGATGCGTCCTGCAATGAATTGGCGATAGGTTCGATATGGCTTCGACATGAGGCAATCCGTGCCTCTACTGGGGTGTTAGCCAGTGCCGTACGCGCCAGCGATGCCGCTTTGGCCAAGGAGCCCCGCTAACCCGCCGCCCCCGCCGTAGCCGGTGGTCAGGCCGCCGTTGCCCCCGTTGCCACCGTTGCCCGCGAGTATCCCGCCCAGGCCGCCAGCACCGCCGCTGCCAGCGAACTTGGCGCTGCCCGACGGGGCGCCGACACCACCGGCACCCCCGTTACCGACCAGGAACCCACCGGCACCACCACCGCCGCCGTAACCGGCTACGTTGTTTCCGGCAGTCCCGGCACCCCCGGCACCGCCAGCACCGCCGTTACCGAACAGGAAGCCGCCAGGACCGCCGGCCCCACCGATGGTGTGCGCGGTTTTACCAACGCCACCGACGCCACCGACGCCGCCTGCGCCACCGTTGCCCATCAGCATGCCGCCGGCGCCCCCTACGCCCCCGCCGCCGCCTGCGGCACCGGCGGGACCTCCCGTGCCGCCGTTGCCGATCAGCCCGGCGGCCCCACCGGCGAAACCGGTGGGATGGGCGACGGTTCCAGCCGCGCCGGCCCCGCCATTGCCGAACAGGAACCCGCCGGAGCCGAGGTTGCCGCTCAACCCGAACTGTCCGAGCAGCGAGGTGTTGGTGCCGGTGAAGTTATTGATGCCGTTGCCGATCAGATCGCGCCCGAACACGGCGACGAACGGGGCATTGATCACCCCGTCCACTTGCTGGCCAGTCGGACTGACAATCCACGACTGACCAGCCATGTAAATCGCGTTATAAAAATTGCTGAAACCGCCATACACGAGGTTGTTCAGCTGCACATTCCCGGCAGAGTTAGCCGCAGCAGCACTGGCATGCAGACCTTCGAGGGCGGCGCTTAGCCCGCCGACGTTGAGGGCAGCAGCGGCACTCGTGCGCAGGCCTTCCAGGGCCGCATTCAGTCCGCCGGTGTTGAAGGCGGCGGCGCTGGCGTTAAGGCTGTTGGTGATGCTGGCCAGGGCGGCCGAATGCACACCCTGGAAAGCCGCCGCACCCGCATTAAGGCTATTCGTAATGCCCTGGAGGGCACCCGTTTGCAGGCTTGCGAGTGCACCCGCACCGATACCGTTGATCGCGGTGGTACCCGCGGCGGCAGCGGTGCCGACGGCTCCCATCACGGGTTGGATGATCGGGTTGATGATCATATCCAGCACCCCGGCCTGCGCGGAAGGCGCCGCAACCACCGGGGTCATCGCGGCGGTCAGGAACGCGCCAGCCGCCGTACCCAGGCCGACGACACGGCCACGGTTCGCCTTGGTGTTGCGGCGGTCTCGCCTCATGCTGTGCTGCTTACGCTTCATCTGAGCGCCTTCCTGTCATAACCGATAAAACGATGCGTCAGAGCCGTACCTAGAGAAGAAACCGAGCGCTGGCGACTTTCCATCTGGATTCACACATAACGACACGCTGAACATACTTAAGAATTATGTTGAGGAATTTGTGCAATTAAATGGGTGATTAGCTGCGGTGATAGGAATGGGCAGCAAAAAGCTTGCGCAAAGTAACCCCAAAATTATTATCATTCTGAAATGCTTGCCGACGCAGCCACACCCCAGGACCTGGTGACACTTCTGCCCAGCTGGCACCTGGCCATGCAGGCCGACCGCAAAGCCCCCTACACCATCAACTCCTATCTGCGGGGAGCGCGCTACTACCTCACCTGGTGCGCGGCCGAATCCGATGAACACCCCTTCACCAGGGCTGCTCTGCAGCGCTGGATCGCCCATCTGCTGGACTCCGGTGCCGAACCGGGGACCGCACGCATCCGCCAGCAGGCCGTGCGCCGCTTCGCCGCGTGGCTGGCCGACGAACAAGAAATCGACCACGACCCTTTTCTGGGTCTGGCCTCACCCAAGATCGACACGAAGGTGGTGCCACGCCTGACCGATGAGGAGCTACGGTTGATGCTCAAGGCGTGCGCCGGCGATCACCTTCACGACCGCCGCGACGAGGCCTGCCTGCGACTACTGGTGGAGACAGGTATGCGCGCCGGCGAACTCCTGGCGCTGTCCGTGCATGACGTCGACCTCGTCAGGGGCGTGGTCACCATCCGTAAAGGCAAGGGCGGGCGAGGCCGTCATGTCCCGTTCCAAACGCAGACCGGTGCGGTCATCGACTGCTACCTGCGGGTGCGCCAACACCACCAGCTCAGTGACACACCAGCACTATGGCTGACAGAAACCGGCGGCCGGGCTCAGCTGAGCTATCACGGCCTGCGGATCGCGCTGCTGGCCCGCGCCACCGCCGTGGGTATCGAAGGCTTTCATATCCACCGGCTCAGGCATACCTTCGCCAGCCGGTTCCTCTCCCACGGCGGCACCGAAGGCTCCCTCATGGAGGTCGCCGGCTGGCGCACCCGCCAGATGGTCGACCGCTACAGCAGTGACACCGCCGCCGAGCGCGCCCTCACCGAAACCCGACGCCTCAGACTCGGCGACCTCTAAACCACCCAGCCCGCCGGGTCACGCCGTCACTGCTACCCGCGAAGTGCAATCGGTGGTGTCGTTCGAGGTGTCTCCCTGGACGACGACGCGGGTCATGCCAAATCAGGGGAACACTACGGTTAGAGTAATTTCGCTTTTTCTCAGGTTTGTGCCAATGGCCTAGGGCCATCGCTACCTGTCGGGTACACGCTTTCGACGTGGCTACAGCAAACTCGACAATTCGTTATATTCCTTGTCAGACGACCCTATTGCACAGGGTGGAGCTATCGTAAGTGGGCGGCGGGTGCGCGTTCGGCTTGTTACTGGTAGGTACTTTCATACTGAACTATCACAGTACCGGACAAGGGTTGCTATCATCTATAGAGATGTTAGTTACCAGCTGATTTGTTGCTTCATATCGATTGCTGTGCTGTGGGTTTCTGAAGCGATCGGTCAATGTGTGTCGAAAATGCTGCGGACTCAGGTTCTTCTTAAGTACGTCCAGCTCGCCGGCCCGTAAGGACCGGCACACTCTCCTGGCCGCTGTGACGGCATAGCAGACATGGTGGGCATGCTGATGACCCCAGTCCGTCCGCAATGGTCCATAGCAATGCCAGCGGACGGTTGAAGTCGTCTTCTATGGCTGCGGGCAGTCGTTGGTTAGGTGGTCACGGCTGGGTGTGTTGCGGTGAGGGCGCGTTGCATGTCGGTGGTGTTGACGTGGAGGACACCGGGGTTGGTGTGGAGGAGGTGTTCGAGGTCGCGGCGGTGGGGTGCGAGTTTGTGGAGTCGGCGCAGTCGTGCGCGTTGGCAGGTGTGGATGACGTCGTGGGCGTAGTGGGCGTTGCCGGCGACATCGAGCAGTGTGCCGTGGCCGTAGGGGATGGACCGTAGTCGTGTTGCTTCGGTGCGCAGCAGGTCCCACGCGGCGTCTTGGACCACCAGTTGTGCCCTGCCGGCTAGGTGGCGCCCAATGGCGACGATGTCCTCGGGGGTGTAGCTGGTGAACGTCGCGGTGAACGGGAACTGCACGCCCAGTCCGGCATGGACTGCCAGGAAGTCTCGCATGGGGTGGGCGTGACCGGCCAGGATGACCACGAGCTCGTCGCGGTAGGCCGCCATACACGTCAACAGCGTGTAGATCGCCTCCACACCCCCACAGTGGTCTTCGGTGTCGGGGGCCAGCCGGTGGGCCTCGTCGAGGAACAGCACCCCACCGCGCGCCCGGCCGCACACGTTCTTCATCCTGGCCGCGCTGTGCGAGGGGCTGCCGGCGGCGATGTCGTGGGCGCTGACCTTGGTGAGGTCCGGGCGCGCGATTACACCGAGTCCGAACAGCACTTCAGCGACCACCCGGGCGAACGTTGTTTTCGCCGTGCCCGGCGCACCCAGGAACACCATGTGGTGTTCAGAACACGAGGTCACTACACCCTGGTGCTGGGCATCGTGCTGGCCGAGCCACACCGCGAAACGTTCTTTAGCGCTTTGCAAACCGATCAATTCGCCGATACGCGCTTGCGCCCACTCGAGCACCTCGCGGCGCTCGGCGGCCAGCGCGGTACCCGCGTACGCGTCGCGACCGCCCGGGCACCAGTCTTCTGCCAGTGCCAGGGCCGCCGCCGTACTGTTGACATTGCTCATCGGTACCTCGCTACCGGGTCTCACACACAGCGGGCCTGCCCCCACGACACCCACCCCGGCGCGCGCAACATCTGGGTCTTCCCGCCGCGCGCAACGTCTGTGTCTTCGCCCGCCAGGTCATCAGGCATATCGGTGGTCGTCGCCGACACCACAGCCCTCGCTTGCACACAGCACTACCCGGGGGCGGGCCCACCCGCCCAGCACCGGCGTGATTTCCACCGGCGCTGGGCGAGCAGACCCGCACTGCAACTCAGAACAGCGACGTAAGGAGATGAGCCGCCAATGTCCCCAACTGAGGCGCCAACGTCCCCGCAAGGTTCGCCGCCAACGACGGAGCCAGACCGGAGAGATCCGCCGCGAGCGACGGAACAATCCCCGAGAAATCGGCCGCAATCGACGGAGCAATGCCACCGAGGTTGGCCGCGAGCGACGGAGCAATCCCCACCACACCAGCCGGAGCAGCGAACGCCGCACCCCCCAAGCCGACCTGGGCGCCCAACGTTGCCAGGAAGGTCTGGTACGCATTAACTAACCCGTTGAACCACATGTTCGGGGTCGGCCAACCCGTGGTTACCTGACTCGCTAATTGCGAGAACGCATTAGCCAGACTCCCACCCGCCAGAATATTGGGTGTGGCGATCGTGCCTGTCACCTGATTGTTAACAACAATCTTCGACGCGAGCGTCTGGGGGGCCCAGACCGCCAACGTGACACTCTTCATCGCCACCGCGCTCCGCGAAAGACCCCCCACCACAACATCCTCCGCGCTCACCTCCGTCACGTCTGGGCGCGCGATGGTGCCTAACCCGAACAACACCTCACCGACCACCCGAGCAAACGTCCTTTTCGCCGTCCCCGGCGCACCCAAAAACACCATATGGTTGTCCCCACAAGTGGGCACCGCACCGCTGTGTTGGCTGGTTTGCAGGGTGCTGCGCCACTGCGCGAAGCGTTCTTTGGCCTCGACCACACCAATCAACTCATCGACACGCGCCTGTGCCCACTCCAGGACTTCCTGATGTTCACGAGACAGCACCGCCCCGGCCTGCGCATCGCGACCGGTGTCGGTCGTGACGACCCGACATCTCGACTCCTCGAGCATCGTGGGTGCCCGGGGAATCAACCAGACACCGGTAGCACCCAACACCTCATCAGCGGCGTCGCCTTCATCCCATGCCCGCCAACCCACAGACATCAGCAACCACCGGCTATACCCACAAGCAGCAAAGAATCAACGCCACACCACCACACGGGCGCCGCTGACCAGGTCATCGAAGTACCTCCCACACCCCGGGGTGTATGCCGGCGTACCCCACCGCAATAACCAACGCAGGGGTTTACAGCGCCGACAGAATGTGCAGCGCCACCCTGGACAGGTCGACGGACAGCGTTGTCGCCAACGACCCCGCCAGATTCGCGCCCAATGATCCCGCGACCTCCGCCGCCAACGACGGACCCAACGACCCCGCAATACTGGTCACCGCCGCCGGATCAAACCCCTTCACCACACCAACCGACAAACCAGGCAGCTGTGCCGACATAGCCGCGGCCGCCGAGGCCACGCCACCGACATTGGCCGCGCTCCCCAAACCAGACAAGCCGCCGTAAGTCCGGAAGACATTGAGAATGTTATTGACGATCTCGTTCGGAGACGGCCAACCACTGGCCGCCATGTTCAAGAATGACCCCCACGCCGTGGCGAGGCTTCCGCCTGTGGTGATATTAACTGCACCAGGCGCAACGATTACCTTTGCTATTTGCTGGGGACCCCAGGTCGCGAAGATGGGGAGCAAACCACCAGTGCCCGTGAGGCCGACCTCCGGCGTGAGGAGGCCTCCAGCCCGCCCTCCAATTCCATCGGCACCGTTGATGAGGCCGTTCGCTACCGCGCCCGGGGTATTGAGCAGGTTGAGGACGCCATCGAGCATGTCCCCGGCAGCGAACGCATCGTAAGCAGTTTGAAGACTATTACCCAGCGAATTTGTAAGGGCGGGTTGGAAATCGAAGAGCGCAAATGCACCAAGATAATCGATGACGGAGCTCAGGTACGGGGGGGTAGCAAGGAGTTGGTGGGTAGCGTTCGCGAGGTTCTGCGTGAGATATATAGGGATGTTCAGAGTATTTTCCATTGGCTGAAAAATTTTAGTGATTGGCGCTGAAAAGAACGCCCAGCCAAACCTGTCAATCCCGGCCGCGATCTGACCCGACTGTAAATCTGCAAGCGCAGTCGTCACCGTTGGCCAAAAATCAGTGGCGATGACTTCAGGATTGCCCGGATCCCCGGGAACTGTGGTGTAAAAAGATAAAGCACCATTTGCGGCGCTTTGGTATGAGCCGAGGTAGAGGCTCGCGTATTCGATCCAGTTCGCAGCCACCTGTTGGGCGAGAATTGCAGGACCCTGGGCCATCCAGTCAGCCCCAATCGTCTGCAGGTTGGCAGCTGCGTTCGTAAACACGTCCAGCCAGGTTTGCAGCGGGTTAACGGCGTAATCAGTACTCGCGAGTTCGACCACGCGCTGCTGGACAGCGGTCGCGCTGTGCTGGAGGTCGGCTGCGACATCGTTGGAGACCACCGGCATTAGGGCGATCACGCTGGCACCTACTGCTGCGGCGCCCGCGATAACGAGGGGCTGGAGGGGTCGAAGGGCTGCTAGCTGTTGCATGCGCGTTGTTCCTTTGCTGTCTCGATGTTCGTATACGTTCTGTGGTGTCGACTGTGGGGGTTCGAGCTGACCGGTGAGAAAGCGCGACCAACTGCGTTGTCGCGAGGGACTGTTAGCTGTTGGTTCCAGGGGTGCCGGCCGGACCGAGCTGGCCGAGGAGTCCGGCGAGGCCGTGCGCACCGCCGTTTCCGCCTTTATAAGGCCCGAAGGCGGCCTCTACGCCGTTACCGCCATTTCCGCCGGCACCGCCGTTTCCAGCCAACAACCCACCAAAGCCGCCGTTGCCACCGGCGCCCCCACCACCGCCGGCATAAGCAGGAGGGGTGATACCACTGCCGCCGGCACCGCCGTTACCGACCAGCCAGGCGCCGTTGCCACCGGCGCCACCGGCGCCGCCGTACAGCCCGTAGCCTGATTGACTAATGTCGAGGCCACCTGCGCCGCCAGCGCCGCCGTTGCCGAACAGCACGCCGCCAGCACCACCAGCACCCCCGTAACCGCCCACAGACTTCCCGGAACCGCCTAGTCCACCTTGACCGCCGTTGCCCATCAGCAGGCCGCCGTTGCCACCAGCACCACCGGTGGCACCGGGGGTACCCCTAAAGGGGGTGACGCTGCCGGCACCACCGGCGCCGCCATTGCCGATCAGTCCAGCGGCACCGCCGGCACTTCCTGCTTGGTTAGCGGCGGTGCCGGCCGCGCCGGACCCACCGTCACCGAATAGGAACCCGCCATCGTGGAGGCTGCCATTGAGCCCGAGGCTGCCGATTAACGAGGTGTTTTGGCCTGTGAAGTTGTCAACGCCATTGCCGATCAGGTCGCGGCCGAACAGGTAGAGGAAGGGGGCGTTGATGACTCCGTCGATTTGTTGGCCGGTGGGGCTGGCAATCCAGGTTTGGCCGGCGGTGTAGACCGCGCCATAGAAGCTACTGAACGCCCCGTACACCAGGTTGTTCAGCGCGGCCTTAGGCGAATTCGCCGCAGCGACCGCCGCGTCTAGCCCGCCACCACTAAGGGCCGCAGCCGCGCTGGCATGCAGGCCTTCCAGGGCGGTGCTCAGTCCGCCGGTATTAAAGGCGGCAGCACTGGCGGTAAGGCTGTTGGTAATGCTGGCCAGGGCAGCCGAATGAACACCCTGGAAGGCGGCGGCGCTGGCGTTGAGGCTGTTGGTGATGCCCTGGAGGGCGCTGGTTTGCAGGCCTGCGAGTGCACCCGCACCGATACCGTTCATCGCGGTAGTGCCCGCGGCGGCAGCCGTGCTAGCGGCGCCCATCACGGGTTGGATGATCGGGTTGATGATCATGTCCAGCACCCCAGCCTGGGCCGAAGGTGCGGCGGCCACCGGTGCCATCGCGGCGCTCAGGAACGCGCCGGCCGCCGTGCTGAGGCCGACCACACGGCCACGGCTCGCCTTCGCGTTGCGGCGATTCCGCCTCATGCTGTGCTGCTTACGCTTCATCTGAGCGCCTTCCTGTCATAACCGATAAAACGAGGTGTCCGAGCCGCACTTAAACCGGGTGCTGGCGACTTTCGATCTGGTTCACAGTGTGTTCTGGATAACCACACGCTGAACATACCTATGAATTATGTTGAGGAATTCGCGCAATAAAATGGGCAATTAACTGCGGCGATAGGAATTCACAGCAAAAAACCCCACCCAGAATGACTCCACAATTATTATCATTTTGAAATGCTTGACGGCGCCGCCACACCCCAGGACTTGGTGGCGTTTCTGCCCAGCTGGCAACTGGCCATGCAGGCCGACCGCAAAGCCCACCACACCATCGACTCCTACCTCCGGGGCGCCCGCTATTACCTCGCCTGGTGTGCGACCGAACCCGATGAACACCCCTTCACCAAACCCACCCTGCAACGCTGGATCACCCACCTGCTGGACTCCGGCGCCGAACCGACCACCGCACGTATCCGCCAACAAGCCGTCCGCCGCTTCGCCGCCTGGCTGTTCGACGAGGAAGAACTCGACCACGACCCCTTCCTGGGCCTCAAGCCACCCAAGCTCGACACCAAAATCGTGCAGCGCCTCACCGACAACGAACTACGCTTAATGCTCAAAGCCTGTGCCGGCAAAGAGCTCCACGACCGCCGCGACGAGGCCTGCCTACGACTACTGGTCGAAACCGGGATGCGCGCCGGCGAACTCCTGGCGTTGTCCGTACATGACATCGACCTCGCCAGGGGCGTGGTCACCATCCGTAAAGGCAAGGGTGGAAGAGGCCGTCACGCCCCCTTCCAAACACAGACCGGCGCGGCCATCGACCGCTACCTACGCCTGCGCCAACGCCACCCGCTCAGCAATACATCAGCGTTGTGGCTCACCGAAACGGGTGGCCGGGCTCAGCTGGGCTACCACGGCCTGCGAGTCGCGCTCCTGACACGCGCCACCGCGGCCGGCATCGAAGGCTTCCATATCCACCGGCTCAGACACACCTTCGCCAGCCGATACCTCTCCCAAGGCGGCACCGAAGGCTCCCTCATGCAAGTCGCCGGCTGGCGCACCCGACAAATGGTCGACCGCTACAGCAAAGACACCGCCGCCGAACGCGCCATCACCGAAACCCGACGCCTAAAACTCGGCGACCTATAAAACCACCCCACATAATTCGCCTGTTATGGAGGAATTTAACCGGGCGACGACACAACGCAGTGGCGGAAGCGAGCCGCTGAATATTCGCACGGCTTCAGGACGTCATCGACGCTTTCAAGACCGCGCCCATAGCGTACTTCTATACTCGTTGCAGATTGCTACAGAAAACCGGAGGGGCGATGGCCGATGCCACCGATCGAGTCACTCGGTTCGCTGCGGACGTGTTCGACAACGCCACAGCCGAGGGTGCACGGCAGAGCCGCTCGGCCAAGCAGCAACTTCGATCACTGGGCACGAGTCGGGCGTGCCGTGTCGAGCCAGCACACCGCTGCACGTCTACGAGTGGGGGCAGCGTTAGCCGGAGACGGGGAACTACGCGGACTAAGCGCTGAAGAAGGCGTCGTCTTCAACGCCGAGATCGCCGCGGCGATCCAAGAGAACCTGGTGGAGTCCAACTACGGCGAACAGCTGGCCAAGCGTGGCCTCACGACCGTTGCCCTCAACGAGGTGGGTGAAATCGTCGAATACCGACCCGACAGCAGTTCGGCCGTGTTGACGGTCAAACGCCGATCCTCGCGACGAGGGAAGTAAACGTCGCCACCCGATGGACCGTCTCGACCTGGTCGTCGGACCACGGAGCAGGCAAATCGACCTTCGTCGAACTCACGCTCGCACCGCTGCTGCCAGGAAGCGTCTTCGTCGACACCGACGAGATCGCCAAACGTCGCCGGGCCGCCAACCCGGCCGCAATGCCTACCAGGCCGCCCAGGTCGCGGCCGAGACCAGAATCAGGCTCATCGAATTGCGCTGAGCCTTCATCGCCGAAACTCACCCCTGAAGAGCTGGCGGTCCAGCGGGTCAAACACGTTTCCGAACGTGCGCTACAGCAAACTCAGAAATGCACTATATGCCTTGCCAAACAACCCTTTAGCAATGGACACAGCTATCTTGAGTGGGGAGCGGCACGGTTCCCGTTTGTTACCGATAGGTACTTTCAAAATGAACTATTGGAGCACGGCCTATACGTTGCTAGCATACGTGATAAAGACGTCACTACCAGTGACTTCTTAACTTCACAAAGATTGCCAGGCGGCGTGTCCCCAAAACGATCAGCAAATACCTACCGAAAATCCCGCGGACTCAGGTTCTTCATAGGTACGTACAGCTCGCCGACCGGTCTACAAAAGCTAACCACCGGCCATGGTCGTGAATCGTCATCACATGCTCTGAAGTAGGGTTATTGACATATATCTTCCGGTAAAGGACCGTATGTGTATGGCAGACATAACCTCGCATGTCGCATCCGGGATTCTGGGTGTGTCGCCGCGCGAAGTGCGTCGGTTGGCTGCTGAAGGCAGGATTCAGGGTTCGCATTACATGGGAAGAACCTTGGTGCTCGATGCAGCGGCAGTACACCGGCTAGCGCGCGAGCGGAGACGCCCAGGACGGCCCTGGTCGGAGAGGGTCGCTTGGGCGGCTCTCAACCTTCTGTCGGGGAAAAAGGCGGGTTGGCTCTCGTCGGCGGAACGAACGCGCTTGATGCATCGACTTCGAAAGACCACGGCCGAAGAACTTGAGCACCTTGCGATGCGGCGAGCCTGGGTAAGGCGTTTCCGCAGTCGAGAATCAGCGCTCAATGACCTTGGTGCGAACATAATTCCCACTGGCGGTTCGGCTTTGGATGACGCACAGCTAAGGCTGTTGGGGTTGGCAGGGGCGACGCGACGTCTCGAACGTCTCGACGGCTATCTACCGCTGTCGGAGTTGGAAACCTTGCAAGAGAACTTCGGACTGATCGAGGATCCTTCAGGAAACGTGACCTTGCGCGGAATAAGTGTCGAGGATGCGTTTACAGATGGCATCACCCCACGCGCGGCAGTCTTTTTGGATCTGGCGGGTTCTCTTAACACACAAGAAAGCGTTGTGGGGTGGCGAGAGGTCGCCACTCTCATTGCCGCTGTGACGGCATAGCACGCATGGCGACTACCGATCGATAGACGCTTGATTAGCGGGCTCATGGCCCAGTTGCATATCGCCCATGCCAACCTCGCAATACCGTGACGACGGACATCGATACGTTCGACATATCGAAACTAGTGCAGCCACCGGCCAGAGAGCAGCCCCATGTTTAGCATTCCTGACGCGCTTGACGCGTTGGTGCTGAAAAGTGCTGCCTACAAAGAGGACTCGCGTGACCGTGATCGACACTTAGACGATGCCGCAAGAGATGCGCTCACCATAATGAGTCGAAATCCATCGCCTACCCAACAACCACGACGCATAGGCACGATCCGGTGCATCGTGTCGAGTGCCACGGTGCCCCACCGTTCCACTAAACGGCTGCGGGCTACCGCCCGGATGCCGCGGCACACGGCCACACTCTCGGCGTCCACCCCCTCGGCCGGCAAAACCGGTGGGCGCAACAGCAATCCAGAACGCGATCTCGCAACATGCCTCTTGCCGAATTCAGTGTGCCCTGGGTGTCGGTGTGCGGGTTTAGGTTGTGACGGCCGGGTGTGAGGCGGTGAGGGCGCGTTCCATGTCTGCGGTGCTGACGTGAAGAACACCAGGATCGGTGCGCACGAGGTGTTTGAGGTCACCGCGGTTGGGCGCCAATCTGTTTAGTCGGCGAAGCCGCGCACGCCGACACATGGAGACCACATCCCGTGCGTAGTGGGCGTTACCAACGATGTCGAGCAGCGTGCCGTGGCCGTAGGGGATCGACCGCAACCGGGCCGCCTCAGCACGCAACAACTCCCACACCACCTCCCCCACCACCAGATTCTCCTTACCCGCTACACGACGCCCAATAGCGACGACTTCCTCCGGGGTGCAGCTGGCGAAGCTCATCGTGACCGGGAATCGAGCGGCCAGCTCGTGGTGAGTGGTGAGGAAGGCTCGCATGGGGTCGGGGTAGCCGGCGAGGATGACGACCAGCTCATCGCGGTACTCCGCCATACACGTTTGCAGCATGGTCAACGCATCCACACCCCACGAACAGCGTTCGGTCTGCGGGGCCAGCCGGTGAGCCTCCTCGATAAACAACACCCCACCCCGAGCGTCATCACACACACTCTTCATCGCCACCGCGCTACGCGAAAGACCCCCCACCACAACATCCTCCGCAGCCACCACCGTCACCCCCGGGCGCGCAATCACCCCTAACCCGAACAACACCTCACCGATCACCCGAGCAAACGTCCTTTTCGCCGTCCCCGGCGCACCGAGAAATACCATGTGGTTGTCCGCACACGACCTCACCGCGCGGCCGTGCAGGGTGGTGCGCCACTGCGCGAAGTGTTCTTTGGCCTCGACCACACCGATCAATTCCTCGACACGGGCCTGTGCCCACTCCAGGACTTCCTGATGTTCACGGGCCAGCACCGTCCCGGCATGCGCATCGCGACTGGCGTCGGTCGTGACGACCCGACATCTCGACTCCTCGAGCATCGTGGGTGCCCGGGGAATCAACCACACCCCGGTAGCACCCAACACCTCATCAGCGGCGTCGCCTTCATCCCATGCCCGCCAACCCACAGACATCAGCAACCACCGGCTATACCCACAAGCAGCAAAGAATCAACGCCACACCACCACACGGGCGCCGCTGACCAGGTCATCGAAGTACCTCCCACACCCCGGGGTGTATGCCGGCGTACCCCACCGCAATAACCAACGCAGGGGTTTACAGCGCCGACAGAATGTGCAGCGCCACCCTGGACAGGTCGACGGACAGCGTTGTCGCCAACGACCCCGCCAGATTCGCGCCCAATGATCCCGCGACCTCCGCCGCCAACGACGGACCCAACGACGCCGCGATATTGGTCACCGCCGCCGGATCAAACCCCTTCACCACACCAACCGACAAACCAGGCAAAGCACTAGCTACTGGCGAAATGGCCGCCGCGGCGGCGACGTTGGCCGCGCTGCCGGCATTGGCCGCGCTTGCCAAACCAGGCAAGCCGGCGTAAGTCCGGAAGACATTAAGGATGTTATTGACGATCTCGTTCGGAGACGGCCAACCACCGGCCGCCATGTTCAAGAATGACCCCCACGCCGTGGCCAGGCTGCCGCCGTTCGTAACGTTGGTCCCACCGGGAACAACGATCGCCTTCGCTAAATTTTGGGGGGCCAGGTTCGCGAATATCGAGAGCAAACCACTCTGCAACACACCGTTCTCCGGTGAAAGGAGGCCCTGAGCATTATGGGAACCGTTGATCACACCGTTGGCTACCGCGCCCGGAGTATTGAGTAGATTGAGCACCCCATCTACCGGATCCCCAGCACCGAACGCATCGTAAGCGGCTTGAAGACTATCACCGAGCGAGGTCTCAAGGGCGCCGCTGAACCCGAAGAGCGCGTACGCGCCGACCGACTCGATGACACCGCCATTATTGGTGTTAAGGAGAGCATCCGTAGCGTTCGCGATATTCTGCGTGAAATATATAGGGATCTGCAGAGTATTTTCCATTGGCTGAAGAACCTCTTGGATGGGGCCTTGAAGCAACGCGAAGCCCACTTGATCAATCCCACTCGCGATCTGACCCGACTGGAAGTCAGCGAGTCCGCTGGCCACAAGCGGCCAAAAATGGGTCGGGACGCCGTTGTTGGTGACGGTTGAGGTGTAGAAGGTAAGAGCACCGTTGGCGGCGGATTGGTACGAGCCGACGTAGAGGTTCGCGTACTGGATCAAGTTCGCGGCGACCTGTTGAGTGAGCACCGCGGGAATCTGGGCCCAGTCGGCGCCAATGGTCTGCAGGTTGGCGGCCGCGTTCGTGAACACGTCGAGCCAGGTTTGCAACGGGTTGACGGCGTAATCCGTGCTCGCGAGTTCGACCGCGCGCTGCTCGATAGTGACCGCGCTGTGCTGCAGATCGGCGGCGATATCGTTGGAGACTGCCGGTGTCAGGGCGATCAGGCTGGCACCGACTGCCGCGGCGCCCGCGGAGACGAGAGGCCGGAGGGCTGTGAGCTGTTGCATGCGCTTAATTCCTTTGCTGTCTGTGGTCTGGGTATTCGTGGGCGTACATGAAGCCATCACGCCCGAGGGGGTATTAGCCGCTGGTTCCAGGTATGCCGGCCGCACCAACCCGGCCGAGGTCGTCGCCGACGCAACAGCCCTCGCTTGCGCGCAGCAATACCCGTGGGCGGGTCAACCCGCCCAGCATTGGCGTGGTTGCCACCGGCGCTGGGCGAGTAGACCCGCACTGCAACTCAGAACAGCGACGTGAGGAGGTGAGCCGCGAGTGCCCCGGCAAGGTTGGTCGCGATCGACGGAGCCATACCGCCGATGTCAGCCGCGATCGACGGGGCAATCCCCGAGAAATCGGCCGCGATCGACGGGGCTATGCCACCGAGGTTGGCCACGATCGACGGAGCAATTCCCACCACACCGGCCGGTGCAGCGAACGCCGCACCCCCCAAGCCGACCTGGCCACCGAAGAACGCGAGGAAGCTCTGGTACACATTCAGTAAACCATCGAACCACATGTTCGGGGTCGGCCAACCCGTGGTTACCTGGCTTGCCAACTGTGAGAACGCATTAGCCAGACTGCCACCTGCCAGAATGTTGGGGGTGGCGATCGTGCCTGTCACCTGATTGTGAACAACAATGTTCGAGGCGAGTGTCTGGGGAATCCAAGCCACCAACGTGTTCAACAGGCCAGGTTGTGTCAGGAGGCTGGTGGGACTGAGGATACCGGTGCAGCCGACGCCGCCGCAGGTGCCGGATCCGTTGAGGATTGCTCCTGCGAGTAGCCCCGGCATATTGAGCAAATTGCTCACCCCCGCCGGCAGGTCACCAGCGGCGAACCCGTCGTAAACATTCTGAAAACCGGCGCCAAGGGCAGTGAAGATGCTGTTACTCACACCTATGGCAAAAAAGGCACCCAGCATTGACACCATTGATTCACTGGTTAGGCCGGGCTCGTTAAAAGCGAGGTTGCCAAGGGCCGCGAAGTTCGTCGACATGTAGGCGAGGATGGTCGGGATGGTTTCCATCGGTTGGAATATTGTTTGAACCGGCCCGTTCCAGAGCAACCCGTTAAGGTAATTGAAGCCGTTGATGAAGTTACCTTGCTGAAAGGCAGTAATCGCTTGGGTAAGGTCAGGATAAACCACAAAACCGTTTAACGGGTTCGTACTAGTGAAGTACCCGAACGCGCCGAGATCGGCACTCTTGTACGCCGTGACGTAGATGCTCGCGTAGGTGACCCAGTTCGCGGCCAGTTGCTGGGCCAGCGGGAGCGGGATTGTGCCCCCGTGGCTCATGTTGCTCCCAATCGTTTGCAGGTTGGCGCCCGCTTGCTGGAAGACGTTGATCCAGGTTTGGATGGGGTTCACCACCCCGGGGTCGCCCGTGTCGGCGCTCAGCAGCTCGACCGCGCGCTGCTGGGCGGCGGCAACGCTGTACTGGAGGTCGGAGGCCGCGTCGTTGGAGACTGCCGGTGTGAGCGCGATCAGGCTGGCGCCGACTGCCGCGGCGCCCGCAGTGACCAGGGGTCGAAGGACTGTTCGCTGGTGCATGAGTGTTGTTCCTTTGCTGTCTGTGGTCTAGGTGTTTCGTGGGCGTACATGAAGCCATCACGTCCAAGGGACGTGTTAGCCGCTGGTTCCAGGTATGCCGGCCGCACCGATCTGACCGAGGAATCCGGCGAGTCCGCCGAGTCCCCCCTTGCCGCCGGCGTAGCCGTAGCCGGGGGTGGCGTTGCCGCCATTGCCGCCAGCGCCACCGTTGCCGGCCAGTAGCCCGCTGAAACCGCCGGCACCACCGGCGTTACCAGCGTTGTAATCTCCGGAACCGTAGATGTTGTTGGGGGCAGAACCACCTTGGCCGCCGTTGCCGACCAGCCAGGCGCTGTTACCGCCGGCGCCACCGCGGCCGCCGTAACCGCCGTTGGGGTTGCTGGCGCCGCCGGCGCCGCCGGCACCGCCGTTACCGAACAGGATGCCGGCATTACCCCCGGCACCACCTTGGCCGGCGCTAAAGCCAGCGTTGAGACCACCGGCGCCACCGGCACCGCCGTTACCCATCAGCAACCCCCCGGCGCCACCGGCACCGCCGTTACCGCCGGCACCGCTGGCAGGGCTGAAGCCGGCACCACCGACCCCGCCGTTGCCGATCAAGCCGGCGGCACCGCCGATAAGGCCGTTGTGACTCGCGGCAGTCCCGGCGGCCCCGGTCCCGCCGTTGCCGAACAGGAACCCGCCATCGTGGAGGGTGCCGTTGAGCCCGAGACTGCCTAACAGCGAGGTGTTTTGGCCGGTGAATCCGTTGACGCCGTTGCCGATGAGGTCGCGTCCGAACACGGCGACGAACGGGCCATTGATCACCCCGTCGACTTGCTGGCCGGTGGGGCTGGCGATCCAGGTTTGGCCGGCGGTATAGACCATGGTGTAGACGTTGCTGAACGCCCCGTACACCAGGTTGTTCAGCGCGGCCTTAGGCGAGTTCGCCGCAGCGACCGCCGCGTCTAGCCCGCCACCACTAAAGGCAGCGGCCGCGCTGGCATGCAGGCCTTCCAGGGCGGTGCTCAGGCCGCCGGTATTAAAGGCGGCAGCACTGGCGGTAAGGCTGTTGGTGATGCTGGCCAGGGCGGCCGAATGCACACCTTGGAAGGCCGCCGGGCTCGCGTTGAGGCTGTTGGTGAGGCCTTGGAGGGCGCCTGTTTGCAGGCCTGCGAGCGCTCCCGCACCGATACCGTTGATCGCGGTGGTGCCCGCGGCGGCAGCGGTGCTGGTAGCGCCGATGATGGGTTGGATGATCGGGTTGATGATCATGTCGAGCACCCCGGCCTGGGCGGGCGGCGCAACCATCGGGGTCATGGTGGCGGTCAGGAATGCGCCGGCCGCGGTGCCTAAGCCGACCACACGGCCACGGCTGGCCTTCGCGTTGCGGCGGTCCCGCCTCATGCTGTGCTGCTTACGCTTCATCTGAGCGCCTTCCTGTCATGACCGATAAAACGAGTCGGAGCCGTGCTTGAGAAAAAGCCAGGTACTGGCCGTTGTTGATCTGGTTCACCGTGTATTTCTGGCTGGTAACAGAGGTGAACATACCTAAGGATTACGTTGAGGAATTCGCGCAATAAAATGGTCAATTAACTGCGGCGATAGGAATTAGCAGCAAAAAACTTGCGCAAAGTGAACCCGGAATTATTTTTGTTTTGAAATGCTTGACGGTGCCAGCCGCACCCCAGGACTTGGTGGCATTTCCGCCCAGCCGGCACCAGGCAATGCAGGCCGACCGTAAAGCCCACCTCACCATCGACCCCTACCTACGAGGCGCCCACTACTACCTCACCTGGTGCGCGGCCCGACCCGATGAACACCCCTTCACCAGGGCTGCCCGCAACGCTAGATCACCCACCTACGGGATTCCGGCGCCGCTAGCCGACAAACAAGAAATCGACCACAACCCTTTCCCGGGGCCTCCACTCCACCCGAGATCGATACGAAGGTGGCGCCACGCCGCATCAATAACGAACTGTGGTTGATGCTCAAGGCCTGCGCGGTAATCAACTCCACGATCCGCCGCGACGAAGCCTGGCTACGCCTACTGGTGGAAACCCGAACGCGCGCAAGCGGACTCCTCGCACTATCCCTACACGACATCAACCCCGGCACCGGTGTCATCATCTGAAAAACCAAAGGCGGCCATCGACTGCTACCTACGCCTGTACCACTACCATCGGCTCAGACACACTTCGCCAGCCGAGACTTCTCCCTGGGCGGTATCGAAGGTTCCCTCATGCAGGTCGCCGGCTGGTGCCCCCGACAAATGGTCGACCGCTACAGCAAAGACACCGCCGCCGCACGCGCCCTCACCGAAACCCGACCCCCGAAAACTCGGCGACCGAGAAACACCCCGCCTCGGTCAGGGCCCAAAGGAAAGCCAGGCTCGACCTGCGGGGTTCCTTCGAGTCACGCCGCCACAGAGGCGGCGCCCACAGTCGAGGTGATCCCCCCTTTTCTCGCGTGCGCCCCTTGACGACGTAGGGCCACCCCGGCCTGTCGGATACACGCTTCTGATGTGCGCCGCAGCAAACTCGGCAATTCGCTATACGCCTTGCCAAATAGCTATATGGTCAGGGGCACAGCTATCTTGAGCGGGAAGCGGGCACGAGCCTCGCTTGTTACCGGTAGGTACTTTCAAACTGAACTATCGCAACGTCGGAAAGATGTTGCTACTATCCATATATTTAGTACTATTACCAGCGGTTTCTCGGAGTCACAGAGATTGCTAGGATGTGTGTTCTCGAAGTGATCGGCAAATATCCCTCGGAAATCGCGCGGACTCAGGTTCTCCTTAGGTATGTCCAGCTTGTCGGCCTGTAAGGGCCGGCCTTCACCGTGACGCCTATCTCGGCTCTCCCCCTCCGGACCAGAACGCCAGCCCGCTACCAGCCTTCCCGCGGCGGATCTATTGTTGTTGTGTGCCTGGTGGTTTGGGGTCAGCCGGTTAGTGTGGGTGGGTGTGAGGCGGTGAGGGCGCGTTCCATGTCTGCGGTGCTGACGTGAAGAACACCAGGATCGGTGCGCACCAGGTGTTTGAGGTCGCCGCGATTAGGCGCCACTCTGTTTAGTCGGCGAAGCCGCGCACGCCGACACATCACAACCACATCGTATGCATAGTGGGCGTTGCCGGCGGCGTCGAGCAGCGTGGCGTGGCCGTAGGGGATCGACCGTAACCGGGCCGCTTCGGTGCGCAGCAGCTCCCACACCGTGTCCCCCACGACCAGGTTCTCCTTACCGGCTATACGGCGCCCGATGGCGACGACTTCGTCGGGGGTGTAGCTGGCGAAGCTCATCGTGACCGGGAATCGGCCGGCTAGCTCGTGGTGAGTGGTGAGGAAGGCTCGCATGGGGTCGGGGTAGCCGGCGAGGATGACGACCAGCTCGTCACGGTACTCCGCCATACACGTTTGGAGCATGGTCAGCGCATCCACACCCCACGAACAGCGTTCGGTCTGCGGGGCCAGCCGGTAGGCCTCCTCGATAAACAACACCCCACCGCGGGCGTCGTCACACACACTCTTCATCGCCACCGCGCTACGCGAAAGACCCCCCACCACAACATCCTCCGCAGCCACCACAGTGACCTCCGGGCGCGCAATCACCCCTAACCCGAACAACACCTCACCGATCACCCGGGCAAATGTCCTTTTCGCCGTCCCCGGCGCACCCAAAAACACCATATGGTTGTCCGCACACGAGGTCCCCGCGCCGCCATGCTGGCTGGCCTGCAGGGTGCTGCGCCACCCCGCGAAATGTTCTTTGGCCTCGGCCACACCGATCAATTCCTCGACACGGGCCTGCGCCCACTCCAGGACTTCCTGATGTTCACGGGCCAGCACCGTCCCGGCATGCGCGTCGCGACTGGTGTCGGGGGTGACGACCCGACACCTGGGCTCCCCCACCAGCGTGGGGGCCCGGGGAATCAACCACACCCCGGTAGCACCCAACACCTCATCGACGGCGTCGCCCTCCTCCCATGCCCGCCAACCCACAGACATCAACAACCACCGGCCATACCCGCAAGCAGCAAAGAATCAACGCCACACCACCACACGGGTGCCGCCCACCAAATCATCGAAAGCACCTCCCACACCCCGGGCGTATGCCGGCGACCGTTGATCGGGTCGCCGGCACACCCCACAACAACCACCAAATGCAGGGGACCTACAGCGCCGACAGAATGTGCAACGCCACCCTGGACAGGTCCACCGATAGCGTTGTCGCCAACGACCCCGCCAGATTCGCCCCCAACGACCCCGCCACCTCCGCGGCCAACGACGGACCCAACGACGCCGCAATATTGGTCACCGCCGCCGGATCAAACCCCTTCACCACACCAACCGACAAACCAGGCAAGGCACTAGCCGCCGGGGCCAAGGCCGCGAAGTTGCCCGCATTAACGGCAGCGGCCGCGCCACCAGATTTACTCAGCGCATAATCAATGACGTTTAGCAGATTATTGAACACTTCCTGCGCGGTGGGCCAGCCATTGGTCAGCGTGTTGAAGAAGTCCTGGTACGCAGTCAAGAGACTGCCGCCACTCATGGTGTTCTGGGCGCCGGGGGCAACGATCTCGGGAGCAAGTTGCTGTGGGATCGTTAGAAACAGGGTTTTGGCAAGACCGCTTCCGTCACTGATCAAGCCGTTAAAGTAGTTTCCGCCGCTGTAGGATCCGTTGAGGAGCGCGTTTGTCACTGCGCCAGGGATATCAACCGCGTTGACCAGAGCACCCACCGTGTCCCCGGCGGTGAATGAATCGTAAACATTTTGGACGCTCGTGCCGAGTGCCTGTTCGAACGCGACGGGCAAGCCGAGGACAAAAAATACGCCAATATCCGCTATACCGTTGGTTGTCAGGTAATCAGTCGCGTTCGCAAGGTTCTGCGTGATAGAATTAAGGATTTGCGGAATCGTTTCGAGTGGTTCTAAGACCTGTATGACCGGGTTGGTATACAGAGCCCCCACCAGGGTTTGAACCGCGCCGCTGCTGCCGCTGAACTGGCCCGCCGCCGCCTCAGCCAATGCCTGTTGAATAAGCGGTACGAAATCTGAACTACCAGTCCCGAGGAAGTAATTGGCAGCAGCGTTCGCGGCCGTATGATACGGGCTCACATAATCGACTCCGTACTGCAAAAAGTTGGCGGCCAGCTGCTCCAACCCCGGGAACGGATGCGCTTGAAATTGCGTGACAAGCGACTGGATATTGATGCCCGCCGCCTGGAAAGTGTCGATCCAGGTTTGGATGGGGTTGGCGACGGTATCGGCGAGCTCTATCGCGCGGTGCTGGATAGCGACAGTGCCGCGCTGGAGATCAGACGCGACATCCGTTGAGAGCACCGGCGTCAGGGCGATCATGCCGGCACCGATCGCTGCGGCGCCCGCGGTGGCGAGGGGCCGGAGGGCAGTTAGCTGTTGCATGCGCTTTGTTCCTTTGCTGTTTGTGATCTGGATGTTCGAAGGGGGGTATTAACTGTTTCCACCAGCGATGCCGGCCGCACCGAGGATCCCGGCGAGGCCGCCGACACCACCGCGGCCGTAGGTGCCGATGGCGCCGCGGGCGCCGCCATTGCCACCGTTGCCGGCCAGCATCCCGCCCAAACCGCCATTGCCGCCGTAGCCGGCGTAACCCCTGGCTGCACCGCCGGAGTTGCCGCCGCCACCGCCGGCGCCCGCGTTACCGACCAGCTGGCCGCCGTTACCGCCGGCACCACCGTTGCCGCCGGAACTCCCGTTATTGGGGCCACCGAGGCCACCGGCGCCACCGTTGCCGCCGTTACCGAACAGCAAGCCGCCGCCACCGCCGGCACCACCGTTGCCGCCGTAACCGGCGTTGATGCCGGTACCGCCGACTCCACCGGCGCCGCCGTTACCGAACAGCAAGCCGCCATTGCCGCCGGCACCGCCGGCAAACCTGCCACCCGACTCACCGGCCCCGCCGACGCCGCCGTTGCCGATCAAGCCGGCGGCACCGCCGGCAAATCCGGCGGTATGAGCGGCGGTACCGGTCGCACCGGCCCCGCCATCGCCGAACAAAAACCCGCCATCGTGGAGGCTGCCGTTGAGCCCGAGCTGGCCGACCAGCGAGGTGTTGGGACCGGTGGCACCGTTAACGCCGTTGCCGATCAGATCGCGTCCAAACAAGGCGACGAACGGCGCATTGACCGGCCCATCCACCGCCTGACCGATCGGACTGGCAATCCAGGACTGGCCCGCCATGTAAACCGTGCCATAGAAGCTGTCGAATGCGTTATAAACGAGGTTATTCAGCGTGATGTTTCCGCCAGAGACAGCGGCGCTGACGCTGCTGACGTTGAGGGCAGCCGCGGCGCTGGCATGCATACTCTCCAGGGCGGTGTTCAGTCCGCCGGCATTGAAGGCGGCAGCACTGGCGTTAAGGCTGTTGGTGATGCTGGCCAGGGCGGCCGAATGCACACCCTCGAAGGCCGCCGCACTCGCGTTAAGGCTATTCGTGAGGCCTTGGAGGGCACCGGTATGCAGGCCCGCGAGCGCACCCGCACCGATACCGTTGATCGCGGTGGTGCCCGCGGCAGCGGCCGTGCTGGCGGCTCCCATGATGGGCTGGATGATCGGGTTGATGATCATGTCCAGCACCCCGGCCTGCGCGGGAGGCGCGGCGATCACCGGGGCCATCGCGGCGCTCAGAAACGCGCCGGCCGCCGTACCTAAGCCGACCACACGGCCACGGCTCGCCTTCGCGTTGCGGCGATTCCGCCTCATGCTGTGCTGCTTACGCTTCATCTGAGCGCCTTCCTGTCATAACCGATAAAACGATGCGTCAGAGCCGTACGTGGAGAAGAACCCGGGTGCTAGCAACCTTCGAGGGGCAGGTCACGATCCGCTCCGGGACCAACTCCTTTGTGCGTTCTGGTTAACGACTCGCTGAACGTACCTGAAAAATATGTTGAGTAAATCGCGCAAAAATACGGACAATTGACGGCATTTATAGGTATTTACAGCAAAAACTTGCCCGAGACAGAGCAGAAGTTATTATCATTTTGAAATGCTTGCCGGCGCCGCCACCCCGGACGACTTGGTGGCATTTCTCCCCAGCTGGCAACTAGCCATGCAGGCCGACCGCAAAGCCCCCTACACCATCGACTCCTACCTACGGGGAGCGCGCTACTACCTCACCTGGTGCGCGGCCCAACCCGATGAACACCCCCTCACCCGGGCTGCTCTGCAGCGCTGGATCGCCCATCTGATGGACTCCGGTGCCGAACCGGCCACCGCACGCATCCGCCAACAAGCCGTCCGCCGCTTCGCCGCCTGGCTGGCCGACGAGGAAGCGATCGACGAGAACCCCTTCCTCGGTCTCAAGCCACCCAAGATCGATATGAAGGTGGTGGAACGCCTGACCGATGAGGAGTTGCGGTTGATGCTCAAGGCGTGCGCCGGCGACCAGCTCCACGACCGCCGCGACGAAGCTTGCCTACGACTACTGGTGGAAACCGGGATGCGCGCCGGCGAACTCCTGGCGCTGTCCGTGCATGACATCGACCTCGCCAGAGGCGTAGTCACCATCCGAAAAGGCAAGGGCGGCAGAGGCCGTCACGTCCCGTTTGAAACGCAGACCGGTGCGGCCATCGACCGCTATCTGCGCGTGCGCCAACGCCACCCACTCAGTGACACACCAGCGTTGTGGCTCACCGAAACGGGCGGCCGGGCTCAGCTGGGCTACCACGGCCTGCGGATCGCGCTCCTGGCACGCGCCATAGCGGTGGGCATCGAGGACTTCCATATCCACCGGCTCAGGCACACTTTTGCGAGTCGGTTTTTATCCCTCGGCGGCAGCGAAGGCTCCCTCATGCAAGTCGCCGGCTGGCGTACCCGGCAGATGGTTGACCGCTACAGCAGGGACACTGCCGCTGAACGGGCGATCACCGAGGCACGACGCTTGAGACTTGGGGACTTGTGAAACGACATGGCCGTTACCGGCCGCCATGCACTCGAAATAGAAGTCACCGCGCTATTACCCATCAGGCAGCCCCAACGCGGCAGCGCGGCCCAATCGCCGGCACGCTTTTTCACAAATTTTGCGCCTGACGAGACATAACGACCGCGGCCCCGCCAGTTTCCACGCCTTTCGCAGCGAGTAACAACAGCAAACAGAATACCTTCGCTATATAAGCTGGTAGATGCTTATCTCAATCGAATAACAGTTAACGACAATACGAGATGTCTTACTACTGATAAGTACTTTCAAATTGAACTATCATAGCACTGGATGGGGTTTGCTACTCTACGCGTAGAGTACATACTACCAGCGAGATTTCCATTCCGCAAAGGTTGCGAGAGTGCGGTTCCCCAGAGCGATCTCCTAATGTTCGCCGAAAGTCCCACGACCTCAGGTTCTTTTCAGATATATCCAGCAGACTGCCCCATGTCACCACTGGAGTTGGCCTGAGCGCCTCAAGAACAACTCGCCTCACTCGCCGGCGGAGCCGGTCGCGACGACCACACCGACGGCGGCTCTTACCAACTTTCTTCACTACTAGCCGGCGGCGGTCTCGGGGATCCGCGCCGCGGCCTCACCGCTGGCCCCGGTGCCGCCTTCCTTGACGCTGGCCGCGTAGATGTCGACGTACTCCTGCTCGGACAGCCGCATCAGCTCGTAGATCACCTCATCGGTGACGGCCCGCTCGATGAACCGGTTGCCGGCCATGCCTTCGAAGCGCGAGAAGTCGATCGGCTTGCCGAGCCGGACGGTGACCCGCCCGAAGCGCAGCATCGTGGTGCCGGGCGGGTTGACGACGTTGGTGCCGACCATCGCGACCGGGATCACCGGAACCCCGGTGTGCAGGGCCAGCCGGGCCAGCCCGGTCTTGCCCTTGTACAGCCGGCCGTCGGGCGAGCGGGTGCCCTCGGGGTACATGCCCAACAACTTGCCCTCGTTCAGCAGCCGCTCGGCGGTGTGCAGCGCGGCCTGCGCGGCGTCGGCGTCGGTGCGGTCGATCGGCACCTGACCGACGGCGGTGAAGAACCAACGACTGAACCAGCCCTTGATCCCGGTGCCGGTGAAATATTCGGACTTCGCAAGGAAAGTGATCCGGCGCCGCACCACCAGCGGCAGGTAGAAGCTGTCCATCACCGCGAGGTGATTACTCGCCAGGATCACCGGTCCGGAACTCGGAACATGTTCCAGCCCTTCGACTTTCGGTCGACCAACCAGGGTGAGCAGCGGGCCCAGCAAGACGTACTTGAATAGCCAGTACCACATGGCCCTCCCTCTCACCCGCCACCGATGGTGTTCTGCGCCAACTGTACCGACCCGCGGCGCAACCGACCACCATCGGCGCGGGCGGGTCACTCCTCGACGGTGACCGGGATGGGCTGATAACGGGTCTTCACGTTGGCATCGTCCGCGGCGGCCCCGCCACCGGGCGGGCCGTCCGGCGGGGGTTGCGGTGTCGGTGTGGAGGACCGGTCGATGTCATTGACGATGTCGCGGATCACCTCCAGCAGCGCGACGCTGTGGTCGGCGATCACGGTGAGCAACGGGTGCTGATCGCCGGTCGCCAGCGCGGCCAGCGCGCACACCGGACACCACACCTGCTGGCACTTGCCCGTCCCGACTGCCCCGCCGGCCGTCAGCGCGGCGGCCGCTCGCACGGCGGGGTCGATCCCGTCCAGGATCGCCTGGGCGAGCTTGCGCAGCTCGGGACCGAGGTCGGGATGCGCCCCACTCACTTAGGCCACACCTCCGGGTCTGGTCGAAAACGTACCGTCAGCTCACCACCCCGCAGGTGCGCGTCGAGCACCGTGCACCGCCGCAGCACGGACGCCAACCGAACCCTGCGCCGCAAGCCGCCGGCGCCGACGATCAGGTCGTCGTCGACCCGGCCCAGGGTCAGTCCTCGAGGATCGAGTTGGGGCAACGTTAGCCGCATCCGGTATATGGACCCAAGCCCCGACCCGGATTCGAGGTCCACGATCGGACGCAGCGGACCGGGCGGCGCCGCCCCGCCGCGCCGGCGCGCGCCGTCCAGCAGCGCGCCCAGCGCCTTGGGGCCGATCGGCTCGCCGGACAGGTGCGGGGTCAACACCAGCGCGAGGTCGCCGATCGTGGCGTCGAGTTCGTCGAGCACCGCGCGTTGTTCGGAGATGCGTTCGGCGTACCAGTAGAACGCGGGATGCTCGGGCAGGTTGCGATACTCATACGACTCGTCTTCCACCAGAATCTGGTTGACGATCAGCTCCTCGACCCGCACACCCATCAGCGCCAACGAACCCAGCGTCCGGACCGCCTCGGCCGCGACCACCCGTTCGGGGGTCAGCACCAGGTGCGCGCCGACCTGCTCGCCGTCGGTCAGCAAGGCGCCGAGCGCCTCGACGCTGGCGCTGACGCGCTCCAGCAGTTCCACCACCGCCGCCGAGCGGGCGTCGTCGGCGGCGATGGACAGCCGGCGATGGCGCGGCCACGCCCGTTCCACGTAGAGCCCGAAGGTGGCGGGTAATGTCAACATCCGCAACGCATCTGCGGTCGAGGCGCAGTCGACGACGACGCGATCCCATCGCCCGGAGGCGGCAAGTTCACCGACGGCGTGCAGGCCGAGCACTTCCTGGACGCCCGGCAATGCCGAAAGTTCTTCGGGCGCAATGGTACTCAGCTCCGAGTCCGGAAACCGCCGGTCCAACGTGTTGACCACGTCGTGCCACCGGGCCTCGAGCAGGGCCAGGGTGTCCAACGCCAGCGCGTCGAGGAGGCCACCGCCGGCTTCGGCGTCGTCGGCGAGCACCCGCACCGGTTCGCCCCGGCCGCCGGGCGGGACGGGGACGCCCAGCACGTCTCCGAGCGAGTGCGCCTGGTCGGTGGACACCACCAGCACCCGGCGCCCCTCGCTCGCATCACAGACGGCGGTGGCACACGCCAGGGTGGATTTTCCTACCCCACCCTTGCCAACGAAGAGACTGATCCGGGCCGGGGTGGGCACCCGGAATTCAGTGGATTCACTCAGCCTCGACTCGTTTCTTCAGGTCCTTCAAAGCGGTGTCGGTCAGCCTGCGCTCGGCCTTGCGCTTGAGCAACCCGACGATCGGGATGGCGAGATCGACCGAGAGCTCGTAGGTGACGTCGGTGCCGGATCCCTTGGGCGCCAAGCGGTATGAGCCCTCGAGCGACCGCAGCAGCGAGCTGGAGACCAGCGTCCAACTCAGCGATCGGCGGTCTTGCGGCCACCGGTACGACATGACCAGCGTGTCCTTGATGACGCCCGCGTCCATCACGAATCGCACGACCTTCGGGTAGCCGTCGGCGCCCCTCTCCTGCACCTCGGCTTCCTTATACTCCGAGATCCACTCCGGATAGGAATCGATGTCGGCGATCACCTTCAGCACCGTGTCCGGATCCGCGTCGATGTGAATGGTCTGCGCCGTCTTCTCCGCCACCTGGCTGCTGCCCTCTCTCCGCAAGCGGGTCGACCCCGCGATCCGCGGAACCACCCCGGCCTTCGGGCCGAAACGCTACTCTCCCTGCCCAACCTTGACCGGAGTTAAACTACCGGAGAAACACCGACCGGACGCGACCGTTCCACCGTCCTTTTGACCTCGAAGGCCATTTTCTTGCCGGCCACCCGGCGACGGTGCGTCATTTTCGCCAGGTTCAGCTTGGCCAGCTGCCAGGCCGCCACGCCGGTGGGTTCGGCGTGCAGGAAATAGTGCAGCACCACCCCGTCCAGCGACGGCTCCAGCCAGACCTCCATGGTGCCGGTCAAGGCTCCGGTGACCGCCCACCGGATCCCCTTTTCCGCGCGGTCCTCGATGACCCGCAGCCGCAGGTCCGGCCACCACCGACGCCAGCATGACTGATCGGCGACCGCCGCGCCGACCCGTGCGCCGTCGGCGGCGACGAACGTCTGGTCGGCGATCTGGATGCTGTTCATCGCCTCAGCTTCACACATCGCTTTTCGGAGCCCATCCGAGGGCATGCCAGACCTGCGCGAATGCGCGGATTAGGCTGGGAGACACCCAAGCCGTGGCCCCGGCAACGTCACTAGGTCAAACGAGGTCATCGAAAGTGCGTGAGTACAGCGTCCCCGCCCGCTTTTCCGTCGGCGAGCACGACAACATCGCGGCCATGGTCTTCGAGCACGAGCGCGACGATCCCGGCTTCGTCATCTTCCGGCGTCAGGTCGACGGCGCGTGGACCGACGTCACGTGCGCCGAGGTGGCCGGCCAGGTTCGCTCGGCGGCACTGGGTTTGATCTCGCTGGGGGTGCGGGCCGGTGACCGGGTGTCGATCTTTTCGGCCACCCGCTACGAGTGGGCGATCCTCGACCTGGCGATCCTGTCCGTGGGCGCGGTCACCGTGCCGATCTACGAGACGTCGTCGGCCGAGCAGGTGCGCTGGGTGCTGCAGAATTCGGAGGCGGTGCTGGCGTTCGCCGAGACTGACGCGCACGCCGCGATGGTCACCGAACTCACCCCGGAGCTGCCGGCCCTGCGCCGGGTGCTGCACATCGACGGTTCGGGCCCCAAGGCGCTCGACCAGCTCGCCGAGGCCGGCGCGTCGGGCGAGCCGGCCGAGCTGACCGCGCGGTTGGCGGCATTGCGCGCCGACGACCCGGCGACGCTCATCTACACCTCGGGCACCACCGGGCGGCCCAAGGGGTGCCAGCTCACCCACTCCAACCTGCTGTACGAGACGCGGGGCGCCAAGCAGTGCCTCCCGACGCTGCTGGCCGAGGGGCAGCGGCTGCTGATCTTTCTGCCGCTGGCCCACGTGCTGGCCCGGTCGCTGACGCTGTCGGCGTTCGCCAACAAGGTGACCGTCGGGTTCACCAGCGACATCAAGAACCTGCTGCCGATGTTCGCGGTGTTCAAGCCGACGGTGGTGGTGTCGGTGCCGCGGGTGTTCGAGAAGGTGTACAACACCGCCGAGCAGAACGCCGTGAACGACGGCAAGGGGCGGATCTTCGCGATGGCCGTGCAGACCGCGGTCGACTTCAGCCAGGCCCAGGACGACGGCGGGCCCGGGCTGCTGCTGCGCGCCAGGCACGCCTTGTTCGACCGGCTCGTCTACCACAAGCTGCGCGCGGCGCTGGGCGGCGACTGCCACGCGTCGGTCTCGGGTGGCGCACCGCTGGGCACGCGACTGGGCCACTTCTACCGCGGCGTGGGCCTGACCATCCACGAGGGCTACGGCCTGACCGAGACCAGCTCGGCCATCACGGTCAACCAGGTCGGCAGGGTCAAGATCGGGACCGTGGGAACGCTGTTGCCCGGCAACAGCATGCGCATCGCCGACGACGGCGAGCTGTTGGTGCGCGGCGGCGTGGTGTTCAGCGGCTACTGGCGCAACGAGCAGGCCACCGGCGAGGCGTTCACCGACGGCTGGTTCAAGACCGGCGACCTGGGCGCGCTGGACGAGGACGGCTTCTTGAAGATCACCGGCCGCAAGAAGGAGATCATCGTCACCGCCGGCGGCAAGAACGTCGCCCCCGCGGTGCTGGAGGACCAGCTGCGGGCGCACGCGCTGATCAGCCAGGCCATGGTGGTAGGCGACGCCAAGCCGTTCATCGGCGCGCTGATCACCATCGATCCCGAGGCGTTCGACGGCTGGAAGGAGCGCCACCACAAGCCGGCCGGCGCGTCGGTGGGCGAGCTGGCCGCCGACCCCGACCTGGTCGCCGAGATCGACGCGGCCGTCAAGCACGCCAACCTGGCGGTGTCGCACGCCGAGTCGATCCGCAAGTTCCGCATCCTGCCGGTCGACTTCACCGAGGACACCGGCGAACTGACGCCGACGATGAAGGTCAAGCGCAACGTGGTGGCCGAGAAGTTCGCCTCGGACATCGAGTCGATCTACGAAAAGGACTAGCGGCCGCGGCCGCCCTCGTCGTCGAGCGTCACGCCAGCGTGGCGCCGACCGTCGAGCATCACGCTGGCGTGACGCTCGACGTGGCACCCAGACGCCCGGGGCCCGCGCTGGGCGGCGTTTAGCCGCCCAGCAGGCCAGCCAGGCGGGCGGCCAGCGTGTCCCAGCGCCACTGGGTCGTCACCCACTCGCGACCGGCCGCGCCCATCGCGGCGGCCCGCCGGCGATCGGAGAGCAACTCCGCGACCGCGTCTGCGATTTCGTCCACCGAGCGGCCGTCGACCACCAGCCCAGTCTTGTTGTGCTGCACCGTTTCCGGAGCCCCACCCGACAACCCGGCGATCACCGGCACGCCCGTCGCGGAGGCCTCGAGGAAGACGATGCCCAACCCCTCGACGTCCATGCCGGCGCCGCGGGTGCGGCATGGCATCGCGAACACGTCGGCCAGCGCGTGATGGGCGGGCAGTTCGTCGGCCGGCACACCGCCGGTGAACGTCACGTGCTCGGCCACGCCGCAATTGCCGGCCAGCTTGCGCAGCGCGTCCAGGTAGGGACCGCCGCCGACCACCACCAACGCGGCCCCGTCGACGCGCCGCCGGATCGACGGCAGCGCCTTGATCAGCATGTCCTGGCCCTTGCGTGGCACCAGCCGCGACAGGCAGACGACGGTGGGCCGCTCGCCGAGCCGGTAGCGGTCGCGCAGCTCGGCCCGCGCGGCCGGATCGGGGCGGAACCGGTCGGTGTCGACCCCGGACGGCAGGTATTCCAACTTGGCCGCGGGGCCGAAGGCCGAGGCGAACCGGGATCGCGTGTAACGGCTGACGAAGGTGACGACGTCGGTGCCGTCGCCGATGCGGCGCAGCACCGAGCGCGCCACCGGAAGCATCGACCAGCCCACCTCGTGGCCATGCGTGCTGGCCAACACCCGCGATGCGCCGGCCTGCCGGGCGCGCGGCGCCAGCAGCGCCAGCGGCGCGGCCGCGCCGAACCAGACGGTGTCGATGCCGTGGTCGGCGACCAGCCGGCGCATCCGGTCGTCCACCGCGGGGCCGGGCAGCATCAGCGTGCCCGGATGGCGCACCACCCGATAACCGTTGGCCGAACGGTCAAAGGCGTCGGCGCCCTTCCATTGCGGCGCGTACACGGTCACGGAATGCGCCCCGGCGGCGACCAGCCGGCCGACAAACTCGCCCAGGTAGGACTGGATGCCGCCCGGGCGGGGCGGAAAGTCGTTGGTTACCAGCAGGACCCGGCTCACGTGCGTCAGGCTAGCCTGGCGACGACGCGGACCGTGCGACGGTCTAGCGCAGCAGCCATTGGCGCCAGCGGGCGAGCAGCCCGGCCGAGTCGGTGCCGAGGACGTCGCGGATCGCGGTGAGCTCGTCGGCGTGCCCGGCGCCGCACGCGGCGAGGTACAACGCGCGCAACGTGCCCGCGCCGTAGGCGTCGGCGACGAAGCGGGCGAACCACCACGCGCGGTCATAGGCCAGCGACCGCTGCGGCCCGGGCGTGTCGAGGTCGGCGTCCGACGGCAGCGTCGACGCGATGGACAGCGCTTCCGCTGGCTTCGGGGCGCTCGGCCTGGCCACGAAATCGGCGACGCCTTCGGCCAGCCAGCGCGGCGCGTCCAAGGCGGTGTCGGCTCGCGCCGCGTAATGGAAAAGCTCGTGGGTCAACACGATTCGCAGCGCCGCCTCGCTCATGTGGGCCGCGCCCGGCGCGAACACGATCCGCTCGCCAACCGCCACCCGGTGAGCGGGGTCGACGCGGTCGGCGACCGTCACCGCCGCGATGTCGGCCCACTGCGCTTCCGATCCCCCGCCGGCGGCGGCGCGAAACTGGTCGTCGGTGCCGGCGGCCACTATCGAGATTTCGCGCGACCAATCGACTCCCCAGAAGGCCTCCACCGCGCCGATCGCGGCGCCCATGTTCGACGCGACGCCCGACAGCAGGCGGTCGCTGGCCGGGCCGCCCAGCCCGACGAGCCGCACGGCGCGGTCGCCGACGATCATCGGCGCCGCGGGGTGCGCCGCGGCCCTGTCCCGCTCCCGCTCGAGGCGGATCGGCACGGCCGCGGCCGCAACCAGCTCGAGCGCCAGCACGCAGGCCAGCAGCATCGGAAGCCAACGGCGCCGCGGGACCTTCCTCACGGCGAATCGTCGACGTGATAGCGCATACGCCATCGAATTTCAGACAGCATTGCGGGTCAGTTCGGTCGGCGGGCCGGAGCAAGCCCCAACGCTAGTAGCGGCGGGCGTCGTAGATCGGGCCGGATGAGTTCATCGGCACCACCCGCACCGGCACACCGTAGGTGGACGAATGGATCATCATGCCGTCGCCGATGTAGATGCCGGCGTGCGACGCGTCGGAGTAGAAGGTCAGCACGTCACCGGGCTGCAGATCCGACAGCGCAACCGGCTGACCGCCGTGGGCCAGCGCCTGGCTGGAGTGCGGCAGCGAGATGCCGGCCTGCTGGAATGCCCACATCACCAACCCGGAGCAGTCGAACCCGCCGGGCGCGGCCCCGCCCCACACATAGGGCGACCCGACCTGGGTCAACGCCGCCTGCACGACGCTCCCGCGGTCGCCGCCGCCCACGCCGCCGAAGGGCATTCCGCCCGGAGGCGCGGCCTCAACGGGTGGCTGCCCGCCGGGCGGCGCCGCGTCGGGTGCCGGCGCACCGGGCGCCGGGGCGGCCGCCGGGCCGGGCCCCGGGGCGGCGAGCGCCGTGCGCTGCTGCGGCGACAGGGACACGTACTGCGACTTGACGACGGCGATCTGGACCTGCAGCTGGCTCTGCTTGGACTGCAGGCTCGCCCGGACCGCGGCGGCCTGCTCGGCCGCGCTCTTGGCTTCCGAGGCGGACTTGGCGGACACCTGCTCGGCCTTGGCGGCCTGGTCACCGGCGACCCGATAACTCGCCATCTGCGTGCGCATCTGGGTCGCCATCAGCCGCTGCACCGCCAGCTTGTCGATCAGCCCCTGGGGCGAGCCCGCGGTCAGGATGGCGTCCGTGCCGTCGACGCGCCCGCCCATGTACTGCGCGGCGGCGAGCTTGTTGACCGCGCCTTGGAACGTCGCCAGGCGCGCCCTCGCCGTGTCCACGGCGGCCTGGTCGTCCGCGTGCCTCTTCTCCGCCGCGCGCTGGGCGGCCAGCTTGTCGTTCAGGTCGAGCTGCGCGCTGTGCATCGCCTCGGTGGTCTGTTCGGCTTGGCGGGACAGCTGGTTCAGCTTCGCCAGCGCGTCATCGGCCGGATCGGCCCCCGAATTCGCGGCAAAAACCCCCGAGAGGACGGTCAAGCCCGCTAACGTACCTAGGGCAGAACGTGTAAGGACACGCGCACACGGGTACATAAAGCCGAGCTTCAAAATTGCATCCTTAAACGGCCTTGGACAGCGCACGGTCGGAGCGCCGTCGAGCTGGTTTAGGTCTCAAACAGGTTACGAAACGATATCGGCGTTTGTCCAAAGCCCATCGTTAAGAAATTGGCAAGATTTCTGTCACTTCTTTGTGAATGATGGCGGAAGCCTAAGACGATCGATCGGTTTTGGCGCACAAGGCAATTACGCTACACCCGACCCGCGATCGCGGTGAATCGGCACCAGACGCAATCTCGGCGCCAATCCGACCTCGGCGAGCACCTCCAATGCGGCCCGTTCGTCCCGCAACAACGTCTTTGGGACCCCGAGCAACACGCTGACCACGCAGTCGCGGCAGCCCGGGCCGCGCACCGCGCAGTCGTCACAGTCGATCACCACCGGCACGTCCGGGCCGTCGGGGTGGGTTTCGCTGTCGCTTCGTGCCATCAGGGCCGTCCTCTCGGTCTGGCTTCCCGAACGCTCGTCGGGCTGCCCGCACGCTAACGGCGGGCACCGACATCGGCCGGCTGTCGGTGGGCATGCCTAACGTCGCGGCCATGGGTGCAGCCGGCGCGACTCAGCTGAGTTTCGCCGACCTGGGACCCCCCGCCGACGACTTCCCGCTGCGGGAAACCACTTTCGTCGTGGTGGACCTGGAGACCACCGGCGGACGCACGAAGGGCGCCGACGGGGCGCCTCCCGACGCCATCACCGAGATCGGGGCGGTCAAGGTCCGCGGCGGCGTCGTGCTCGGCGAGTTCGCCACCCTCGTCGACCCGCCCCGCGACATCCCGCCGCAGATCGTGCAACTCACCGGCATCACCACGGCGATGGTGTGCGACGCCCCGACCATCGACGCCGTGCTGCCGATGTTCTTCGAATTCGCCGGCGGCGCCGTGCTGGTCGCCCACAACGCCGGGTTCGACGTCGGATTCCTGCGGGCCGCCGCCCGGCGATGCGACCTCACCTGGCCCCGGCCGCAGGTGCTGTGCACGGTCCGGCTGGCCCGCCGGGTGCTGTCCCGCGAGGAAGCCCCCAGCGTGCGGCTCGCCGCGTTGGCGCGGCTGTTCGCCGTCGCCACCCAACCCACCCACCGCGCCCTCGACGACGCCCGCGCCACCGTCGACGTGCTGCACGCGCTCATCGAGCGGGTCGGCAACCAGGGCGTGCGCACCCTCGCCGACCTGCGCTCGTACCTGCCCGACGTGACGCCGGCCCAGCGCCGCAAAAGGGCGCTCGCCGAGGGCCTGCCGCACCGGCCGGGCGTCTACCTGTTCCGCGGGCCGGGCGGCGAGACGCTCTACGTCGGCACCGCCGTCGACCTGCGCCGCCGGGTGAGCCAGTACTTCACCGGCGCCGATCCCCGCGGCCGGATGAAGGAGATGGTCGCGCTGGCCACCGCGGTCGACCACGTCGAGTGCGCGCACCCGCTGGAGGCCGGGGTGCGCGAACTGCGGATGCTGGCCGCCCACGCCCCGCCGTACAACCGCCGGTCGCGGTTCCCGCAGCGGTGGTGGTGGCTGGCGCTCACCGACGAGGCGTTTCCGCGGCTGGCGGCCGTCCGGGCGCCGCGGCACGACCGCGCCGTCGGCCCGTTTCGGTCCCGCGCCGACGCCGCCGAGACGGCGGACCTGCTGGCGCGGTTCACCGGCGTCCGCACCTGCACCGCGCGGCTGCGACGCTCGGCCCTGCACGGGCCGGCCTGCCCCGAGGCCGACGTGTCGCCGTGCCCCGCCGCCCGCGACGTCACCGCCACCCAGTACGCGGCGGCCGTGGCGCGCGCCGCGGCGCTGATCGACGGCCTGGACAACGGCGCGCTGGCCGCCGCCGTGCGCCAGGTCGCCGCGCTCGCCGAGCAGCGTCTCTTCGAGAGCGCCGCCCGACTGCGCGACCGCACCGCCACCGCGATCGACGTCCTGTGGCGCGGCCAGCGGCTGCGCGCGCTGGCCGCCCTGCCCGAGCTGGTCGCGGCCAAGCCGGACGGCAGCGGCGGCTACCACCTCGCCGTCGTCCGCTACGGCCAGCTCGCCGCGGCCGGCGTCGCCCAACGCGGGGTGCCGCCGATGCCGGTGATCGACGCCATTCACGCTGGCGCGCAGGCGATCCTGCGGACGGACGCCCCGCTCGGCGGCGCGCCGGTCGAGGAGACCGCGCTCATCGCGCGCTGGCTGGCCGCCCCCGGGGTGCGCATCGTGCGGGTCGCCGACGAGGGATGGGCCTCCCCGCTGCAGTCGGCCGGCGCCTGGGCCGCGTGGGCGGCGCTGGCGCGCTCGGCCCGGCTGGCGGGCGAACAGGCGCCGAGCCCGATTGCCCGGCTCCTCCCCGGCCCGGCGGACGGGCCGCATCGTCACCAGGCGGACTCACACCTGCTGGCCGAACCGCACCCATCGCGCGAGCAGCTGTTCGGCCGCACCGGAATCGATGGCCGCGCCGGCCCGCGCCAGCCCGTCCTCCCACGCCGGCAGCCATTCGGCGCGGCTGGATAGGCCGGCATGGGCGACGATCGCCCCGGCGGCGTTGAGCACGACGGCGTCGCGGACCGGGCCCTTGGCGCCGGACAGCACCGCGCGCGCCTCGGCCGCGTTGGCCTGCGCGTCGCCGCCCAGCAGCTCGTGCAGTTCGGCGCGGGCGAACCCGAAGCCGGCCGGGTCGAACGTCAGCCGGTCCACCGTGCCGGCCTGCACCCGCCAGATCGTGCTCGTGGTCGTGGTGGTCAGCTCGTCGAGCCCGTCGTCGCCGTGCACCACGAGCACGCTGGACCGGCGCGCCGCGAACACCCCCGCCATCACCTCGGCCAGGTCGGCGAACGCGCAGCCGATCAAACCCGCCCGCGGCCCGGCCGGATTGGTCAGCGGCCCAAGGAGATTGAACACCGTCGGCACCCCGACCTCGCGGCGCATGGCGGACGCGTGCCGGTACGACGGGTGGAACAGCGGCGCGAAGCAGAACCCGATGCCGAGTTCGGCGAGGCTGCGCGCCACCTGCTCGGGCCCCAGGTCGATGCGCACCCCGAGCGCCTCCAGCGTGTCGGCGCCCCCCGACAGCGACGACGACGCCCGGTTGCCGTGTTTGACCACCGGCACCCCCGCGGCGGCGACCACGATCGACGCCATGGTCGACAGGTTGACGGTGTTGACCCCGTCGCCGCCGGTGCCGACGATGTCGACGGCGTCGCCGGGGATCGCGCCGGGGGGCATCGGGCGGGCGTGGCGAAGCATGACGTCGGCCAGCTCGCTGACCTCGGCCGCGGTGGGGACCTTCATCGTCATCGCCACCGCGAAGGCGGCGATCTGGGCCGGGCTGGCGGCGCCGGTCATGATCTGATCCATGGCCCAGCCGGCCTCACCCCGCGCCAGTTCCCGACCGCCCGTCAGGCGACCCAGGACCCGCGGCCAGGACGGCGCGGGGCCGGGAGACGAGGCTTCGGGCGACGTGGGCACGCGCCGATGGTCCCACGACGGCCGCGCCGAAACGACGCGGCCGATGAAATTTCTGACCCGGGTAGAGTTCGACAACTACAAAGCGTCATACTTGCGGATGTGACCAGCGCTGTGGGGACCTCGGGTACCGCGATCACGTCGCGAGTGCATTCGCTGAATCGGCCCAACATGGTTAGTGTCGGCACCATCGTGTGGCTTTCCAGCGAGCTGATGTTCTTTGCTGGTCTGTTCGCGATGTACTTCACCGCGCGGGCGCAGGCCGGCGGGAAGTGGCCGCCGCCGCCGACCGAGCTGAACCTCTACCAGGCCGTGCCGGTGACGCTGGTGCTGATCGCGTCGTCGTTCACCTGCCAGATGGGCGTGTTCGCCGCCGAGCGCGGCGACGTGTTCGGGCTGCGCCGCTGGTACGTGATCACGTTCCTGATGGGCCTGTTCTTCGTCCTCGGCCAGGGCTACGAGTACTACCACCTGTCGACCCACGGCACCACCATCCCGGGCAGCGCCTACGGCAGCGTGTTCTACCTGGCCACCGGCTTCCACGGTTTGCACGTCACGGGCGGGCTGATCGCCTTCATCTTCCTGCTGGCCCGCACCGCGATGAGCAAGTTCACCCCGGCGCAGGCGACGGCCAGCATCGTCGTCTCCTACTACTGGCATTTCGTCGACATCGTGTGGATCGCGCTGTTCACCGTGATCTATTTCATCCGTTGAACCAGGTTCAGATGAACAGGAGTGCTCGGTTGAAGAAACTGGGGTCCACCCGTAAGCCCCGTAAGCCGCGGAGCGATCGTTCGCGACGGCGTCTTCGCCGGCGCCTGTCCGGCGGGTTGCTGCTGCTGATCGCGCTGACCATCGCCGGCGGGCTGGCCGCGGTCCTGACCCCCACCCCGCAGGTGGCCGTCGCCGACGAGTCCTCGTCGGCGTTGCTGCGCAACGGCAAGCAGCTGTTCGACACCTCGTGCGTGTCCTGCCACGGCGCCAACCTGCAAGGCGTGCCCGACCACGGGCCGAGCCTGATCGGCGTCGGCGAGGCGGCCGTCTACTTCCAGGTGTCCACCGGCCGGATGCCCGCCATGCGCGGCGAGGCCCAGGCGCCGCGGAAGGAACCGATCTTCGACGAGTCCCAGATCGACGCGATCGGCGCCTACATCCAGGCCAACGGCGGCGGCCCCACCGTCATGCGCAACCCCGACGGCAGCATCGCGATGCGATCGCTGCGCGGCAACGACCTGGGCCGCGGCGGCGACCTGTTCCGGCTCAACTGCTCCTCGTGCCACAACTTCACCGGAAAGGGCGGCGCGCTGTCGTCCGGCAAGTACGCCCCGGATCTGGGGTCCGCGAATGAAGAGCAGATCCTCACCGCGATGCTGACGGGCCCGCAGAACATGCCGAAGTTCTCCGACCGCCAGCTCTCCTTCGAGGCCAAGAGGGACATCATCGGCTACGTCAAGGCCGTCTCCGAGGAGCGCCAGCCGGGCGGCTACGGCCTCGGTGGATTCGGACCCGCACCCGAGGGCATGGCCATGTGGATCATCGGCATGGTGGCCGCCATCGGGCTGGCACTGTGGATTGGGGCGCGGTCATCATGAGCGACTTGTCGGACAAGGGCGCGCGGGAGCCCGACGAGGCCGCGCTGGCCACGATGTCGCAGCAGGAGCTGGTGGCGCTGGGCGGCAAACTCGACGGCGTCGAGACCGTCTACAAGGAGCCGCGCTGGCCGATCGAGGGCACCAAAGCCGAAAAGCGCGCCGAGCGCTCGGTGGCGCGGTGGCTTTTGCTGGGCGGCGCATTCGGGCTGGCGCTGCTGCTGGTCTTCCTGTTCTGGCCGTGGGAGTACAAGCCGCGGGAGGCCGCGGGCAGCTTCCTGTACTCGCTGGCCACCCCGCTGTATGGCCTGACCTTCGGGCTGTCGATCCTGTCGATCGCCATCGGCGCGGTCCTGTATCAGAAAAAGTTCATCCCGGAAGAGATTTCGATCCAGCAGCGGCATGACGGCGCCTCCCGCGAGATCGACCGCAAGACCGTGGTGGCCAACCTGGCCGACGCCTACCAGGGGTCCACGATCGGACGCCGCAAGCTGGTCGGGCTGTCGCTGGGGATGGGCCTGGGCGCGTTCGGCCTCGGCACCTTGGTGGCGTTTGCCGGCGGCCTCATCAAGAACCCGTGGAAGCCGGTGGTTCCCACGGCCGACGGCCTGAAGGCCGTGCTGTGGACCTCGGGCTGGACCCCGCGCTATCACGGCGAAACCATCTATTTGGCGCGGGCCACCGGCGCCAGCGAAGGGGCGCCGTTCGTCAAGATGCGCCCCGAGGACATGGACGCCGGCGGCATGGAGACCGTGTTCCCGTGGCGCGAGTCCGACGGCGACGGCACCACCGCGGAATCGCACGAAAAGCTGTCGGCGATCAAGATGGGCGTCCGCAATCCCGTGATGCTCATCCGCATCCGGCCCAGCGACATGGGCCGGGTGGTCAAACGGCAGGGGCAGGAGAGCTTCAACTTCGGCGAGTTCTTCGCCTTCACCAAGGTCTGCTCGCATCTGGGCTGCCCGTCGTCGCTGTACGAACAACAGTCCTACCGAATCCTGTGCCCGTGTCACCAGTCGCAGTTCGACGCGTTGCATTTCGCCAAGCCGATCTTCGGCCCGGCGGCGCGCGCGTTGGCGCAACTGCCCATCACCATCGACCGCAACGGGTATCTGGTCGCCAACGGTGACTTTGTCGAGCCCGTCGGACCGGCATTTTGGGAGCGCACCACATGAGTCCGAAACTGAGTCCCCCGAAGATCGGTGATGTCCTGGCCCGCCAGGGCGAGGACATCGACACGCGGTATCACCCGTCGGCGGCCGTGCGCAGACAGCTCAACAAGGTCTTCCCCACCCACTGGTCGTTCCTGCTGGGCGAGATCGCGCTGTACAGCTTCATCATCCTGCTGATCACCGGCGTGTACCTGACGCTGTTCTTCGACCCGTCCATGACCGAGGTCACCTACAACGGCGCCTACCAGCCGCTGCGCGGAGTCGAGATGTCGCGCGCCTACGAGTCGGCGCTGAACATCTCCTTCGAGGTGCGGGGCGGCCTGTTCGTCCGGCAGATCCACCACTGGGCCGCGCTGATGTTCGCCGCGGCGATCATGGTGCACCTGGCGCGCATCTTCTTCACCGGGGCGTTCCGCCGGCCGCGCGAGGCCAACTGGGTGATCGGGTCGCTGCTGCTGATCCTGGCCATGTTCGAGGGCTACTTCGGCTATTCGCTGCCCGACGACCTGCTGTCGGGCATCGGCCTGCGCGCCGCGTTGTCGTCGATCACGCTGGGCATGCCGGTGATCGGCACCTGGCTGCACTGGGCGCTGTTCGGCGGCGACTTCCCCGGCACCATCCTGATCCCCCGGCTCTACGCCCTGCACATTTTGCTGCTGCCGGGGATCATCCTGGCCCTCATCGGGCTGCACCTGGCGTTGGTGTGGTTCCAGAAGCACACCCAGTTCCCCGGGCCCGGCCGCACCGAGCACAACGTCGTCGGCGTGCGGGTGATGCCGATCTTCGCGGTCAAGTCCGGCGCGTTCTTCGCGGCCATCGTCGGCGTGCTGGGCCTGATGGGCGGCCTGCTGCAGATCAACCCGATCTGGAACCTGGGGCCCTACAAGCCATCCCAGGTGTCGGCCGGCTCGCAGCCCGACTTCTACATGATGTGGACCGAGGGCCTCGCGCGCATCTGGCCGCCGTGGGAGTTCTACTTCTGGCACCACACCATTCCCGCGGTGGTCTGGGTCGCGCTGATCATGGGCGCGGTGTTCATCCTGCTGATCATCTACCCGTTCCTGGAGAAGCGGTTCTCCGGCGACTACGCGCACCACAATTTGCTGCAACGGCCGCGTGACGTGCCGGTGCGCACCTCGATCGGCGCCATGGCGATCGCGTTCTACATGGTGCTCACCCTCGCGGCGATGAACGACATCATCGCGTTCAAGTTCCACATCTCGCTGAACGCGACGACGTGGATCGGGCGCATCGGGATGGTGCTCCTCCCGCCGCTCATCTACTTCGTCACCTATCGGTGGTGCATCGGGCTGCAGCGCAGCGACCGGGCGGTGCTCGAGCACGGCGTCGAGACCGGCATCATCAAGCGGCTGCCGCACGGCGCCTACATCGAGCTGCACCAGCCGCTCGGCCCCGTCGACGACCACGGTCACCCGATACCGCTGGAATACGAGGGCGCGGCCGTGCCCAAGCGCATGAACAAGCTGGGCTCGGCCGGATCGCCGGGCAGCGGCAGCTTCTTGTCAGCCGATCCGGCGTCCGAGGACGGCGCGCTGCGCGAGGCGGCGCACGCCTCCGAGCAGCGTGCCCTGACCGCGCTGCGCGACTACCAGGACAGCATCGCCGGCTCGACGAACGGCGAGCACTAGCCGAGGCTCGATGCCGCCGGCGCAGACTCGGCGTCAGCGGGCGTCAACGAGGCGGCGCAGCTGCCGAATGTGTAGCCACTCGACCACCGGCATGGCCGCGGTGACGGCCCCGGCCAGGGCGTAGCCGAACCAGGACGGGCCGTCGTGGCCGACGGCCATCAGATAGGTTGCCGTCGCGACCGCGATCAGCGCGGCGCCCATCGTGCCCGTCAGAATGACGGTGCCGCGCAACCACACCCGGTCCACGGCGGCGCCGGACCACTCTTCCGGTGCGGGCGCGGGTGCCGCCACGTGGACCCGCTGCTGACGCGCGCGCTCGGCGGCCGTGCGCGGGGCGGGAGACATCAGCCGCACCGGGGGCCTGTTCGGGGCGTGCCCCGCGGTCGACCGGGCGGCCGGGTCGGTCAGCCCCATGCGACGAGCCCGCAACAGCACCGGGATCGCCCCCGCGATGATCAGCGCCGAAACGATGATGACGCCGTACAACACCCACGGCGTGTGGGGATCCTTGGCCATCTGGTGGAAGCCCCGACCCAGATCCACCAGCGCGACGGCGGCGGCCACGCTCACGCCCAACAGCACCAGCCAGATGGCGGCGCACGCCCCGACCAGTATGCGATCGATGACGTCCGGCGGCACCGTGTCGGAACCGCGCCGATAGGCGGAATATCTGCTGACCATCAGCAGCTCGTCTGCGGCGCGTCGTTGGTGTTCGACGACAGCACCGTTCCGTCGCTTGTGGTGATCGAGCAATTGAGCCTGCTGACCCGGAACAGGCTGGACGCCTCGACCGAGCCGACGTCGGATTGCGAGATCGGTGTGACGGTCATCGACCAGGGGATGTACACGTTGTGCTGCGTGCGCCGCCGCCCGGAGGCGTCGACGTAGGTCACCGAAATGATGTCGCCGGGCGCCTTGGTGCCGGTCACCGAGTAGGTGACCTGGCGCGGCCCGGCCGGCGTGGTCGGGGGCGGCGGGACCGGCGCCGCCGCCGTTGAGGTCGCCGGCGGTGGCGCGGCGGTGGTCGTCGCCGGCGGGGGCGGCGGTGGCGGAGGTGGCGTCATCGTGGGGGTCGGGGTCTCCGTAGGCGTTGGGGTCTCAGTGCTGGGCGGTGGCGGCGGTGGCGGCGGAGGAGGAGGCGGCGGTTTGGTGGTGGTGATCTCGTCCTGCAGGGGCGGGGTCGACGGGACGGTGGTCGTGGCGGGGTTGGCCAGCTTGCTGGTGTCGGTCCGGGCGACGAGCAGCGACACCGAAACCACGAGCGCCACCGCGGCGGCGATGGCGGCGATGCCGACCACCCACGGCCAGCGGGGAGCGCCGTGCTCGTCATCCGCGTCGGGCGGCTCGTCGTAGTCGTCGTAGTCGTAGAGCCGCAGATCGGCCGGCACGTACGGGCCGGTCACGAAATGCTCGGACTCGGGAGCCGAGTAGGCCCGCGAATACGCGTCCGTCTGGCCCGTCTGGTCGGCCGCCGCTATCTCGGCGCCGTCGTCGAGGGGCGCCAACTCGTCGTGGGATTCGGGTTCTTGACGTTCCACTTCGCCGGCGGAATCGGATCCTTCAGGTTCCCATCCCGGGGGATTCGGCCCGCTCATGTTTGCCTGCCCTGTCCAACTGCATCACGGGCGCGCGGGGCTCCACGGCTACATCGTTGCGCGCGCGCTCGGGAGATTCTCATATTGTGCCTGGGAAAACCCTACCCAACCGGATGGGCGGAAGAAGCCGTGGCGAACGCGCCGCGGATCAACTGGTGCCCTGATTGTGACCTTTGAGAGGCAAATCAGTGCTTCTCGGGCCCGACGTAATACTCGAAGACCAATCCCGCCGCCGACGCGAGGACGAACACCACCCCGGCGACGATCAACCACGGCAGCCACAGCGCGATGCCGGTGGCCGCCACCGAGCCCGACAACGCGATCAGGATCGGCCACCAACTGTGCGGGCTGAAGAACCCCAATTCCCCTGCGCCGTCACTGATCTCGGCACCCTCGTAGTCCTCGGGCCGAGTATCCAGCCGGCGGGCGACGAACCGGAAGAAGGTCGCCGTGATCAACGCCAGGCCGCCGGTCAGCGCCAACGCGGTGGTGCCCGCCCACTCCTCGCCGCCGGTGGCGAACAGCGCGGTCAGCACCCCGTACAGGATCGCCGTCACAACGAAAAAAGCGGCGATGAATTCGAACAGCCTCGCTTCGATATGCATTGAGCGTCCTCACCTACTGGCTTGCTGTCATTTCACCGCGGCGGGTATCGAACGGGTGCGTCGTCACCGCCAGCGGGGGCTGAGCGATCGCCTGCAACGCCTCGGCGTTGGTCTTGCCCTCGATCCGCTGCTGCAGGTAGGCCTTGAAGTCGTTGGCCGCCACCACCCGAACCTCGAAGTTCATCATCGAGTGGTAGGTGCCGCAGAACTCCGCGCAGTGGCCGACGAACGCGCCGGTCTTGGTGATCTCGTCGACCTGGAACACGTTGACCGAGTTGTTGGCCTCGGGGTTGGGCATCACGTCGCGCTTGAACAGGAATTCCGGCACCCAGAAGGTATGCACGACGTCCGCGGACGCCAGCCGGAATTCGACGCGCTTGCCGGCCGGCAGCACCAGCACCGGGATCTGGGTGGCGGTTCCCAGGGTCTCGACCTTGTCGAAATCCAGGTAGGTCCGGTCCTCGGTGTTGAGGCCGCGCACCGGCCCGACGCGCTCCTCGCCGTGGGCGTCCTTGCCCTCCGGCTTGGAGACCATCGCCTTTTTGCGGGCGGGATCGGCGCCGTCATAGGTCAGCGTGCCGTCCTTGAAGTTGACGCGCTGATAGCCGAACTTCCAGTTCCATTGGAAGGCGGTGACGTCGACGACGACCTCGGGGTCCTTGGCCAGATGCAGCATCTTCTCCTGCACCACCACGGTGAAGTAGAACAGCACGGAGATGATGAGGAACGGCGTCACGGTGAGCACCAGCTCCAGCGGCATGTTGTAGCCGAACTGTCGGGGCAGTTCGGTGTCGGTCGCCTTCTTCCGGTGGAACGCGGACGACCAGAACATGAGGCCCCACACGATGACGCCAACGACCAGGGCGGCGATCACCGATCCGACCCACAGCTCCCGATTCCAATGGGCCTGCGGGGTGATGCCCTCCGGCCAGCCCATGCCCAGCACCTGCTGCCAGCTGCATCCGCTCAGGGTTACCGCCAGCGCGCCCAGCGTCGCGGCCAGCGCCAGCGGCCGAAGGCGACGGGCCGGACCCCGCCGAGCGCCCGCGGTACGGCCTGCAAAAAGCTCCCGAAACCTGCCCTGCGACAAACGTTGCGAACGGACCTGCTCGCCAGGTGTCACGTCGGCGCCTCCTGCTCGGATATCGAATACTACGCAGCGTAGACCACGCCGCTCACCCCGGCGACGAAACCCCGGGCGGTCGGGCGGCGGCACGCCCCCGATGTGCGGCATACTGGGGCGCCGTGTGTGGTCTGCTGGCGTTCGTCGCGGCCCCGGCCGGCGTGGGCGCCGCCAAGGCCTCCGCGGCCGCCGCCGACAGCGCGATCGCCCGCGCGTCGCATTTGATGCGCCACCGCGGGCCCGACGAGCCGGGCACCTGGACGGACCCGCTGAGCGACGGCTCCGTCGTCTTCGGCTTCAACCGGCTGTCCATCATCGACATCGCGCACTCGCACCAGCCGCTGCGCTGGGGGCCGCCGGAGGCGCCGGACCGCTACGTGCTGGTGTTCAACGGCGAGATCTACAACTACCTGGAGCTGCGCGAGGAGCTGGCCGCCCGGCACGGCGCCGCCTTCGCCACCGACGGTGACGGCGAGGCCATCGTCGCCGGCTACCACGCCTGGGGCGCCGGGGTGCTGACGCGGCTGCGCGGCATGTTCGCGTTCGCGCTGTGGGACACCGTCGCTGGCGAATTATTCTGCGCGCGTGACCCTTTCGGCATCAAGCCGCTGTTCATGGCCACCGGCACCGGCGGCACCGCGGTGGCCAGCGAGAAGAAGTGCCTGATGGACCTGGCCGAGTTGGTGGGGTTCGACACCGGCATCGACCTCCGCGCCGTGCAGCACTACACGGTCCTGCAATACGTGCCGGAGCCCGAGACGCTGCACCGCGGCGTGCGCCGGCTGGAATCGGGCTGCTACGCGCGGATCCGGCCCGGGTTGGCGCCCGAGGTCACCCGCTACTTCGTCCCGCGCTTTGCCGCGGTGCCCATCAGCCGCGACACCGAGCAGGCCCGCTACGACGAAATCACCGCGGTGCTCGAGGACTCGGTGGCCAAGCACATGCGCGCCGACGTCACCGTCGGCGCGTTCCTGTCCGGGGGCATCGACTCCACGGCCATCGCGGCGCTGGCCATCCGGCACAACCCGCGGCTGATCACGTTCACCACGGGTTTCGAGCGCGAGGGGTTCTCCGAGGTGGACGTGGCCGTCGCGTCCGCCGAGGCGATCGGCGCCCGGCACATCGCCAAGGTGGTCAGCCCCGACGAGTTCGTCGCCGCCCTGCCCGAGATCGTCTGGTACCTCGACGAGCCGGTCGCCGACCCCGCGCTGGTGCCGCTGTTCTTCGTCGCCCGCGAGGCCCGCAAGCACGTCAAGGTGGTGCTGTCCGGCGAGGGCGCCGACGAGCTGTTCGGCGGCTACACGATCTACCGGGAGCCGCTGTCGCTCAAGCCCTTCGAGTATCTGCCGCGCCCGGTGCGGCGGTCGATGGGCAGGGTGTCCAAGCCGCTGCCGGAGGGCATGCGCGGCAAGAGCCTGCTGCATCGCGGGTCGCTGACGCTCGAGGAGCGCTACTACGGCAACGCCCGCAGCTTCTCCGACGCGCAGCTGCGCGGCGTGCTGCCCGGGTTCCGCGAGGAATGGACCCACACCGACGTGACCGCGCCCGTGTACGCGGAGTCGGCGGGCTGGGACCCGGTGGCCCGCATGCAGCACGTCGACCTGTTCACCTGGCTGCGCGGCGACATCCTGGTCAAGGCCGACAAGATGACGATGGCCAACTCGCTGGAGCTGCGGGTGCCGTTCCTGGATCCCGAGGTGTTCGCCGTCGCCTCCCGGCTGCCGGTGGAGGCGAAGATCACCCGCACCACCACCAAGTACGCGCTGCGCCGTGCGCTGGAGCCCATCGTGCCGGCGCACGTGCTGCACCGGCCCAAGCTGGGGTTCCCGGTGCCGATCCGGCATTGGCTGCGCGCGGGCGAGCTGCTGGAGTGGGCGTACGCGCTGGTGGACTCGTCGCAGGCGGGCCAACTGGTCGATCTATCCGCGGTGCGCCGGATGCTCGACGAGCACCGGAACGGCGTGAGCGATCACAGCCGCCGGCTGTGGACCGTGCTGATCTTCATGCTCTGGCACGCGATCTTCGTCGAGCACAGCGTGGTGCCGCGGATCAGCGAGCCGGTCTACCCCGTCCAGCTCTGACCCCCCCCACCCCCCTCGCGAGCAGACGCAGACTCGCACGCGGAGGTGCTTCGCCGTGCGATTCCGCGTCTGCTCGCCAAGCTGACTAGGCCAGCACCGCGGCGATCTCGGCGGCGGCGCCCTCGCCGTACGCGCCGGCCAGCCGGTTCGCCGCGACCTCGTGGTCCCAGGTCCACTCCTGGGTCCCGGTCGACTCCAGCACCAGCACCGCGACCAGCGAGCCCAGCTGCGCGGAACGCTCCAGGCTGAGACCCGCGCTGCGGCCGGTGAGGAAACCCGCGCGGAACGCGTCGCCGACGCCGGTCGGGTCGACCTGGCTGGTCTCGGGCACCACGTCGACGTGGGTGATGGTGCCGTCGGGCTCGACCACGTCGACGCCCTTGGGGCCCAGCGTGGTCACCCGCAGGTCGACCTGCGCCATCACGTCGGCCTCCGTCCAGCCGGTCTTTGACAGCATCAGATCCCACTCGTAGTCGTTGGTGAACAGGTACTTGGCGCCATCGATGAGCTTGCGGATCTCGTCCCCGGACAGCCGGGCCAGCTGCTGGGACGGGTCGGCGGCGAAGGGCAGCCCGAGCCTGCGGCACTCCTCGGTGTGCACCAGCATGGCCTCCGGGTCGTTCGCGCCGATGATCACCAACTCCGGCGTGCCCGTGGCCGAGACCACGTCGGCGAGCTTGATGTTGCGGGCCTCCGACATGGCGCCCGGGTAGAACGACGCGATCTGGGCCATGTCGATGTCGGTGGTGCAGGTGAAGCGCGCCGTGTGCGCGCTCTCGGAGATCAGGACGTTGTCGCAGTTGACGTTGTGGGCCCGCAGCCATTCGCGATAGTCGGCGAAGTCGTCGCCGGCCGCGCCGACCAGCGCGACGTCGCCGCCCAGCACGCCGATGGCGAAGGCGATGTTTCCCGCCACGCCGCCGCGGTGAATCACCAGGTCGTCGACCAGAAAACTGAGCGACACCTTCTGCAGGTGCTCGGGCAGCAGCTGCTCGGAAAACCGGCCGGGGAACCGCATCAGATTGTCGGTCGCAATCGAACCTGTCACCGCGATCGTCACGAAATCTCCACCCTTCGTTAGTAAGGTTATCTAGCTTACTCAGGCGTAATGAGCGTCGTCGCGTCACGGTCGGCCGCCCGTCGTGCGCTAGCCTGCCTAGAAACCACTCAAGCAACTCACCCAAGTCGCCGAGACCCCCAGGCTCGGGCAGTCCCGTCTACCACCGTAGGAGAACCACATGGCCGGTCCGCACACGCCGAATCACACTGTCGGCGGCGACGGACCAACGCCCCACGCCGAGCCCCGTCCGGTTGAATTCCCCAATGAATCCGCGCCCGGCGGCCCGGGTTTCGGCCCCCCACCGACCGGCGATATGGGGTCCCCCGCGGCCAATTATCCCGGGCAACCGCCGCAGGTGCCGTACCCGAGGCGGCGGTCCAGGCGGGGGCTGATCATCGGCATCCTGGTGGCCGTCGCGCTGGCGACCGCGATGACGCTGGCGATCGCGTACGGGGTTCGCACCAACGGCGCCAACACCGGCACCGCGTTCTCCGAAGGCGCGGCCAAAGCGGCGATTCAGGACTATCTGGACGCGCTCGAGCATCGCGACAGCGACGTCATCGTCCGCAACGCGCTATGCGGCCTGTACGACGGCGTGCGCGACAAACGGTCCGACCAGGCGCTGGCGAAGATGAGCAGCGACGCCTTCCGCAGGCAGTTCTCCGAGGTGCAGCTGACCTCGGTCGACAAGATCGTGTACCTGTCGCAGTATCAGGCCCAGGCCCTGTTCACCATGCGCGTGGCGCCCGCGACCGGCGGACCGTCGCGCGGCGAGCTGCAAGGCGTGGCCCAGCTGCTTTTCCAGCGCGGCCAGATCCTGGTCTGCTCGTATGTACTCCGCGCCGGGGGCTCGTACTAGCCCCGGGTCAGTTGAACGAGTCCCCGCAGGCGCAGGAACCGCCGGCGTTGGGGTTGTCGATGGTGAACCCCTGCTTTTCGATGGTGTCGACGAAGTCGATGGACGCGCCTTCGACGTAGGGCGCGCTCATCCGGTCCACCGTCAAGGTCACGCCGCCGAACTCCGCGGTCAGGTCGCCATCCAGGGTCCGGTCGTCGAAGAAGAGGTTGTAGCGCAGTCCGGCACACCCGCCCGGCTGTACCGCGATGCGCAGCGCCAGGTCGTCACGGCCCTCCTGGTCCAGCAGGGACTTCGCTTTGGCAGCGGCGACCTCGGTCAGGATCACGCCGTGGGTCTTGGCGGTCGACTCGTTTTGCACCGTCATTGCTTCTCCTACCTGGCTCATCGTCGGGGGCGGTTCCGCTTTCGGTTCGATCCCCTGCGTCAACGGTACATCGCGGGACCGCTATTCCCGAGTCTCGCCGCGACCTGTGACGCTAATCCCATGAGCTGATTCGCCGCGTCGGCCTGCGCCAACCGCACCGAACCGGCGTACTCGGCCATGGACAGGGCCGACATGATGCCCGCCGAGCGCACCGCGGAATTCTCCAGGCCGACCTGGCCGGCCAGCACGATCACCGGAATTCCCAGCGGGCGCGCCGAATCCGCAAGGAAGCCAACCACCTTCCCGTGCAGGGACTGCTCGTCGAACCGGCCCTCACCGGTGACGATCATGTCCGCGACCTCGAGGTCCTCGGCCAGGTGGGTGTGCTCGGCGATGATCTCCGCACCCGACTCGCACCGGCCGCCGAGCGCGAGCAGCCCGGCGCCGATGCCACCGGCGGCGCCCGCGCCCGGCTCCGCGCTGACGTCCCGTCCGGCCACGGCTTCCAGTTCCAGCGCCCACGCCTCGAGGCGGACCTCGAGCGCCGCGACGGTGGCCGTGTCCGCGCCCTTCTGCGGCCCGAACACCCTGGCCGCGCCCCAGGGCCCCACCAGGGGGTATTCGGTGTCCGAGGCGGCGATCAGCTCCACGTCGGCCAGCCGTTCGCGGGCGGCGTCCAACCCGCCCAGCTGGGCGATCATGCCCTGCCCGCCGTCGGTGCACGCGCTGCCGCCCAGCCCGACCACGATCCGCTTCGCCCCCGCCCGCAGCGCCTCGTCGATCAGCTGCCCCACCCCACTGCTGCCGGCCGCCAGCGCGGTTTCCGGGGTGGGAGCGGCGCCGAGCTGGGGCAGACCGCACGCCTGCGCGCATTCCAGATACGCCGTCGACGAGGACCGGTCGAACACCCACTCGGCGGTCACCGTGGTGTCCAGCGGCCCGCACACCCGCAGTCGCCGCTTCTTCCCCAGGCGGCTGGCCAGCACCTCGACGAAGCCCGGGCCGCCGTCGGACTGGGGTGCGACGATGAACCGATCGGCCGGACGCGACCGGGTCCAGCCGGTCGCGATGGCGGCGGCGGCTTGCACGGCCGACAGGCTGTCCCCGTAGCAATCCGGCGCCACCAGGACCTGCATGGCCGGCAACCGGAGACGGCCGGGTGCGAGGCCACCGGCAGCGTCATCCGAGGCCATCGTGCCATCGTCCATCAAAGGTCGCCATTCATCACAGTCAAGCGTAGGGCCAAGCGATGCGCTGGCGCATGCCCAATAACGCCGTGTTCCGGGCGCATTACGGGGTGGCCCACCGGCGAAGTAACCTGGCCACTGTGAAGCTGATGGGCCGCAAGAAGGGCCATGACGACGACCTCGACGGCGCCCGCGACGGGGCCACGGTGGACACCCAGGCTCCCGGGTCCGGGCGGACCGGCCCCAAGGGTCGGCCCACGCGCAAGCGCAGCGAGGCCGGGCGCTACGCGAAAAAGGGCCCGGTCGCGCCGGCGCCCATGACCGCATCCGAGGCGCGGGCCCGGCGCAAATCGCTGGCCGGCCCCAAGCTCAGCCGCGACGAGCGCAGGGCCCAGAAAGCCGCCGGCCGCGCCCGGATGACCGATCGCCGGGAACGCATGATGGCCGGCGAAGAGGCATACCTGCTGCCGCGCGATCAGGGGCCGGTGCGGCGCTACGTGCGCGACGTGGTGGACTCCCGGCGCAACGTCCTGGGCCTGTTCATGCCGGCGACCCTGGCCCTGCTGTTCGGCATGTTCGCCCTCCCGCAGGTCCAGCTTTATGCCTCCCCGGTGATGCTGGTGCTGATGTTGGTGATGGGCGTCGACGGGCTCATCCTGGGCCGCAAGGTGAGCAGGCTGGTCGACGCGAAGTTCCCGGATCACGTCGAAAGCCGTTGGAAACTGGGCATTTACGCGGCGGGCCGGGCTTCCCAAATGCGCCGGATGCGGGCACCGCGGCCCCAGGTCGAGCGCGGCGGCAGTGTTGATTGAGCGGCGTCCGAAAGCCGTTTGACTCCAGTGCGCACTCTGGTGCTCGGCGGGATCAGGTCGGGCAAGTCCCGGTGGGCGGAGGGGGCCATCGCCGAAACCCTGCCACCGGGCGCGCCGGTCCGCTACCTCGCCCCGGGGCCGGCCGGCCACGGCGATGCGGCCTGGGCGGAGCGGGTCGCGCGGCACCGCGATCGCCGGCCCGCGCAGTGGTCCACGGTCGAAACCGGCGACGTCGCAACGCAATTGCGGCAGGCGCCGGACACCCCGACGCTCGTCGACGACCTCGGCGGCTGGCTGACCGGCACGCTGGACCGAAACCACGCGTGGGACGACGGGTCGGTGGCGGCCCCGGTTGACGAATTGCTGGCCGCGGTGGGCGCATTCGGTTCCACGCTGGTGCTGGTCAGCCCGGAGGTGGGGCTGACCGTGGTGCCGGCGACCACGTCCGGACGCCGGTTCGCCGACGAATTGGGCGACCTCAACCAGCGGGTCGCCGCGTTGTGCGACCGGGTGGTGCTGGTGGTCGCCGGGCAGGCCATGCCGATCAAGCCGCCGGGAACCTGATGGAATTCGCGCCAGTGTCGCCGCCCGACGCGGGCGCCGCAGCGGCCGCCCGCGCCCGCCAGGACACCCTGACCAAGCCGCGCGGCGCCCTGGGCCGCCTCGAGGACCTGTCGGTGTGGGTCGCGTCGTGCCAGGGGCGTTGTCCGCCAAGGCAATTCCAGCGCGCCCGGGTGGTGGTCTTCGCGGGCGACCACGGCGTCGCGCGGTCGGGGGTGTCGGCGTACCCGCCGGAGGTGACCGCCCAGATGGTGGCCAATATCGACGCGGGCGGGGCGGCGATCAACGCGCTGGCCGACGTCGCCGGGGCAACGGTGCGGATCGCGGATTTATCTGTGGACGCCGGGGCGGCCTCGGAGCGGATCGGCGCGCACAAGGTGCGGCGCGGCAGCGGCGACATCACGGTGCGGGACGCGTTGACCCACGACGAGACCGTCGCCGCGATCGCCGCGGGCCGGGCCATCGCCGACGAGGAGGTCGACGCCGGCGCCGACCTGCTCATCGCGGGCGACATGGGGATCGGAAACACCACGCCTGCAACGGTTTTGGTGGCGGCGCTGACCAACGCCGAGCCGGTCGCGGTGGTGGGCTTCGGGACCGGGATCGACGACGCGGGATGGGCACGCAAGACGGCCGCGGTGCGTGACGCCCTGTTTCGGGCCCGGCCCGTGTCGCACGACCCCGTCGGGCTGCTGCGCTGCTGCGGCGGCGCGGATCTGGCCGCGATGGCGGGCTTTTGCGCGCAGGCCGCGGTGCGGCACACCCCGTTGCTGCTCGACGGCATGGCGGTGACGGCCGCCGCGGTGGTCGCCGAGCGCCTGGCGCCCGGCGCCCGGCACTGGTGGCAGGCCGGCCACCGGTCCACCGAGCCGGGCCACGCGCTGGCCCTGGCGGCGCTCGAGTTGGACCCGATCCTGGACCTGCGGATGCGGCTGGGCGAGGGAACGGGCGCCGCGGTGGCGCTGCCGGTGCTGCGCGCGGCGGTGTCCGCGCTGTCGTCGATGGCGACCTTCACCGAGGCCGGCGTGGCCGGGCCTGCTCCGTGATGCGCTCTCTGGCAACGGCTTTCGTGTTCGGGACGGTGCTGCCCCTCCCCCGGTCCGCCGGCGCGCCGATGGGCCGCGGAGCCATGACCGCCCTTCCGGTGGTCGGCGCGGCGCTGGGCGCCCTGGCCGCGACCGTCACGTGTTGCGGCGCATGGGCTTTCGGCCCGGCCAGCCCGCTGCCCGGGCTGCTGGCCGTGGCGGCGCTGCTGCTCGCGACCCGCGGGCTGCACATCGACGGCGTCGCCGACACCGCCGACGGGCTGGGCTGCTACGGCCCGCCGCGACGCGCGCTGGCGGTGATGCGCGACGGGTCGACCGGTCCGTTCGGTGTGGCCGCCGTCGTGCTGGTGATCCTGTTGCAGGGGCTGGCCTTCTCGGCGCTGCGACCGGCGGGGATCCTCGTGGCGGTCCTGGCCGGCCGGGTCGCCGCGGTGCTGGCGTGCCGCCGGTCGGTGCCGGCGGCCGAGGGCAGCGCGTTGGGCGCCCGGGTCGCCGGGACCCAGCCCGCGCCGGTGGTGGCCGCCTGGGTGGCGGTGCTGCTCGCGGTGTCGGCGCTGGCGGGTGCCCGGCCGTGGCAGGGGCCGGTGGCGGTCCTGGTCGCGGTGGGCTGCGGCGCGGCGCTGGTGGCACACTGCGTGCGCCGGTTCGGCGGCGTCAGCGGCGACGTGCTGGGCGCCGCGATCGAGCTGACGACGACGGTGGCCGCGGTGACGCTCGCCGGACTCCACGGCTGAGCAGACAGAGAATCGCCCATTTTCGCGCGAAAATGGGCGATTCTCTGTCTGCTCGCGGGGCGGCTCAGCCCAGCCGGGCCATCCAGCCGTGGGTGTCGGCGAAGGTGCCCCGCTGGATCCCCGTCAGCGTGTCGCGCAGCGCCATCGTCACCTCGCCCGGTTGCCCGTCGGCGATGGTGAACTCGGTGTCGCCGTACTTCACCCGCGACACGGGGGTGATGACGGCGGCGGTGCCGCACGCGAACACCTCGGTGATCTCGCCCGCGGCGGCCTTCTTCTGCCACTCGTCGATGTCGATCCTGCGTTCCTCGACGGAGAACCCGGCATCAATGGCCAACTGCAGCAACGAATCCCGCGTGATACCCGGGAGCAGCGAGCCGGACAGCTCGGGGGTGACCAGCCGCGCCGATCCGCCGCTGCCGAGCACGAAGAACAGGTTCATCCCCCCCATCTCTTCGATGAAGCGGCGTTCGACGGCGTCCAGCCACACCACCTGGTCGCAACCGTTTTCGGCGGCCTGGGCCTGAGCCAGCAGCGACGCCGCGTAGTTGCCGCCGAACTTGGCCGCGCCGGTGCCGCCCGGGCTGGCCCGCACGTACTCCGTCGACACCCACACGGTGACGGGGCTGATGCCGCCCTTGAAGTACGCGCCGGCGGGCGAGGCGATCAGCAGGTAGCGGTACTGCTTGGCCGGACGCACGCCCAGTCCCGATTCGGTGGCGAAGACGAACGGCCGCAGATACAGCGCGTCTTCGCCCCCGGCCCGCGGCACCCAGGCGTTGTCGACGGCGATGAGCTGGCACAGGGATTCGATGAACAGGCTTTCGGGCAGTTCGGGAATCGCGAGCCGCCGCGCCGACGACCGCAGCCTGGCCGCGTTGGCCTCGGCGCGAAACGACACGATGGAGCCGTCCGCCCAGCGGTAGGCCTTGAGACCTTCGAAGACTTCCTGCGCGTAGTGCAGCACGATCGCCGACGGGTCCAGCTCGATCGGGCCGTACGGAATGACCCGCGCGTTGTGCCAGCCCCGGCCCTCGGCGTAGTCGATCGACACCATGTGGTCGGTGAAGTATTTGCCGAAACCCGGTTCGGCCAGGATTGATTCACGTTCGGTGTCGGTCGCGGGACTGGACGCGCGCATCACCGTGAACTCGAGTGAGCCGCTGGTCATGGGGCCGATTGTATATCCGCGCGCCACCGGGTTTTTGCCACGTGGACGGTCGGCTAACGCGTTTTCAGGGTGACGAACGGCGGGCGCACGACGTCGCACTCGGCCGCGCGGCCGCGGACGTCGACGGTGACGCGCTGCCCGTCGTCGATTTCCGCGCCGGTGTCGATCAACGCCAACGCGATGCCGACCTGCAGTGTCGGGGAGAACGTTCCCGAGGTGGTGACCCCGACGGGCGTGTCCCCGGCCAGCACCGTCAGGCCGGGCCGTAGCACGCCGCGGCCGACCATCCGCAGGCCCCGCAGCAGCCGCCGCGGCCCGGCCTCCTTTTCGGCCAGCAGCGCGTCGCGGCCGAAGAACGCGTCCTTCTTCCAGCCGACCGCCCAGCCGCATCCGGCCTGCAGCGGCGAGATGTCGACCGAAAGTTCTTGCCCGTGCAGCGGATAGCCCATCTCGGTGCGCAGCGTGTCGCGGGCGCCCAGGCCGGCCGGCTGCCCGCCGGCGCCTGAGACCGCCTTGTGCAGCGCGTCGAACACCACGCCCGCGGAGTCCCACGGCGGCAGCAGTTCGTAGCCGTGCTCGCCGGTGTATCCGGTGCGGCACACCCGCACCGGCACCCCCGAGTACACGGCGTCGGCGTAGCCCATGTAATCCATGCCGGTCGGCAGGCCCAGCGCGTCGAGCACGTCGGCCGACCGTGGGCCCTGCACGGCCAGCACCGCATAGGAGCGATGCTCGTTGGTGATCGTCAGGCCGGCCCCCAAACCGGCCTCAGCGGCCGCCTTGAGCGCGTCGACCACGGCGGCGGTGTTGGCGGCGTTGGGCACCAGGAAGATCTCGTCGTCGTCGACGTAGTAGGCGATCAGGTCGTCGATGACGCCGCCGGATTCGGTGCAGCACAGCGTGTATTGGGCCTTGCCGGGGCCTATGCGGCCCAGGTCGTTGGTGAGCGCGGAGTTGATGAAGCGCGCGGCGCCCGGCCCGCGGACCAGCGCCTTGCCGAGGTGGCTGACGTCGAACAGGCCGACCGCGGTGCGGGTGGCGTTGTGCTCGCTGACGGTTCCGGCGTAGGACACCGGCATCAGCCAGCCGCCGAATTCGGCGAAGCTCGCGCCAAGCTCGCGATGGCGTTCTTCCAGCGGTCCGTGCAACAGCCCATCGGTCACGACGCCCCACCCTAATCGGCGCGGCCGCCGGCGCACTTGGGGAGGTGTCCGGTCCGCGCCGCGGGGACGCTGGCGGGCCCGGCCCCGCCGCCGGTGATTTAGGGTGGTTGGCCGTGACCACCGAACCGGCTTATCAAGCCCCCGCCATCCCATCCGTCCAGGTCGCCGCGTCGCTGCCGAAGCGCGGCGCGGGTTCCGCGGTATTGCTGGTGCCGGTCGTATCGACCGGCGACGAGGACACGCCTGGCGCGGTTGTCGCCGCGGCCGGGCCGTTTCTGCCTCCCGAAGCCGTCGCCGAGATCGAGGCCGGCCTGCGGGCGCTGGCGGCCACCGGCGGCAGCGAACAGGTGCACCGGCTGGTGATCCCGTCGCTGCCGGTGGCCAGCGTCGCGACGATCGGCCTGGGCAAGCCGCGATCGGAGTGGCCCGCCGACACCGTCCGTCGCGCCGCCGGCGTGGCGGCGCGCTCGCTGAACGGCGCCGAGGCGCTGATCACCACCCTGGCCGAACTACCGGGTGACGACATCGCCTCGGCCGTCGTGGAGGGCCTGATCCTGGGCGGCTACCGGTTCACCGCCTTTCGCACCGACAGGACGGCGCCGAAAGACAAAGGGCTGCACAAGATCACGGTGCTGGCCACCTCGAAGGACGCCAAGAAGCAGGCCGGCCACGGGGCGGCCGTGGCGACCGCGGTGGCCACGGCCCGCGACCTGGTCAACACCCCGCCCAGCCACCTGTTTCCCGCCGAATTTGCTAGGCGCGCAAAGGCTTTGGGTGAATCCACCGGCCTCGAGGTGGAGGTGCTGGACGACAAGGCGCTGCAGAAGGCCGGCTACGGCGGGGTGATCGGCGTCGGCCAGGGCTCGTCGCGCCCGCCTCGGTTGGTTCGGCTGATCCATCGCGGTTCGAAGCTGGCCAAGAGGCCCAAGCAGGCGAAGCGAGTTGCGCTGGTCGGCAAGGGCGTCACGTTCGACACCGGCGGCATCTCGATCAAGCCGGCCGCCTCGATGCACTACATGACCTCCGATATGGGTGGCGCCGCCGCGGTGATCGCGACCGTGGTGCTGGCCGCGCGGCTGCAGCTGCCCCTCGACGTGATCGCCACCGTGCCGATGGCCGAGAACATGCCGTCGGCCACCGCGCAGCGCCCGGGCGACGTGCTGACGCAGTACGGCGGCACCACGGTCGAGGTGCTCAACACCGACGCCGAGGGCAGGCTCATCCTGGCCGACGCCATCGTCCGGGCGTGCGAGGACCACCCGGACTATCTGATCGAGACGTCCACGCTGACCGGCGCGCAGACGGTGGCGCTGGGCGCCCGCATCCCCGGGGTGATGGGCAGCGACGAGTTCCGCGACCGGGTCGCGGCGATCTCGCAGCGGGTGGGCGAGAACGGCTGGCCGATGCCGCTGCCCGACGAGCTCAAGGACGACCTGAAGTCCACGGTGGCCGACCTGGCCAACGTCAGCGGCCAGCGCTACGCCGGCATGCTGGTGGCCGGGGTGTTCCTGCGCGAGTTCGTCGCCGACGGCGTGAGCTGGGCGCACATCGACGTCGCGGGCCCGGCCTATAACACCGGCGGCGCGTGGGGATACACGCCCAAGGGCGCCAGCGGCGTCCCCACCCGGACCATGTTCGCCGTGCTGGAAGACATCGCCGACAACGGCTAGCTTCCCCCGCCTCGCCTCCCCCTCACCTGGCGTCACGCGTTCCCCACTCGCCGAGCGTCACGCCAGCGTGACGCCGCTCGCCGAACGCCACGCTGGCGTGACGCTCGGCGACCCGAGGCGGCTGCCGGCGACCGTCGGTTTAGGTTTCGCGGCCAGTGGTTATTAAGCCTGTACCAGACCGACGTTGGACGGGAGACGAATAGTGACTGCGCGACGGTTGATCATCGCGGTGGGTGCCGCGCTTTTGCTGGCCGGCGTCATCGGCTTGTTGGTACCGGTTTCCGTATCGGACCCCAACGGCAATTCGATCTCGTGCGGCAACGGGGTTGCCGCCGATTTGTCCGCCGCGCGAAGCGCCAACGACAAGAACGGTGCGAACATTCCGATCCTGAACCAAGTCCTCCCGCACACCGACTATGTGGCGCAATGCCAGTCGGCGGTCAGCGGCCGGCGCATGTGGACCATCCCGTTGGCGGTCGTCGGGGTCGTCGCGGTCGGCGGCGCGCTGCTGGTCCGGCGATCGGCGGGCACTGGATCGGGTCTAGATCAGACGGTTTAGATCACCTTGAACCGCGCGGTGCTGCGCAGCGCCTGCGGCGCGATCCGGGAAATGCCGTAGAACGCGTACGCCTCCGGCGCGACGGGGCGGATCGGCTTCATCTTCTTGACCGACGACAAGATCGCGTTGGCGACGTTCTCCGGCCCGTAGTGGCGCAGCGCGAACAATTTGCCGAGCTGGCCCCGCCGGCCGTCGACGTCCTCGCCCTTGCCCGCGGGCGCGTCGAAGCGGGTGGTGTTGATGATGTTGGTGTTGATGACACCCGGGCAGATCGTCGTCAGCCCGACATCCGCGGCGTCGAGCTCGGCCCGCAGGCAGTCGGAGAACATGTACGCCGCGGCCTTGGAGGTGCAGTAGGCGCTCAGCGACTGCAGCGGAGCGTACGCGGCCATCGAGGCCACGTTGACGATGTGGCCGCCGGTGCCGCGTTCGACCAAACGCCGCCCGAACGACCGGCAACCGTTCACCACGCCGCCGAGGTTGACGTCCAGCACGCGGTCGAACTGCTCGGCGGGCGTGTCCAGGAACCCGCCGGCGTGCCCGATGCCGGCGTTGTTGACCACGATGTCGGGGACGCCGTACTCGGCGCTGACCCGCTCGGCGAACGCCTCGACCGCGTCGCCGTCCGACACGTCGAGCACATACGGGTGCGCCACACCGCCGCGCGCCGCGATCTCGGCGGCGGTCTCCTTGACGGCGGCCTCGTCGATATCGCTGACGATCACCTCGGCGCCCTCGCGCGCGAAGGCGAACGCCGTCGCCCGGCCGATGCCGCTGGCGGCGCCGGTGACCGCGACCAGGGTGTCGCCGAACGCCTCGCGGGGACGCCCGACCTGCGCGCGCAGCAGCGCGCGGCTCGGCCGCTTGCCCTCGGCCAGGTCGGCGACGTCGTGCACCGCGGCCGCCATCACCTGCGGGTGCGACATGGGCGAAAAGTGGCCCGCCTTGATGTCGCGGCGCCACAGCCGCGGGACCCAGCGCGCCGCGCCGTCGTACCCGTAGGGCCGCACGTAGCGGTCCTGGGTGTTGACGATGAGCTGCACCGGCACGTCGACGACGTGGATCGGCCGCTTCCCGGAAAACGAGCGAAAGTAGTTGGCGGGGTAGGTTTTTACCGAGTGCGCGGCGTCGCGGGCCAGCGTGGCGGAGTGATGGATCTTCTCGCCGGGGATGTTGTCGACCATGTTCCGCCGCACCGGCGCGAGGGACAGCGCGACCCGCAGCACCAGCGGCGCCAGCACCGGTATCGAGAAGAACGCCATGTAGGTCAGCCGCAGGGCCTGGCTGACGGCCCGCGCGAAGGTTCGCGGGCGCCAGGGCCGCCGCAGGCCACCGAAGATGTAGTCGACGAGCTGGTCCTGGCTCGGGCCGGACACCGACGTGAACGACGCGACCCGGTCGTTCGCGCCCGGGCGGCTCAGGTACTCCCACACGCCGACCGAGCCCCAGTCGTGGGCCAGGACGTGCACCGGCCGCCCGGGGCTGAGCTCGCCGATCACCGCGGCGAAGTCGTCGGCGAACCGGGCCATGGCGTACGCGGATACCGGCTTGGGCACCGACGACATGCCGACGCCGCGGTTGTCGTAGCGGATGACGCGGAACCGCTCGGCCAGCAGCGGCACGACGCCGTCCCACAGCACGTGCGAGTCGGGGAAGCCGTGCACCAACACGACGGTCGGGCCGGCGCCGTTGCCCTCTTCGTAGACCGCGAGGCGCACGCCGTCCGCGCTGTCGACGAACCGCTGGGGCGCCTGGTGTAGTGCCGGCATCGGACCTCCCCGCTCTGACTGGCAGTGGCCACACCGTAGCAAGCGCGCCGGGTCCGGCCCGGTGCCCGAGCGCGGTCCGCCCTGGATGTGTGCGGGTGCACGAGCAATGACAGGATGGTTTCGGACATCTGGTAAGCCAGGTGTCGACTTGCCCCGACCCACGAGCGATCGAGGAGTCAGAAGAGATGGCCTTCTCCGTCCAGATGCCGGCACTCGGTGAGAGCGTCACCGAGGGGACGGTCACGCGCTGGCTCAAACAGGAAGGCGACACGGTCGAACTCGATGAGCCGCTCGTCGAGGTGTCGACCGACAAGGTCGACACCGAAATCCCGTCGCCGGCCGCGGGCGTGCTGACCAAGATCATCGCCCGGGAGGACGACACCGTCGAGGTCGGCGGCGACCTGGCCGTCATCGGCGACGCCGGTGAGGAGCCTCAGGGCCGGCCCGAATCGGCCGCGCCCAGTCAGCCGGAACCGCAGGCTCAACCCGAGCCCGAGCCCGCGGCGCCGGCCCCGCAAGCGCCGGCGCCCACTGCGCCGGCTCCCACCGCTGCGCCGGCGGCTGGTTCCGGTGACGCCCAGCCGGTGCTGATGCCCGAGCTCGGCGAGTCGGTGGCCGAGGGCACCGTGACCCGCTGGCTCAAGAAGGTCGGGGATTCGGTTCAGGTCGACGAGCCGCTGGTGGAAGTGTCCACCGACAAGGTCGACACCGAGATCCCGTCGCCGGTGGCCGGCGTCCTGATCAGCATCACCGCCGACGAAGACGCCACCGTGCCGGTGGGCGGTGAGTTGGCGCGGATCGGCGTCGGTGCCGAGGCCGCCTCCGCTCCCGCGCCCACCCCCGCGCCGGCGCCCAAAGCCGAGCCGGCGCCCCCACCCAAACCCGAGCCCGCACCGGAACCCAAGGCTGAGGCGAAGCCCGAACCGGCGCCCGCGCCTGCGCCGGAGCCCCAGCCGGCCGCCGTGGAGGGCGCGCCGTACGTGACCCCGCTGGTGCGAAAGCTGGCCACCGAGAACGACATCGACCTCGCCGAGATCAAGGGCACCGGGGTGGGCGGTCGCATCCGCAAGCAGGACGTGCTCGCCGCGGCCGAAGACAAGGCCCGGCAACGGGACGCCAAGAAAGCGCCCCCCGCCGCGCCGGCTCCCACCGCCGCGCCGGTCGCGGACTCCGGCAAGGCCGCCCCCGCCCCGGCACCCGCGCTGGCGCACCTGCGCGGCACCACGCAGAAGGCCAGCCGGATCCGTCAGATCACCGCGGCCAAGACCCGCGAATCCCTGCAGGCCACGGCCCAGCTCACCCAGACCCACGAGGTCGACATGACCCGGATCGTCGGGCTGCGGGCCAGGGCCAAGGCCGCGTTCGCCGAGCGCGAGGGGGTGAACCTGACCTTCCTGCCGTTCATCGCCCGGGCCGTGATCGACGCCCTCAAGACCCATCCCAACATCAACGCCAGCTACAACGAGGACACCAAGGAGATCACCTACTACGACGCCGAGCATCTCGGCTTCGCTGTGGACACCGAACAGGGCCTGCTCTCCCCCGTCATCCACAACGCGGGCGACCTGTCGCTGGCCGGGCTGGCCCGGGCGATCGCCGACATCGCCGCGCGAGCCCGGTCCGGCAACCTCAAGCCCGACGAGCTGTCCGGTGGCACGTTCACCATCACCAACATCGGCAGCCAGGGCGCGCTGTTCGACACCCCGATCCTGGTTCCGCCGCAGGCCGCCATGTTGGGCACCGGCGCGATCGTCAAACGGCCGCGGGTGATCGTCGATGACAGCGGCAACGAGTCGATCGGGGTCCGGTCGGTGTGCTATCTGCCGCTGACCTACGACCATCGGCTGATCGACGGGGCCGACGCCGGACGTTTCCTCACCACCATCAAACACCGGCTCGAAGAGGGAGCGTTCGAGGCCGACCTAGGGCTGTGACGTGGCTCGAGCTGGTCATAAGTCCGTCATCGCGATCGCGGGTTCGTCCGGCCTGATCGGTTCCGCGCTGGCCGCGGCGCTGCGCGCGGCCGACCATCCGGTGCTGCGCATCGTGCGCCGGACGCCGTCGAATTCCGGTGAGCTGCACTGGAATCCCGACAGCGGCGAGTTCGACGCCGACTCGCTGGTCGACGTCGACGCCGTCGTCAACCTGTGCGGTGTCAACATCGGCCAGCGCCGTTGGTCGGGGGCCTTCAAGCAGAGTCTGCGCGACAGCCGCATCGCTCCCACCGAGGTGCTGGCCCACGCCGTCGCCGAGGCCGGCGTGGGGACGCTCATCAACGCCAGCGCCGTGGGGTACTACGGCAACACCAAGGATCGTGTGGTCGATGAAAACAACCGGGCCGGAACGGGTTTCCTGGCCCAGCTGTGTGAGGACTGGGAAGCCGCCACGCTGCCGGCTCAATACGCGGGCGCCCGGGTGGTGCTGGCGCGCACCGGCCTGGTGCTGGCCCGGTCCGGTGGTGCGCTGCGCCGGATGCGGCCGCTGTTCTCGTCGGGACTCGGCGCCCGGCTGGGCAGTGGCCGCCAGTACATGTCGTGGATCAGCCTCGAAGACGAGGTGCGGGCGCTGCTGTTCGCCATCTCACAACCGTCGCTGTCGGGCCCGGTCAACATGACCGGACCTGCGCCGGTCACCAACGCCGAGTTCACCACCGCGTTCGGGCGCGCGGTCAACCGCCCGACGCCGTTGACGCTGCCCGGCATCGCGGTGCGGGCCGCGCTCGGAGAGTTCGCCGACGAGGGGCTGCTCATCGGGCAGCGGGCCATCCCGTCCGCGCTCGAGCGCGCCGGTTTCCAGTTCCACCACAACACCATTGGCGAGGCGCTCGAGTATGCGACCGCCCGCCGCGACCACGACTAGGGCGCTACGGGTCGTCGTCGTCTTGGTCGTGGTGGAGGAGTTTTTCGGGGTGCCAGTAGGTGTTGGTTCTGGGTTGGCCGCGGTCGAGGTGGGCCGGCGGTATCCACTCGGTGTCGCCGTGGGTGTTTTTGCGGGTGCTCCAGCCCCCGGGTTGCACGATGTGGTGTTGGGTGGGACACCCAAAGGCCAGGTTGTTCACATCCGTGCAGCCACAGACGGCGAAGGGCTCGACGTGATGCACCTCGCAGTAATACCCGGGCACGGTGCAGCCCGGGGCGGTGCAGCCAAGGTCATTGGCGTACAACACGATCCGCTGCGCGGGCGAAGCCAACCGCTTGGTGTGATACAGCGCCAACGTTTTGCCTTTGTCGAAGATCGCCAGGTAGTGCCTGGCGTGCCGGGACAGGCGGATCACATCCGACATCGGCAGGATGCTGCCCCCACCGGTCAGACCCCGCCCGGCGGCGGCCTCGAGCTCGGCCAGCGTGGTGGTGACGATGATCGACGCGGGTAGGCCGTTGTGCTTACCGAGTTTGCCGGAGGCGAGCAGGGCGCGGTGGGCGGCCAGCAGCGCGTCGTGTTGGCGTTGCGCCGGGCTGCGGGTGTCTTTATCGATCACCTCTTGGCTGGGCGCCCCGTCCACGGTGGGGGCCTGATCGTCAGGGTTGCACATGCCGGGGGCGGCCAGCTTCGCGAACACGGCCTCCAACGTGGCCCGGGCTTCGGGGGTGAGCCAGCCGTGTAGTGCGGACATGCCGTCGGCTTCTTGTTTACCCAACGTGACACCGCGCCGCCGCGCTCTATCGCCGTCGCTATACAGGCCGTCGGGGTTCAGACAGTCGGCGAGGGTGTCGGCCAGCGCACCGAGTTGTTCGGGTCGATGCTGGGTACCCAGCCGGGCTAGGTGTTTTTCGGCGCGTTCGCGGGTCGCCGCGTCAACCCAACCGGGCAGCCGGTGGTAGAACCGGCGGATCACCGCCACCTGCGCGCCCCCCAGTTTCCCGTCACGCTGGGCGGCTGCGGTCGCGGCCAGCACCGGCGCCAACGGTTCCCCGGTCAACGCGCGGCGGGGCCCCAGATCGGCGGCCTCGTGAATGCGCCGACCCGCCTCAGCGCGGGTGATCAACGCCCACTCGGCGATCGCATGCGAGAGCGTGCCACCCAACTCCTCAGCCGTGGCCTGGCGCGCCAGATGGTTGATGGGTGCGTGTTCAAGTGCGGGCAACCGCCGGCGCACCCGTTCGCAGCGTTGCAGCCAGGCCAGCCACTCCGGAGTGGTCAGCGCTTCACAATTCAGCGCCGCCACCCGATCAACCGCGGCATCCAGGGCGTCGAAGGCAGCCGTGATCGCCTCCCGATCCACAACCCCGCTGCCAGCCATGACCCGAAACTATCGAAGCCCACCGACAAAAAACCCGGCCCAGTGACCACTGAAACCAAAGTGACGCAAGTGATTTCGAAACCGACCGACGAAGCGCCATGACAGCACAGTCGCCGAGAAGCGGGTACACGACACTACGAACCAACGCCGGCCGAGTAATCTCGCAGCCATGAGCTCCATCAGGTCGCAGTCCGCCGCGATCGATGTCCGCCAGCTGGGAACCGTCGAATACCGCACCGCGTGGCAGCTGCAGCGCGACCTGGCCGACGCCAGGGTCGCCGGCGGTCCGGACACGCTGCTGCTGCTCGAGCACCCGCCCGTCTACACCGCCGGACGCCGCACGGAGCCGCACGAACGGCCGGTGGACGGCACCCCCGGCACCCCCGGCATAGATGTCATAGACACCGACCGCGGCGGCAAGATCACCTGGCATGGCCCGGGGCAACTGGTCGGCTACCCGATCATCGGACTGGCCGAGCCGCTCGATGTGGTCAATTACGTTCGGCGCCTTGAGGAATCGCTGATGAAGGTGTGCGGCGACCTGGGCCTGGACGCCATCCGGGTCGACGGCCGCTCCGGCGTGTGGCTACCCGGCCGGCGGGCGCGCAAGGTCGCCGCGATCGGCGTGCGGGTGGCGCGGGCGACCACGCTGCACGGCTTTGCGCTCAACTGCGACTGTGCTCTGGACTCGTTCACCGCGATCGTGCCATGCGGCATCAGCGACGCCGGGGTGACGTCGCTGTCCGCCGAACTGCAGCGCACGATCACCGTCGACGACGTCCGCGCCGCCGTCGCCTCCGCCGTGTGCGACGCCCTGGACGGCCGGTTGACCCTTACCTGGCGACCGACGCCCGCCCGCGTAGCATCGACAACGTGACGGTCGCGCCCGAAGGCCGCAGGTTGCTGCGGCTGGAAGTACGGAACGCGCAGACCCCTATCGAGCGCAAGCCGCCGTGGATCAAGACGCGGGCCCGGATGGGGCCCGAGTACACCGAACTCAAGAGCCTGGTCCGCCGCGAGGGCCTGCACACGGTCTGCGAGGAGGCGGGCTGTCCCAACATCTTCGAATGCTGGGAAGACCGCGAGGCCACCTTCCTGATCGGCGGCGACCAGTGCACCCGCCGCTGCGACTTCTGCCAGATCGACACCGGAAAGCCGGCCGCGCTGGACCGCGACGAGCCCCGCCGGGTCGCCGAGAGCGTGCGCACGATGGGGCTGCGCTACGCCACGGTCACCGGCGTCGCCCGCGACGACCTGCCCGACGGCGGCGCCTGGCTGTACGCCGAGACGGTGCGCGCCATCAAGGAGCTCAACCCGTCGACCGGCGTCGAGCTGTTGATCCCCGACTTCAACGGCGTGCCCGCTCGTCTGGCCGAGGTGTTCGAGTCACGGCCGGAAGTGTTGGCGCACAACGTCGAAACCGTGCCCCGCATCTTCAAGCGGATCCGGCCCGCCTTCACCTACCGGCGCAGCCTGGACGTGCTGACCGCGGCCCGCGACTTCGGCCTGGTCACCAAGAGCAACCTCATCCTCGGCCTGGGCGAAACCCCCGGCGAGGTGCGCACCGCCCTGGCCGACCTGCGCGACGCCGGCTGCGACATCGTCACCATCACCCAGTATCTGCGGCCGTCGCCGCGCCATCACCCGGTCGACCGCTGGGTGACGCCCGAGGAGTTCGTGGGGTTCGCCCGGCACGCCGAGGGGTTGGGCTTTTCGGGCGTGCTGGCCGGGCCGCTGGTGCGATCGTCCTACCGGGCGGGGCGGCTCTACCAGCAGGCGGCGCGGAGCCGGGCCGCGGGCGCCTCGGCACCGTAGCCGACTCGCGCCTACGTATCCTTGGTGATTATGGCTAAACCCCGCACCACCGCCGAGAACAAGGCCGCCAGGGCCCAGGCGCAGGCCGCCCGCAAGTCGGCCGCGCGGGAGCGTCGCGCCCAGTTGTGGCAGGCGTTCAACATCCAGCGCCAGGAGGACAAGCGCCTGCTGCCGTACATGATCGGCGCCTTCGCGCTGATCGTGGGCGCCTCGGTGGCCGTCGGGGTGTGGGCCGGCGGGTTCACCATGATCACGATCATCCCGCTCGGCGTGCTGCTGGGCGGCTTGGTGACGTTCATCATCTTCAGCCGCCGAGCCCAGCGATCGATTTTCACCAAGGCCGAGGGGCAGACCGGCGCCGCGGCCTGGGTGCTGGACAACCTGCGCGGCAAATGGCGGGTGACCCCCGGCGTCGCCGCGACCGGCCACTTCGACGCGGTGCATCGGGTGTTCGGCCGCCCCGGCGTCATCTTGGTCGGCGAGGGATCGGCGGCCCGGGTCAAACCGCTGCTGGCGCAGGAGAAGAAGCGCACCGCCCGGCTGGTCGGCGACGTGCCAATCTACGACATCGTCGTCGGCAACGGCGACGGCGAGGTCCCGCTGGCCAAGTTGGAGCGCCACCTCACCCGGCTGCCGGCCAACATCAACGCCAAGCAGATGGACACGCTGGAGTCGCGGTTGGCCGCGCTGGGATCGCGGGCCGGTGCCGGTGTCATGCCGAAGGGACCGCTCCCCAACGCCGGCAAGATGCGCGGCGTGCAGCGCACCGTGCGCCGCAAGTAGCCGTAGCGGGTCGCCGCCATCGCATTCAGCGCCGCACCACCGCCGTCCCCGTCAGCCGATCGTGCAGGCCGCGGCCGTCGGCGTCGGTAAACAGTGCCGGGATGACCGTCGCGACCAGCAGTCCCCGCACCGCCAACCGGCCAACCCCGACCGGCAGCCGTCCGTCCACGGCCGCCACCTGCAGACCCAGCGCCAGCTGCCCCGGTGTGAAGCTGAACAGCCGCACCGCCACCAGGCCGAGCGCGAACCAGATGACCAACACCGCCGTCGACAACATCCGTTCGGAGAAGACGCCGAACGCCATGGCCAGCGCCGCCAGGCCGTAGGCGATCAGCCAGTCGATCATCAGCGCGGCCAGCCGGCGGCCCATCGACGCCAGCGACCCCGGCCCGCTCTGCGGCAAGCCGAGCCTCTCGCCGGGGTAGGTCGAGGGCGATTCCGGCGTCACCGGCCGGCGCCTCGGTTCGACTCCCACGCCGGGCGCGCAACGGTGCGCAGGCGCGCCGCACCGGATACGATCTTGCGGTCCATCGGCCCCACAATAGAACCCGCCAGCAACCCGGACCTCGTGCGGGACGCACGGTCACGTAACCTCCGTGCAACATCGGGTTGACTGGCAGGCAACATCAGCTCCATAGCGTCAGGCCCGCGGATCACCAAGTAAAGGAGCATTCTGTGACGGAAATGACGCCCGACGACGTCTTCAAACTCGCCAAGGACGAAGACGTCGAGTTTGTCGACGTCCGGTTCTGTGACCTGCCAGGCATCATGCAGCACTTCACGATTCCGATTTCGTTCTTCGACGAAAGCGTTTTCGAGGACGGGTTGGCCTTCGACGGCTCGTCGATCCGCGGATTCCAGTCGATCCACGAATCGGACATGCTGCTCCTCCCCGATCCCGCGACCGCGCAGATCGACCTGTTCCGCGAAGCCAAGACGCTGAACCTGAACTTCTTCGTGCACGACCCGTTCACCCTCGAGCCGTACTCGCGCGACCCCCGCAACATCGCGCGGAAGGCCGAGAACTATCTGATCAGCACCGGGGTCGCCGACACCGCCTACTTCGGCGCCGAGGCCGAGTTCTACATCTTCGACTCGGTGAGCTTCGACTCGCGCACCAACGGCTCGTTCTACGAGGTGGACGCGATCTCGGGGTGGTGGAACACCGGCGAGCCGACCGAGAGCGACGGCAGCCCCAACCGTGGGTACAAGGTCCGCCCCAAGGGCGGATACTTCCCGGTTGCCCCCGTCGACCACTACGTCGACCTGCGCGACAAGATGCTGACCAACCTGATCAAGTCCGGCTTCAGCCTGGAGAAGGGCCACCACGAGGTGGGCACCGGCGGGCAGGCCGAGATCAACTACAAGTTCAACACGCTGCTGCACGCGGCCGACGACATGCAGCTGTACAAGTACATCGTCAAGAACACCGCCTGGCAGAACGGCAAGACCGTCACGTTCATGCCCAAGCCGCTGTTCGGCGACAACGGCTCCGGGATGCACACCCACCAGTCGCTGTGGAAGGACGGCGCCCCGTTGATGTACGACGAGACGGGTTACGCCGGGCTTTCGGACACCGCCCGGCACTACATCGGCGGCCTGCTGCACCACGCGCCGTCGCTGCTGGCCTTCACCAACCCGACGGTGAACTCCTACAAGCGGTTGGTTCCCGGCTTCGAGGCCCCGATCAACCTGGTGTATAGCCAACGCAACCGTTCGGCGTGTGTACGTATCCCCATCACCGGCAGCAACCCGAAGGCCAAGCGGCTGGAGTTCCGTTGCCCCGACTCCTCGGGCAACCCGTACCTGGCGTTCTCCGCCATGCTGATGGCCGGCCTGGACGGCATCAGGAACAAGATCGAGCCGCAGGCGCCGGTCGATAAGGACCTCTACGAGCTGCCGCCCGAGGAGGCCGCGAACATCCCGCAGGCGCCGGTTCAGCTGTCCGCAGTGATCGACCGTCTGGAAGAGGACCACGAATACCTCACCGAGGGAGGCGTTTTCACGCCCGACCTGATCGAGACGTGGATCAGCTTCAAGCGCGAGAACGAGATCCTGCCGGTCCAGATCCGCCCGCACCCCTACGAATTCGCGCTGTACTACGACGTATAAGCGACACAGTCGCTGTTAGGGACTTTGACTCTGCGCCCACCAGGCTCTCTACTCGCACTTTTGCCTGGTGGCCGCAGAGTCAACCCAACTAGCCCAGCCCCAAGTCCTTCCGGAAGCGTTGCATGCCGTCGATCTTGTCGGAAAGCGTGGCATCGGGCCCGGTATAGAACATCCATGGCGCGGTGATGATGCCGGTGATGCCGGCATCTTCGGCGCGCTGGTAATCGGCGGTGGTGAAGGCGTCGGTCAGCGGCGTCAGGGTAGTGAAATTGTCCATCGAGAGACCGTTTTCGGCCCGCAGCTCCCGCAACCGGCCCACCGTCTCGATGGCGCGATCGGTCTTGATCAGGTCACCGATCCAGCCGTCACACCGGGCGGCCCGGCGTAGCGCGGCGTCGCTGAGGCCGCCGACGTAGATGGGTATCGGCGGTGGGGTCGGCTGCATCTCCAGCCGCGGTGCCCGGTAGAAGTCGCCGTCGAACTCCGTCCAGCCCGGCGCCCACAGCGCCCGCATCAACTCGATGATCTCGTCGGTGCGCTTGCCGCGGGCGTCGAACTTCTCGCCCATCAGGGCGAACTCCTCTCTACACCAGCCCACGCCGATTCCCAGCTCCACCCGGCCCGACGCCAAAACCGCCGCGGTGCCAATGGCTTTGGCCGCCGAGTAGGGATTGCGCATCGCGGGGACGTAGACGGTGTTGACGAACCTCAGTCGGGTGGTGACCTGGGCCAGCGCACCGACGAGAACCCAGGGGTCGGGCCAGTCGGTGAAAGGCTGCCAGCGCCGTTGCCCATCCTTGGTGTACGGGTACGGGGTGTCCAGGGTCTCCAGGTTGACGACGTGGTCCGGGATGCCGATCCCGTCGTAGCCCAGCTCGTCGGCCGCCCTGGCGATCTCGACGATCTCGCGGGTGTCCAGAAAGGCGCTGCTGACGTAGAACTTCATTCGGCTTCCCGCGCCCACGCCGGCATGATGAAGACCCCTTCGGCCTCCACCGTCACCCCCGCGGCATCCGAAATATTGCCCCGCGCATAGGCTTTGACACCCTCGCTGCGCGAGACGAATGCCTCGGAGCGCAGCGGGCCCAGCGGCGTGCCGCGCAGGTACTTGATCGAGATCGTTCCGGTGAACAGCGGCTTGGTCAGGCCCTGGCTGGCCGCCTCCCCGAGCATGTGGTCGAGCACCAGCGCGCACATGCCGCCGTGCACCAGGCCCGGCGGCCCCTCGTAGGCGGTGCCCAGAACGAACTCGCTCCAGCACCGGCCGTCCGCCTCGTGATGGACCACCAACGGCGGCGCGATCGGGTTGCACTGGCCGGTCGCGGCGTTGCCCAGCGGCAGCGGGCGGCCGTCGATGCGGTAACTCACGGCGGGTGGGCGGGTCCGTTGGCTCAGCAGCGATCGGGTCACCGCCTCGATCGCGACCCGCGCCTGCGCGATGACGTCGTCGTCGGCGTGGGTCCGGACGGTGGCGTCGATCAGCTCCCGAACGGCCTCGGTCAACGGCGCATAGGTCGCCGTGACCCGGTCAAGTTCCTCTTCGCTCAAGACCTCAAACGTGGCTTCCAACGATCCCGCCTTTCGACTCAACTCCCAAAAACCTTGCGCACCACGGCTTTTGCCCGGCGCGTCACCCGCAGGTAGTTATCCAGGAACTCGCTGCCATCGTCGGTGGGCCAGCCGGCGGCCACCGCGACCGCGTTGAGCTGGCGCCCGGGCCCCGGCAGCTGGTCGGTGGGCTTGCCGCGGACCAGCACCAGCGCGTTGCGGGCCCGGGTGGCGGTCAGCCAGGCCTGCCGCAGCAGGTCGACCTCATCCGCGGGCACCAGATCGGCCGCGGCGATCGCGTCCAACGACTCCAGCGTCGAGGTGTTGTGCAGCGCCGGAATCTCGTGGGCGTGCCTCAGCTGCATGAGCTGCACGGTCCACTCGATGTCGGCCAGCCCGCCGCGCCCCAGCTTGGTGTGGGTGTTGGGGTCGGCGCCGCGCGGCAGCCGTTCGGACTCCACCCGGGCCTTGATGCGGCGGATCTCCCGCACGGCCTCGGCCGACACCCCGTCGGGCGGATAGCGCGTCTTGTCGGCCATCAGCAGGAACCGCTGCCCCAGCTCGACGTCGCCGGCCACGGCGTGCGCGCGCAGCAGGGCCTGGATCTCCCACGGCTGCGCCCACTGCTCGTAGTAGGCGGCATAGGACGCCAGCGTGCGGACCAGCGGGCCGTTGCGGCCCTCGGGCCGCAGGTTGGCGTCGACGTCCAGCGGCGGGTCGACGCTGGGGGTGCCCAGCAGGGTCCTTATCTGCTCGGCGACCGACGTCGACCACCGCACCGCCTGCGAGTCCTCGACACCGCCGGCCGGCTCGCAGACGAACATCACGTCGGCATCGGAACCGTAGCCGAGCTCGGCGCCGCCCAGCCGACCCATCCCGATGACCGCGATGGCCGCCGGCGCCCGAGAGCCGTCGCCGGGGAGGTTGGCCCGGACCATCGCGTCCAGAGCGGCCTGCAGCACGGCCACCCACACCGACGTGAGCGCCTTGCACACGTCCCTGACCTCGAGCAGGCCGAGCAGGTCGGCGGAGCCGATGCGGGCCAGCTCCCGACGGCGCAGCGTCCGCGCGGCGGCGATGGCCCGCACCGGGTCGGCGTGCCGGGCGGCCGACGCGATCAGCGCGCGGGCCACGGCGTCGGGCTCGGTCTCGAGCAGTCTCGGGCCGGCCGGCCCGTCGCCGTAATCCTGAATGACCCTGGGCGCGCGCATCAACAGGTCCGGCACGTAGGCGGACGTGCCCAGCACGTGCATGAGCCGCTTGGCCACCGCGGGCTTGTCCCGCAGCGTGGACAGGTACCAGCTCTCCCCCGCCAGCGCCTCGGACAGGCGCCGGTAGGCCAACAGCCCGCCGTCGGGGTCGGGCGCGTACGACATCCAGTTCAGCAGCCGCGGCAGCAGCACCGACTGCACCCGGCCGCGCCGCCCGCTCTGGTTGACCAGCGCCGACATGTGCTTCAGCGCCGTCTGCGGCCCCTCGTAGCCCAGCGCGCCCAGCTGCCGCTCCGCGGCCTCCGAGGTCATGCCGTGCGAGATCTCCAGGCCGGCCGGGCCGATCGACTCCAGCAGGGGTTGGTAGAAGAGCTTCGCGTGCAGCTGGGACACCCGCAGGTTTTGGTGTCGGAGCTCCTCGCGCAGCACCCCCGCCGCGTCGTGCCGGCCGTCGGGCCGGATGTGGGCGGCCCGCGCCAGCCAGCGCACCGCCTCCTCGTCGTCGGCCTCGGGCAGCAGGTGGGTGCGCTTGAGGCGCTGCAGCTGCAATCGGTGCTCGAGCAACCGGAGGAACTCGTAGGAGGCCGTGAGGTTCGCGGTGTCCTCGCGCCCGATGTAGCCGCCCTGGCCCAGCGCGGCCAGCGCATCGACGGTGGACGCCACGTGCAGCGACGCGTCGCCGCGGCCGTGCACCAGCTGCAGCAGCTGCACCGCGAACTCCACGTCGCGCAACCCGCCGCTGCCGAGTTTGATCTCGCGGCCGCGGACGTCGGCGGGCACCAGCTGCTCCACCCGGCGCCGCATTGCCTGCACCTCGACCACGAAATCCTCGCGCTCGCAGGCGACCCAGACCATGGGCAGCAACGCGGCCAGGTAGCGCTCACCGAGTTCAGCGTCGCCGACCGCCGCGCGGGCCTTCAGCAACGCCTGGAACTCCCACGTCTTGGCCCAGCGCTGGTAGTAGGCGACGTGCGACTCGACGGTGCGGACCAGCTCGCCGCTGCGTCCCTCCGGCCGCAGCCCCGCATCCACCTGGAAGAACGCCGCCGACGCCACCCGCATCATCTCGCTGGCCACCCGGGCGCTGGCCGCATCGGCGTGCTCGGCGACGAAGATGACGTCGACGTCGCTGACGTAATTCAGTTCGCGGGCACCGCATTTGCCCATCGCGATGACCGCCAGCCGCGGTGGCGTGCGGTCGCCGCACACGGTCGCCTCGGCCACCCGCATCGCGGCCGCCAGCGCGGCGTCCGCGATGTCCGACAGGTGGGCGCCCACCACGGTGAACGGCAGCACCGGCTCGTCCTCGACCGTCGCGGCCAGGTCGAGCGCGGCCAGCACCAGCAGGTGGTCCCGGTAGAGGGTGCGCAATCGCGGCACCGCCGCATCCAACGCCGACACCTCGTCGACGCACTCGGTGAACGCCCCGCGCAGCCGGTCACTCGAGGGCAATTTCACGTTGCCCCGCAACAGCTTCCAGGATTGCGGATGCACGGCCAGGTGGTCCCCGAGGGCCAGCGACGAGCCCAGCACCGCGAACAGCCGCCCGCGCAGGCCGTGCTCGGCGAGCAGCGCGGCGTCGAGCTCATCCCATTCGGCGTTCGGGTTCTCCGACAGCCGGATCAGCGCCCGCAGCGCGGCGTCGGGGTCCGGTGCGCGCGACAGCGACCACAACCGGTCGATGTATGCCTGGTCGTCGTGGTCATACCAACCCAGTTGCGTCAGCCGCTCACCGGCCGCGGGATCGACCAACCCGAGCCGCCCGACGCTGGGCAGCCTGGAGCGTTCCGTCACGGGTTTGGTCACGCCCAAAACGGTAGCGCAACCCGCCGACCGCTTAGACCGCGCTACAGCGACAGGTAGGTGCTCAGCTCGTAGGGCGTGACGTGGCTGCGGTAGTTCGCCCACTCCGTGCGCTTATTGCGCAGGAAGAAGTCAAACACGTGCTCCCCCAACGTTTCCGCCACGAGCTCGGAGGACTCCATGGCCCGCAGCGCGCTGTCGAGGCTGGTGGGCAGCTCGCGATAGCCCATGGTGAGGCGCTCCTCGGGGGTGAGGTCCCACACGTTGTCCTCGGCCTGCGGCCCCAGCACGTAGCCCTTCTCCACCCCGCGCAGCCCGGCGGCCAGCAGCACGGCGAAGGCCAGATACGGGTTGCACGCCGAGTCGGGGCTGCGCACCTCGATACGCCGCGACGACGTCTTGTGCGGCGTGTACATCGGGACCCGCACCAAAGCCGACCGGTTGGCCGCCCCCCACGACGCCGCGGTGGGCGCCTCGCCGCCGACCACCAGCCGCTTGTAGGAGTTGACCCATTGGTTGGTGACCGCGCTGATCTCGGAGGCGTGCTCCAGGATCCCGGCAATGAAGGACTTGCCCACGTCCGAGAGCTGCAGCGGGTCGTCGGCGCTGTGGAAGGCGTTGACGTCGCCCTCGAACAGGCTCATGTGGGTGTGCATCGCCGAGCCGGGGTGTTCCGCGAACGGCTTGGGCATGAACGTCGCCCGGGCGCCGTTCTCGATCGCGACTTCCTTAATGACGTAGCGGAACGTCATCACGTTGTCGGCCATCGACAGCGCGTCGGCGAAGCGCAGGTCGATCTCCTGCTGGCCGGGCGCGCCCTCGTGGTGGCTGAACTCGACCGAGATGCCCATGAATTCGAGGGACTCGATCGCGTGCCGGCGGAAGTTCGACGCGGAGTCGTGCACCGCCTGGTCGAAGTAGCCGGCGGTGTCGACGGGCACGGGCCGTGACCCGTCGAGGGATCCGGGCTCCAGCAGGAAGAACTCGATCTCGGGATGCACGTAGCAGGAGAAGCCGAGGTCGTTGGCCTTCTGCAGCTGGCGTCGCAGCACGTGCCGGGGGTCCGCCCACGACGGCGAGCCGTCGGGCATGGTGATGTCGCAGAACATCCGCGCCGAGTGGTGGTGGCCGGAGCTGGTGGCCCAGGGCAGCACCTGGAAGGTCGACGGATCGGGGTTGGCCACGGTGTCGGATTCCGAGACCCGCGCGAAGCCCTCGATCGAGGAACCGTCGAACCCGATGCCCTCTTCGAAGGCGCCTTCGAGCTCGGCCGGGGCGATCGCGACCGACTTCAGGTAGCCGAGCACATCGGTGAACCAGAGCCGAACGAACCGGATGTCTCGCTCCTCCAGCGTGCGGAGGACGAATTCCTTCTGTCGATCCATAACCCGAACAGTAGGCAACCGCTGTTAATTCTGTGTTACCGATGCCCGCTCAACACCGTTGCGGACTTTCCACGGGGCCGCTCGGGTCCCTAGGAACGGCACTGCAGGGCGGGCGGCAGCGTCTCCGCGACGAAGTAACGCACCACAGCGGTGTCCACGCACTGGTCACCGTTGAAAACCGCGGTGTGCTGGGTTCCGTCGTAGGTGATCAGCGGGGCGCCCAGCTGGCGGGCCAGGTTCACGCCGGCCTGGTACGGGGTGGCCGGGTCGTGCGTCGTGGAGACGACGACGGCCTTGCCCCGCGCGACGGGCGCCGCGGCGTGCGGCTTCGACGTCGCCGGCACCGGCCACAGCGCGCACAGGTCGCGGGGGGCGTCGCCGGTGAACTGCCCGTAGCTCATGAACGGGGCGGCCTGGCGGATCCGGCGATCGGCCGAGACCCACGTCGCCGAATCCGTCGGCGTCGGCGCGTCGACGCAGCGAATGGCGTTGAACGCGTCCTGGTCGTTGGTGTAGTGGCCGCTTTTGTCGCGGCCCTCGTAGTCGTCGGCCAGCAACAGCAGGTCGCCCGCGTCGGTGCCGCGCTGCAGCCCGAGCAGACCGCTGGTCAGATACTTCCAGTGCGCCGGGGTGTACAGCGCGTTGATGGTGCCGGTGGTCGCGTCGGCGTAGCTCAGGCCGCGGGGATCCGACGTCCGGCCCGGCTTGGCGACCAGCGGGTCGACCAGCGCGTGGTAGCGGTTGACGAACTGAGCCGGGTCGGTGCCCAGCGGGCAACCGGCCGAGCGGGCGCAGTCCTTGGCGTAGTCGTTGAAAGCCGTTTGGAATCCGGCCATCTGGTTGATGTTTTCCTCGACCGGGTCGACGGTCGGGTCGATGGCGCCGTCGAGCACCATGGTCCGCACGTGGTTGCCGAACTCCTCGAGGTAGGCGGTGCCCAACTCGGTGCCGTAGCTGTAGCCGAGGTAGTTGATCTGGTCCTCACCCAGCGCCTGGCGCACCATGTCCATGTCGCGCGCGCCGGACGCGGTGCCGATGTTGGCCAGGAACCCGTTGCCCATCCGGTTGACGCATTGCTGGGCCAACTGCCGGTAGAGCTGTTCGATGTGGGCCACGCCGGCCGGGCTGTAATCGACCATCGGGTCCTTGCGGTAGGCGTCGAACTCGGCGTCGGTGCGGCACCGCGCCTGCGGGGTTGAATGACCCACCCCTCGCGGGTCAAACCCCACCAGGTCGAAGTTGGTGGTGATGTCGCTGCCGTCCAGGTCCGACGCCAGGCCGACGACCATGTCGACCGCCGACGCGCCCGGCCCGCCCGGATTGACCAACAGCGATCCCATCCGCCGGCCGGTCGCGGGCACCCGGATGACCGCCAGCTTGGCTTGCGCGCCAGTCGGATTGGCGTAGTCGACGGGGACGGACACGGTGGTGCACTGGGCGGTGGGGACGTCGCTGGTGTCGCTCAGGAATTGGCTGCAGCTCCCCCAGTTCTGCGGCCGCGCCGCAACCGGCGGAGCCGGGCTCGGGGTCTGCCCCGCGCCGGGTTCCGGGGCCGCGCCGGCCACCGGCAGCGTCGATTGCCCGGCAAGCAACAGCCCGAACGACAGCAGCGCCGAGCTCAACGGTCTCAGGCGCGACATGGCTGTCAATCGTGGCAGCTTCGGATACCCGCGACAGCGCGAAAAGGTCACGCCTTGATCTCGCATCCGGCTCTCGCCGAGCCCTCCCACGCCGAGCAGCTATCTGGGGGGCTGAGGCCCCGCCGTGGGGGATGAAAATTTGGTGGTGTCGTTCGGCGTGGCTAGGTGGTTGCTTGGCGTGCTGGCGGGGTTGACGCTGGAGGGGTGTTTCGGTGGATCCCGTTGCGTCTGTGTTGTCGTGAGCACGCCGAGCAGCTTGGGACGAAGGGTACCCCGTGGTTGTGCGGGGGCCGTGGTTTGTTGCCTGTGAGCACGCGAGTGAGACTCCTGTTTGTTTTCACTCTTCCCGGAACACGCTGATTAACAACAGGTTCTAGATGATGAGGTGATTGATCATGGAGGTGGTCCATCGGCGGTGTGCAGGCCTTGATGTTTCCAAGAAGGACGCCAAGGTCTGTGTCCGGGTTCAGGGTCAGGGTCGGCGCGCCACCACGACGACGGTGAGCACGTGGGGTTCGACCACCAGCCAGATCCTGGCGTTGCGCGAGCATCTGCTGGCTGAGCAGGTCAGCTGTGTGGTGATCGAATCGACGTCGGATTATTGGAAGCCGTTTTACTACCTGCTTGAAGATGCGCTGCCGGTGATCTTGGCCAACGCTAAGGCGGTGCGTAATGTGCCTGGCCGCAAGACCGATGTCTCGGATGCGATGTGGCTGGCTGACCTGGGCGCACACGGGCTGGTACGCGCCTCGTTCGTGCCGCCGCAGCCGATTCGGGAGTTACGCGATCTGACGCGGGCGCGCACCATGATCACCCGGGCGCGTACCAAGGAGATTCAGCGGCTAGAGAAACTGCTCGAAGACGCCGGGATCAAACTGTCGGCGGTGGCCTCTGACATCGTCGGGGTCTCCGGGCGGGCGATGCTCGAGGCGCTGATCGCCGGGCAGCGCGATCCGGCGGTGCTGGCTGATCTGGCCAAACAACGGCTGCGGGAGAAGATCCCCGCGCTCACCGAGGCGCTGCGCGGGCGGTTTAACGACCATCACGCGTTCATGACGCGGTTGTATCTGGATCGCATCGACGCCCACGACGCCGACGTCGCCCGCCTAGATGAACGCATCGAGGAGGCGATCCAACCCTTTCAAGCCATCCGGGAGTTACTCATGAGCATCCCGGGCTTTTCGACGATCGTGGCCGATGTGTTCATCGCCGAGACCGGCGCGGACATGAGCGTGTTTCCCACTGCGGCGCACCTGGCGTCGTGGGCTGGGGTGGTGCCCGGTTGCAACGAATCAGCGGGCCGGGTCAAATCAGCGGCCACCCGAGCGGGCAACCGCTACCTCAAAGCCGCCCTCGGGGTCGCGGCCCTCTCGGCGGCCCGCAGCAAAGACACCTACTACAACGCCCGCTACCGACGCATCGCCGGCAGCCGCCCACCCCAGCCAAAACGCAGGAACAGAACCAAAGCCCAGCACAGCTCACCAGCGGGCATGATCGCCCTGGTCGCCCTGGAACACAAGATGCTCACCGACGCCTACAACATGCTGATCAACGGCGCTTTCTACCGCGACCCCGGCCCCGGCTACTACACCCGCCACCACCCCAGCAAGACCAAGGCCAACGCCATCAAGCAGCTCGAAGCCCTGGGATACAACGTCATCCTCGAACCACTCACCGAAGTCGCCTAACACCAGGGGCCAGCGACTCACCCGCTTCGGGTCACCACATTTTCGAGTGAGACGCAGAATCGTCTCGCGAAGCTACTTCGCGTGCGATTCTGCGTCTGCTCGCCCTAGCACTTGGCGCCGCTCGGCGGCGTGGCGCCACCGACCAGATACGCCGTCACGTAGTCGTCGACGCAGCTGTCGCCCTGGAACACCACCGTGTGCTGCGTTCCGTCGAAGGTGAGCAGCGAACCGCGGAGCTGGTTCGCCAGATCGACGCCGGCCTTGTAGGGGGTCGCCGGATCGTGCGTGGTCGACACCACCACCGTCGGCGCCAGGCCCGGCGCCGAGATGGCGTGCGGCTTGCTGGTGGGCGGCACCGGCCAGAACGCGCAGGTGCCCAGCGGCGCGTCGCCGGTGAACTGCCCGTAGCTCATGAAGGGCGCGATCTCACGCGACCGCCGGTCCTCGTCAATGACCTTGGCGCGGTCCGTAATCGGTGGCTGGTCAACGCAATTGATCGCGACCCGGGCGTCGGTGGCGTTGGTGTAATGGCCGTGCGAGTCGCGGCGCATGTACATGTCGGCCAGGGCGAGCAGGGTGTCGCCGTGGTGGTCGACCAGTTCGCTCAGGCCGTCGGTCAGGTGGTGCCACAGGGTGGGCGAGTACAACGCCATGATGGTGCCGACGATGGCGTCCGAGTAACTCAGCCCGCGCGGGTCCTTCGTCGGCACCGGCCTGCCGACCATCTCGTTGTTGGGGTCGACCATCGGGTCGACCAGGCTGTGGTAGACGTCGACGGCCTTGGCCGGGTCGGTGCCCAGCGGGCAGCTCGGTTGCTTCGCGCAGTCGGTGGCGTAGTCGTTGAACGCGTCCTGAAATCCCTTGGCCTGACGCAGGTCCGCCTCGATGGGGTCGGCGTTGGGGTCGACGGCGCCGTCGAGGATCATCGCCCGCACCTTCGTGGGGTAGGCCTCGGCGTAGGCGGATCCGATCCGCGTGCCGTAGGAGTAGCCGAGATAGGTCAGCTTGTCGTCGCCCAGCGCCGCGCGAATGGCATCCAGGTCCCGGGCGACGTTGACCGTCCCCACATTGGCGAGGAAGTCCTTGCCCATCTTGTCGACGCAGCGCCCGACGAATTGCTTGGTCTCATCCTCGATGTGGGCCACGCCCGCCGGGCTGTAGTCGACGTTGGGCTCGGTGCGCAGCCGGTCGTTGTCGGCGTCCGAGTTGCACCAGATGGCCGGCCGCGACGACGCCACCCCGCGGGGATCGAAACCCACCAGGTCGAACCGTTCGCGGATGCGCTTGGGCAGCGTCTGGACGACGCCCAGGGCGGCGTCGATGCCGGACTCGCCGGGACCGCCGGGGTTGATCACCAACGAGCCGACCTTGTCGCCCGTCGCGCGGAAGCGGATCAGCGCCAGCGTCGCCACGTCGCCGCCGAGGTGGTCGTAGTCGACGGGCACGGCCAGCCGGCCGCACAGGGCGCCGCTGGGGATCTTGGCCTGTGGGTTAGAGGAGCGGCAGGGCGTCCATTCGATCGCCTGGCCCAGCTTGGGGCCCGCCATCACGGCGCGCCCGCCGACCACGCGGATGCAGCCCGCGGCAAGGAGCGCCACGGCGGCGATCGCCGTCCAGATCAGCAGCGTGCGCGCGATCTTGTCGCGGCGAGACAGGCCCATGCCCACCTATGCTGCCAGAGCCAACCTGAGATTCTGGTGAGCGGGAGGCGCGGCGCCGCGTCCGCAAAATGGCATGTCTCACACCACACCGGCGGTGCAATTGCGCGGAACGGGTGGCAGAATGTCTGGAGTCAGACGACCCGGGGACCCTAGCGGGCCACGAGGATCGACCCGACCACTACCAGGGACAATGATGTCTGAGCAGAACGTTTACGGCGCAAACTCGTCCGGGCAGGCCAAGGCGCCCACCACGATTCGCACCCACCATCTGCAGAAAATGAAGGCCGAGGGCCACAAGTGGGCCATGCTCACGGCCTACGACTATTCGACCGCCCGCATCTTCGACGAGGCCGGCATCCCCGTGCTGCTGGTCGGCGACTCGGCGGCCAACGTCGTCTACGGCTACGACACCACGGTGCCCGTCTCCATCGACGAACTCATCCCGCTGGTCCGCGGCGTGGCGCGGGGCGCCCGGCACGCCATGGTCGTCGCCGACCTGCCGTTCGGCAGCTACGAGGCGGGACCCGCCGCCGCGCTGGCCTCCGCCACCCGGTTCCTGAAGGAGGGCGGCGCGCACGCCGTCAAGCTCGAGGGCGGCGAGCGGGTGGCCGACCAGATCGCCTGCCTGACCGCCGCGGGCATCCCGGTGATGGCGCACATCGGCTTCACGCCGCAAAGCGTCAACGGCCTCGGCGGCTTCCGGGTGCAGGGCCGCGGCGACGCCGCGGAGCAGACCATCGCGGACGCGATCGCCGTCGCCGAGGCCGGGGCGTTTTCGGTCGTCATGGAGATGGTGCCGGCCGAACTGGCCACCCAGATCACCGGCAAGCTGACCATTCCGACCATCGGGATCGGGGCCGGCCCGAACTGCGACGCCCAGGTCCTGGTCTGGCAGGACATGGCCGGCCTCAGCGGCGGCAAGCCCGCCCGCTTCGTCAAACGGTTCGCCGACATCGGCGGCGAGTTACGCCGGGCCGCAACACAATACGCGGACGAGGTGGCGGCGGGCGCGTTCCCCGCCGACGAGCACTGCTTCTGAGATAGCGGCGACGGCGTAGCCGCGCCGAAATCCGTTGTGTGACAGGATGGCCAACGGCACTCAGCCGCGGCATCGCAAGCATGGCACTCTAGGATGCCAACTTACGACCGACAACCACGTTTCACAGACCGCGGCAACCTGCCGTCAATGGAGCCGAAGATGCCCCTAAAAGCGCCGAAAACCTCGCGCCATCTCGAGGTGGAGCGCAAGTTCGACGTCGTGGAGTCCACGGTGTCACCGTCCTTCGAAGGCATCGCCGCGGTCACCCACGTCGAGAAGTCGCCGGTCCAATCGCTGGACGCGACGTACTTCGACACGCCGACCCAGGACCTGGCGCGCAACAAGATCACCCTCCGGCGCCGCACCGGCGGTCACGACGCGGGTTGGCACCTCAAGCTGCCGGCCGGCCCCGACGCCCGCACCGAGGTTCGCGCGCCGCTGGGCGCACCGGAGCGCGGGGCGCAGGACACCGTGCCGGACGAATTGCGGGATATCGTGCTGGCGATCGTCCGCGATCGCCCGCTCGAACCCGTCGCGCGCATCAGCACCGAACGCGAAACCCAAGTGCTCTACGGCGCTGACGGTGCGGCGCTGGCGGAGTTCAGCAACGACCGCGTCACCGCGTGGGCGACCGGGGGCTCCGACGCATCCCCCGCCGAACAGGAGTGGCGCGAATGGGAACTCGAGCTCTCCGAAGCGAGTGAAAAGAACGGGACGGTCGACACGGAGCTGTTGAGCCGGCTGAGCAATCGGCTGCTCGACGCCGGCGCCGCGCCCGCCGGCCACGCCTCCAAGCTGGCGCGCGTGCTGGGCGCGCAGGCTCGGCCCAACGGGGCGCGGCCGCCCGCGGACCCGATACACCGCGCGGTGGCCGAGCAGGTCGACGAGCTGCTGGTGTGGGATCGGGCCGTCCGGGCCGACGCCGACGACGCCGTGCACCAGATGCGGGTGACCATCCGCAAGATCCGCAGCCTGCTGGCCGACTCCCTGGACTCGTTCGGATCGTCCGACACCGCGTGGATTCTCGACGAGCTGCGCGAGCTCGCCAACGTGCTGGGCGCGGCGCGCGACGCCGAGGTGCTCGCCGAGCGCTATCAGCTGGCGCTGGACAAGCTGTCGCCGGAGCTGGTGCGCGGGCGCATCCGGGAACGCCTCGTCGACGGGGCCCGGCGCCGCTACCAGACCGGGCTGCGGCGGTCCCTGATCGCGATGCGCTCGCGGCGATACTTTCGCCTGCTCGACGCCCTCGACGCGGCGGTCGCCGAAATCCCCGCCGCAGCCCCGGGCGAGCAGCAGGCGCCGATCACGCTGGACGCCGCGTACAAGAAGGTCCGCAAGGCCGCAAAGGCCGCAGCCCGGGTGGAGCCGGGGGCCGAGCACGAACGCGACCTGGCGCTGCACCGAATCCGCAAGCGCGCCAAGCGGCTTCGCTACACAGCGGCGGCCACCGGCGAATCGCGGGTGTCCGAGCAGGCCAAGGCGATCCAAACGCTGCTCGGCGACCACCAGGACAGCGTGGTCAGCCGGGAGCACCTCCGCCACCAGGCCGAGGCCGCGCACACCGCCGGCGAGGACACCTTCACCTATGGCCTGCTGTACCAGCAGGAGGCCGACTTGGGCGAGCGGTGCCGTCAGCAGCTCGACGACGCGCTGCGCAAGCTCGCGAAAGCGGTGCGCTAGACCGGGGCGGGCCCGGTCCCTCGCGCGCGGGTGGGTCCCCGCGGGGCTGGGGGCGCCTTCCCCTCGCGAGACTGTAACTACCGACGCGTTTCTCGAGAGACGACGTCGCCAGTTACAGTCTCGCGGACGGCGAGGGCGGACGAGTTGGCCTGTAAGCCGGATTCTGTTCCCCGCCGCCGCGGCGTAAGCAACGGCGGCGGGGCGGCGACCATCCATCTGGACACACCGTCGCCGGGTGCCTCAAGCGGCCTACCCGCAGGCTCGGGCGAGCAACCCTCGAGCGCCTGCGCGGCCGCACTTGCGTGCGGCCTTCTTGGCCTTGCTTCGGGTGGGGTTTGCCTAGCCATCCCGGTCACCCGGAATGCTGGTGCGCTCTTACCGCACCGTTTCACCCTTACCACCGCGGGGGTGGCGGTTTGTTTTCTGTGGCACTTTCCCGCGAGTCACCTCGGATTGCCGTTAGCAATCACCCTGCTCTGTGAAGTCCGGACTTTCCTCGAACCGCCTTGCGACGGTCCGCGGCCGCCCGGCCAACTCGTCCGCACGAACACGGTACTCGCTGCGCAATCTGCTGACCAGCGGCTAACCCTCGGCGTCGCCCATTACACAATTTATTCAATCATTGCCAAGATAGGGATCTTAGTGCCAGGCTGGCCGCATGACAGATACCGAAGGGTTCATCGATCAGGCGTTGATGGGCCTCGCGGAGCCGCAGCCGATGTACAAGGCGTTGCGCGAATCGGCCCCGGTGTTCCGGTCGCCGCAGACGGTGGTTCTCAGCCGGCTCGCCGACATCGAGATGGCGCTCAAGAACACCCAGCTGTTCTCGTCGAACATGGACGCCGTCGACCTCGGCAACGTGCGGCCGCTCATTCCCCTGCAAATCGACCCGCCCGAGCACGCGAAGTACCGCCGCATCCTCGACCCGCTGTTCACCCCGCGCGAGATGGCCCGGCGCGAACCCCTCGTCACCGAGCTGGTGAACGAGATGATCGACCGCTTCGCCGGCCGGGGCGAATGCGACTTCCACGAAGAGTTCGCCGTGCCCCTCCCCTGCACCGTCTTCCTGCAGCTGCTAGGGCTGCCGCTGGAGGACCTCGACCAGTTCCTGGTCTGGAAGGACGGGGTGATCCGGCCGGAGGGCGACACCGGCTACGACCGCCGCCACGAAGCCGCAGCGGGCGTGGCGCAACAGATTTACGAGTACTTCGAGCACGCCATCGACGACCACATCGCCAGCCCGCGCGACGACGTGCTGTCCGCCATGATCGCGGCGACCTTTAAAGAGGACGGTGAGCCACTATCCCGCGAGGAGCTGCTCGACGTCTGCTTCCTGTTCCTCATCGCGGGGCTGGACACGGTCACCGACTCCCTCGACTGCTTCTTCGTGTACCTGGCGCGCCACCCCGATCACCGCCGCCAGCTCGTCGAGCGGCCCGACGTCCTGCCGAGCGCCGTCGAGGAGTTGTTGCGCTGGGAGACACCGGTTCCCGGAGTCGCCCGCGTCGCCATGCAGGACACCGAGGTGGGCGGTTGCCCGATCAGCAAGGGTGAACGGGTCAGCCCACTGCTCGGCGCCGCCAACACCGACCCCGCCGAATTCCCCGACCCGGAGCTGGTCGACTTCGGCCGCAGCCCGAACCGGCACCGCGCGTTCGGCGGAGGGCCGCACCGCTGCCTGGGATCCCACCTCGCGCGCATGGAGCTGCGGGTCGCGCTGCGCGAATTCCACCGGCGCATACCGGATTACGAGATCAGGCCCGGCACGCAGCTGACGTACACGGCGGCGCTGCGGTCCGTGGAATCGCTGCCGCTGGTATTCGCGGTGTCATGACCCGCGTCGCCGTCGACGCCGACCGCTGCACCGGCCATGGCCGCTGCTACACCCTGGCGCCCGACGTGTTCGACGCCGACGAGGCGGGCCACTGCGTCGTGCTGGTCGAGGACGTCTCGGGCGAACTCGAAGCACACGCCATCATCGGCGAGCAGAACTGCCCCGAGCAGGCAATCACCCTGTCGCGCTGAAGGTTTAACCGAAGCAGACCACGACTGCGTACGGCGCTAGCCCGAACCGGCACGATCGGCCCCCTCCGCCAAATCAACGTGCGAAGGGGGCCGATCGCCGTTTGGCGGTCACCGGCTCGCATCGGCGACCACCACGGACTCAGAGCAACTTGAGCAAGTTGGTGATCAACAGCCCGATATTGGTCGCCAGCGTTGCCCCGAAACTGGACATCATCGAGGGCAACTGAGACCAAAGGTTTTGCAACAGCGTGGTCATTCCCGTGCTGGCACTACTGATAATCGGCGTCAGGTCCGGCCAGCCATGGAGGAACTGGTTGCCAAACGCCTGCAGTGCGCCCTGAAGACTCCCACCCGTCGCGATATTCACCGCATTGGGCGCCACCAACTGCTTGGCGACCGCCGGGCTAATGGTCTGAAGCATGAGGATGTTAATGACGCTGGGAAGCAGACCCGTCTTCCCATTAGTGCCGTTGATCAGGGCATTGACCGCAACCCCGGGGATGTTGGCCATGTTGGTGATCGCGCCGACCGGATCCCCGTGAGCCCACGCCGTGGACGCAGCCTGCAGACTCGTTCCGAGGCCGGTCGCGATTTGGGTGGGCAGTCCCAGGATCGCGTCAAGACCAAAGCTCGAGATGCCGGTCGTCGTCAGATAGTTGAGGGCATTGGTGAAGCTTTGGGTCATTTGCCCGGGTATCGCCAGTATCTTTTCCAGCGGCTCCCCGATGTTGATGAAGGGGTTCAACCAGAAAGCGCTGTTCAGGTTGGCGACCATGCCACTGATGTTGCCCGTCGCGTAGTTATTCAACGCCGACTCCAACAGCGGCCAGAACCCGGACGCCTTGGTGCTGGTGAAGTAGGTGAGGGCGCCCTTCGCGGCGGTTTGGTAGGACCCGACATACAGGCTCGCGTAGGACGTCCAGTTCGCGGCGATCTGCTGCAACGCCGGCAACGGGAGCTTTTGGAACGTCGTGGCGATGCTCTGCAGGTTGTTTTGGGTGTATTGCAACGTCTGCAACCAGGTCTGCACGACCATGTTCTGGGTAATCGGGCTGAAGATGTCGTTGAGGGTCGCCGCCGGCACCGCAGCAGCGCCCGCTCCGCCGGCCAGCGAGACGAGCTCGTTTTCCACCCCGGAGAACAAATCCACCAAGCCGTCCGCGGCACCGGCAAGCTGAATGGCCGACACACTCACCTGGCGCAGTTGTTGGGCCACGTGAAGGTCGGGTAGGTGCTGGGCCATCGGGCCGGCGGCGAGAACAGCGGCGCTGGTCAGGGCGATTCCAGCGGTGATGTGGGGGCGGGCTGCGAGATCCACGACCATCTCCTTTGAACAATTCTGAATAACGACGCGTTAAACGTAGCCGTCAAATATGTTGGATGAATTGTGGCCAAAAAACAGACAATTAACCGTGGTGATATATACGTGCAGCAAAACCCGTGTTAAGTGCATGGAAGTTAATTACCGACTAAGACCACATTGACGGCCCGCCAAAGTCATTTGTGGGCGGCGTTGGAATTGGCCAGTATGAGCGTCACATGGTGTCAGTTGCCCGGGCGTCGACAAAGCCATGACGTGAACGCCTCGATCCGCTCACAACCAGGCAGGTCACTCTCCCCACGTGCCGGCGGATTTCACCGCTCGGCGCCACAGCATGCTGACGCGAGCAGGTGGTGAAAACAGTCGTGCGGCTTGTCCGTTATCGCTACGGCACGAGGGAGAAAACCGTCGGCGGATTCAGAGAGCATCAGCGCACGCCCGATCCGGACAGCGCCGGTATGGGCTTGTGGCACAAGCCAATACCGATCACGCCCGGCGACTCACCACAAGCGTTCGCCCGGGACAAGGCCGGGCACACCACACCCACCACCTATCTTGGGCGCACCGTAAAACAGTGCGCACGGGGGTGGCCCAGCACTGACAGCGGGGGATCGCCGAATGGGTCGGCCAAACTCAGAGCAGCAGTGGGTGCGGAAGGGTTTCCATCCCTGGTCGATACCTGGCTTTCGCAGATCACGTGGCTCGTAGATCGAGGAGCACCACGATGTCATCGCGCGTTGCGTGTCACTGCAGATCGCAGCGCCTCGGCGACGAGACCCGCTTGGCCCGGTCGGTGTCGGCGGTGAAGCACTATCTCTCAGCAAAAACGAGAGTGCCCTGTATTACCTGGCGAATAATCGTATCGCTGCGGCGATAGCTACCTTAAGTACGGGGGCGAATGCGGGCCCGTATGCTACCGATAAGTAATTTCATATTTAACTACTATAGCGGCGGTCATAGTTTGCTATGTAGCCCTTACGACGCAGTTAGCAGTATCTTTTCAATCCGTAATAATTGCTGAGCCGCATGTTTCTGAAGCGATCACCCAAAAGTCTCTCGAAAGTCCCACGAGCTTAGGTTCTTGACGGCTATGTCCAGCTCTCGCGCCGCGCGCCCCCGCCCGGCGGTCATGTCGGCGAAGGCGGCCTCGGCGTCGTCGATGCCGATCCGCCGCGTCACCAGCGCTTCCACGCCGCGCCCGCCACGGCCTGGCCGCCCGGGACCCACGCCCGTCGTTCGCCGGCTGCGGCCAATCGGGCCTCGGCCGGGAGCTGGGCGTCGACGGGATCCGGGCGTTCACCCCGCCGCGGACGTTCATGCGGCACCCGTTCCGCAATAACTCGTCGCGAGTGTGAATCCAGGGCTTCGAGTGTGAGCTCATGGTGGGAAAAGGCCGGGCGAAATCGACGCCGTGGGCTCACACTCGAAACCGTGGATTCACACTCGAAACCGTAGATTCACACCCGAAGCCCGGGCTCACACCCGAAGCCGGGGGCCCACACCCGACGCCCAGTCCTCACACCGAAACACCCGAGCGCACACGCCGGTGAGCGCGCACCCCGCTGAGCGCGCACGCCGGTCAGCTGGCGTTGCGGTGCTTGCGCCGGGCGGCGAGTAACTCGGACCAGGAGGCCACGTCGGGGTGCTGCTTGAGCAGCGCCCGCCGCTGGCGTTCTGTCATGCCGCCCCAAACGCCGAACTCCATGTGGTTGTCGAGCGCGTCGGCGAGGCATTCGGCAACGACGGGGCAGCGCCGGCAGATCACCGCGGCTTCCCGCTGCGCCTTTCCGCTGACGAAGAGTTCGTCGGGATCGCCGGAGCGACACAGGGCCTTCGACACCCACGCGATGCGCGGCTCGGTCGCCAAGCGGATGTGGGGGGTGGTTGCATCCATCTTCGACACTCCTATGAGCGGTTGAACAACCCCCCGCGTGCGTCGAGCCTTCGATCCTGCTGCCGGTGTTCGTCGGCCCGACACTGACTATCCCCGCGCCGCCCGGCGGTGTCTGTCCACCGACCGGCCGGTGGCCGGGATGAATCGCGCGTCCCCCGATCGGGGGAACGCCGGCAACCCGCTATGGGACACTGACACGCATGATCGGCGCGGCGGCAGCCGAAAAAGTGCGGGTGGTCGTGGGCGAAGATCACCCGCTGTTCCGCGACGGGCTCGTGCGCGCGCTGACGTCGAGCGGCGTGGTGGACGTGGTCGCCGAAGCCGACGACGGCGTCGCCGCCCTGGCGTTGATCAAGACCCATCGGCCGCACGTCGCGCTGCTGGATTACCGGATGCCCGGGATGGACGGAGCGACGGTGGCCGCCGCGGTACGCCGCGATGACCTGCCGACAAGGGTGTTGCTGCTGTCTGCGCACGACGAGTCGGCGATCGTCTTCCACGCCCTGGCGGAGGGCGCCGCGGGATTCCTGCACAAAGAGTCGACGAAAACCGAGATCGTGAAGGGTGTGCTCGACTGCGCCAATGGCCGGGATGTCGTGTCGGCGAACCTGGCCGCCGGTCTCGCGGGCGAGATCCGCCGCCGCGGCGAAGCCGAGACACCGCAGGCGCTCAGCCCCCGCGAGCGCGAGGTGCTCGACCTCATCGCCCAGGGGTGCAGCATCCCCGCGATCGCCGCCGAGCTGTACCTGGCGCCGTCCACGGTCAAGACCCACGTGCAGCGGCTGTACGAAAAACTCGGCGTCAGCGATCGCGCCGCGGCCGTCGCGGCGGCGATGCGGCGCGGGCTGCTCGAATAGCATGGCCCGCCCGCTGCCTCGGCTGGTCGACTTCGTCGCGGCCGAACCCGTCCGCTTGTCGGCGTTTTTGCGCCTGCCGCTGATCGGTTTGATCGTCTTGCTGGTCTCGGTGTGGGAGGTCGAGCATTGGTTGCCGCTCGCTTACGCGGTGACGCTCGGCGCCTACAGCGTCGCCGCGCTGGTGTGGGTGGCGGTGGTGCTGCGCGGCCCGGTGCCGCCGTGGGCCGGCTGGGCCTCGACGGGGATCGACGTGCTGGCCGTGGTCGCGCTGTGTGTGGTGTCGGGCGGCGCCACCGTGGCGTTGCTGCCGGTGTTCTTCCTGCTGCCGATCTCGGTGGCGTTCCAGGACCGCCCCGAGTTGGCGGCCGGCGTCGGAATCGCCACCGCCGTCGGATATCTCGGTGTGTGGGTCGTCTACGCCAAGCGCGACGACACGGTCGAGCTGCCGAGCGTGGTGTACACCCATTTCGGATTGCTGCTGTGGTTGGCGGCGGCGATGACCGCCCTGTGCTATTTCCTGACGCGGGCCGCGGCGCGCGTGGCGGCGTTGCTCGAGATGCGCCGCACGCTGGTCTCGGAGTCGATGCGCGCCGACGAGCGCCACTCCCGGGCGCTGGCCGAGCAACTCCACGACGGACCGCTGCAGGATCTGCTGGCGGCGCGGCTCGAACTCGACGAAGTCCGCGAACGGCATACCGATCCGGGGCTCGACGCCGCCTATCAGGCGGTGCAGGAGACGGCGACCCGGCTGCGCAGCGCGGTTACCGCGCTGCATCCCCAGGTGCTCACCGAGGTGGGCCTCACCGCCGCGCTGCGTGAGCTGATCCGCGACTACGAGCGCCGTGGGAACTTCGTCGTCGAAGCCGACCTCGAAGAGGTCGGCCGGCCACGGTCACAGTCCCTGTTGTACCGGGCGGGCCGCGAACTGCTCGCCAACGTCTACAAGCATGCGCGGGCGAGCACCGTGCGGGTCCGCCTCACCCGGGCGGCCGACGCCATAACGCTGAGCGTCGTCGACGACGGAATCGGGTTCGACCCGGCCATCCTGGATCGCTGCGTCGCCAAGGGGCACATCGGACTCGCGTCGCTGGCGGTCCGCATCGACGCGATGGGCGGATCGATGAAGCTCGCCTCGACGGCCGGCGGTGGCACGCGGGCATCGGTGACCGCGCCGGCCGGGGCCGACTGAAGTTACAGCGATTGGCCAGTGTGTAAGGCGTTGGGCGATGTACGTTGGGGCTGATCGAGGGGAGCAGTCGTGAGCTTTTCGGTGTGGCCGCCGGAGGTCAATTCGGTGCTGCTGCTCGATGGACCGGGTTCGGACCCGATGTTGGAGGCGGCGGCGGGCTGGGACGTGATCGGCAGCGAGTTGAGCGTGGCGTCGACCGCATTCAGCTCCGTGACCTCGGACTTGGCGGGCCAGGCCTGGCAGGGTCCGGCGTCGGCGTCCATGGCGAACACGGCCGCCCGGTATCTGGGCTGGCTGGGAGGGGCGGCCACGCAGGCCGAACAGTCGGCGGCCCAGGCCCGGGCGGCCGCCAGCGCGTACGAGGCGGCGCTGGCAGCGATCGTGGACCCCGGAGTGATCACGGCCAACCGCGGCCAGTTCGTGTCGCTGGTGACCTCGAACCTGTTCGGTCAGAACGCCCACGCGATCGCGGCCGCCGAGGCCGAATACGAGCAGATGTGGGCCCAGGACGTCGCCGCGATGAGCGGGTATCACCTCAGCGCGTCGGCGGCGGTCACCCAGTTGGAATCGTGGGGACAGGCACTGGAGGGTTTGCCCACAAATCTCGCCACGGTGATCACCGGGACGGCCCACACGCTCTTCGCCGATATCTTCGGGTCACCGGCCGCTCCGCCATTCGCGGCGACGCAAGCGGGGACCTTCAGCGGCACGCCGTCGCTGGCAACCAGGTTTGAGGTCGCCGCGCTGTGGCCGATAAAAGACGTCCTGGGTTTGTTCCCCGGGCTCGAAACCCAAACGGGACTGCTGAATTCGCCGCTCCTCTCGTTGTTTACCGGCAACAATCCGTTGTTCGGGCTGTTTATTGGCAACTCCCCGCCGCAGCTGTTGACGTTGCTGCTGGGCGAGACGGTCCAGCACACCACCTACAACGGGATGCCCGTCCTGCAGATCACGCCCGCTCATCCGTCCGGCAACTACGTGGTCGCCATTCACGGTGGCGCGTTTGTGTTCCCACCCTCGCTCTTCCACTGGCTCGATTACACGGTGATGGCCTATCAGACCGGCGCGACCATCGAGGTGCCGATCTACCCGTTGCTGCAGCAGGGAGGCACCGCCGCCACGGTTGTGCCCCAGATGGCCGGCTTCATCTCCACGCAGATCGCCGCCTATGGGGCCCCGCACGTCAGCGTGATCGGCGACTCCGCGGGCGGCAACCTCGCGCTGGCGGCCACCGAATACATGGTGGCCCAGGGTGATCCCGTGCCGGCGTCAATGGTTCTGCTGTCGCCATGGCTGAACCTGGCGATGACCAATCCGAATATCGGGTACGTTCAGGACCCGCTGCTCTCCGTCGGGCCCGCGCAGGCACTCGGCAAGGTGTGGGCGGGCAGTCTTCCGGTGAGCAACTACATGGTGAGCCCCCTGAATGGGTCACTCAGCGGGCTCCCGCCGACAACCGTCTACTCCGGCTCTTTGGACATACTCTCGCCCGACGTGCTTGTCCTCCAGCAAGAGGCCGTGGCCGCGGGGGCACCGTTCAACTTCGTGCTGGCCAACGGCGAAATACACGACTGGATCATCCTCACCGTGGACGGTCCCCAATACTGGCCGCAGATCGACCAGGAACTCGGCATCTGACCTCACTGCGGTTCCCGCCTGATCGCACGCCATGCCAGATCGGCGATGGCCGCGCAGTATTCGTCGTCGACGGCGGCGTCGGAGTAGAGGGCGCGAATGTTCAGCGGCGCGAGGACGATCTGCACGGCGGCCAGCGTGTTGACGCCCTGGCGTAATTCGCCGCGTTGCCTGGCCCGATCGATGACGGCGCGCACGACGGCAAAGCGCGCCCGCCAGAACATCATTCGGGTCTCCTCGTCGTGGTGCCCACGACGGTCCATCACCAGCGCCCGCAAGAACGTGCGGCCCACCTCGGCGTTGATGCGATCGGTCACGTTCCGGGCCAGCGCCTGTAGGTCTCCGCGCAGCGAGCCGGTGTCCGTCGCCGCACTCAGGGCCTCCACGTCGGCGAGGGCCGCATCGACGATGAGCCGTTGCCGATCGCCCCAGTAGCGGTAGATCATTGCCGCGTCCAGGCGGTGGCGCTCCGCCAGCGCCTCGACGCTGAATCGCTCGACACCCCAACGGGCCAACTCGTCGAGCACCGCCGGCATCACCCGCGCCCGGATATCGGCGGGGCAGGTTCGTCGGGTGGTTGAGACGACCCCATCGAAGTCTCCTTAATGCCGCCGGACTTGACTGCCCGGCCGCTCGCGCCGCCTCCCGGCGTGCATCGTCGACACGCTAGAGATAGCCCGTCTGGTTCACCAGACGAACGGAAGACGCTCCGTCGGAATAGAATTCGGCGATGCTCAACGAGGCCAGGTCGAGGTGCAGCCGATAGAGGATGCCGGGCCCGGCGTCCAGCGCCAGCCGCAGCAGCATCTTGATCGGCGTCACGTGCGACACCACCAACACCGTCGCGCCCTGGTGTTCGCCGGTGATCCGGTCGCGGACCCGCAGCACCCGGTCCAGCACCGCGTCGAAACTCTCACCGCCCGGCGGCGTGCTGCCGGTGTCGCTCAGCCAGCGGCGATGCAGCTCCGGATCGCGTTCGGCCGCTTCGTCGAACGTCAACCCCTCCCAGGCCCCGAAATCGGTCTCGATCAAGTCGTCGTCGACGGTGACGTCCAGGCCCAGCGCCTTGGCGGCCACCGCCGCGGTGTCATAGGCCCGTTGCAGCGGCGAGGAGAGCGCCGCGGCGATCCCGCCGCGGTGCGCCACATACCGGGCCGCGGCCGCGGCCTGCCGCCGCCCTACATCGGTCAGCGCCGGGTTGCCGCGGCCCGAATAGCGGCGTTGCGCCGACAACTCCGTCTGCCCGTGCCGCAGCAACAGCAGCCTGGTCGGCGTGCCCCGCGCGCCGGTCCATCCGGGCGAAGCCTTGTCCTGCGCGGCAACGGCTTTCGCTGGCTTGGCGTTGCCGGCCGCGGCGTCCATCGCCTCGTTCGCCAGCCGGTCCGCGTGCGAGTTGCGCGCCCGGGGAATCCACGCGTAGCTGATCCGGTCGAACCCAGACGCGAGCGTGCGCGCCTGGGCGTGCAGGTCGATCAGGTCGGGATGCTTGACCTTCCACCGCCCGGACATCTGCTCGACCACCAGCTTGGAATCCATGAAGACCTCGGCCTCGCTCGCGCCCAGGTTCACGGCGTCCCCCAAACCCGCAATCAGGGCTCGATATTCGGCGACGTTGTTGGTCGCGACGCCGATGGCCTGCTTGGCCTCGGCCAGCACCGTCGAGCGGTCCGCGGAGCGCACCACCGCGCCGTACCCGGCCGGTCCGGGATTTCCCCGCGACCCGCCGTCGGCCTCGATGACGACCTTCATGTCTCGAATCCCTTGACCCGCAACAGGATCGCGCCGCATTCCGGGCATCGCACCAGCTCGTCCTCGGCGGCGGCCGAGATGCGGGACAGCTCGCCGCGGCCGATCTCGATCCGGCAGGCACCGCACCGATGCCCGAGCAGCGGCCCGGCGCCCGGCCCTCCCCCGGCGCGCTGCCGCTCGTAGAGCGCGGACAGCGCGGGATCCAGCGTCGCGGCCAGGGTGTCGCGCCGGGACGAATGCGCCTGGCGGGCCTCGTCGATTTCGGCCAACGCCGCATCCACGGCCCGCCGCGCGCCGTCCAGCTCGGACCGCAGCGCCTCGACCGCGCCGCGCTCGGCGTCCAGCTGCGACTGAAGCTCCTCGCGGCGCTCCATCACCTCGAGCAGGGAATCCTCCAGGCTGGTCTGGCGGCGAAGCAGGGTCTCCAGTTCGTGCTGGAGATCCGACAGCTGTTTGGCGTCCGTCGCGCCCGACTGGAGCAGCGACCGGTCGCGTTCCTCGCGCTGGCGCACCGCGTCGATCTCCGACTCGAACCGCGACACCTGAGCGTCGAGGTCCTCCAACGCGATCCGGGCCGCGGCCAGCCGGTCGCTGGCGGCGTTGTACTCGGCCTGGACCCGCTCGCAGGCCTCCTGCTGCGGCAAATGGGTGGCCCGATGCGCGATGCGGGACAGCTCGGCATCGAGCTTCGACAGCTCTAGCAGCGAAAGTTGCTGTGTTACATCGACTTTCATGACGATCCTCCCCCGTCGCCGTGACACTCCACATTCCAAGGGTCGGTGCGGATGGTGCACACCCGCACGGGCAGCGCCGCGCCGAAGCGGGACCGCAGGATGTCGGCGGCCTGCCCGCACCACGGGAATTCGCTCGCCCAGTGCGCCACGTCGATCAGGGCCACATTGGAGGCCCGGCGATGCTCGTCGGCCGGATGGTGCCGCAGATCGGCCGTGACATAGGCGTGCACGTCCGCGCCGGCCGCGGCGGCCAGCAGCGAGTCCCCGGCGCCGCCGCAGACGGCGACCCGCGACACGAGCAGGTCGGGATCCCCCGCCGCGCGCACGCCCCACGACGTCTTCGGCAACGCGGCCCCGACCCGGGACACGAAGCTGCGCAACGGCTCCGGGCGCGCCAGCACACCGATGCGGCCCAACCCGGCGTCACTGGGCGGGGGCACCAGCGCGAAGATGTCGAAGGCGGGCTCCTCGTACGGGTGGGCGGCGCGCATCGCCGCCAGCACGGCGCCGCGGGCCCGCACGGGCGCGACGACCTCGAACCGGTCCTCGGCCACCCGCTCGACCGTCCCGACGCTGCCCACCGCGGGCGTGGCCCCGTCGTGCGGGAGGAACTGCCCGATGCCGCCGACGCTCCAGCTGCAGTGCGAGTAGTCGCCGATGTGGCCGGCGCCGGCCTCGAACACCGCCGCCTGCACCGCTTCCGCGTTTTCGCGGGGCACGTAGACGACCCACTTGTCGAGATCGCCCGCGGCGGTGAGGGGTTCGAGCACTTCTTCGACGGTGAGGCCAAGGGCGTCGGCGAGCGCGTCGGACACGCCCGGTGACGCGGAGTCGGCGTTGGTGTGGGCGGTGAACAGCGAACGCCCGGTTCGGATCAGGCGGTGCACGAGCGCACCCTTCGGCGTGCTGGCCGCCACGGAGTCGACCCCGCGCAACAGCAGCGGGTGATGCGCCAGCAGCAGGCCGGCGTCGGGAACCTCGTCGACGACCGCCGGCGTCGCGTCGACCGCAACGGTCACCGAGTCCAGCGCGTCGTCGGGGTCGCCGCACACCAGGCCGACCGAATCCCACGGCTGGGCAAGCCGCGGCGGGTACGCCTCGTCCAGCACCTCGATCACGTCGGCCAGCCGCACGCTCACCGGCGCACCTCCGCGATCGCCCGGGCCAGCAGCGGCCACTCGCGCCGCACCGCCGCCCGCAGATACCGCTCGTCCAAACCGACGAACGTGTCGCACCGTCGAACGGCGATCCCCTTGCGCTCCAAGCCGTTTCGCAGCCGGACGGCGTCCGGGGTGCGGAACAGGACGAACGGGGCCCGGCCCTCGACCACGTCGGCGTCCACCGACGCCAGGCCGGCCACCATTTCGGCGCGCACCTCGGCCAACCGCAGCGCGCCGGCCGCGGCGTCGGCGACCGCCCGCGGCTCGCAGCACGCCGCGATGGCCGTCAGTTGCAACGTGCCCACCGGCCAGTGCGCGCGCTGGCCGGTCAACCGGGCCAGCACCTCCGGTGAGCCCAGGGCGTAGCCCACCCGCAGCCCGGCCAGCGCCCACGTCTTGGTCAGGCTACGCAGCACCAGCACATCGGGCAGCGGATCGCCGGCCAACGACCCCGGCTCGCCGGGAATCGAATCGGCGAACGCCTCGTCGACCACCAGAATCCGGCCGGGCCGGCGCAACGCGAGCAGCTGCTCGCGGGCGTGCGACACCGAGGTGGGGTTGGTCGGATTGCCCACCACGACCAGGTCGGCGTCGTCGGGCACGCGCGCGTCGTCGAGGCGGAACGGCGGCTCGAGGACGACATGCTCGACGGGCACCCCGGCCGCGCCCAGCGCCACGGCCGGCTCCGTGAACGACGGCGCGAGGATCGCCGCCCGCGCCGGACGCAGGTTGGGCAACAGCGCGAACCCCTCCGCCGCCCCGGCCAGCGGCAGCACCTCATCGCGGGTTCGGCCGTGTCGTGTGGCGGCCGCGTCCTGGGCCCGGCGCACGTCGTCGGGGCTCGGGTAACGGGCCAGGTCGGGCAGCCGCGCGGCCAGCCGCCGCAGCAGCCACTCCGGCGGTTGCGCGTGGCGGACGTTGACGGCGAAATCGAGCATCCCGGGCGCGACGGCCTGATCGCCGTGATAGCGCGCCGCCGCTGGCGGGCTCGGGTTGAGAGTCGCCATCCGTGAAACACTAGTGCGCCGCCAACCGAGCGTGGCATCGAGAGCACACCGAGCCTGCGGGGCCATGCCGCGGCCAGCCGCCAACAACCGCTATATGTAGTCAACGTAACGGCAGATATGTATGGTGGGGACGGTGAAGACCGTCACGATCACGCTCCCCGAAGAACTCGACGCGCTGGCCGCCGCCGAAGCACGCCGACGTGGCATTTCCAAGTCAGAGCTGATACGGCTGGGACTCGGTGCCGTCCTTTCGCCGCCGCTCGGCGAGCCCAAGGACGACCTTTGGCGTTCGCTTGCCGGATTCGGCTCCGCCCGTGTCTCGGTGGAACCGGGCGAGATCGACGATGTCATCTATGGCACGTGAAATTCGCTGACACGGGTTGGTGGGTGGCATGGGCGCTGCCCGGGGATGCTCGGCACAGCGACGCGCTCGCCATGCTCGGGGCGGTGGGGCGGTCTGAGCAAATCCTCACAACCAACCTCGTTGCCGGCGAGACCTGGACGTTTCTGCGCCGAAAAGACAGCCACCGGACCGCGCTGGCCTTTCTCGACCGGCTCGATGCTCTGAGCAGCGCCGAACGCCTCGTCGTGCACCGGGTTAGCGAGGACCAAGAAGCCGCAGCCTGGGACTGGCTCCGTAAGGACGATGAGCGGGTGTATTCCTTTGTCGACGCGACAAGTTTTCGCGTCATGCGCGACCGGCGTCTGCGCGAGGCTTTAGCTTTCGACCGGGACTTCGCGGCGGCCGGATTCGTGGAGGTCCGGGCCAGCCGTCAGGGACAATGGGAATCGTGACAGACACGATCTCGGCCGGAGTCGATTCTCCGCGCGGCCCTGGCGTCACCAAGGCCCAGCTGGTGATCTTCGACCTCGACGGCACGCTCACCGACTCGGCGGAGGGGATCGTGGCCAGCTTCCGCCACGCGCTCGGCCACGTCGGCGCCGCGGTGCCCGACGGCGACCTGGCCGCGCGGATCGTCGGCCCGCCCATGCACGAGACCTTCCGTTCGATGGATCTCGGAGAAGACGCGATCGCGGCCTATCGGGCCGACTACACGACCCGGGGCTGGGCGATGAACAGCCTGTTCGACGGCGTCGAGCCGCTGCTGGCCGACCTGCGCGCCGCCGGCGTCCGGCTGGCCGTGGCCACCTCCAAGGCGGAACCCACCGCCCGGCGCATCCTCGCCCACTTCGGGCTCGACCGGCATTTCGAGGTGATCGCGGGCGCCACCACCGACGGCACCCGCAGCTCCAAGGCCGACGTGCTGGCCCACGCGTTGGAACAATTGGCGCCGCTGCCCGAGCGCGTGCTCATGGTCGGCGACCGCAGCCACGACGTGCACGGCGCGGCCGCGCACGGCATCGACACCGTCGTGGTCGGCTGGGGCTACGGGCGGGACGACTTCGGTGACCTTGCCGACGTGACGCATGTCGCGACGGTCGACGAGCTGCGGAGGGCGCTCGGTGTCTGACGCATTGCATGTCACGTTCGTCTGCACCGGCAACATCTGCCGTTCGCCGATGGCCGAGAAGATGTTCGCCGACCAGCTGCGGCGACGCGGCCTGGGCGATGTGGTGCGGGTGACCAGCGCGGGCACCGGCAATTGGCACGTCGGCAATTGCGCCGACGACCGGGCGGCCGGTGTGCTGCGCGCCCACGGCTATTCCGCCGACCATTGCGCCGCCCAGCTCGACGAGGACCACCTGTCGGCCGATCTGGTGGTGGCGTTGGGCCGCAACCACGTTCGGATGCTGCGGCAACTGGGCGTCGACGACGACCGGATCCGCATGCTGCGGTCGTTCGACCCGCGCTCGGGTGCCCACGTCCTCGACGTCGACGACCCGTACTACGGCGACCCCGAGGACTTCGAAAGGGTTTTCACCGTCATCGCGGCCGCCCTACCCGGCCTGCATGACTGGGTCGACGAACGACTCGCCCGGAACGGCGGGACTTGATGCGGCGTTTGGCTTTTCTGCTGCGGCCGGGCTGGATAGCGCTGGCGCTGGTGGTGATCGCCTTCACCTACCTGTGCTTCATGGTGCTCGCGCCCTGGCAGTTGGGAAAGAACACCAGGACGTCACGGGAGAACCGGCAGATCGAGCACTCTCTCAACACACCGCCGGTGCCGCTGAAAACCATGTTGCCCCAGCAGGATTCGTCGGCCGCCGATGCGCAGTGGCGCCGGGTGACCGCGACCGGGCACTACCTGCCCGACGTGCAGGTGCTGGCCCGGTTGCGGGTGGTCGAGGGGGACCCGGCGTTCGAGGTGCTCACCCCGTTTGTCGTCGACGACGGGCCCACCGTGCTGGTCGACCGCGGCTTCGTCCGGCCGGAGGGGTCACACGTCCCTGCGATCGCCCGCCCGCCGGTCGACACGGTGACCATCACGGCACGGCTGCGCGACTCCGAGCCCATTGCTCCAGGCAAGGATCCGTTCGTCAGAGATGCTGTGCAGCAGGTGTATTCGATCAACACCGACCAAATCGCGGCGTTGACCAAGGTCCCACTCACCGGGTCCTACCTGCAATTGGTCGACAACCAACCCGGCGGCCTCGGCGTGATCGGCATCCCCCACCTGGACGCCGGACCGTTTCTCTCCTACGGCATCCAGTGGATTTCGTTCGGCATCCTCGCGCCGATCGGGCTGGGCTACTTCGTCTACTCCGAGATCCGGGTCCGTCGCCAGGAGAAGCAGCGCGTTGCCGCAACCCCGGTGACCGTCGAGGAGAAGCTCGCCGACCGCTACGGCCGTCGCCGGTAGCGGGACGCGTTGATTCTGCGCTGACCACGGGGGTTACTCGCACTTTTGCCTGGTGGGCGCAGAGTCATCAACGTCCCACACGCCAGCGCGGCGGCCGCCTGCACCGCCCGCGAGAGAACAACCGCGCGGTTCAGGTCGGCCACCGTGGGTTCTCGGCCGTCGCCGAGGGTGGGCCGGATCTGCATCTCGTGGTGGTAATGCGTGGGCCCGCCGAGCTGGACACCCAGCGCCCCGGCGAAGGCCGCCTCGATTACACCGGCGTTGGGGCTGGGATGCCGGGCGGCGTCCCTCCGCCAGGCCCGCACCGCACCCGACGGTGAGCCGCCGACCAGGGGCGCGCATACCGCCACCAACCCCGCGGTTACCCGGGCCGGGATGTAGTTGGCCAGATCATCCAATCGCGCGGCGGCCCAACCGAATCGGATGTAGCGCGGGGAGCGGTGGCCGACCATCGAATCGAGCGTGTTGATGCCGCGGTAGGCCAGCACCCCCGGAACCCCGCCCACCGCCGCCCACAGCAGCGGCGCCACCTGGGCGTCCGAGGTGTTCTCCGCGACCGACTCCAGCGCCGCGCGCGTCAGGCCCGCACCATCCAGCCGCGCCGGGTCGCGCCCACACAGCGACGGTAGGAGCCGTCGCGAAGCCTCGACGTCGCCGCGCTCCAACAGCCGCGACATGTCCAACCCCGTGCGCGCCAACGACGTCCCCCCCAGCGATATCCAGGTGGCGGCGGCCACGGACCAGGGCCGGCCCCGGGGCGTGAGGGCAATACCCAGCGCCGTCACCGCGCCGACCAGCAGCCCGACGTGCAGCACACCCGCGATCCTGGTGTCGCGGTAGGTGACGCGCTCCAGTGCCGCGGCCGCCCGGCCGAACAGCGCGACGGGATGACCCCGTTGCGGGTCGCCGAATGCGAGGTCGGCCAGGTAGCCGACCAGCACGCCGACGATCCTCGTCGCAAACACCCCGGCAGCGTCTCACACGTGGTCTACTCGATTCCATGGGGCGAGATTCGCGATGAAGCGGCCCGCAACCCGGGTCGCCGACCTGCTGAACCCGGCGGCGCTGCTGTTACCGGCCGCGAACGTGATCATGCAGCTGTCGTCGCCGGGCGTCGGCTACGGCGTGCTGGAGAGCCCCGTCGACAGCGGCAATGTCTACAAGCATCCGTTCAAGCGCGCCCGCACGACCGGCACCTACCTGGCGGTCGCGACCATCGGGACCGAGTCCGACCGGGCCCTGATCCGCGACGCCGTCGACGTCGCGCATCGGCAGGTGCGGTCGACGCCGTCGAGCCCGGTGTCCTACAACGCGTTCGACCCCAAATTGCAGCTGTGGGTGGCCGCCTGCCTGTACCGCTATTTCGTTGACCAGCACGAGTTTTTGCACGGCCCGCTCGACGACGACACCGCCGACGCCGTCTATCGCGACGCCAAACGGTTGGGGACCACGCTGCAGGTGCCCGAGCGGATGTGGCCGCCGGACCGGGCCGCGTTCGACGAGTATTGGAAGCGCTCCCTCGAGGAGGCGCGCATCGACCCGCCGGTGCGCGGGCATCTGCGCGGGGTGGCGTCGGTGGCTTTCCTGCCGTGGCCGTTGCGAGCGCTGGCGGGGCCGTTCAACCTCTTCGCGACGACGGGCTTCCTGGCCCCGGAGTTTCGGGCGATGATGCAGCTGGACTGGTCGCGGGGGCAGCAGCGCCGGTTCGAGTGGCTCCTGGCCGCCCTGCGGGTGGCCGATCGGCTGATTCCGCACCGGGCGTGGATCTTCGGCTATCGGCTTTACCTGTGGGACATGCGATTCCGCGCGCGACGGGGCCGCCGCATCGTCTAGGGCCACCACACCGCGAGCGTGCACAGAATGCCGCGTCGAGCGGCGTGTCGCTGTGCAGACACGCACGCTCGGCGCGTCGGGTGTTTACCGCACCGTCGCGAAGAACGCGCGCAGGTCCCCGACGAACAGCTCCGGTTGCTCGAACGCGGCGAAATGGCCACCGCGCGGCATGTCGGTCCAGTGCGTGATGTTGTAGCTCGGCTCACACCACGTCCGCGGCGCCTTCAGAAGCTCTTTGGGGAAAGCGGCCACACCCGTGGGCACCTCGACACGGGCCCCTCCCCTCCACGCCCGGAAGCTCTCCCAATACAACCGGGCCGAGGACGCGGCGGTGCCGGTCACCCAGTAGAGCATCACGTTGTCGAGCAGCTCGTCCCGGGTGAACGCGTTCTCGGGATGCCCATCGCAATCCGCCCAGGCCCAGAACTTCTCGACGATCCACGCCAGCTGTCCCACCGGCGAATCGACCAGCCCGTAGCCCACCGTTTGCGGCCGGGTGGACTGCTGCTTGGAATAGCCGGTGCCCCACTTCCGGTGGTGGGACAGCGCGGCCAGGGCCGCCTTCTCCTCCTCGGTGGGGTTGTCGAGCTCCCCCGGCGCGCCGACCGGCATGTTCAGATGGATGGCCGCGCAATGGTTGCCGTTTCGGCCGATCTGGGTCGTGACGGCCGCACCCCAGTCGCCGCCCTGCGCGCCGTAGCGGTCGTAACCGAGGCGCAGCATGAGCGCCTCCCAGGCCCGGGCGATCCTTTCGACGCCCCAGCCGGTGCGGGCGGGCTTGCCGGAGAACCCGTACCCGGGAAGCGACGGGCACACGACGTGAAAAGCGTCCTCGGCGCGGCCCCCGTGGGCCGTCGGATCGGTCAGCGGCTCAATCACCTTGTGAAACTCCACAATTGAGCCGGGCCAGCCGTGGGTGATCAGCAGCGGGAAGGCGTCCTCGTGCGGCGACCGCTGGTGGATGAAATGGATGTCCAGCCCGTCGATTTCGGTGATGAACTGGTCGAAGCGGTTGAGCGCGGCCTCGCGGGACCGCCAGTCGTATTCGTTGGCCCAATAATCGGCCAACTCGCGGGTGTAGGCCAGCGGCATGCCCTGGCTCCAGTCGTCCACGCATTCGGCTTCGGGCCACCGGGTGCGCGCCAGGCGCGATCGCAGATCTTCCAGAACGCCGTCGGCGACCTCGATGCGAAACGGCCGCACGGGTTCACCAGTCAGCGGTTCACGCATCCACGCACCTGACCTTGCCATAGCTCACGAGCCTAACGCCCCACAATGATGGGCGCGGTGCCGTGTGGCGGACTTTTCGCGGGGCGTCGAATGGGCTTGGGGGCCAGGACGTTTCGGTGTCCGCGGCGGGGATGGTGATCGAGCCAGTGGTAAGTGGCGAGCTTGACCCGGTCGTTAAACAGGAACCACACGACCGCGTAGGCCCACACCAGGCCGGCCCAGCGCCACCCGAGCGGGGTCATCGCCACACCGTAGACGGCGATCAGGGTGGCGATGGTTTGCGCGGTGATGACGGCGCCCAACAGTAATCGTGCGGGCGCGGGCCGAGACCAGAAGGGGCCGCGGGTGCGGGTCAGGAAGATGGTCAGCTGACCGGCGACCGACAGTTTGAGGTAGATCATGGTGCGGATCGTGTCGTGGTCGAGGCCAAAGACCTTGTCGGCGAGGAAGAAAAGCGTAAAGGTCGCGACCACACCGATGACGCCCAGCGCGGTGGCGATGGTCAGCACACCGCGCATGTCCCACTTGACGGGCCTGGGTGAGCCGCGCACATGATCGTACGCGATGGACAGGATCGCGCCGTCGTTGAGCAGCGCCAGGAACACGATCATCGCGGCGGTGACCGGGAAGAAGTTCATGAACACGACCGCCAGAGTGATCAGCAGCAGCACCCGGATGGTTTCGGCGATGCGGTAGGTGGCATAACTGGTCAGCCGGGCAAAGATCTCGCGGGCCTGCCCGATGGCCGTCACGATCACCGACAACCCCGGCGCCAGCAGGACCACATCGGCCGCGGCCCGGGCCGCATCGGTGGCTCCGGCCACCGCGATGCCCGCGTCGGCCTGCTTGAGCGCGGGTGCGTCGTTGACCCCGTCGCCGGTCATCCCGACGATGTGCCCGCGGGCCTGCAACAGCCGCACGATGTGGTACTTGTGCTCGGGAAAGACCTGCGCGAACCCGTCGGTGGCTTCCACCCGGGCGCCCAGATTGTCATCGTCGGTGGCCCCGTCCAGGATTGCGGCATCGAGAATCTGCGCGCCCAGGCCGACCTGGCGGGCGATCTCGCGGCCGATGGCCACCTGGTCGCCGGTGACCATCTTGACGTCGATGCCGAGTTCCTTTGCGGCGGAGATGGTCGCCGCGGAATCGTCGCGGGGCGGATCGGCCAACCCCAGCACGCCCATCAGCCGCCACGAGCCGTCGCCGTCCGATCTCGCCACGCCCAGGGATCGGTGCCCGTGGGTGGCGAACCGTTCGACCACGCCATCGACCTGGGCGGCGGCGCCGTCGCCGTCGCACAGGGCGGCGATGACCTGCGGCGCGCCCTTGCTGACCCGAAACGTGTGACCGTCGGAGTCGCGCACCAGCGCCTCGGTGCGCTTGCTGACCGGGTCGAACGGGGTGAACTGGTCCACCTGCGCGGCCGGTCGTTGGTTCGCGGCGGCCAGCACCGCCAGATCGATGAGGTCGTTGTCCTCGGCGCGCGAGGCCAACGCTGCGACTGCGAGCAGCTCGTCGTCGGAGACGCCCTGGGCGGTCCAGCGGGCGGCGACCGCGAGGCGGTTCTGGGTCAGGGTGCCGGTCTTGTCCGAGCACAACAGGTCGATGCCGCCGAGTTCCTCCACCGCGGGCAGGTGGCTGACCACGGCCTCTTGGTGCGCCAGCTGGCGCGCCCCCACGGCCATGGTCACGGACAGCACCGCCGGCAACGCCACCGGGATGGAGGCGATCGTGACCACCAGCGCGAACTCGAGGGTCTGCAGCGCCGGATTGCCCCGCACCAGCGAGACCGCGACCGTCAACGTCACCAACGCGACCGCGATCACGATCAGGTAGTTGGCGATGCGTAGCACCGCGCGCTGAAAGTGGCTGACCGTTCCCGCGCTTTCCACCAGCGCGGTGGTCTTCCCCATATACGACGACGCCCCGGTGGCAGACACCAGCGCGTCGGCCTCCCCGCGCACCAGCACCGACCCGGAATACAGGCTCTGGCCCTGCCCGCGGCTCACCGCCAGCGATTCGCCGGTCATCGCCGACTGATCCACCTCGAGCGTGACGTCGTCGAGCACCCGCAGATCGGCGGGCATCACATCACCGAGGCGCACCCGCACCACGTCGCCGGGCACCAGCTCGCGCACCGCCACCGTCACCCAGGCGCCGTCGCGCAACACCCGTGCCGCCGACGCCAGTCTCTGCTTGAGCGCGGCGATCGCGTTGGCCGCCTGGTGTTCCTCGAAATAGGCCACCAGCCCGTTCATCGCCAACAGCACCCCGATGATGATCGCGTCGGTCCAGTGCCGGGCGGCCACCGACAACGCCAATGCGACCTCGATCATCCACGGGATCGGCGCCCAGAAATATCCCAGAAACTCCACCACCGGATTGCGGTGGTGCTCGGCGATCTCGTTGGGGCCGTAACGCTGCAGCCGCTGCACCGCCTCAGCGGCCGTCAAACCCGCTGCGGAACTGTCCAATTCGGCCAGTAACTGTGACAACGGCAGCTCGGTCACCTTGTCGGTGGCGTCCATCGCCCGCCTTCCACGTCGAGTACGGCAATGACCACCGAGCGGTTACGCGGAACGCCCGGAGGTATCGCGTTCGAATCTCACACTCACACCGGCCGCCGGGTAGGGCCGAACGCCCCTACGTCATTCCGACCCATGCCCGGCCGGGCGCACACCGCGTCGGCTTCGCAGGCCTGACGACGTCCAATCACAACAACCCTCTCAGAAATCATTGCATGAGGATACAAAATATTGTAGAAACCATTGCATATGTGTTGTGTCTAGCTATCGAACTTGGCCGTTGGCCGGCCATGCGCCGTCAAGCGATTTGGCGGCGCGGCCCTCACCTCGACCAGACTCGATACGCTCTGCTTGTTCCTGCTCGAGATGGGCATAACGGCCTCCCGCAAGTTGAGAGACCTCCGCGCGGCCGGAGCCCGCTTCACCATCTTCGGTCTGCTGGCGCCGAACCTCTTTGCCGCGCTTGGGATCAGCGCCGCCCACGGCTACGCGCACCTCACCCACACCGAGTTCAAGCCGGGAACCTACATCCTGTTCGCGGTACTGTGCGCCGCGGCGTCCTACATCGCCGTCCCAGCGGTGCAGCGGCTGGCGATCCCCGAGGCCAGTCCGACGCTGCCGCTAGCCGCATCCCTGGGGCTGACGTTTTCGTACAACGTCACCATCGGCATTCCGATCTACATCGAAATCGCCCGCCTCTTCCATTGATTGGGCCTTCGCAGCCTAAATCGCCACACACCGGCGGCTTGGTTGCCATGGCAAAGTATAACGAAACCGTGATACTTTTGACCGAGTTGGCGGTTGGTCACCCGGCTTGGCGGTGACCGACGTCCCGAGGTGCGGTCAGCCTAAAAGGTTGTGGCGCAGCGAATCAGCGATCCAGTCGCGGTAGCGTTTTAGTGCCCAGCCGCGGGAGACGACAAGGGCGTGGTGTAAGCCGGGATCGTTGTACACCCAAACGATGTCGCGGGCGGCGGAACGTGACAGTCCTCGGCGTAACCCGCCTCGTTTGGCGATGAGGTCGGCGATCTGACCCGCGCCGACGAAGCGTTCATCGCTGAGCGTGACCCATAGCTGATGCACCTCCGGGTCGCAGCCGGCGGCTGAGGCCACCACCTGATAGATCGCCGAGACGCGTTGTGCGCCCTCGGCGAGGATCCGCGTGTAACCGTCGACGATGCGCGCAGGGTCGGTCAGCTCGAACAGTCGGCGGACTTGGGGCCGTTCTCGCAGTGGGACTGGCTCGTCATCGCCGACGATGGCGCGGTCGTAGGCCGTCTTAAGCAGCCAGGGTTTGCCGCCCGCGGCGGCAAACACCGTGGAGCGGCCCACCCCGGCGGCGTCAGCGATGGCGTCGATGGACGTAGCGGCGTATCCGTGCTCGATGAACAATCGTGTCGCGGCGTCGAGTACCAGCTGGCGGGTTGCCGCTGCCTGTTGGGCGCGAAGCCGCGATTGATAGGGCTTGCGCGTCGTCGACCTAGAATTCACCGGACCCATAGTGTGTTGACACTACCCGCTGGATGTTCTAGCACCCCAGGTTGCGACGGTTTGGGTGCCTCATGTCGATTGAGAACTCTTCGGGCTCAACCGGTCTGGGGTCAGCCGGGTGATGCTGCGTTGGCCCTTGGTGCCGCCTTCCAGTAGGCGGGTCGTCGGACACGGCATGCGCCGCGTACAGCGGCCGGCGAAACCTAGGCGGGAATTAATCGGACTACTTAATCTTTATCATACTCGTGATCCGATCAATATGCGGGAGCTCAAGCCCCGCGGAAGGGACCCAGCCATGACCACGACCCCCGCCAAGTACGGTCAATTCGCCGTGATCACCGGCGCCTCATCAGGTCTCGGCGCCGAATTCGCGGCTCAACTCGCCGACGCCGGCTTCAACTTGGTGCTGGTCGCTCGTCGCCGGGATCGCCTCGATGCCCTCGCAAACCACCTGGGCTCCCAGCGGCAGGTGCTGGCGATCCCGTTGGATCTGGCCGCGCCGGGAGCCGTCGATGAGCTGGTGGCCCGCACCCGCGCCCTGGATGTCGGCCTGGTCGTCGCCGCGGCCGGGACCATGGTGGCCGGCCGGTTCGTCGATAACGACTACGCCGCCGAGTCACAGTCGGTTCAGCTCAACGTTCTGGCGTTGATGCAACTGGCCCACCGTTACGGCGCGATGATGGCGACCCGCGGGCGCGGTGGATTGATCCTGGTGGCCTCGACCGTGGGTCACGCAGCGGTGCCGTTTTCGGCCAACTACGCCGCGACAAAGGCCTATGTGTCGTCCTTGGGTCGGGCGCTGCACTACGAGCTCAAATCGTCCGGGGTCGATGTGCTGACGTTGGCGCCGGGCCCGACCGACACCGAGGGCCTGCGGGAGACCGAAGGCATCGACTTTGGTGCGCTGCCCATGCCGATGATGACCAGCACGGCGGTGGTGCGTACCGCGCTGAAGAAGTTGGGGCGAAGGTCGCTGGTCATTCCGGGCGCGATGAACCGCATGGCCGACGTGCTGTGCCACCTCTTGCCACGGTCAGTGATGACGGCGATGTTCGGGCGGATGCTGTTCAAGGCCATGGCCGCCGGCCCCGCCGCGGCCCCGACGTCCGGGATCGACTCACAACGCCAAGGGCGCGCATCGTGACCGCGGCCGGCGGTGCGGTCATGCCGGCCGCGCAATATGTCTCGATCGATGGGGTGGCCAGTGGACCAAACCTGAGATACGAGGTATTATTCGAATGTTACGAAAATAGCTTCGATTCGTTCGAATAAAGGGTTTGGTGATGAGTGCCGAAGTCGTCGAGACCACGACCTTTGTGCCAGATCATCCGGAGGAGCTTGCTCCGGTCCTCGGCTTTTTGGCTGCCCATGAACGACGTCGCGGCGAGGTGGCCTCGCCGAGCTATGCGCTTGTCGGCGTCGACGAGCATGATCGCATCGAGCTGCCCGAAGACATCCATCGTGCCCTGACAAAGGTGGTTGCGGCGCTTCATGCCGGCAAGGCCGTGACCATTGCGCCGCAAACCATGACCTTGACCACGCAGCAGGCAGCCGATCTTCTCGGCGTAAGTCGGCCGACCGTCGTTCGGCTGATCAATGAGGATGTGCTGCGGGCCGAGCGGATCGGCAATCGGCATCGACTCCTGCTTGATGATGTATTGGCTTATCGCGAAGAGCGCCGCAATCGTCAATATGACGCGTTAGCAGCGACCTCGATGGACATCAACAGCGATGACGATCCGGATGTGATCCGAAAACAGCTACGCCAAGCTCGTCGGGCGGTTGCGGCGCGCCGCAGGAATGCGGTTACGCCGAGCTGACACCATGGGCATCGGTGTTCGGAGCTGTTCTTGACACCTCGGTGTTGTGGCCAAGTTTGCAGCGGGACTTCTTGCTCTCGCTCGCGATCGAAGGCCTCTATAGGCCGCTCTGGTCAAGCGCCATCCTGGCCGAACTTGAATATCACGAGACGCGCAAACGCATCGAGCGAGGCGAACGGCCGGATGTCGCCGCCGATCGGGCGCGTCGCCTGATCGAGCAGATGTCGACAGCATTCGACGACGCTGCGGTCGAGAACTGGGAGCCGCACGATGGCGCGTTCGGGTTGCCGGATCGCGACGACGAACACGTTGTGGCAGCCGCCGTTGTGGGTGGAGCGGGCGCCATTGTGACTGAGAACCGCCGGGATTTCCCGTTAGCGAACATTCCCCCGCAAATCAAAGTGCTGTCGCCGGCAAAGTTCACGGCCGATACCGTGGCCGCCGCTCCTGAAGTCGCTCGCCGCGCATTACAAGCCATGTCGAATCGTTTCTCAACACCACCGCTGACGATCGATGACATCTTGGCTCGCTTGGTGGACCGATACGGCATGGGCGAAGCAGCAGATCTCATCCGCTTAGCGGATTGATACCGCCGTTACCGCAAACCGACTGCGATACCGTGCGCATCCGTTGTGCTGACCGCCAGTTTAGAACCGGTCAGTCCCGGATGCCGGTGAGAAATCGTCGGATGGCCGTACCCAAAGAGCTGACACCGAGGAACGTGGTGTCGCCCGCGGTGAACACGGCTGCTGGGCCAGCCTTCACTAGCCAGAACACGGCTGCGGCCAACACCGCGGCGACCATTCCAGTCAGAAGGATGAGTGCGAGCCACAGGCTATGCGCCGCGATGTCATCGTTCTCCATTGGACTGCCCTCTTCGAGATGTTCAGCGCGTATTTGGGCGCGTTATCGAGACAGGTCTCGCTGACCTGTATGAACAGTGGTGGGCGCGGACGGTATCGAACCGCCGACCGCTGGTGTGTAAAACCAGAGCTCTACCACTGAGCTACGCGCCCCACGCCCGCCGCAGGCTACACGCCCGGCGGCCAAGCACCCAAAACGTCAGGCCCGTAAAGCCGCCAGCGCGTCAATCCACAGCCGCTGGTCGCGGGCTTCACCGGGCTGCTTCATCTCGGCGTACCGAATTATCCCCGACCGGTCGATAACAAAGGTGCCGCGATTGGAGTAGCCGGCGTTGTCGTTGAACACGCCGTAGGCCTGGCTGACCTCGCCGTGCGGCCAGAAATCCGACAGCACCGGAAACGTGAACCCGCTCTCGAGAGCCCAGATCTTGTGCGTGGGCGGTGGGCCCACCGAGATCGCCAGCGCCACGCTGTCGTCGTTTTCGAAGTCCGGCAGGTGATCACGCAGCTGGTCCAGCTCCCCCTGGCAGATCCCGGTGAACGCCAGCGGGAAGAACACCACCAGGACGTTGCGGGCACCGCGGTAGGAGCTCAGGGTGACGGGCTGCTGGTTTTGGTCGCGCAATGTGAAGTCGGGGGCGGTGGTGCCGACGGGCAGCATCAACGCTTCCCGGCCCGGGACTTCGGCTGCACCAGTCGGCTGGCGCTCCAATCGCCCAGGTTGACCGACGAGGTCGGCATCAGCCCGGCGGTGGGGGCGGCCTCGGCGATCTCGGCGGGCGGCACGTGACCGGGCTTGCCGGTCTTGGGCGTCAGCACCCAGATCACGCCGTCCTCGGCCAGCGGGCTGATGGCGTCCATCAGGGTGTCCACCAGGTCGCCGTCGTCCTCGCGCCACCACAGCAGCACGACGTCGATGACCTCGTCGCTGTCCTCGTCGAGCAACTCACTGCCGCACGCCTCCTCGACCGCGGCACGAATGTCGTCGTCGGTGTCTTCGTCCCAGCCCCATTCCTGGACGACCTGGTCTCGTTGGATGCCCAATTTCTGAGCGTAGCTCGGGGCGTGATCCGCCGCGACCACCGTGAAGCCTCCTTAAACCATCCGCGCGCCGTGCGATGGGAATTATCATCACACAGGCCAGAACGCGGTCCATACCCCTGCCTCGTGAGCCGCCTCAGAAGGACGCCAGGCAGAGTTTCAGCGCCTTCGTCTTGGTGTCGTTGAGCTGGTCGACCCGCCTGTTGAACTCGGGTATCGGCGCGTGCGTGCCGATGGCGTTGGCCACTCCCCGCGCCGCGTCGATATAGGCGTTGAACGCGTCCCGCAGCTGCTGCGACAGCGCATCGCTGAAGCTGGAGGAGAGCGTGGTGGCGCTGTCGTTCAGCGCGCCGATCGCCGGTCCTTCGGCGGGGCCGGTGCTGCGGCCCCCATTGAACGCCGCGACATAGGTATTCACCTTGTCGATCGCGTCCTTGGCGCTGGTGGCCAGCGAGTCACACGAGGTGCGCACCGCCCTGGTCGTGAGCGATTGTTGCCGCTGGGACTCCCGGATGCGCGACGTCGCCGACGAGGCCGACACCGACGCGGACACCGACTGCCGGTAGGCCGGGGCGACGTTCGCATCGGGCGTGGCCGTGCCGTTGGTGACGGTGGTACATCCCGCCACCACGTTGATCAAGCCCATCAGCACCGCCGCGACACAGCCGAGCGCCAGCGCGCCTCGCCTGGGGAGGTCCCCCACCTGCGCGCGAGGGGCGGCACGCCATCCGATGAGCACGGCTGCTGACGTTACCGGGTGCCGATTTGGCCCCACCCATTACACGCCGGGTTGGTCTCGGCGGGCGGCGGCTACCCGCCCGAAACCTCGGTGCGGCACGATAGGGGGACGACGCGCAAGCGGAGAAACCGCCACCTACAGGAGCAGTGAGTTGACCACCGAGTTCGTGCGCCACGATCTGGCCAAAACCCCAAGCAGCGCAAGCGAACCCGATCGGGTTCGGGTGATCCGCGAAGGCGTGGCGTCCTACCTGCCGGACATCGACCCCGAGGAGACGTCGGAGTGGCTGGAGTCCTTCGACGAGCTACTGGAGCGCTCCGGGCCGGCGCGGGCGCGCTACCTGATGCTGCGGCTGCTGGAGCGCGCGGGTGAGCAGCGGGTGGCCATCCCCGCGCTGACGTCGACGGACTACGTCAACACGATCCCCACCGAACTGGAACCGTGGTTCCCCGGCGACGAGGACGTCGAACGCCGCTACCGGGCGTGGATCCGGTGGAACGCCGCCATCATGGTGCACCGCGCCCAGCGGCCGGGAATCGGTGTGGGCGGCCATATTTCGACCTACGCCTCGTCCGCGGCGCTCTACGAGGTCGGCTTCAACCACTTCTTCCGCGGCAAATCGGACCCCGGCGGCGGGGACCAGATCTTCATCCAGGGCCACGCGTCCCCGGGGATTTACGCCCGCGCCTTCCTGGAAGGTCGGCTCAGCGCGGATCAGCTCGACGGCTTCCGCCAGGAGCACAGCCATCCCGGCGGCGGCCTGCCGTCCTACCCGCACCCGCGGCTGATGCCCGACTTCTGGGAATTTCCCACCGTCTCGATGGGGCTGGGCCCGCTCAACGCCATCTATCAGGCGCGGTTCAACCATTACCTGCACGACCGGGGCATCAAGGACACCTCCGGCCAGCACGTGTGGTGCTTCTTGGGCGACGGCGAGATGGACGAGCCGGAGAGCCGCGGGCTGGCGCACGTCGGCGCGCTCGAGGGCCTGGACAACCTGACCTTCGTGATCAACTGCAACCTGCAGCGCCTCGACGGCCCGGTGCGCGGCAACGGCAAGATCATCCAGGAGCTGGAGTCGTTCTTCCGCGGGGCCGGCTGGAACGTCATCAAGGTGGTGTGGGGCCGCGAATGGGACGCGCTGCTGCACGCCGACAAGGACGGCGCGCTGGTCAATTTGATGAACAGCACGCCCGACGGCGACTACCAGACGTACAAGGCCAACGACGGCGCCTACGTGCGCGACCACTTCTTCGGTCGCGACCCGCGCACCAAGGCGCTCGTCGAGCACATGACGGATTCCGAGATCTGGAACCTCAAGCGCGGCGGTCACGACTACCGCAAGGTCTATGCGGCCTACCGCGCCGCCATCGACCACAAGGGACAGCCGACGGTGATCCTGGCCAAGACCATCAAGGGCTACTCGCTGGGCGCGCACTTCCAGGGCCGCAACGCCACCCATCAGATGAAAAAGCTTGCGCTGGAAGACCTCAAGGCCTTCCGGGATTCCATGCGGATTCCGATCAGCGACGCGCAGCTGGACGAGAATCCCTACCTCCCGCCCTACTACCACCCCGGCCCCGACGCGCCGGAGATCCGGTACATGCTCGACCGTCGCCGCACCCTGGGCGGCTTCCTGCCCGAGCGCCGGACGAAGGCCAAGGCGCTGCGGCTTCCCGGGCGCGAGATCTACGCCGCGCTGAAGAAGGGATCGGGAAACCAGGAGGTCGCCACCACCATGGCGACGGTGCGCACCTTCAAGGAAGTGTTGCGCGACAAGGAAGTTGGGCCGCGGATAGTCCCGATCATTCCCGACGAGGCGCGCACCTTCGGGATGGACTCGTGGTTCCCGTCGCTGAAGATCTACAACCGCCTCGGCCAGCTGTACACCGCCGTCGACGCCGACCTGATGCTGGCCTACAAGGAAAGCGAAGCCGGGCACATCCTGCACGAGGGCATCAACGAGGCCGGGTCGGTGGGGTCGTTCATCGCGGCCGGCACGTCGTACGCGACGCACAACGAGCCGATGATCCCGATCTACATCTTCTATTCCATGTTCGGGTTCCAGCGCACCGGCGACGGCCTGTGGGCCGCCGCCGACCAGATGACACGCGGCTTCCTGCTCGGCGCGACCGCCGGGCGCACCACGCTGACCGGGGAGGGCCTGCAGCACGCCGACGGCCACTCGCTGTTGCTGGCCGCCACCAATCCGGCTGTGGTGGCCTACGATCCGGCGTTCGCGTACGAGATCGCCTACATCGTGGAGAGCGGGCTGGCCCGCATGTTCGGGGAGAACCCGGAGGACGTCTACTTCTACATCACCGTCTACAACGAGCCGTACGTACAGCCGCCCGAGCCGGCCAACTTCGATCCCGAGGGCGTGCTGCGCGGCATCTACCGCTACCACGCCGCCACCGAGCAGCGGGCCAGCAAGGCGCAGATCCTGGCCTCGGGGGTGGCCATGCCCGCGGCGCTGAAGGCGGCGGGGATGCTGGCCGCCGAGTGGGATGTCGCCGCCGACGTGTGGTCGGTGACCAGTTGGGGCGAATTGAACCGCGACGGCGTGTCCGTCGAGAGGGCCAGGCTGCGGCATCCGGACCGGCCGGCCGGCACCCCCTACCTGACCCGGGCCCTCGCGGATGCGGCCGGGCCGGTGATCGCCGTGTCGGACTGGATGCGCGCCGTCCCCGAGCAGATCCGGCCGTGGGTGCCGGGCACCTTCGTCACGCTGGGCACCGACGGGTTCGGCTTTTCCGACACCCGGCCCGCCGCGCGGCGCTTCTTCAACACCGACGCCGAGTCGCAGGTGGTCGCGGTGCTGGAGGCGCTGGCGCGCGACGGCGACATCGACCCGTCGGTCGCGGTGGCCGCCGCCCGTCAGTACCGGATCGACGACGTGCAGGCCGCCCCGGCGCAGACGTCCGATCCCGGTCCGGGGGCGTAACCCGCCGAGGGCCCGCCCTCGCCCGCCGAGGGGCCCCCTCGCCCGCCGGCCGCGCCCTCGCCCGCCGACCGTCACGCCAGCGTGGCGCTCGCCGCCGAGCGTCACGCCAGCGTGACGAGCCGCTCGATGGCCGCCCTCGGCCGCCGAGCGTCACGCCAGCGTGACGCGCCCGGCCTCCGCCCCGTGACGCGCCGGCCTCCGCCCCGGGGCGAGCCGCTACGACGCGGCCCCGCTTTTGGCGGAAAGTCCCAGAAATCTAGCGTAGGTTTTAGGGGTGAATGACAATCCGTTCGCCGGGCCGTTCGCCAAGCCGAGGTCGCCCCTCGAGCTGCTGGACTCGGTGCCGGAGTCGCTGCTGCGCCGGCTGAAGCAATACTCGGGGCGACTGTCCACCGAGGCCGTCTCGGCCATGCAGGAGCGGTTGCCGTTCTTCGCCGACCTGGAGGCCTCCCAGCGCGCCAGCGTGGCCCTAGTGGTGCAGACGGCGGTGGTGAACTTCGTCGAGTGGATGCACGACCCGCACAACAACGTCAACTACACGGCGCGCGCGTTCGAGCTGGTGCCCCAGGACCTGACCCGGCGGATCGCGCTGCGCCACAGCGTGGACATGGTGCGGGTCACCATGGAGTTCTTCGAGGAGGTGGTGCCGCTGCTGGCCCGCTCCGAGGAGCAGTTGACCGCGCTGACGGTCGGCATCCTGAAGTACAGCCGCGACCTCGCGTTCAGCTTCGCCTCCGCCTACGCCGACGCGGCCGAGGCCCGCGGCACCTGGGACAGCCGGATGGAGGCCAGCGTCGTCGACGCGGTGGTGCGCGGCGACACCGGCCCCGAGCTGTTGTCCCGCGCGGCCGCGCTGAACTGGGACACCACCGCGCCGGCGACCGTGGTGGTCGGCACGCCCGCCCCCGGCCGCGACAACACCAACGGCGAGGGCGCCAGCGAACGAGCCAGCCAAATCGTCCGCGACACCGCCGCTCATCACGGGCGCGCGGCCCTCACCGACGTGCACGGCACCTGGCTGGTGGCGATCGTGTCGGGGCAGTTGTCGCCGACCGACAAGTTCCTGGGCGACCTGTTGACCGCGTTCTCCGACGGCCCGGTGGTCATCGGGCCCACCGCGCCGATGCTGACCGCGGCCTATCACAGCGCCAGCGAGGCGATATCGGGGATGAACGCGGTCGCCGGCTGGGGCGGTGCGCCGCGGCCCGTGCTGGCCCGGGAGCTGTTGCCGGAGCGCGCCCTGATGGGCGACGCGTCGGCGATCGTGGCGCTGCACACCGACGTGATGGGGCCGCTGGCCGACGCCGGGCCGACACTGATCGAGACGCTCGACGCGTACCTGGATTGCGGCGGCGCCATCGAGGCCTGCGCCCGAAAGTTGTTCGTTCATCCAAACACGGTGCGGTACCGGCTCAAGCGCATCACCGACTTCACCGGGCGCGATCCCACCCAGCCGCGCGATGCATACGTGCTGCGTGTGGCGTCGACCGTCGGGCAGCTCAACTACCCCGCGCAGCCGTCCAGCGTTGCCAACAACGCTGTTGCGCCGGCTCCCCCGCCGGTCAGAAGCGGTATTGCGGGCCCGCCCGAGGGATAGTGATCCAGGCAACAGATTGCGGCACGATATCAAAAACGTAGCTTACCGAGCCGTTTTGTAAGGTGTATACAAAAACCTAAGACGAGGTTCATAATCTGTTACACCCGCCAAAACCGTTTCCACAGTGTTCTCTTAGACACGTGATCGCTTTGCTTGCGCCCGGACAGGGTTCGCAGACCGAGGGCATGCTGTCGTCGTGGCTGGAGCTGCCCGGCGCCGCGGACCAGCTGGCCCTGTGGTCGAAGGCCTGCGGCCTGGATCTGGTGCAGCTGGGGACCACGGCGTCGAGCGAGGAGATCACCGACACCGCGGTCACGCAGCCCCTGGTCGTCGCCAGCACGCTGCTGGCCCACCAGGAGCTGAGCAAGCGCAGCCTGCTCGGCGACGCAGAGGTTATTGTGGCGGGTCACTCGGTCGGGGAGATCGCCGCCTATGCGATCGCGGGGGTGATGGCCGCCGACGACGCCGTCGCGCTGGCCGCCACCCGCGGCGCCGAAATGGCCAAGGCGTGTGCCGTCGAGCCGACCGGCATGTCCGCGGTGCTCGGCGGCGACGAGGCCGAGGTGCTGAGCCGCCTCGAGCAGCTCGAGCTGGTCCCCGCCAACCGCAACGGTGCCGGCCAGATCGTCGCGGCGGGCCCGCTCGCCGCGTTGGAGAAGCTCGCCGAGGACCCGCCGGCCAGGGCCCGGGTGCGCGCCCTCGGAGTGGCCGGGGCGTTCCACACCAAGTACATGGCCCCGGCCCTGGACGGCTACGCCGCCGCGGCGGCCGCCGTCATGACCGCCGAGCCCACCGCCACGCTGCTGTCCAACCGCGACGGAAAACCCGTCGCCTCCGCCGCCGCCGCGATGGACACACTCGTCGCCCAGCTCACCCAGCCGGTGCGCTGGGACCTGTGCACCGAGTATCTGCGTGAAGGCACCGAGAACACTGTCACGGCGATCGTGGAGTTTCCCCCCGCGGGCACGCTCACCGGCATCGCCAAGCGCGAACTTCGGGGGGTGACGGCCCGCGCCGTCAAGTCACCCGCAGATCTGGACGAGTTGGCGAACCTCTAAACCGTCGGCTGCTGCCAGAACAATTACAACTGCAAACGTCAATGCGATTTGCACACAACACATTACGAAGGGAAAAGGCTGTGGCCGTCACTCAGGAAGAAATCATCGCCGGTATCGCCGAGATCATCGAAGAGGTCACCGGCATCGAGCCGTCCGAGGTCACCCCGGAGAAGTCGTTCGTCGACGACCTGGACATCGACTCGCTGTCGATGGTCGAGATCGCGGTGCAGACCGAGGACAAGTACGGCGTCAAGATTCCCGACGAGGACCTCGCCGGCCTGCGCACCGTCGGTGACGTCGTCGCCTACATCCAGAAGCTCGAGGAAGAAAACCCCGAGGCCGCCGAGGCGCTGCGCGCCAAGCTCGAGACGGAGAACCCCGAGGCCGTGGCCAACGTCCAGGCAAGGCTGGAAGCGGAAAGCAAGTGACCAAACCTTCCACTGCTAATGGCGGTTACCCCAGCGTCGTGGTAACCGCCGTCACGGCGACGACGTCGATCGCGCCGGACATCGAGAGCACGTGGAAGGGTTTGTTGGCCGGCGAGAGCGGCATCCACGTCCTCGAAGACGAGTTCGTCACCAAGTGGGACCTGCCCGTCAAGATCGGCGGTCACCTCAAGGAACCGGTCGACAACCACATGGGCCGGCTGGACATGCGGCGCATGTCGTACGTCCAGCGCATGAGCAAGTTGCTGAGCGGTCAGCTGTGGGAGACCGCGGGCAGCCCGGAGGTCGATCCCGACCGGTTCACGGTCGTGGTCGGCACCGGCCTGGGTGGCGCCGAGCGGGTCATCGAGAGCTACGACCTGATGAACGAGGGCGGCCCCCGCAAGGTGTCCCCGCTCGCCGTTCAGATGATCATGCCGAACGGGGCCGCGGCGGTGGTGGGCCTGCAGCTGGGGGCCCGCGCCGGGGTGATGACCCCGGTGTCGGCCTGCTCGTCGGGTTCGGAGGCGATCGCCCACGCATGGCGCCAGATCGTCATGGGCGACGCCGACGTCGCCGTGTGCGGTGGCGTCGAGGGCGGCATCGAGGCGCTGCCCATCGCGGCGTTCTCGATGATGCGGGCCATGTCGACCCGCAACGACGAACCCGAGCGTGCGTCGCGGCCGTTCGACAAGGACCGCGACGGGTTCGTGTTCGGCGAGGCCGGGGCGCTCATGCTCATCGAGACCGAGGAGCACGCCAAGGCCCGCGGCGCCAAGCCGCTGGCCCGGCTGCTGGGTGCCGGCATCACCTCGGACGCCTTCCACATGGTGGCGCCGGCGGCGGACGGCGTGCGCGCCGGCCGGGCAATGACGCGGTCGCTGGAGTTGGCGGGCCTGTCCGCCAAGGATGTCGACCACATCAACGCCCACGGGACGGCGACGCCGATCGGCGACGCCGCGGAGGCCAACGCCATCCGGGTGGCCGGCTGCGAGCGGGCCGCGGTGTATGCGCCGAAGTCGGCGCTGGGCCATTCGATCGGTGCGGTCGGCGCGCTGGAATCCATTTTGACGGTATTGACGCTTCGGGACGGCGTCATACCCCCCACCTTGAACTACGAGACACCGGATCCCGAGATCGACCTCGATATTGTCGCGGGCGAACCCCGCTACGGCGATTTCCGTTACGCGATCAACAACTCCTTCGGGTTCGGCGGCCACAATGTGGCGCTCGCCTTCGGGCGTTACTAAAGCACGGCGTCCGGTGACGACGCGGGCCGCAAACGGCCCGAGGAGGAGCCGGACAACACGGAAGGAACCCTCGCAAGACCCATGACAGAGCTGGTTACCGGGAAAGCGCTCCCGAATGTAGTCGTTACCGGCGTTGCCATGACGACCGCACTGGCAACAGACGCCGAGAACACTTGGAAGTTGTTGCTGGACAGCCAAAGTGGCATCCGTGTCCTCGACGACCCGTTCGTCGAGGAGTTCGATCTCCCGGTCCGCATCGGTGGACACCTGCTGGAGGAGTTTGACAGCCAGCTGACGCGCGTCGAGCTGCGCCGGATGGGTTACCTGCAAAGGATGTCCACCGTTTTGAGCCGCCGGGTGTGGGAGAACGCCGGCTCGCCCGAGGTCGACACCAACCGGCTGATGGTGTCCATCGGCACCGGGATGGGTTCGTCGGAAGAGATGGTGTTCAGCTACGACGACATGCGCGCCCGGGGTATCAAGGCCGTTTCTCCGCTGGGCGTGCAGAAGTACATGCCCAACGGCGCCGCCGCGGCGGTGGGCCTGGAGCGGCACGCCAAGGCCGGCGTGATCACGCCGGTGTCGGCGTGCGCGTCCGGTTCCGAGGGCATCGCCCAGGCGTGGCGCAACATTGTGTTCGGTGAGGCCGACATCGCCATCTGCGGCGGCGTCGAGACCAAGATCGAGGCCGTCCCGATCGCCGCGTTCGCCCAGATGCGAATCGTCATGTCCACCAAGAACGACGACCCGGCGGGCGCGTGCCGCCCGTTCGACCGGGACCGGACCGGCTTCGTGTTCGGCGAGGCCGGCGCGCTGATGGTGATCGAGACCGAGGAGCACGCCAAGGCCCGCGGCGCCAACATCCTGGCCCGGCTGATGGGCGCCAGCATCACCTCGGACGGGTACCACATGGTGGCGCCGGATCCCAACGGGGAACGCGCCGGGCACGCGATGAGCCGCGCGATCCAGCTTGCGGGCCTGACCCCGGACGACATCGACCACATCAACGCCCACGCCACCGGCACCTCGGTGGGCGACCTGGCCGAGGGCAAGGCGATCAACAACGCGCTGGGCAGCAGGAAGGCGGCGGTCTACGCGCCCAAGGCCGCGCTCGGCCACTCGGTGGGCGCGGTCGGCGCGGTGGAGTCGATCCTGACCGTGCTCGCGTTGCGCGATCAGGTGGTTCCGCCGACACTGAATCTGGAGAACCTCGATCCAGAGATCGATTTGGACGTGGTGGCCGGCAAGCCGCGCCCGGGCAACTACCAGTACGCGATCAACAACTCGTTCGGATTCGGCGGGCACAACGTCGCAATCGCCTTCGGACGGTACTGAACCCCGTTTTGTACCCCGAGCACACTCGGAACAGGAGACCCGCGATGACGATCATGGCCCCCGAGTCGGTCGGCGAATCGCTCGACCCACGCGACCCGTTGTTGCGTCTGAGCAATTTCTTCGACGACGGCAGCGTGGAGCTCCTGCACGAGCGTGACCGCTCGGGCGTGCTGTCCGCCGCCGGGACGGTGAACGGCATGCGCACCATCGCCTTCTGCACGGACGGGACCGTGATGGGCGGCGCCATGGGCACCGAGGGCTGCGCGCACATCGTCAACGCCTACGACACCGCCATCGAGGAGCAGAGCCCGATCGTGGGCATCTGGCATTCGGGCGGGGCCCGGTTGGCCGAAGGCGTGAAGGCCCTGCACGCGGTCGGGACGGTGTTCGAGGCCATGATCCGCGCGTCCGGCTACATTCCGCAGGTCTCGGTGGTCGTCGGCTTCGCCGCCGGCGGCGCCGCCTACGGGCCCGCGCTGACCGACGTCATCGTGATGGCGCCGGAAAGCCGGGTGTTCGTCACCGGTCCCGACGTGGTGCGCAGCGTCACCGGCGAGGACGTCGACATGGCCTCGCTCGGCGGGCCGGAAACCCACCACAAGAAGTCCGGGGTGTGCCACATCGTCGCCGACGACGAGTTCGACGCCTACGAGCGCGGCCGCCGGCTGGTCGGATTGTTCTGCCAGCAGGGCCATTTCGACCGCAGCAAGGCCGAGGCCGGTGACACCGACATCCACGCGCTGCTGCCCGAATCGGCGCGGCGGGCCTACGACGTGCACCCGATCGTGACCGCGATCCTCGACTCGAATGGTGACGGCACGCCGTCCTTTGACGAGTTCCAGGCCAATTGGGCGCCGTCGATGGTGGTCGGGCTGGGCCGGCTGTCGGGCCGCACGGTCGGCGTGCTGGCCAACAACCCGCTGCGCCTGGGCGGCTGCCTGAACTCCGAAAGCGCCGAGAAGGCGGCCCGTTTCGTGCGCCTGTGCGACGCGTTCGGGATTCCGCTGATTGTGGTCGTCGACGTTCCCGGCTATCTCCCGGGTGTCGACCAGGAGTGGGGCGGCGTGGTGCGCCGCGGCGCCAAGCTGCTGCACGCGTTCGGTGAGTGCACCGTTCCGCGCGTCACGCTGGTCACCCGAAAGACCTACGGCGGGGCCTACATCGCGATGAACTCCCGCTCGCTGAACGCGACCAAGGTGTTCGCGTGGCCGGACGCCGAGGTCGCCGTCATGGGCGCCAAAGCCGCCGTCGGCATCCTGCACAAGAAAAAGCTGGCCGCCGCCGCCGAGCACGAGCGCGAAGCGCTGCACGACGAGCTGGCGGCCGAGCACGAGCGGATCGCCGGTGGGGTGGACAGCGCCATCGAAATCGGTGTGGTCGACGAGAAGATCGACCCGGCGCACACCCGCAGCAAACTCACCGAGGCGCTGGCCCAGGCGCCGGCGCGCCGCGGCCGCCACAAGAACATCCCGCTGTAGTCACCCTCGCGAGCCCCTTCGCGCGCGAGCAGACGCAGAATCGCACTGCGCGGGGCCCGCGCGTGCGATTCTGTGTCTGCTCGCGCGCGTTATCCCCAGGGGTGACTGGTCGATACCGAATAGCCCCCGCATGCTTCCGCGATGCACACCGATGCTCTTGCGGTCCTGGAGAAGGCCGGCGGTTTCGCCACAACCACACAACTGCTGACGGTCATGACTCGTCAACAGCTCGACGTTCAAGTCAAGAACGGCAAACTGATTCGCGTGTGGTATGGCGTCTACGCGGCCGAGCAACCAGATCTGTTGGGCCGCCTGGCCGCGCTCGACATCTTCATGGGCCGACCGGCCGTCGCCTGCATGGGCACAGCCGCCTCGTTATACGGCTTCGATACCGAAAACACCGCTGCCACCCACGTGCTCGATCCCGGTGTACGAATGCGCCCCACGACCGGACTAATGGTTCACCAACGCACCGGCGCCCCGCTGCGACGGACGGCAGGGCGCCTGGCGACCACGCCGGCATGGACCGCCGTGGAAGTCGCACGGCAGTTGCGGCGCCCGCGAGCACTGGCAACGCTCGACGCCGCATTGCATTCCCTGCGGTGCACCCGGACCGAAATCGAAAGCGCCGTCGCCGAGCAGCGAGGCCGTCGGGGCATTGTGGCGGTGCGCGAACTCCTCCCCTTTGCCGATGGACGCGCGGAATCGGCCATGGAAAGCGAGGCCCGGCTCGTGATGATCGACCACGGCCTACCGCTTCCGGAGCTCCAATATCCAATCCGCGACCATGACGGCGAGCTCTGGCGCGTCGACTTCGCTTGGCCGGAAGTGCATTTGGCAGCTGAATATGAAAGCATCGATTGGCATGCGGGGCCGAAGGAGATGCTCCGCGACAAAAGACGGTGGGGCAAAATCCAGGAGATCGGCTGGACGATCATTCCCATCGTCGTCCATGACGTAAGGCGCGAACCCGATCGCCTCGCCCTACGAATCGCCACCCATCTAGAGCGTCCGCGTCTGGCTGGCTAACGCTGGCGAGCAGACGCAGAATCGCACGCGCGGGCCCCGCGCCGTGCGATTCTGTGTCTGCTCGCGGCAGGCTAGCGGCCCAGGACCTGCGAGAGTGCCCGGCGCAGTTGGCCTTCCGGATCGGCGGGCAGTGCGTCCACACGCCATGCCACGAAGGCGTCGGGGCGGACCAGCAGCGCGCCGGAAGGCGCGAGCCCAGTGGCCGCAACCCAGGCGTCGTCGTCGATGCGCTGCATGATGATCGGAATGCCCAGGGCCGACGCCGAATCCACCGCGGCGCCCCATCGCTCGTCCCCCGTCAGCACGGTGAACCCGGGCCCGAGCAGGTCGAGCGTCGACACCCCCTCCCGCACCCACACGTGCGGCACCCGGGTGCCGGGCTGCCCCCGCAACTCGTCCACCAACGACACGGCGTCCGTGTCCGCAGCCGGGGGCTCATCGGAAATGACTGCGGCCGAGCGGTATTGGTAGCCGATGAGCAGGGCGAACATCGGCTCCTCTTCGTCCGGCGGCAGTTGCGGTCGGTTGTCGTCCAGCCTGAGGAGCACCAGCGGCGGCCCACTCAGCGACTGGCGGGCGTTGAACCGTCCGACGGGGTGCCGCTCGGCGTGGTAGGTGTTCAGCAGCGCGGGCCGGGCCTGGCCGTTCACCACGGCGGCGAGCTTCCAGGCCAGGTTGTCCGCGCTCTGGATGGCCGTGTTCGCCCCGCCGGCCTTGAACGGCGGCATGGTGTGGGCGGCGTCGCCGACGAGAAACACTCGCCCGCATTGGAATTGGTTGGCCACCCGCTCGTAGGGTTGCCACGAGGCGACTTCGATGATCTGCACGTCGATCGGCTCACCGATGGCCCGCGTCAGCAGCTCGGCGCAGTACTCCGGGGTGAACTGCTCCGCCGTTTCGCCCTCGCCCGGCAGGTACGTGGTGATGAACATGCCCAGGTCGTCCTCGACGACCAGGAAGATCCCGTCCACATCGGCGTTTTTGACCTGCACGCCATCCCCGTCGCCCAGGTCCGGGACAAACTTCCGCCACGGCGCCTTGAAGTAGGCGAAGACGACAAAGATCGGCAGCGCGCCGTATCCCGACGTGGTGACGCCGAGCCGGTCCCGGATCGGGCTGTGCACACCGTCGGCGGCGACGAGGTAGTCGGCGCGCACGCTTTCGGTCGCGCCCGAATCCCGTTCGCGCACAACCACCGTCACGCCGTCGTCGTCCTGCTCGAACGACAACACCTCCGTTCCGTAGCGAACCTCGCTACCCTGCCGACGCGTCTCGGCCAACAGCATCGGCTCCAGCCTGCTTTGCGGGCAATACTGTGCGGGCGGCTCGGGGCTCAGGCCGGCGTAGGGCGCGAATATGGCGTCGACGTCCATGGCCGGCGCCTCGTCCGGGCTGTTCAGCGTCGGCTTGACGACCATGCCGGACACGCCTTCGGCAACCTTGTGGACCTCGTCGCTCAGGCCCAGAGAGCGCAGGATCTCCAGGCTGCGGAAGCTCAGGTTGCGGGCTTTGGGATAGATGAAGACCTCGCGCCGCTTCTCGACCAGCAGCGACCGAACGCCGTACTTGGCCAGCAGAACCGACGTGGCCAGCCCGCCCACGCCGGCGCCGACGATGAGAACGGGGACACGCGTGACGTTCATGCTCATTTCCCTTCCACGGATGGGGTCCTGCCGGCCGGATGCAGCCAGAGGAACGTCTTCGTTCCCGGGCCGACGATGAAGGGCTTCACCAGCGGCGGATAGGCCTTCATCGCCTCGGCGGCGGGGATCAGCTCGGGCCTTTCCAGCGCGTACTCCTTGCCATTCCAGGTGAGCGTGCATGTCCCGGCGGCCAAAACATTGCGGCACCAATCGACTTCGGGGTATGCGACCCCCAGCACGAAGCCGTCCCCGAGGCGGTACGCGCTCAGCGGGGTGACGTAGCTTCGCCCGCTGCGGCGCCCGACGTGATGCAGAGCGCCGAGGTTGAAGTACAGCATTCCCACGCGGGTACCGGCGATCCTGCGCATGGGGCGATTGGCCGTCTTGGTGAACCGGCGAATCCTGTCACTGATCCACTTCACCCGCAGCAGCGGCGAGACACCAAGCAAGAGCAGATACATCGCCGCCACGATCACGACGGACGTCGCCACCACCCGTAGCAAACACACCAACCGGTTGTGACGCGTCATGCGGCGAGCTCGCTTCCCGTAGGCGTTAGGACCAAACAGGCGGAACTAATCGGTTCCGTTCTGCATCGAGACTGGCACGGGTCGCCCCGGAGCGCAAGGGCCCCGAGGCGATCAGGGGCTGCTACTCGACGGCAGCAGAGGTCGCGAGCGGCAGCAGCACCTCTTCGAGGGCGCGTCGAACGTAGACGCGATCGATCGGTCGTCCCGTCACCACCCGCAGGAGGTTGAGGCCCAGAAGGGCGTCGGGTATCAGGGTCACATCGCGGCCCGCCGAAATCTCCCCCCGGGCCACGGCCTGGTCGAGGACCACGCTGACCACCCGGCGGGGCACCGAGAGCACAAGGTCGTCCAGCGCCGCCGCCAGAACGGGGTCGTTCATCGCCGCCGTCGCCGCGCCGACGATCATCTTGACCGTGCTCAGACCCGATTCGTCGAAGTCCGGTGCCGCGGCGACCAGGGCATCGATGTCACCGCGAAGGCTGCCGGTGTTCGGCGGCTCCACCGGTCCCAGTCCCCGTCTCCAATGCGCGATCGCGTCGGCCACCATCGCGGCCTTCGACGGCCAGCGCCGGTAGATGGCGGCCTTGCCCACCCGCGCGCGCGACGCGATGTCGTCCATGCTCATCCGGTCGTAGCCCTGTTCGCCAAGCCCCTGCAGCGCGGCCTCGAGGATTGCGCCGTCCAGAGAGGGATCGAAGCGTCCAGGATTTTTGCCCGACGGTCGGCGCGCCCGGTCGCTTCGAACGCTGTCGGCGGGCATGGCGGATGTTCCTCGATTCAGGCGATACGCTACGGTTCCGTCTCAATGTACCGGGGCCGCAAACCCGGCCGCAAGCACGGCGATCAGCCCAGCAACGCCAGGAACTCCTCGGCCACCGCGACAACCCGCTCGCGATCGCGCGGCACCAACCCGATCCGGGTCCGCCGGTCGACGATGTCGTCGATGTCGAGCGCGCCCTCGTGCGTCACCGCGTATTCGAACTCGGCCCGGATCACGTCGATGCCCTCGGCGACCGGCTCGGTGGGGCGCTCACAGCGAGCGCTCGCGATGACGTGGGAAGCCTCGGCGCCGTAGCGCGCGACCAGGGACGCGGGCAGACCGGCGCCGGACCGAGACCCCGGCCCGGGATTGGCCGGCGCCCCGATCAGCGGCAGGTTCCGGGTCCGGCAGCCGGCGGCGCGCAGGCGTCGCAATCCCACGGCACGGTCCAGGACATCCTGTGCCATGTAACGGTATTCGGTCAGCTTTCCGCCGATCACGCTGATGACGCCGGACGGCCCTTCGACCACGGCGTGCTCGCGCGACACGTCGGCGGTGCGGCCCTCGCCGGTGTCGATCAGCGGCCGCAACCCGGCGTAGGCACCGATCACGTCGGCGGCCCCCAGCGCGGCCCCCAGCGCGGTGTTGACCGTGTCCAGCAGGAAGGCGATCTCCCCCGACGACGGCTCCGGCACGTCGGGAATCGGGCCGGGGGCCGCTTCGTCGGTGAGCCCGAGGTAGACGCGGCCCAGCTGCTCGGGCATGGCGAACACGAAGCGGTTGAGCTCGCCGGGAATCGGAATGGTCAGGGCCGCAGTGGGATTCCCGAAGGCGCCGGCATCGAAGACGAGGTGGGTCCCGCGGCTGGGCCGCAGCCGCAGCGACCCGTCGACCTCCCCCGCCCACACCCCGGTCGCGTTGATGACCGCGCCGGCCGACACCTCGAACGACTGTCCCGTGCGCCGGTCGGTCAACCGCACCGACGTGCCGGTCGCCTCGGACGCCGCGACGTAGCTCAGAATCCGGGCGCCGTGCTGGGCCGCGGTGCGCGCGACCGCGATGACCAGCCGGGCGTCGTCGATCAACTGCCCGTCGTAGGCCAGCAGGCCACCGGCCAGGCCGTCGCGCCGAACCGTGGGGGCCATCTCCACGACCCGCCGCGCCGGAATCCGGCGCGACCGGGGCAGGGTCGAGGCCGGCGTCCCCGCCAGCATCCGCAACGCGTCGCCGGCCAGGAATCCGGCGCGCACCAGCGCCCGCTTGGTGTGACCCATCGACGGCAGCAACGGGACCAGCTGCGGCATCGCGCGGGCGAGGTGAGGGGCGTTGCGCGTCATGAGGATTCCGCGTTCGATGGCGCTGCGCCGCGCGATGCCCACGTCACCGCTCGCCAGATAGCGCAGGCCGCCATGCACCAGCTTCGAGCTCCAGCGGCTGGTGCCGAACGCCAGATCGCGCTTTTCCACCAACGCCACCCGCAGGCCGCGCGACGCGGCGTCCAGGGCGATCCCGGCGCCCGTGATGCCGCCCCCGATCACGACGACGTCCACCGGCGCGCCCTCGGCGAGCGCGGTCAAGTCCGCGGCCCGGCGGGCGGCGTTCAGGGCCGCCGAGGTCACGACAGGTACCCGTTCAGCGAGTGGGCGAGTTCGACGGCCAGCGCGTCGGCGTCGAGGATCGGCCGGACGATCCGTTCGGACTGAATGGTCGACTGGGTGATCAGCAACACCATGGTGGCCATCTGAAGCGGGTCGCCGGGGCGGACGCTGCCGTGGCGCTGGGCCGCCCGCAGCCGGTCGGCCAGGGCGTCGATCAACATCTGCTGGCTGGTCCCCAGGCGTTCGGTGATGTAGGTCGGCGCCAGCGCCGAGTGCAGCACCGACATCACCAGTTCGTCGCGGCGCAGCACGTCGGCCACCGTAACGATCTGTCGCACAAGGGATTCCCGGTCGTCGCCGAGCAACGGCGCATCGCGCATCACGCCGGTGATGTGCTGGGTCAGCAGCGCCGCCACGATCGACCGAGTGTCCGGCCAGCGGCGGTAGACGGTCGGCCGGCTGACGCCCGCGCGCCGGGCGATCTCGGCGAGGGTCACCCGGTCGACCCCGAAATCGACCACGCAGCTGGCCGCCGCCGCGAGGATCCGCTCGCCGGTGTCCACACCGGCATTACTGATTGACAGCATGTGTAATACTGTAACGCATGACCCAGCCCGGGGACCTCCAGCCGCCGATGAAGTGGGACGCGTGGGGGGACCCCGCGGCGGCCAAGCCCCTGTCCGACGGCATCCGCGCGTTGCTGAAACAGGCTGTCGGCCTTGAGGATTCAAAGGAGCCTCAACTCGACGCGGACGAGGTGCGGCTGCGCCCCTCGGCGCTGGCACAAGCCGACCGCGACGCGCTGGCCGGGATCGTCGGCGCCGAGTACTGCCGCACCGCCGACCGCGACCGGCTGCTGCACGCCGGCGGCAAGTCCACCCTGGACCTGTTGCGCCGCAAGGACACCGGCGTGCAGGACGCGCCCGACGCCATCGTGCTGCCCGGCGGCGAGGACGCCGTCGCCGCGATCCTGCGCCACTGCTCGGAGCGCCGCATCGCCGTGATCCCGTTCGGCGGCGGCACCAGCGTGGTCGGCGGGCTCGACCCCACCCGCGGCGGGTTCGAAGCCGTGGTGTCGCTCGACCTGCGCCGCTTCGATGAGCTCCTCGACCTCGACGAAGTGTCCGGCCAGGCCGTCCTCGGCGCCGGGGTGACCGGGCCCGACGCCGAACGCCTGCTCGGCGAACGCGGCTTCTCGCTGGGGCATTTCCCGCAGAGCTTCGAGTACGCGACGATCGGCGGGTTCGCCGCCACGCGATCGTCCGGACAGGACTCGGCCGGCTACGGCCGGTTCGACGACATGGTCACCGGGCTGCGGATGGTCACCCCCGCGGGCACGCTGGATCTGGGGCGCGCGCCGGAATCGGCGGCGGGCCCGGACCTGCGCGAGCTGCTGCTCGGCTCGGAGGGGACCTTCGGCGTCATCACCCAAGTGCGGCTGCGCGTGCACCGGATCCCGGAGGCCGTCCGCTACGAGGCGTGGTCGTTCCCCGACTTCACGACGGGAGCGGCGGCCCTACGCGCCGTCACCCAGAACGCCACCGGCCCCACCGTCATCCGGCTTTCCGACGAGGCGGAGACGGGCGTCAACCTCGCCACCACCGAGGCCATCGGCGAAAGCCGGATCGCCGGCGGATGCCTGGGGATCACCGTGTTCGAGGGCACCAGGGAACACGTCGAGAGCCGGCATACCGAGACCGGCGCGCTGCTGGCGGCCCACGGTGGCACCTCGCTGGGCGAGGGGCCGGCGCGCGCCTGGGAGCGGGGCCGGTTCGGCGCGCCGTACCTGCGCGACTCGCTGCTGGCGGCGGGCGCGCTCTGCGAGACCCTCGAGACGGCCACCGACTGGTCCAACGTCCCCGCGCTCAAAGCCGCCGTCACACAGGCGCTCACCAACGCATTGGCCGACAGCGGAACACCGGCGCTGGTGATGTGCCACATCTCGCACGTCTATCCCACCGGCGCCTCCCTGTACTTCACCGTCGTCGCCGGGCAGCGGGGCGATCCGATCGAGCAGTGGCGGGCCGCCAAGAAGGCCGCGTCGGACGCCATCGTGGCGGCCGGCGGAACCATCACCCACCACCACGCGGTCGGCGCCGACCACCGGCCCTGGATGCGCGACGAGGTGGGCGAGCTGGGTGTGCGGGTGTTGCGCGCGGTCAAGTCGACGCTGGACCCCGCCGGAATCCTCAACCCCGGCAAGCTGATTCCGTGACCCGCCATGCCTAAGCGCGAAATCGGCAAGGTCACCGCGCTGACCAATCCCGTTTCGGGCCATGGCACCGCCGTGCGCACGGCGCAGATCGCGATCGCGCGGCTGCGGCATCGGGGTATCGAGGTCGTCGAGATCATTGGCGACGACGCGGAAGACGCGCGTTACCTCGCCGCCGCGGCCCTGGACCGGGGCACCGACGCGCTCATGGTCACCGGCGGCGACGGCGTCGTCTCCAACGCGCTGCAGGTGTTGGCGGGCACCGACGTTCCGCTGGGCATCATCCCGGCGGGCACCGGCAACGACCACGCGCGTGAGTTCGGCATCCCGACGAAGGATCCCGAGGCCGCCGCGGACATCGTGATCGACGGCTGGACGGAGACCATCGACCTCGGCCGAATTCGCGACGGCGACGGCATCAACAAGTGGTTCGGCACGGTGGCGGCCGCCGGGTTCGACTCCCTGGTGACCGATCGGGCCAACCGGATGAGCTGGCCCCACGGGCGGCTGCGCTACTACGTCGCGATGCTCGCCGAGCTCTCGCGGCTGCGGCTGCTGCCGTTCCGGATGGTGCTCGACGGGACCCGGGAGATCGACGCCGACATCACGCTCGCGGCCTTCGGCAATACCCGCAGCTATGGCGGCGGGCTGCTGATCTGCCCCAACGCCGATCCCACCGACGGCCTGCTCGACATCACCATGGCGCATTCGGCGTCCCGGACCAAGCTGGTCCGCCTGTTCCCCACCGTGATGAAGGGCACGCACGTCGACCTCCCCGAGGTGAGCACGGCGCGCGCCGCCTCAATCCACGTCGAGTGCCCGGGCATCAACGTGTACGCCGACGGCGACTTCGCGTGTCCGCTGCCCGCCGAGATCTCCGCGGTGCCCGCCGCCCTGCAGATTCTTCGCCCAACCCGTATGTAACGACTTCCGCGTCCGAAACGACATCTTGGCGTGATGTTCTTTCGGGGAGGCAAAATGTCGGGACACCGCAGGATCGGGCTATTCGTGGCGGCGGCCGCGGGGCTGTGCGGATTGGTGGGGCTTGCGCCGACGGCGTCCGCCAGCGGGGCGTCGGCCTGGAACGGGCAGTATCTGCTCACCTTCTCCGCCAACCAGAAGACCGGCACCAGCGCGGTGGCCCGCCAGCCCGAATACGCGCAGCGGGCCAGCTACTCGTTCACGTCGAGCTGCTCGACGGGTGTCTGCGTCGCCACGGTCGCCAACCCGCCGGCGCCCAAGAACCAGTACATGCCGCGATCCGTCCAATACACCTGGAACGGGTCCCAGTGGGTGCAGCAAACGAGCGGGAACTTCGACTGCCTGCTGGTCAACGGCGCGGTCGAACACGACCCGGCGAAATCCGTCACGGTCTACACGCCCGCGGCGAATGGCGCCCTAACAGGTGTTTCTCGCACCGTCATCCTCAGCGGCGCGTGCCGGGGCAACGTCGACATGCCGGTGTCGGCCACCCCGGTGCAGCCGGAGGTCGTCTAACCGACGCCGCGGCTGAGCCAGGTCACCTCGCCGGCGTCGCCGCCGTCGCGATACACCTCGAGCGCCTCGTCCCACGCGGTCCCGAGCACCGAATCGAGCTCGACGGCCAGCGTGTCGGCGCCCTGGGCCATCATCGCGCGCAGCCGCATCTCGCCGACCATGACGTCGCCGTTGGCGCTCATCGACCCGCTCCATAGGCCCAGTTGCGGGGTGTGGCTGAACCGCTGGCCGTCGACTCCCGGGCTGGGGTCCTCGGTGACCTCGAAACGCAGCACCGACCAGGAGCGCAGCGCGTTGGCCAGCCTGGCGCCGGTGCCCACCGGCCCGACCCAGTTGGTGACCGCGCGCAGCTGTCCCGGCATCGCGGGCTGCGGCGTCCACACCAGGTTGGCCTTGGACTGCAGGGTCGACGACAGCGCCCACTCGACATGCGGGCATACCGCCGCGGGCGAGGCGTGGACATACACCACGCCCGTCGTCACGTCGGCGAATTGGTTCGACGCACGCATCTCCTGCTCCTTCGGTTCCACGAGGGACGTCTTCCCCAACGACCTGGCGGATCCGATAAGCGAGAGAGCTTGTGAGTATTTGCGATGTTTGTGCCCTGCGTGTCTATTGTGCCCTGTGATACCCATGTTGCGCTAGTGTGTGGTGCGAATTAGCCGTACTCGCGTATCACCGCGTCGGAAATCGCCGGCCACGGCCGCAGCGCCCACTCGCCGAAATCCCGGTCGGTGAGGACCACCAGCGCCAGCCCCACCTCGGGATCCGCCCAGATGAGGCCGCCTGCCTGGCCGAAATGGCCGTAGGTTCGCGCCGAGTTGCGCGCGCCCGTCCAGTGTGGCGATTTCGTATCCCTGATCTCGAAGCCCAGCCCCCAGTCGTTGGGCCGCTGGACGCCGTATCCGGGCAGCACGCCGTCCAGGCCGGGAAATTGCACCGCCGTCGCCTCGGCGTGCAGCTGCGGCGAGACCGTCGCCGGGCGCAGCAGGTCACGGCCGAAGACCGCCAGATCCGCGACCGTCGAGGTCGCCCCGAACCCGGCCGCCTCGGCGCCGCCGTTCAGCCGGGTGTTACCCAGGGCCAGCGGTTCGCAGACCGCCTCGACGAGGTAGCGGCCAAACTCGATGCCCGACTCCCGCTCCACCGTCCGGGCCAGGACGGTGAAGCCGTAGTTGGAGTACATCCGCCGGGTGCCGGGCTTGGCCAGCACGCGATCGGAGTGCATCGCCAGGCCCGACGCGTGCGCCAGCAGGTGCCGGACGGTGGAGCCGGGCGGGCCGGCCGGGGTGTCGAGTTCGACGACCCCCTCCTCGACGGCGACGTGCACGGCGCGCGCCACCAGCGGCTTGGTCACCGATGCCAGTTCGAACACCCGCCCGGTGTCGCCGTGACAGGCCAGCACGCCGGTCGGGCCGATCACCGCGGCGGCCGCGGCGGGGACCGGCCAGTCGTCGAGTGCGTCGAGAGCGGCGCGCGTCACGTCGTGGCGATGTAGTAGTTGTTGATCGGGTCCGACTCGACCTCGGCCACCCGCACGTCGCCGAAGCCGGCGTCGGCGAGCATCTGGGTGGCCAGCTGGGTTCCCCAGACCGCCCCGAGGCCGGCGCCGTCCAGCGCCAGCGACACCGTCATGCAGTGCATCAGCGAGGTCGTGTACAGGTAGGTGCTCATCGGGACGCCGACGTTGTCCTCGAGCCGGCTCGACGCCTTGATGTCGGCCATGAGCAGAACTCCGCCGGGGCGCAGGGCGCGATGGATGTTTTCCAGCACCCGCGCCGGCTGCGCCTGATCGTGGATGGCGTCGAACACGGTGATGACGTCGTAGGCGGCCGCCTTGTCCAGCGCGGCCAGGTTGTGGCTTTCGAAGGCCGCGTTCGTCAGGCCGAGGCGAGCCGCCTCCCGGATGCCGGCCGCGATGGCCTCGTCGGAAAAGTCGATGCCGGTGAACCGGCTCGCCGGGAACGCCCGCGCCATCACGTTGATGGCATGACCGCTGCCGCAACCGAAATCGGCGACGTCGGCCCCGGAGCGCAGGCGCTGCGGGAGGCCGTCGACCAGCGGCAGCACGACGTCGACGAGCGAGCTGTCGAACACCGCACCGCTTTCCTCGGCCATCAGCGCGTGGAAGCGCGGAAATTCGCTGTAGGGCAGGCCGCCGCCCTCCCGAAAACACCTGACGATTTTTTGTTCGACCTCGCCGAGCAGCGGCACGAACTGTGCGACCACGGCGAGGTTGTCGGGCCCAGACGCGCGGGTCAGCACGCGCGCGCGGTGGGCGGGCAGCGCGTAGGCGGCGGTCGCCGGGTCGTAGTCGACGACGCGGCCGGTGGTCATGCCGCCCAACCACTCCCGGACGTAGCGCTCGTTGAGGCCTGCGGCCTCCGCGATCCGCGCACTGGTGGCGGGCCCCAGCCCGGCCATCGTGTCCAGCAGACCCGTCTGATGCCCAAGGCTCAGCAGGAGCACCAGACTGGCGCCGTCGATGGTCGCGACCATTCTTTCGGTGAACTGTTCGGCGGTCTCCAAAGCCGTCACGCCCAGGGACGCTACACCGGCTCATGGGTGGACAGCCCGCCGAGAGATGTATGGCGACGGCCAGTAGGTTGGAGCCCATGAGTCAGACAGTGCGCGGAGTGATTTCACGCAAGAAGGGTGAACCCGTCGAGGTGGTGGACATCGTCGTCCCGGACCCCGGCCCCGGTGAGGCGGTGGTCGACGTCATCGCCTGCGGGGTGTGCCACACCGACCTGACCTACCGCGAGGGCGGCATCAACGACGAGTACCCCTTCCTGCTCGGCCACGAGGCGGCCGGCCGGGTGGAGGCGGTCGGGCCGGGCGTGACGGCCGTCGAGCCGGGCGACTTCGTGATCCTGAACTGGCGCGCCGTGTGCGGCCAGTGCCGGGCCTGCAAACGCGGCAGGCCGCAATACTGCTTCGACACCTTCAACGCCGCACAGAAGATGACACTGACCGACGGCACCGAGCTCACCCCGGCCCTGGGCATCGGGGCCTTCGCCGACAAGACGCTGGTGCACGCCGGCCAATGCACCAAGGTCGATCCCCAGGCCGATCCCGCGGTCGCGGGCCTGCTGGGCTGCGGGGTGATGGCCGGGCTGGGCGCCGCGATCAACACCGGCGCGGTCACCCGCGACGACACCGTCGCCGTGATCGGCTGCGGCGGCGTGGGCGACGCCGCGATCGCGGGGGCCGCGCTCGTCGGCGCCAGGCGGATCATCGCGGTCGACACCGACAACACAAAGCTGGACTGGGCCCGCAGGTTCGGCGCCACGCACACCGTCAACGCCCGGGAATTCGATGTCGTCAAGACCATCCAAGACCTCACCGACGGGTTCGGCGCCGACGTGGTGATCGACGCCGTGGGCCGCCCGGAGACCTGGAAGCAGGCCTTCTACGCCCGCGATCTGGCCGGAACCGTTGTGCTGGTTGGTGTTCCGACCCCAGACATGCGCCTGGACATGCCGCTGGTGGACTTCTTCAGCCACGGCGGGTCGCTGAAGTCGTCGTGGTACGGCGACTGCCTGCCCGAACGCGACTTCCCCACCCTGATCGACCTGTACCTGCAGGGCCGACTCCCGCTGGACAAGTTCGTCTCCGAACGCATCGGGCTCGACGACGTCGAGGAGGCGTTCCACGGGATGCACGGCGGCAAGGTGCTGCGTTCGGTGGTGATCCTGTGATTGATCGGGTCGTCACGCATGGGACCTTCGAACTCGACGGCGGCAGTTGGGAAGTCGACAACAACGTCTGGATCGTCGGCGACGACTCCGAGGTGGTGGTTTTCGATGCCGCCCACGCCGCCGAGCCGATCCTGGCCGCCGTCGGCGGCCGCAACGTGGTCGCGGTGGTGTGCACGCACGGCCACAACGACCACGTCACCGTGGCGCCCGAGCTGGGCGAGGCCCTCGACGCGCCGGTGCTGCTGCATCCCGGCGACGAGGTGCTGTGGCGAATGACCCACCCCGACAAGGGCTTTCGTGCCGTTTCCGATGGCGACAGGTTGAGCGTCGCCGGCACGGAGCTGCGGGCGCTGCACACCCCGGGCCATTCCCCCGGGTCGGTGTGCTGGTACGCGCCTGAGCTCGCGGTTGTGTTCAGCGGCGACACGCTGTTCTCCGGCGGCCCGGGCGCCACCGGCCGCTCGTACTCCGACTTCCCGACGATCCTGCAGTCCATCTCGGGCCGGCTGGGCACGCTGCCCGGCGACACCGTCGTCCACACCGGCCACGGCGACAGCACCACCGTCGGCGACGAGATCGTCCACTACGAGGAGTGGGTGACCCGGGGCCACTGAGCCTGCCTGGCGCGAGCGTGCGCAGAATGCCAGCCGGAAGCGGCGTGTCGTGTGCAAACACGCACCCTCGCGGCAGAGGTGGTCAAGCGCTCGCGGCAGTTTCGGCACCATCCCGAAGGGGGTAATCCCGGTAATAGTCGCGACTGCGACGGTAGGGGGTAGGTGCATGACGGTGCAGGACGACGAAGCGGCCGGCCAACACGGCGATCAGCGGGCGACCGAAAAGCCGGAGCCGGACGAACAGGACAGACAAAAGGCCGCCGAGATGATGACGGCCTACCAAGACCGGCCCACCCTGGTGCTGCCGGGTTCCGGCGGAATGGTCTCGGGCACGGCGGTCAACGACTGGCTGGACGAGGACGGCAACCCCAAATACGGAGTCCCCGACGACGCGGGCTCGGACGCGAAGGCCGAAGCCGGCGACGCCCAATCCGGGAAGGGCCAGGTCGAGAAGGACAAGGCGCTGAACGAGGAGCTGAAGAAGGTCTCGGCCGCGGAGAACAAGGGCGAAAAGCGCTGAGCCGACTGCTAATTCGGCTTAGTGGGCGCCCGAGAGGACGCCCAGGCCGGGGATTTCGCCGAGTCCGGGGATTCGCGGGATCGGGGGAATCGGCGGGATCTGCGGGATCGGTGGAACGGCCGGGGCGGCCGGCGGCGCCGGGGCCTCGGTCACCGGGCCCTGGGGAGCCGCCGGCGGGACGGCGGTCGTCGGCGTATCCGTGGTGGCCGGCGGGTTGGTGTCGGCGGTCGACGACGGGGGCGGCTGCGGTGACGGGGGCGCCGGGGCGGGCTGCGAAGTTCCGCCGTTGGGCGGCGGCCCCGGGGCAGCCGGCGTCGTGCTCGTTCCCGGCGTCGTCGCGGGATTGTCGCCGGAGCTCAACGCGATCGCCAGCGCGGTCCCGACCAGCAGAAGCGCGACCGCCGTGCCGATGATCGCCACCCCCGGCACCCGGGACCAGGGAATGATCGGCCTCTTTTTCGGTTCCGAAGGCGGGCGCGCCGGTTGCTCGAACTTCACCGCCGGACGGGCCGAGGTGTAGCCGGATCCGCCCGGCTTCGGATATTCGCCCGTGCCGGCGGGCATGGCCCGCGATCCGTCGGCCTCCGACCAGGCCAGCGCGGGCATCATGCTCGAGACCGCACCTTCGACCGGAGGCTGCGCCCGCACCGCCCGCGCCAGCGGAGCGAGGTCCGTCGCCGTCGCCGAGGCGGCCGGGGTCAGCGCCGTCGCGCTGTTGTCGTCGGGGCCGCGCGCCGCCCGCAGGGCGCCACCGATGGCGGCCGTCAGTTGCGGACGCGGGGTGGTGACCACCGGGACCCGGAAATGCCCCGACAGCGTCGTGGTCACGGCCGGGATGTTCGCTCCACCGCCCACCGAAACGACCGCGACGAGATCGCGAATCCCGTTGCGCCGCAACGCTTCATCCAGCAGCGCCACGAGGCCGTTCAGCGGCGCGCGGATCGCGTCGTCCAGTTCGCTCCTGGTAAGCCGGATGTCGCCGAGCGTGGTCGCCGTGGTTGAGGAAAGCTGCTCCTTGGCGCTTCGGCATCCGGTCCGCAGCCGGCTCAGCGGGCCGATCGCCGAGGTGCCGGACATGCCCGGCAGATTGGCTATGACGGCGGTCAGCAACGCCTGGTCGATCATGTCGCCGGAGAAGTCGTGGTGCCGCGCGGTCGGGGCCACGGGCTCGTAGTCACCGGCGGCGTCCATCAACGTGATGCTGGTGCCGCTGCCGCCGAAATCGCACACCGCCACGGTCCCGCGGGCGGGTATGCCGGGGTTGGTCCGCGCGGCGAACAGCGCCGCGGCCGCATCGGGGATCAGCAGCGGCGGCCGCGCGCGTTCCGACCATTCGGGTACCCGGTTCAGTGCGCCGCCCATGGCGTCCACCGACGTGGCGGACCAGTGGGCGGGATAGGTCACCGCGACGCCGTCGGGCAGGCCCCGTCCACCGGTGGCGGCGTAGGCCAGGGCACGCAGCCCGTCGGCGACCAATGCCTCGCTGCGGTGGACCGAACCGTCGGCCGCCACGATTCCGACCGGGTCTCCGACCCGGTCCACGAAGTCGGTGATGACCAGGCCCGGCTCGTCGAGCCTGGGGTTTTCCGGCGGCACGCCGACCTCGGGCGGCCGTTGGCGATACAGCGTCAGGACGGGCTTGCGGACGATCGCGAGGTCCGCGGTTACCGCCGCCAGGTTGGTGGCGCCAATCGACAGGCCCAGCGCGGGCCTAGCTTCGTCGGCCATGTGTCCAATCCCCGTGTTCAGCGGCGCGGTGCCCGCATCCTCCCGATTGTGCCGCTATTACCTATAGCCTTTTACGGCGTCGGCTATGCGTGCGCTGTGTGACGGCAGGGCCGCAGCTATGCGACCCGCTCAGCGGATGTTGCCCGCCCCGGCGATCAGCGGAAGGTCGAGCGGGGTGACCCAGCCCGGCCGCAGGTCGTTGACCGCCGGGACCGCGTTCAGGGCCCGCATCCCGGTCGCCAGGCACCCGGCCGTCGCGGCGTCGCGGCCCGAGCCGTCGGTGAACCGGAACGCGGTCTCCTGGAAGATGCTCGGGGTCCCTTCGATGTCCACCCGGTAGACGTCGTTGTCGTGGCCCGACGGCCAGTCGGGCGCCGCGTCGAGCCCGATGCGGTTGACGTGCTCGAGTTGAATGCGCGTCTCACCCTTGTAGACCCCGTTGATGGTGAACCGGACGGCGGCGACGTGTCCGGGCTTGATGACGCCACGGGCGGAGTTGCGCTCGGTGGGCGTCACCCACTTGTCCCAGGTGGTGGTGATCTCGTCGAGCGTGATGCCGGCGGCGTGCGCGATCATCGGGACGGTGGCGCCCCAGGCGAAGATCAACACGTCGCGGTTTTCCAGCATCGGGCTGTATTCGGGTTCCCGGCCGATGCCCATCTCGACTTCGTAGTCGCCTTCGTAGTTGGTGTAGTCCAGCAGCTCGGACGCGCGCACCCGCCGCACCTCGGAACACAGGCCCATCAGCGTCATGGGGAACAGGTCGTTGGCGAATCCCGGGTCGATGCCGGTGGTGAAGCACGACGATCCGCCCGCCTCGCAGGCCTCGGTGATGGGCTCGATCCAGTTCGGCGGGTTGAGATGCATGGTCGGCCAGACCCACGGCGTCATCGCCGTCGAACACACGTCGATGCCGGCCCGCAGGAAGCGGGTGATCAGCCTGATGTTCTCCTTGGCGTGCATCGCCGTGGGGCCGTAGTGCACCAACGCGTCGGGCTTGAGCGCTATCAGGGCGTCGACGTCGTCGGTGGCGATCACGCCCACCGGCTCGGGCAGCCCGCAGATGTCGCCGACGTCGCGGCCGACCTTGTTCGGGTTGCTGACGCCGACGCCGACCAACTCGAACAGCGGATGCCTGACGATCTCGGCGATCACCATCCTGCCGACGAAGCCGGTGCCCCAGACCACCACACGCTTTGAGTCGCTTTCCGACATAGCCACCTTCCCGATCGTTACCCCCGCTTCACACTAAGCCCGCGGACCTGTGACCCCTAGCACCACGTCGCTCCTGGTGACACGATGGACAACCATGACCAGTCATCTGCGCGGGTCCTCGATCCTGTTCGCGATCGGCATCGGGCTTACCGGCGTGTGCGGGGTGGCCAACGCGGCGAACGACTTTCCCACGGTGCGCTACGAGGTCAGCGGCGGCTCCCCCGTCGCCGAATACATCTCGTATCAGACCGACGCCGGTCAGCGGCGCGCGGTGAACGCGAAACTGCCGTGGTCGACGGAGTTCGCCGCTTTCGGCGGCCAGGTCTTCGTCATCAGCGCCCAGGGCCCGGGACCCATCTCGTGCAAGATCCTGGTCGACGGCAACGTGGTGAGCGATGCGACGGCGACGGTGGGAACGCCCGCGAGAACCGTATGTACGCACTGACGGCGGGAGGACTCAGGTGAGCGTCAGGACCGGAATCGCGACTCGAGCCAACGGGGCGCCACCGCCCGAGATCCCGCTCGCCGACATCCATCTCGAGTCGCTGGAGTTCTGGGGCCTCGATGACGACGTTCGCGACGGCACTTTCGCCACCCTGCGCCGAGAGGCCCCGATCTCGTTCTGGCCCCCGATCGAGTACGAGGGGTTTGAATCTGGCAACGGGTATTGGGCGCTGACCAAGCTCGACGACGTCCACTTCGCCAGCCGCCATCCCGACATCTTCAGCTCCGCCGGCGGCATCACGATCGCCGAACAGACGCCGGAGCTGGCCGAGTACTTCGGTTCGATGATCGTGCTCGACGACCCGCGACACCAGCGGCTGCGCTCGATCGTCAGCCGCGCGTTCACCCCGAAGGTGGTGGCCCGCATCGAGGCGTCGGTGCGCGAGCGGGCCCACCGGCTGGTCACCTCGCTGACCGCCAACCATCCCGGCGGCGAGGCCGACCTGGTCAGCGAGCTCGCCGGGCCGCTGCCGCTGCAGGTGATCTGCGACATGATGGGGATTCCCGAGGAGGATCATCAGCGCGTCTTCCACTGGACCAACGTGATTCTCGGGTTCGGCGACCCCGATCTGACCCTCGATTTCGAAGAGTTCCTTCAGGTTTCGATGGAGATCGGCGCCTACGCCGTCGCGCTGGCCGAAGACCGTCGGTCCAACCATCACGACGATCTGACCACGAGCCTGGTGGAAGCCGAGGTCGACGGCGACCGGCTGACGTCACAGGAGATCGCGTCGTTCTTCATCCTGCTGGTGGTGGCCGGCAACGAGACGACGCGCAACGCGATCAGCCACGGCGTGCTGGCCCTGTCCCGCTACCCCTCGGAGCGCGACAAGTGGTGGGCCGACTTCGACCGCCTGACGCCCACCGCGGTCGAGGAGATCGTGCGATGGGCCTCGCCGGTGGTGTACATGCGACGCACGCTGACCCGGGACATCGAGCTGAGCGGCGTCGAGATGCGGGCCGGCGACAAGGCGGCGCTCTGGTACAACTCGGCCAACCGCGACGAGTCAAAGTTCGCCGATCCCTGGACCTTTGACGTGGCCCGCAACCCCAATCCGCATCTCGGCTTCGGCGGCGGGGGTGCCCATTTCTGCCTGGGCGCCAACCTGGCTCGTCGTGAGATCCGGGTCGTCTTCGACGAATTGCGCCGCGAGATACCCGACATCGTCGCCGTCGAGGAACCGGCGCGGCTGCTGTCGCAATTCATCCACGGCATCAAGAGGCTGCCGGTCGCCTGGACTCCCCCGCGGGGTTAGCCCACCCATTCCCCGCGCACCCATTCCCCGCGAGCCATTCCCCGCGCACCCATTCCCCGCGAGCAGACGCAGAATCGCACTGCGCAGCCGCGAATCGTGCGATTCTGCGACTGCTCGCGGTGGGAAACGCGCAGGTTTACGCTCGCGAGGTGACCCTTCCCGCGTTTCCCCCGCCCGAGGTGCTGGCCGCCCGCCAGAAACTCGTGCTCGACCACTTCCACGACGAGGTCCGCCACGCCTGGGACGACGTGTTGTCGACCTTCCCGCATCCGCGCTACGAGCTGATCCCGCAGATGGTCGTCCACGACGGCGAGCAGGCGGTGCGCGGCTACTACGCCTACACGCGAACCGCGTTTCCCGATCAGGACCACGAGATCATCGCGCTGCGGCACAGCGCCGACGCGGTGATCGTCGAGTTCTGGCTCATGGGCACCCATCGCGGTTACCTGGGCAAGGTGCCGCCCACCGGCAGCCGCTTCCGGGTCCGCATGACCGCCTACTTCGTGTTTGACAACACGGAAACGCTTGTGTGCGAACGCATTTACTTCGACACACTGACGATGATCAAACAACTCCTCGGTGGGCTGGACATGAGGAAGCCGGCGAACTGGTTGCTGGCCGCGCGCTGCGTGCGCGGGTTCCTGTCGATGTCGTCGGAAAAGCCCGACCCGGCACTGGCTTCTGCGTAGACTGCGGCACTAACCGGCCGGATCGAGGAGGCTGCGATGCGAAGCCTGTATTGCGGGTTGGCCGCAAGCGCATTGCTCGCCTGCGCCACGGTCACCGCGACCGCCGCTCCTTCCCCGCCCGGCTCGCGGACCGAGAAGTGGATCGACCTGCAGGTCGGCGAGTGCGTGGCCGACCTGCCGCCGGCCGACCTGAGCCGCGTCACCGTCACCGTGGTCGATTGTGCGACAGCACATTTGGCCGAGGTTTACCTGCGCGCCCCCATGGCCGTCGACACCGCCATCGCCGACGTCGCCAATCGGGATTGCGCTGCCGGATTCCCGCCCTACACCGGCCAGCCCGTTGCCGGTAGCCCGTTTTCGATCACGTACCTCATCGACTCGAATCAAGATCGAACCGGCGCCAACCCCACGCCGAGCACCGCCATCTGCCTGCTGCAGGCCGCCAACGGTCAATCGCTGACCGGGTCGGCGCGCCGTTAGCGGCCAGCGGGCGGGCGACGAACGCGGTCGCAAACCCGAGGCGGCCGGCAACCCGGCGTGGCAGCCGCGCGTTCGTTAAAATCTTCGGTGTCGAAACCCTTGCCCTCCGACGCCATGCGAGGTGGCCCGTGGCCGAGAACACCACTACGCCCGCGGAGCGTGACACCGAGAACATCGTCGAGCCCGACTACCGCTTCACCCTGGCCAACGAGCGGACCTTTCTGTCCTGGCAACGCACCGCGCTGGGGTTGCTCGCCGCGGCGGTCGCCCTGGTGCAGCTCGTTCCGGAGCTGACGGTCCCCGGCGCGCGCCGCACGCTCGGCGTGGGGCTCGCGGTGCTGGCGACCCTCACCAGCGGAATGGGCCTGCTGCGCTGGCACCAGGCGGATCGCGCCATGCGTCACGGCGACCCGCTCCCCCGTCACCCCACGCCGGCCTACCTCGCGGTCGGTCTCAGCGTGGTCGGGGTTGTCGCGCTCGGGTTGGTGATCGCAAAGGCGGTCATGGGTTGAGCGACTCGATGATGCCCGCGGCGGACAGGACGACGCTGGCCTGGACGCGAACCTCGTTCGCGTTCCTGGCCAATGGCGCGCTGCTGATGATCAGGAACCTGCACGGCCCCGTCCGACCGGCGGGGTTGATCCCCGCGTTTCTGGCCGCCGCCGTGGCGCTGGGCACCTACGTGATCGCGCTGCGGCGCCAGCGCGCGCTGCAGCAACACCCGCGCCCGGCGCAAATCACTCCGCGCCGCTCGGTGTACACCATCGGGACCGCCGTGCTGGCACTCATCGTCGTGACCACAATCGCCCAGTTGGTTTAGCGTTCGGCGTTTCGCCGTCCCCGCCGGCGCCCCAAGGCGGAGGCTTCGGCAGCTGAGCCGACGCTAACCCGTCGGGGCTTTTGCGTTCAGAAACGTCACGATCCCCTGGGTGACGGCGGCGGCGTACTTTGCCCGGCCGTCCGGGCTTTCCATCCGCGCGGCCTCGTCGGGATTTTTCATGTTGCCCAGTTCGACGAGTACCGCCGGGTACTGGGCAAGGTTCAGCCCGGCCAGGTCGTCGCGCCCGTACAGGCCGTCCGACCCGATGTAGGTGGCGGGGTGAAAACCCGCCTGCACCAAGGCATCCCGCATCGTATGCGCCAACTGGACGGCGGGCCCCGATTGGACGTCGTTCAACGGCGGGCTGGAGTAGTTCACGTGGAATCCCGAGCCCGACGCGGGTCCGCCGTCGGCGTGGATGCTCACGATCGCGTCGGGCCGCATCGCGTTGGCCAGTGCCGCGCGCTGATCCACGCAGGGGCCGGTGGAGTTGTCGTCGTCGCGTGACAGCTGGGTGCGAACGTCCATCTGGTTGAGCGAGCCGCTGATCAGCCCGACGACCGCCCAAGTGAACGCATGCTCCGGATAGCCGTCGTCGGCTGCGGCGCCGGAAGTGTTGCACGCCTTGGTGCCTCCCCGGCCATTGGGGACCTGCTGGTTGATCGAGGCGTCGTTCACTGCGTTGTGGCCCGGATCGAGGAAGACGGCCGTCCCGGCGAGACCGGCCCTCGCGCGCGGGACGTCAGCCAACGCGGCGACGCTGAACAGCGCCGGCGCGACGGCGGCGTACCTCAAGGCATCGCGCCGCGAGACGGACCGCAGCCAGTTCATTCGCGCGATGGTAGCGCCAGCGCCTCCGGTTGATCCGCTCGACCTGATTCCGAGCCGGATACAGGTAGTGCGTGAGGTCGGCGCCGTCGACGCTCCGCGTGCGACGCTGCGTCTGCTCGCCGAACTCCGCGCTAAGTCTTGTCAGGTCGCCCCTGACGTCGTACCGTTTGTCAGGACCAGCCTGACAACAGGGGGTGCCGATGAGTCTCACGGCTAACGAGACCGCGCAGATTTGGTGTTCGTTCTGCGGCAAGTCCAACACCGACGTCGACAAGCTGGTGGCCGGACCGGGCGTGCAGATCTGCAACGAATGCATCGACCTGTCCCAGGCCATCATCGACGAGTATCGCGACAAGCCGAACGAGCTCCGGTTGCCGATCTGGGAGACGATGAGCGACGAGCAGATGCTCGACCACATTCCCCGCATGGCCGTGGTGGCCCGGCAGGTCGAGGCCGACCTGCGGTCCTGGGTGCGGGAGCTTCGCCGGCGCGGGATCACGTGGGCGAAGATCGGCCAGACCCTGGGCATCACGCGCCAGTCCGCCTGGGAGCGATTCTCCGGCGAATAGCTTTCAGGGGTTGATCAACGCTGCGCCGCTCGGAACATCGTCCGCTTGATCGCGCCGAGGTCCTTACCGGCCAACGGGCCATCGAGAAATCCTGGTGAGAACCGGTTTTCGTCCGCGCCGAGGTCGACGACGGCGATCTTGTCGTCCCAGGTCAGTGTCGGTGTCATCGACTCCCAACACGAGGACTTCCGAGAGACGAAGTCGGCGACTTGACGTGACGGGAGGTTCACCACAGCCAGCACTACCCGGTCCTTGAGCTCGTCAACGGTGTAAAAGTCGGTGATCTGGGCGCTGGATTGCGTATGCCCAAGTCGCCGAAGTCGATCCACAACTTGTAGGAAGGTTTGTGGGCACTCGGGAATTCTTCGGCCTTGATCACACGTCCGACTCGGATATCGACATCGAGAAACGTTCGATCGTCGTCATGGGTGACATTTGTCTCCTGTCCAAGTGTCCCGAAAAGGCTCTAGCGCAATGGGTTTCATCGGCACCCGCACTCAAGCATGAAGGCATGCCCGCACCGCGGCGACATCGGTAATCTCGTCAAGGCGTGTACCTATGCTATGAGCATGCATTCCCTCGTCGAGCCGCACTTCGATTCTGCAGCCCTGCTGACGATCGATGTTCAAGCGGACACACTCGATGGCGGGCCGCTGGAGATACCGGGAACATCAACGGCCCTACCCAGAATCGCAAGCCTGTGTCAGGCATTCCGCAGCGCTGGCCTACCGATCGTGCACATCGTACGGCTCTACCTGGCCGACGGGAGCAACGCCGAGCCAGTGCGCAAAGACCTCGTAACCGGCCCAACCCCGGTGCTGCGCCCGGGTACACCCGGACGGCTCCTGGCACCAGGCCTAGCAGCCGACCCGTCCGCACAACTCGACGATGAACTGCTGCTCTCGGGACGGGCCCAACACCTGACCGATCGGGAGATCATCCTCTACAAGCCCCGGTGGGGCGCCTTCTTCGGAACCACGCTCGACGACCATCTCCGCGACAATCACGTGGACACCGTGGTAGTCGCCGGATGCAACTACCCAAACTGCCCACGCATGTCCATCTACGAGGCCTGTGAGCGCGACTACCGGGCCGTCCTCGTCGAGGATGCCGTATCCGGTCTCTACCAGCGCGGCCGCGCCGAGATGATCAACATCGGCGTGACGCTGTGTCACGCCGATGCGGTAATCGCAAGTCTCATCGATACAGGAAGTCGCAATGCGAAGACGGCAAAAGATAGGCGGCGCTGACAACATGCAATTCCTGGAGGCAGGAAACTGACCTGATCCGTCCAGGGGGATCGACGCGAGTTGGGAACTCGCGACGCCGCTCTATAGCACCGTCGTGGCCCCACATAAAAGGCTGACTGAACACCGACTCGAGCACTAAGGCCGCAGCGGGCAAACCCGCAAGCCACTGATCCGCGAGCAGTTCGAGCAATTGCCCATCGGGATCCCGAATCATCGCTGAGCCTTGGGACACCGTTCCCTCGACCACCAATCCCCCGAACTCCGCAACCTTCTCCAGGACGCTACCGAAATCAGACACCGAAAACGAGATATGGGTCAGTCCCACCTGATCCATGACGCGTGCAGTCCCGGCGCGAACTTCACGTTTCGAGTAGTCGATGAGTTCGAGCACGAAGCCGTCCCGCACCAAATAGGTCGCATGCACTCCGAGCGGCAAATAAGCAGACCGCTTCGGTTGGAAGGCTTTTCGATGGTCACGTCACGCCACGAGCCAGGCGGGGCACGCCGCGACCGTGGTGACCGCCCTCTCCCGAACCCCGGACTTCGCCCGATCAGATCGCAAGGAAGCCAAGCTCTTCGGCCACTTGGCGTTGTGCTTCGTCGCGCGAAGCGAACGCCCGCGGCTCCCCGGGCTCGAGCAGCGGCGGAACAACGATCGACGCCACCGCCAGATGCCAGGCGTCCATCGCTCGAAGCGCATGTCGGCGGACCAGTTGCAGTGCGTCCTGCTCAACCTGGTCTTGCGGCGCACCAAGCGCAATCACTGGACCTCCGAGGTCACCATCCAGCAACGCGAGCAAGCTCTTCTCATCGCCACGGCCTGCGCGCGCGGCCCGCACCAGCGCGCCCGAGACCTCGATCCTGGTCCAACTTCCGGTGACGGTGGCAACGTCCGGGTCGGCTAGCAGCGCGGTTGCCTCCTGGTGCCCATCTTCATCGGCAAGGTACGCACGTGCGAGAACCGAGGAGTCCAGATAGGCGATCACGGCCGCTCGCGCTCTTCCGCGAGCAACTCGTCGATCTGTGGACCGAAGCCCCGCGTCGAATCGATGATCCGCCGCCGTCGATTGGCACTAACTGGTCGCGCATTCACGCGGCGTAACGTGCCCGCGGCGGCTGCCGCGGCGCGCAGTTGTTCGCGCCGATCGCCACTATCGGCGTCGGCGGCCGCGTCGAGGATCTCGGTCGCCACCGCGTTCAGGCTGCGGCCCTCGCGAGCAGCACGCGCGACCAGCCGCCGATGGATCTCCTCGGGCACCCTGAGTAGCAGCTGCTTCACGCCGCTGATGCTATCACAATCTATCTAGTGATAGCATCCGAGCTTCCTCGCGTCGATGAGCGGGACATCGCCGACTCTCGACGCACAGCCTTTGCATCAACGCTCAGTAGCAGGTTTGGCGTGCGGCTGAGCCGCACGCGCGTGTGCGACCGGCTGGTCGATCACCCGCGGGTGCTGGCGGTGCTCGATCGGCTCCTGATGCCCGACTAGCTGCTTTCGGCGTTGCAGGCCATCAACATTCAGCCCGGAGAGTCCGCGTGGCGCTAGCGCGGACCGGACAGTTGATTACGGCCGCGGAGAAACGATCGGTAGCCTGTGCGATTCGGCCGCCTCGAGCAGCCGGCGATCGTAGGCACAGAACGCGGTAAGGGCCTTTCGATGGATGTGTGCGGTGGCGAGGTGTATCGCATCGAGGGTGCGCAATTCGGGAGGCGCGATCGTGGCGGACGCCGAGGCGATGGCTTCGGTCAAGATGAGGGTGTCGATCGTCGAGGCGACATCGCGTGCGAGCGCGACGGCGCTGGGTCCCGCTCGTGCGGCCGCCCGTGTCAGCTCAATATGACCGACGGTGCTGGTGGCGAGGTTCTCGTCAGGGTGTGCATTGAGCCAATCGATCAGAGCCGCTGACTCCTGTTCAGCCGCCACGAGTTTCACTGCGGCGGACGTATCGATGTAAATCATCGGTCGGAGCGTTGTTCGTCCAGTATCGCGGTGAGCGACGGACCTTCGACGAGATCGGCCGTACTTAGCGGGACTCGCGGTGCGCTTGATGGGATCAGCTGGCCGTCGGCGATGAGTTGGTCACGGGCGCGTTCGGCGGGCATGATCGGTACCAACCGCGCCACGGGCAGGCCGCGGTCGGTGATTTGGATGGTTAATCCCGCCTTTACCTTCGCGATCCACACGCTCGCGTTCTGGCGTAGCTCACGAATTCCGATTGTGTCCACGCTCACCAATGTAGCACGTAATGTGCTACATTGGTGGTCATGCCCACTCCGGTCCGACCAGCGCGCATCACGGCAGGCACAAGCCACCTATCCGATCGGGACACGGCACGATTTTTCCGCGAGCTGGAAGAACTCGAGAATGCCGTCGACGACGGTGATGTCGACAGGTGGCGCGCAACCTAATGCCTTCAGTGAGCGACATGACGGCGCGGTTCGCGGAGATCGTCGGCGAGCACAACCTGCTGACCGGTGACGCGATCCCCGAAGACTACGCGCACGACGAGGTGTTGACGACGGCACCGCAGAAGCCGGCGTACGTCGCCAAACCAACTACGGCAGAGGATGTTTCGCAGCTGCTGAGGGCCGCCACCGAACACAAAGTCCCGGTGACGGCCCGCGGGTCCGGCAGCGGCCTGTCCGGCGCGGCGATCCCGCGCAGGGACGGGCTCGTGATCTCCTTCGAGCGGATGAACGCGGTCCTGGAAGTCGACACCACCAACCAGGTGGCCGTCGTCCAACCCGGGGTGACGCTGACCGACCTCGACGCCGCCACCGCCGACACCGGCCTGCGCTACATGGTCTACCCGGGCGAGCTGTCCTCCAGCGTCGGCGGCAACGTCGGCACCAACGCCGGCGGCATGCGCGCGGTCAAGTACGGCATCGCCCGCCACAACGTGCTCGGGCTGCAGGCGGTGCTGCCCACCGGCGAGATCTTCCGCACCGGCGGCAAGATCGCCAAGGTCTCCACCGGCTACGACCTGACCCAGCTCATCGTCGGCTCCGAAGGCACCCTGGCGCTGGCCACCGAGGTGATCGTCAAGCTGCACCCCTGCCTCGACCACAGCGCCACCGTGCTGGCCCCGTTCGCCGACTTCGACCAGGTGATGCGGGCGGTGCCGAAGGTCCTGGCCAGCGGGCTCGGACCCTACATCCTGGAATACATCGACAACATGACGATGGCCGCGCTCATCCACACCCAGAACCTGGAGCTCGGCATTCCGGACACCATCCGCGACAGCTGCCAGGCGTATCTCGTTGTGGCGCTTGAGAACCGCACCGAAAACCGGCTGGGCGAGGACGTCGAAAGAGCCGGTGAGCTGGTCGTCGAGTTGGGTGCCGTGGACGCCTATGTGCTCGAAGGGGCCTCGGCGCGCAAGCTGATCGAGGCGCGCGAAAAGGCGTTCTGGACGGCGAAGGCGATCGGCGCCGACGACATCATCGACACCGTGGTGCCGCGCTCGGCGATGCCGAAGTTCCTGGCCGCCGCTCGCGATCTGGCGATGGCCGCGGGCGGTGCCGCGGCCGGCTGCGGGCACGCCGGCGACGGCAACGTGCACCTGGCCATCCTCTGCAAGGACCCGGAGAAACGTCACCAGCTGATGACCGACATCTTCGCGCTCGCAATGGAATTGGGTGGCGCGATCTCCGGCGAGCACGGCCTCGGCCGCGCCAAGACCCCGTACTTCCTCGAGCTCGAGGACCCGGTCAAGGTCGACCTCATGCGCCGCATCAAACAGAGCTTCGACCCGGCGGGCATCCTCAACCCCGATGTTCTGTTCGCCGCGGGCGACGCGTAATCCCTTCCGTCGCACATTGTCGCGATGAGGTGGGCACGGAGGGTGTCGCCTTTCCGAGAGACCCGTGTGGCCGATGTGCCCAAGCGGGCCACCCGGTCACCCACGAGGCCGCAGTCTACGGCGCCCAGGGGACGCCGATCATCGCGCAGGAAAGAATTGACCAGCCGGTCACCGCGTGCCACTATTTTGGGCTGTGCATCCCAATTTAGGCAACCCCACCGTCGTTCTGGTCCACGGGGCCTGGGCCGACGGGTCGAGCTGGAGCCGAGTCATCACCCAGCTAGAACAATCCGGAATCCCGGTCACCGCCGCACCCATCCCGCTGACCTCGCTCGACGACGACGTGGACGCGGTCATCCGAACCATCGACCGCACCGAGGGCCCGATCGTCCTGGCCGGCCATGCCTACGCCGGCGGCGTCATCGGCGCGACGGGCCACCCGCGCATCCGGGCCCTGGTCTACGTCGCCGCCCTGGCCCCCGACGAGGGCGAAACGGTCGCCGATGTTTTCTACCGCGATCCCCCACACCCCCGGGCACCGGAACTCAAGCCCGACAATGACGGCTGGATCTGGCTGCCCACCAATGCGTTTGGCGCCGCCTTCGCACAGCACGCGACCGCGCAAGAACATGCGCTGCTCGCCGCGGTCCAGCGACCCATCACCGTCGGCAGCATCCAGAAACCGGTGCCCAGACCCGGATGGAAAGACATCCCCACCTGGTTCCTCATCGCCGAAGAAGACCGGATGATCAACCCCGACACCCAAAGGTTCATGGCCGAACGCACGCACGCCCGCATCCACACCCACGGCGTCGACCACACGCCGTCGATCACCCGGCCGGAGGTCGTCACCGCGATCCTCACCGAGGCGGTCGAGAGCATCGGGGTCTGATTACCCCACGAGATCACTGCACCGTCACGGTCGCCGTGTACGTGCAGACCGGTTTGGCGTCCTTTCCCACGATGCTGGCGTAGGACGTGGTGATCGTCGTCGTCCCGGGTTTCAACGCGGTAAACGTCCACACCTCGGTTCCGGGCGCCCCCAGCGCGTCGGAGGTCGGTTGCACAAACTGGTGACTCTTTTGCCTCACGATCGCCGAATCGCCGATCGCCGTGTCGGCCTTCCACCGGTACGGGGTGGAGTAGTTCGAGCCCAGCTTCACCGTCAGCGTGTTGCCGACCGCCAGCGTGACGTGCTGCGTGATGACGTTCTGCCTCAGCACGTCGGACATGGGGACACGGAGGGTCTTGCTCGTCGGCGGGTTCCTGGACGGAAACGCGCAGCCCACGCCCAGCGATGCAACGAGCACGGCGACCGCCATCACCACCCTGAGCTTCACCGGGACACCCCTTCGACTCCTTCCGCGAACGTGGCCGCTGCAGAATAATCGACAGCGAGACCAGGGCTGATCATCCATAACCATTTCCTCCCGGGTAACCGCTACGGCTACCCGGGTCACCTTCCCGAGTTCGGCGGCCTGGGCGGATTCGAAGTCAACTTCCTGCCCGAGTACAGGGCCCTGCACGACAAGCACATCGGCTGACTTGGGTGCACCTTCCGACGGTGCTCCCGTGCCGGGTGTGACCACGAGACGACCGAGCTGACCTCACTCCCCTGCCCCACATTCTGAGCGTGTCCGGCAGGATGAGCACGTGTTTGCCCTCGTCCTCATCGTTGCGCTCGTCTCCACCGTCATCGTGGGGACGGTCATCGGCCGGCGCTACCGCGTGGGTCCCCCGGTGCTGCTCATCCTGCTGGGCGCCCTGCTGGGTCTGATCCCCCAGTTCGGTGATGTCCGGATCGACGGCGAGATCGTGCTGCTGCTGTTCCTGCCGGCAATCCTCTACTGGGAGGGCCTGAACACCAGCTTCCGCGAGATTCGAGCGAACGCGCGGATCATCGTTTTTCTCAGCGTCGCCCTGGTGATCGCCACCGCGGCAGCGGTGTCGTGGACGGCGCGGGCGCTGGGCATGGACCCCCACGCGGCGGGCGTCCTGGGTGCCGTGCTCTCCCCCACCGACGCCGCCGCCGTGGCCGGCCTCGCGAAAAAGCTGCCGCGCCGGTCGCTCACCGTGCTGAAAGCGGAAAGCCTCATCAACGACGGCACCGCGCTGGTGCTGTTCGCCGTGAGCGTCCACGTCGCGATCGGCGGGGCCGCGATCAGCCCACCCGAGGTGGCCGCCCGGTTTGTCGTGTCCTATCTCGGCGGCATCGCCGCCGGGCTGCTTGTCGGCGGATTGGCGACCCTGGTGCGCAAACGAATCGACGCGCCGCAAGAGGAAGGGGCCTTGAGCCTGCTGACGCCGTTCGCGGCCTTCCTGTTGGCCCAGGCGGTCGACTGCAGCGGCGTGGTCGCGGTCATGGTGTCGGCGCTGGTGCTCGCCTACTCCGGCCCGGTGGTGATCCGGGCCCGTTCGCGCCTGCAGGCCTACGGATTTTGGGACATCGCGACATTCCTGATCAACGGCTCGTTGTGGGTGTTCGTCGGCGTCCAGATCCCTGGCGCGGTGCGCGGTATCGCCAACGTGGACGGCGGACTTCGCCACGCCGCCTACATCGCCCTGGCGGTCACCGGCGTGGTGATCCTGTCGCGGGTCTTCTGGGGCGAAATCACCACCGTGCTGATTCGCCTCATCGACCGCCGCCAAGCGCAGCGCGAGCGTCGCGTCAGCTTGCGTCAGCGTTTCGTCACCGCATGGGCGGGATTCCGCGGAGCCGTGTCGCTGGCGGCGGCGGTGGCCGTCCCGACCACCACGCTCGCCGGCGCGCCCTTCCCGGACCGCAGCCTGCTCATCTTCATCGTGGTCTTCGTGATTCTGGTGACGGTCCTGGTTCAAGGGATCACGCTGCCGGCGGTGGTCCGCTGGGCCAGGATCCCCGAGGACGTCACCCACGCCAAGGAACTGCAACTGGCCCGCACCCGGGGTGTCCAAGCGGCTCTCGACGCCCTGCCAACGGTGGCCGACGAGGTCGGCATCAGCGACGACCTACGGCGGCGCCTGGAAAAGGAATACGAGGAAAAGGCCGCGCTCGTTGTGGCCACCGAAGACGGTTCGACGAACGACCGGCTGGTCAAAGGCAAGGAGAAGGTCCGGCGGGTGCGCCTCGGCGTGCTCGAACGCAAGCGCCACGAAATCACCGCTCTCCGTAACCAAAACCTGATCGACGACATCGTGCTGCGCGAGTTGCAGCAGGAGATGGACCTCGAGGAAGTCCAGCTTCTCGACGCCGCCGAGGACGACTGAGGAGGGCCAATCGCGTTGTCGGGCAGCTTGTTCGCATGCTCGACGGCCGCTGGAGAAAGCGCCGACCGTCCGCGGTCCTTCGATTGCCGGAATTCATGGACTGTTCAGGTCGGCGTTAATTCCATATCGTTGGCTGCACATGCGCACCGCGTGTCCTCACGGTATGCGTGTTGTCCAGGTCGCCAACTTTTATGGCCCTCGCTCCGGCGGCCTTCGCACCGCGGTGGACCGGCTGGGCGCGGAATACTGCGCCAACGGGCATGAGGTGTTTCTCATCGTCCCCGGCCGATACGCCGAACGCACCCAGCTGCCTACCGGCGTGGTGCGAATCACCTTGCCCGCTAGGCTGATTCCATACACCGGGGGCTATCGCGCCGTTCTGCCGTGGCCCGTCAAGACGCTCCTGGAGTCGCTGCGGCCCGACGCGTTGGAGGTCTCCGATCGCCTCACGCTGAGATCGCTGGGGCCGTGGGGCCGCGAATACGGCGCCAGGACCGTGATGATCTCCCATGAGCGCCTGGATCGCCTTGTGGGACAGGTCCTTCCGCGTCGGACCGCGGAGAAGTTCGCGGACTTCGCCAACAGGCGCACCGCCGCCAACTACGACACCGTGGTGTGCACCACGGGTTTCGCGCGCGAAGAATTCGACCGGATCGGCGCGACCAACACCGTCACCGTGCCGCTGGGCGTGGATTTGCAGACGTTTCACCCACGCCGACACTCGTACCTGGTGCGGCAGCGCTGGGCCGCGCCGCAGCAGATGCTGCTGGTCCACTGCGGCCGGCTGTCGGTGGAAAAGCGCGTCGACCGCAGCATCGACGCGCTGGGCGCGTTGTGCCACGCCGGCATCGACGCCCGGCTGGTCGTCGTGGGCGAGGGCCCGCTGCGGGCCAGGCTGGAGAGGCACGCCGCCCGGCTTCCGATCGACTTCACCGGATTCATCAACAACCGCCACACGGTCGCCGGGCTGCTGGCCTCGGCCGACGTGACGCTGGCGCCCGGGCCGCATGAGACCTTCGGGCTGGCCGCGCTGGAGTCGCTGGCGTGCGGAACACCGGCCGTCGTGTCGCGCACGTCGGCGCTGACCGAGATCGTCACCCCCGACAGCGGCGCCCTGGCCGACAACGACCCCTTCGCCATCGCGAGAGCGGTCGGCACCGTCGTCAGCCGACCCGAACAGCACCGCCGCAGTTCCGCGAGACGCCGCGCGGAAAGCTTCACCTGGCAACGGGCGGCGGCGGGCATGCTGGCATCGCTGGGGACCGACTCCGAAGCAAGCGCCTAATAGCTCGGCGGAAGTGCGCGACCTAACGGAGCGTGGTCGGCGGCGACGCCGTTAGCTTTTCGGCTTGTTGGGGCTGTGCTTGCCCGGGCAGTACTCGGCGGTGGCCGCGCCGATGAACGTCTCGGCCTGCGCCTGGGTCAGCTTGTGCGACCCCGTCAGTTGGTCGACCTCGTCCTTTTGGCTGTAGCCCGCGTCGAGATCCTGACACATCACGTGGGCCATGTTCACCGCCTGCGCCGGCGTGCCCAGGTTGATGCCGTGCGACTGGAGGTAGGTATTGAATTCCCCGTCGTCGGCATGCGCGACGGCCGTCGGCACCAGCATGACAGCGAATAGCGTGCCGAACGCGCACGCGGCGATCTTCTTCGTCATTTCGTCCATCACTTTCGCAGCTTCACATCAACCCCGGATCAGCACGAGGCGCGTCGGAAGAGCCCGATGCGCTTAATCCTTCCGCGCGCGCCGGTGGTGGTCAATAGCCCGGTGGCCATAGCGCGGCCAAAACCCAAACTTCCACCCGCCGTTTACTTTTAGTTCCGGTTGAATTTAAATCGATCGTCCAGCTAGCGTCGTTGGGGGCGACAATCGTTCAATCCGCCGTTCATCTTTAATTCCGATGGAGTTCATTTCCCGCCGCGCGATTAGGCTCGCTGGAAAAGAGTTAAGGAGGCGCACACGTGGAAACGCGTGACCAGGTGCTGATCACGGCCGGCGAGCTGGCCGCCCTGATCGAGGCCGGCGATCCACCGGCGATACTCGACGTGCGTTGGCGGCTCGACGATCCCGACGGACGCGCGGCCTACCTCCAGGGCCACATACCGGGCGCGGTGTATGTGTCACTGGAGGACGAACTGAGCGATCGCGGGATCGACGGCCGCGGGCGTCACCCGCTGCCGTCGGGGCGCAACCTCGAGGCGGCCGCGCGCCAATGGGGAATCGAGCAGGGCGATTTGGTGGTGGTGTACGACGACTGGAATCGCGCCGGTTCCGCGCGGGCGTGGTGGGCGCTCACCGCGGCCGGGCTCGAGACGGTCCGCATTCTGGACGGCGGTCTCTCCGCGTGGCGATCGGACGGGCGGAGCCTGGAGACCAGTCCGGTCGACCGGCAGCCCGGGAATGTGACTGTGCCGCACCATGATTTGTATGCCGGCGCCCGGCCCACGCTGACGGCTGAGCAGACCGGCGCACGCGGTGTGACGCTGCTCGATGCTCGCGCGCCGGAACGGTTCCGCGGCGATGTCGAACCCCTCGACCCGGTCGCCGGTCACATCCCCGGCGCGAAGAACCTTCCCAGCGGCGCCGTGTTGGCGGGCGACGGCACGTTTATCGGAGACTCCGCGCTCGCGCAATTGCTGTCCGACAACGGCATCGGCGGCCGCGTGGGTGTTTACTGCGGCTCCGGCGTCACCGCGGCCATCACGATCGCGGCCCTCGCCGCGGCGGGCCGGGAGGCGGCGCTGTATCCCGGGTCATGGTCGGAGTGGTGTTCGGATCCGACCCGTGCCGTCGCCCGCGGTCCCGAGTGAAAGCGATGCGAGTCAAGGCAGGCATTTTCAGCCTCACCCCTCCCGCTCCGCCCGACGATGACGGCAGCTACCTGCGCTGGCACCTGCTGGATCACCTGCCGGAGCAATACCGACTGCCGGGCATCGTGCACGGGTTGCGCTGGATCGCCGACGGCGACTACCCGGCCCACCGCCTGGCGGCCCACGGGCCACTCGGGCAGGTCGGCAACGCCGTCCACTACCTGGTCGGTGACCCCGTTGAACAAACCTTCGACGACTTCGTCGCGCTCGGCCGAGCGCTGCGCGAGAACGGTCGCTTTCCGGTCGCGCGACCGTCGCTGCAAGTGGCGGGCTTGCGCCTGCTGCAGTGGCAGTCCTCTCCGCACGCGCTCATTTCCGCGGAGGTGGTGCCGTTTCGGCCGCACCGCGGAATTCTGCTGATCGTCGAAGAGCCCACCGATGGCCGCCCGAACGAGTGGCTGCGATGGCTGCACGCCGAGCACTATCCGGCGCTGCTTGCCACGCCCGGCACCGCCGGCGCATGGACTTTCGGCTCGAGCACCGGATGGAGCCACCTACCCTCCGGGTGGCGGACCGACCACCAGTACGTCACCGTCGTTTACCTCGACGGCGACCCGCTTGCCACCACCGGCGCCGTGGCCGCGCTTGTCGAGGAGCGGTGGCGCTCGACCGCGGTGCGACCGGTCTTTGCCGGACCGTTGCGGACAATGGTCGCGTGGGAAGCCTGGCCGTGAATCGGTGGGGACGCATTTGACGGGGCGCCGGGGAAATGAGACCTTCCGCAACGGTCCTATAGTCCTCGTGACGTAGTCCTCGTGACGCCGAGCAAAGGGAGTGGGATGACCAACCCGGACTGTCGCCGCCGAACGCGACGGCGACTCGTTCTCGCCGCCGTCGAGCTCGGCGTGATGGTGACGGGGGCCGGCCTGCCGGCCTGCTCCAGCACGAGCGGTCAGCCGTCCGCCGCCGCTCCTTCGAGCCCGGGTGTCGCCAGCACGACGGTCATGATCGAGGGCAACAAGCACACGATGGTCGCGAGGGTCGAGTGCAACAGGTCGGCAGCGCAACCCAGTGCGACGCCGGCGGAATCGGGCGACCTGACGACCCGCATCAACGTTCACGACGACTCGGCGTCGATATCGCTGGCCGTGTCGGACGAAAAGCCGCCCAGTGTCGACGGCTTTGCCGTTTCGCTCAAGACGGGGTCCGGTCACTACGAGCTGCCCTATCAGGCGCCCCAGTCCGCAACCCAGGTCCAGGCCACCAAGGACGGCAAGAGTTACACGGTGACCGGGACGGGCCAGGGGGTGTCGCCGAGTCAGGGCGATGTCCACCAGGTGATGTTCGGGATTCACGTCACCTGTCCCTGAGCGGTCGCTGCACGACGTGGTTGTCCATCGCGACGCCCTCTGAGATGCTGGCGGCTTGAACATCTTCGAAGAGTGGCAAAAAGGCGGGACCGAACTGCGCTGGCGGTCGACGACCGCCGCCAACGACGGGCGGGAAGTCGGCGTGTTCAGCCGCCGTTGCGGCACACCGGGCGCACCCGCGTTGGTGCTGGTGCACGGCTTCCCGACGTCGAGCATCGACTATTTCGCCCTGGCCCGCGAACTGAGCGCCGAGTTCGACATCTTCGTGCTCGATTTCCCGGGTTATGGATTGTCGGACAAACCGCCTGCGCCGCATGTCTATTCGCTGTACGACGACGCGCGTCTGCTCGCCCACGCGATCACCCAGGTGTGGAAGCTGACCGAATACCGCATGCTCACCCACGATCGCGGCAGCAGCGTCGGCATGATCGCGCTGGAGATGTTGGCGTCCCAAGACCCGCCGGCCGTGCCCGTCGACCTCATCGTGACGAACGCCAACATCTACCTCCCGCTCTCCAACCTCACCGCGTTCCAGACCGCCCTGCTCGACCCCGCCACCGGGCGGGGCACGGCGGCCGCCACCACACCGGAGATGCTGGCGGCCGGATTGGGCGTCAGCGCCTTCATGCCCCGGCGGACACTGGAAGACCCGGAGATCTCCGCGCTGGCGAAGTGCTTCGCCCACAACGACGGAATCGGCGTGCTGCCGGACACGATTCAATACCTCAACGAGCGCGCCGCCGACGAAACCGGTTGGCTGGAAGCGCTTTCCAGGAGCCGGGTCGATACGACCGTGGTGTGGGGCCTGCACGACGGCATCGCGCCCCTGCGCGTTCCCAACCACGTCTGGCAGACCTACCTGAAGAGCAAGCCCGGCCGGAACCGCTACTGGATGGTGCCCGGCGCCGATCACTATGTGCAGTGCGACGCCCCCGGGCAGTTGGCGCAGATCGTCCGCCTCACAGCCCAGGGCGGGGACATCGCGCTTCAAACGCTCGGGAACCAACCCGACGGCACCGTCCTGGTGGACCAAACCGCCTCGTAACGCCGTCGCATGTCACGCTGGCGTGACGCTCGAAAGCGGGCGTCACGCCAGCGTGACGTTCGAGGATGAACCAGCTCGCTTTAACCGGTGATGACGGGGAGCTTCGCCCATCCCCGCACGCTCGACGTGTGCGCCTTGCTGGCGTTGGCGTAGTCGACCTCCCAGTCCGGCCAGCGCATGATGACCTCCTCCAGCGCCACCCGCGCCTGCATGCGGGCCAACGCCGACCCCAGGCAGAAGTGCAGCCCATGGCCGAAGCTGAGATGGGTGGCGCCGCGATGGATGTCGAATCCCTCCCCATCGGGATACCTGCGCTCGTCGCGGTTGGCGGATCCGTTGAGCAACAACATGATCGAGCCCTCGGGAACCGCGGTGCCATGGCATTCGACGTCGCGGGCGACGTAGCGCGCCTGCACCGGCGACGGCGCCTCGTAGCGCAAGACCTCCTCGATGGCCATCGGAATCAGCGACGGGTCGGCCACGATCTGGCGGCGCTGGTCGGGGTGCTCGGCCAGGAGTTGGCCGATGAAGCCGATCAGACGGGTCGTCGTCTCGTTGCCCGCGCCGGCGATCATGCTGGTGTAGAGCAGCACCTCGGACCTGGTCAGCCGCCGCGTCGCCCCGTCGTCGTCGACCTCGGCGTTGAGCAACTGCGTCATCAGATCGTCGGAGGGATGCTCCACCCGCCAGTCGATGTAGTTGGAGAACATCTCGTGGCTGTGCTCCAGAAAGTCCTGCGGCACGGCCCGAAACGTGCCCTCCTTCAGCGTGAGTTGACTGCCGCCCCGGTCGCGGATCGCTTCCTGATCGTCTTCGGGGATGCCCAGCAGGTAGCCGATGGTACGCATCGGGACCATCGCGCCGAGGTTCTCGACGAAGTCGAACCGTCCCGAGCCCACCAGCGGGTCAAGGGCACGCGCACAGAACGCGCGCGTGAGGGGCTCGATCGCCTCCATGCGCCGCGGCGTGAAAACCTTCGAGAGCACATGGCGATGAACGTCGTGGATCGGCGGGTCCTCGAAGAGGATGACGCCGGGCGGAACGTCGATGCCGCTCATGATGATGTCCATGGTGGTGCCACGGCCCGACCGGTAGGTGTCGAAGTTCATCAGCCCGCGCGAGACGTCCTCGTAGCGGCTGAGCGCGTAGAAGTCGTATTTGTCGTTGTAATACAGCGGGGCTTCGTCGCGCAGCCTCCGCCAGATCGGATACGGGTCGTCGTCGATGTCGAAATCGAACGGGTCGTAATAAACCTCGGCCGTGCTTGTCCCGGTCATAGCGGTGTCTTTCTTTCCGACAGGGCCTCAGGCAACACGACGTCGCCCACGCGCTCGAGATAGGGCCACGCGACGTCCGGCGGCAGCCCGCCGCACAATGGCGCCAGGTTGAGCACCTGGCCGGCGCGAACGCGCGAAATCGCCTCGGGCACAGAAATGATCACGTGCGACGCCGCGGCCTCGCGCAGCTCGGCAACGGTTTCTACGTGCGAGAAACCCGCCGAGATCTGGTTGCCGGGATTCCACTCGGCATAGGTTCGCGCGTCATGGAGCAGATACTCGCCCAGCTCCGACCAGGCCCGCTCCACGTCGTCGGCGACAAAGACCACGGACGGGTGGCCGCGGTCGGGGAGCAGCGTGGGCCCGGGCTGATGGCCGTGCTCGCGGCAGGCGGCCTCGTAGGCCTCCGACATGCCCGGGACATTGGCGTTCGCCAACAGGCCCAGGCCGTATCGGCCCGCCCGCCGGGCCGCCGCCACGCTTCCGCCGCCCCACGTCAGCCCCGGCCCGCCGGCGGTCCGCGGGCGCGGTGTCACCATGATCCGCCGCCCGTCTTCGACGACGGTCTCGCCGGCGAGCAGGCGGCGCAGCAGCGCGAGCTTCTCGTCGGCGAGCCGGCCGCGATCCCGCAGCGCCAACCCGAAGTGCTCGAATTCCTCCGGCCGGTACCCCAGGGCCAGGATGTACGACGCCCGCCCGCCGCTGATCAGGTCGAGGACCGCCATGTCCTCCGCGAGTCGTACGGGTTCGTAGAACGGAAGGATCAGGATCAGGCTGAGCGCCAGACGCTGCGTGCGCGAGGCCACCGCCGACGCCAACAAAAACGGGGACGGCAGGTAGCCGTCCTCGGACCCGTGATGCTCGCAGAAGACGCCGGCGATTCCTCCGTGGTCCTCGGCCCACCCGCACATCTCGGGCACCGCGGCGTACAGGGCGGCCGGGGGCGCCCCCCACGACGGGGCACGCATGTCGAAGCGCAGCGTGAACACACCCAGCTCCTCGGTGACCTAAGATTTGTCCCCGTACGCTACGTCCGGTCCGAGATCCGCGTCAACGTTTGGTCAAAACACGTGCCGCGGCACGGTTGTCGGGCACCGGCCCCGACGGCGCCGACGGCGGCCGAAGCGCGCATTCGTCACCGCGCGAGTCGGACCCCGTCCGCGACGGCTTAATCTGCCGGGGTGACGTTTAATCCGCTCGAGGAACTCACGCTGCCGCAGCTGCGGCTCCGCACCAGCATGAAATGGCGTGCGCACCCGGCCGACGTGTTGCCGCTGTGGGTCGCCGAGATGGACGTCAACCTGGCGCCGACGGTGGCCGAGGCCCTCCGCAGGGCCGTCGACATCGGTGACACCGGATATCCTTACGGCACCGCCCTTGCCGAAGCGGTCGCTGAATTCGCTTCCCGGCGTTGGCAATGGCACGACCTGCAGGTCGGCCGCACGGCCGTCGTTCCCGATGTCATGCTCGGCGCCGTCGAGATGCTGCGGCTGGTCACCGACCGCGGTGACGCCGTCATCGTCAACCCCCCGGTGTACGCCCCGTTCTACGCGTTCGTGTCTCACGACGACCGCCGGGTGATCGAGGCGCCCCTGGGCGTCGACGGCCGAATTGACTTGGGCTCCTTACGGGAAGCGTTCGCGCGCGCCGGCGCTTCGGGTGGGAAGGTCGCATACCTGTTGTGCAATCCGCACAACCCGACGGGATCGGTGCACACCGTCGACGAGCTGCGCGGGGTTGCCGAGCTCGCCCGCCGGTTCGGTGTCCGGGTGGTGTCGGACGAGATTCACGCGCCGGTCGTCTTGTCGGGGTCGCGGTTCACCCCGTACCTGACCGTGCCGGGTGCCGAGGACGCCCTCGCCCTGACTTCCGCCTCGAAGGCCTGGAACCTTTCCGGGCTGAAGGCCGCGCTGGCCATTGCCGGCCCGGAGGCGGCCGCGGACCTTCGCCGGATGCCGGAGGAGGTCGGCCACGGCCCCAGCCACCTGGGGGTCATCGCCCACGCCGAAGCCTTTCGGACCGGTGGCGATTGGCTCGACACGCTGCTGCGTGGCCTCGACGGGAACCGGGACCTGCTGGGCGATCTGGTCGCCGAGCACCTTCCCGGAGTGAAATATCAACGGCCGCAGGGAACTTACCTGGCGTGGCTCGATTGTCGCGATCTCGGCTTCGACGAAGAGGCCGCCGACGGGCTTGCGGTGGTCGCCGACATGTCGGGTCCGGCGCGCTGGTTTCTCGATCACGCCCGCGTCGCGCTCAGCTCCGGTCACGTCTTCGGAACCGGCGGGGCGGGCCATGTGCGGTTGAACTTCGCGACCTCGCAAGCCATCCTCGTCGAGGCGATATCACGGATGGGCCGGGCCCTCGCCGCCGCGTGAATCTCGCACTGGACGAAATCGCGCCGCGGAGAGAGGCTTGCAAAGGTGCCCGCCCCGGAGGAGCTGAATATGCATGTGCTGCGAACCCCAGACTCCCGATTCGAAAATTTGGAGGGCTATCCGTTCGTAGCGAACTACATAGACGTGGCGGCACGCGACACCGAGCCGCTGCGGATGCACTTCCTCGACGAGGGGCCGGCCGATGGGCCGCCGATCGTGCTCCTGCACGGCGAGCCCACGTGGAGCTACCTGTACCGCACGATGATTCCCCCGCTGGCCGACGCCGGGAACCGGGTGCTCGCGCCCGACCTGATCGGTTTCGGCCGCTCCGACAAGCCCGGCCGGATCGGCGATTACACCTATCTGCGGCACGTCGAGTGGGTGAGCTCGTGGTTCGAGCGCCTCAACCTGAAGGACGTGACGCTGTTCGTGCAGGACTGGGGATCCCTGATCGGCCTGCGCATCGCGGCCGAGCAGGGTGACCGGATCGCGCGCCTGGTGGTGGCGAATGGTTTTCTTCCCACGGCCCAGCGGCGCACGCCTCCCGCCTTCTACGCGTGGCGGGCCTTTGCGCGCTACTCCCCCGTGCTGCCCGCCGGCCGCATCGTCGCCGCCGGCACCGTCCGCAGGGTCCCCCCCAAGGTGCGGGCGGGCTACGACGCGCCGTACCCGGACAAGGCGTATCAGGCCGGGGCCCGGGCGTTTCCCCAGTTGGTGCCGACCTCACCCGACGATCCGGCGATTCCGGCCAATCGGGCGGCGTGGGACGCGCTGGGCCGCTGGGAGAAGCCCTTCCTGGCCATCTTCGGAGCCCGCGACCCCATTCTCGGGCGGGGGGACCGTCCCCTGATCCAGCACATCCCCGGCGCGGCCGGCCAGCCGCACGCCCGCATCAACGCCAGCCACTTCATCCAGGAAGACGCCGGACCCGAACTGGCCGAACGCGTTCTGGCCTGGCAGCAGGCCTGCGCTGACGGGTGCTGACCGGGCGCGGGAGGCCGACCTTGGCCCTGCGCAACGGGTCTCGGTGCCGTCGGCCACGGGCCCCACCGCGCCGCGCTGAACGCGTCGTTTCGTTGTTGTCAGGCGCCCCCGGATGCAACGATCAGCGCATGGACATGGTGATGATGGGCCTCATGGGTACGGTCGTGGGTGCGTCGGCCGTGGGCATCGCCGGCGTTGCGCGGTCGGCCGCCGATACCCTGCTCCCGGGGATGCTGGAAAGCAACAACAATAAGCACCAGCTGAAGATGCAGCTGCATTCGCAACGCCGCGACGCGGTCCAACGGTGGCGGAGCGGCCTGGCCGAGGCGCGGGACGCCTACCGGCAGTGGGCCTGCGGACCCCGCGATGGCGAGCCGCCCAACGTCGTCGGCGACGAGTGGTTCGAGGGCTTGCGGCCGTACCTGCCGAGCGCCGGCGAAGCGGCGAAATTCCGCACCGCCCATGAAGTCCATTGTGACAACCCGACTCTCATGCTGCTCTCGCTCGAGATCGGACGGATCGAGAAGGAATGGGCAGACGACGCCGGGGGACGCCGGCGCCGCCCGCGAAGGTGACCGAGCCGATCCGCGGTCAGCGAGTGGCCGCGAGCACCGCCTCGGCAAGCTCGGGACGGCAGACCACCAGATCCGGCAGCTTGGGGTCCGGCCGGTTGTAGGCCAGCGCGGACCCGTCGATGCGGGAGGTATGCAAACCGGCGGCTCGGGCCACCGCGACCGGGGCGGCGGAGTCCCATTCGAATTGGCCGCCGGCGTGCACGTACACGTCGGACGATCCCTGAACGATGGACGCCACTTTGGCTCCGGCAGAACCCATTTCCACCAGGACGCCGCCCAGGGCGTCGCGGACGGCCAGCGCGATGGCGGGCGGCCGGGTGCGCGAGACGACGATGCGCACCTTGGCCGGGGCGGCCGGGGGCGCATCGACGCGGGGCGTCGCCAACGTGACGCCCTGCGCCGGCAGCGCCACCGCACCGGCGGCCAGCTCGCCGGCCTGCCAGAGCGCGACGTGTACCGCCCAGTCGTCGCGCCCCAGCTCGGAGAACTCGCGGGTCCCGTCGAGCGGATCGACGATCCATACCCGCTCGGAGCGCAACCGCGCCGGGTCGTCGGCGCCTTCCTCGGACAGCACCGCGTCGCCGGGCCGCTCGTTGGCGAGCACGTCCATCAGAAAGTCGTGGGATCGCTTGTCACCCGCGGCTTTCCGCTCGCTCACGTCGGCATCGGCGAATTCCTGCCGGACTCCGAGCAGCAACCGGCCGGCCTCGGTGGCCAACCGCGCGGCCAGTGCGTGGTCATTCATCGGCGACTCACAATCCTCGATATGTTGGTTGCGCCTCGATATGTTGGTTGCGTTGACCAAATTTACAGTGCGACGATTCCGGCGGCCGTCGCCACCCGGGTGTGACGTTTCTGCCATAACCTTGTGAACGTGAGCGGCAACGTCTCGTCATCGAGCCGGTTGCGGTTTCCCCGGGGACACCTGCCCGTGGTCGGCGTCGTGCTGGCTGTTTTGCTGATCGGTGCGCTCGCCTTCGTCGGGGTGAAGCTGGCGCGGGACCGCGAAAGCGCTCCGGCCCCGGCCGCTACCCGCCCGCCGCCGCCGACCAGCTTCGCCATTCCGGGCTGCTACAACCCGTCGATCCCGCCGGTAGAGCGGCCGAAGAAGCTGAACATTTTGGGGTGCGCCAGCGTAGCCGTTGCGCTGCAAGACATGTCATGGACCTCATGGGGCCCGGACGGCGCCGACGGGACCGGCACCGCCGTTTTCAAGATCTGCGACCCGAATTGCGCGACCGGGTATCAGCTCGCCGATCCGGTCGTCGTGCACGCGTGGAATCCGCAGCCGCCGCGGCCCGACGCCATCTGCCAGGGGGGCCTGAAGATCTTTGCGGACATGATCCTGGCGTTCCCCAAAGCGCCCCCACCGCCCGCCGCGCAGAAGATGAACACCCAGTACAACGGGATGCCGGCGGTGCACTACGTCGACTATTCGGGCGCCAACGACCGCGACGCCCAATTCATCGGCTACACGTTCTGCAACTAACCGCTCGACCTGATGGCGGCGACCCTCTGCTGAACCGGCTGGCGGCGATCAGCCGCTGACCTCGCGATCGCCGCTCAGACCTCGATGACGACGGCGCCGCCCTGGCCGCCGCCCGCACACATGGCCGCCACGCCGATGCCGCCGCCGCGGCGAGCCAGCTCGTAGGTCAGCGTGGTGACCATGCGAGCGCCCGAGGCCGCGATGGGGTGCCCGAGGCTGCAGCCGCTGCCGAAGAAATTCACCTTGTCCTCGTCGATGCCGTACTTCCGGCACGCCGCGATGGGCACGGAGGCGAACGCCTCGTTGATCTCCCACAGCGCCACGTCGTCCACCGACAGCCCGGCCCGCTGCAGCACCTTCCCGATCACCTTGACGGCACCCAGGCCGGTGTCCCTGGGCGCCACACCCACAGCGGCCCACGCCTTGACCGTGGCCAGCACGTCGAGCTTCTCGGCGTCGGCGTAGCCGCGGTCGACGAGCGCGACGGCCGCGGCGGCGTCGTTGGTGCCACTGCTGTTGCCGGCCGTGATCGAGAAGCCCTCGATCTCGGGGTGCAGCGCCTTGAGCGCGGCGAGTTTCTCGACGATGGTGTCGCGGCGGGGATGCTCGTCGACCGAGAACTCGGTCACCGTGCCGTCGGGCCGGGTGATCTTGAGCGGGACGATCTCGTCGAGGAACTTGCCCGCGTCGATGGCCGCGATCGCGCGCTGATGCGACCGGGCCGCCCAGGCGTCCATCTCCTCGCGCGTGATGCCGGCCGCCTGCGCGGTGTTCCACCCCACGGTGATCGACATGTCCCTGGTGGGCGCGTCCGGCGCCTCGACGTGCGTCGGCGGCAGCCACCGCTCCTCGAACTGCAGCTCGGGGCCGGGAATCCGCTGGTTCATCAGCGGCGTCATCGACAGCGACTGCACGCCGCCGGCGATCAGCACACGCTCCATCCCCGACCCGATCTGGGCCGCGGCGTTGCCGATGGCGGTGAGGCTCCCCGCGCAGTGCCGGTTCACCGACTGCCCGGGAATGTCCTCCATGCCGGTCGCGGCGGCGGCATACCGAGCCAAATCCCCGCCCCCGTAATGGGATTCGGCGAAGATGATGTCGTCGATGGCCGACGGGTCGACGCCCGACCTGCGCACCACCTCGGGAAGCACCGTGGTGATCAGCGCCTCGGGCGGCGTGTTGACCAGCGTGCCCTTGAAGGAGCGGCCGATCGCCGTCCTGACGGCTCCGACGATCACGGGTGTAGCCATGTTCTCAACCTCAAAGCTGTGATGGCTGCGGTCGGCAGCACAGGCGGGATAAGGGCGGTCGAACCCGCGAATCGTATCAAATACCGTATGGGCAATAGTAACGGGGCCGGTGCCGTCCCGCGAGGGTGCAACCACCGATGCCCCGCCTCGGGAAACGCGTCGGTAGTTGCACTTTCGGCGTCCGCCATCCCAACCCCGGACGCATCGCGCCGGCACGTCGCCGCGTTGATCTTTGTCGCCGAATGGCTGCCCACCGTTTACCTATCGGCTGTAGCTACTCACCGCGACGGCGGCGTACGCTCTGGCGGCCGAACCGGTCAAGCCACGATACTTGCGCCATCACCAAACCTGGTTTGCAGCCGTACCCGCACTGACCTCGCGACACATGGGCCGCGGGTTCGGGTCGCACCGCGTCGAGGAGGACAAGTGAGCACACCAGACAAGGCACCGCGCGCCGGGCTGCCGGTAATCCATCTCTCCCAGCTACTGCGCGCGCCGGTGCTGGCCCGCTCGGGCGAAAATGTGGGCCGCGTCGAGGACGTGATCGTGCGGCTGCGCAGGGCCGACGAGTATCCGCTGGTGACCGGGATCGTGGCCGAGATGGGCGGGCGGCGGGTGTTCGTCGGCAGCAACACCATCGACGAGTTCACGCCGGAACGAATTATCTTGGCGAAGAACAAGGTTGACCTCCGCGGTTTCGAGCGACGAGACGGCGAGGTGCTGCTGCGTGCCGATGTGCTCGGCCACCGGCTGATCGACGTGGCCGCGGTCGAACTCATCCGCGCCTACGACGTCGAGCTGGAAGACACCGGCGCCGGATGGGTACTCACCCGGCTGGACACCCGCCGCCCACCACGGTTGTTCGGGCTGATCAAGAGCTCCGGCGGCCATGCGGCCCGAGATTGGAAGGCGTTCGAACCGCTGATCGGTCATGCCCGCTCGCATGCCCTGCGCCGCGGGTCGGGCCGGGTCGGCGGGTTCAAGCCCGCCGAGATCGCCGATCTCCTCGAAGAGGCCGACAAGGGCGAGGTCGGCGAGATTCTCGATCGCGTCCACAGCGACCCGGAACTGGAAGCCGACGTCTTCGAAGAGCTGGACCCCGAGAAGGCCAGCCGGCTGCTCGACGGCATGCCCGACAACGAGGTCGCCGCGTTGCTGGGCCGGATGCGCGCCGACGACGCCGCCGACGCGATCACAGACCTGCGCCAATCACGGCGCCGCCGCGTCCTGGACCTGATGCCCGCCCCGCAGCGCACCAAGGTGATCACCCTGATGGGATTCAACCCCGAAAGCGCCGGCGGGCTGATGAACGTCGACTTCGTCTCCTGCGCCACCACCACGACGGCGGCGGGGGCGCTGGCGCTGATCGCGGCCGCCCGCACCATACAGCCGGAGGCGCTGATCAAGGTCCACGTTCTCGACGAGGACAAACGCCTCGCCGGTGCAGTGTCGGTGATCAGCCTGCTGCATTCGGAGCCCCGCGAAAGCGTCGCGGAGATCATGGATTCCGACCCGGTGCGGGTCAGCCCCGACACCGACCTGACCGACGTCGCGCTGCTGATGGCCGACTTCAACCTCTATTCCATCCCCGTCGTCGACGAGCACGACCGCATACTCGGCGTGGTCACCGTCGACGACGTCCTGGAGGCGACCATCCCCGAGGACTGGCGCCGACGAGAACCCGCCCCCCGTCCGCTTCGCGAAATCACCCCAGCCGAGGGCGACCGCAATGCGCCCGTGCCGGGAGGCGAGGCGCCGTGACCTCAAGCCCCGACAAGACCACCCGCCCCGTGGCGGCGGTCGCCCAACCGGCCGCCGAACGGCGCAGCGCCGTGCTCGACACCGCGCACCTGGGCGACATCGAGGGCGCGTTCGGGCGCATCAGCGTCGGCGATACGGACCATCCCCGCACCTGGAAGGCGCGGCTGCTCACCCTGCTGGCCATCGTCGGTCCCGGCATCATCGTGATGGTCGGCGATAACGACGCCGGCGGGGTGGCCACCTACGCGCAGGCCGGGCAGAACTACGGCTACTCCCTGCTGTGGGTGCTGCTGCTTCTGGTGCCGGTGCTCATCGTCAACCAGGAAATGGTGGTGCGGCTCGGCGCGGTCACCGGGGTGGGGCACGCCCGGCTTATCAACGAACGCTTCGGCCGCGGGTGGGGCTGGTTTTCCGTGGGTGACCTGTTCCTGCTCAACTTCCTGACGATCGTCACCGAGTTCATCGGCATCACCCTGGCCGCCGAGTACATCGGCGTCTCCAAATACGTTGTGGTGCCGGTCTCGGCGGCGGCGCTGGTCGCGATCATGGCCAGCGGCAGCTTCCGCCGCTGGGAGCGGGCCATGTTCGTCTTCATCGCGATCACCCTGGTGCAGATCCCGATGCTGTTGATGTCGCACCCGCAGTGGATCCATGCGGCGAAGTCCTTTGTGGTGCCCAGCATTTCCGGCGGCATCAGCTCGGACGCGGTGCTGTTGATCATCGCCATCGTCGGCACGACGGTGGCGCCCTGGCAGCTGTTCTTTCAGCAGTCCAACGTCGTCGACAAACGCATCACCCCGCGATTCATGGCCTACGAACGCGCCGACACCGTCATCGGGGCCTTCGTCGTGATCGTCGGCGCCGCGGCGCTGTTGATGACCGGCGAATGGGCGGCCCGCTCCACCAACACGGCGGGCAATTTCACCGACGCCGGCGCCATCGCCCACCTGCTCGGCCAACACAGCGCGACGCTCGGCTCGCTGTTTGCCATCGTGCTGATGGACGCCTCGATCATCGGCGCCGCCGCGGTGACCCTGGCCACCAGTTACGCCTTCGGCGACGTGTTCGGGCTGAAGCATTCGCTGCACCGCGGTTTCGCCGACGCCAAACAGTTCTACCTGTCCTACACCGCAATGGTGGTGTTGGCCGCGGCGATCGTGCTGATCCCCGGCGCCCCACTCGGTTTGATCACGACGGCGGTGCAGGCCCTCGCCGGTCTGCTCCTCCCGAGCGCCAGCGTGTTCCTGTTGCTGTTGTGCAACGACCGGGAAGTGTTGGGCCCCTGGGTCAATCGGCCCTGGCTCAACTGGGTCGCCGGGCTGATCGTCGGCGTCCTGCTGCTGTTGTCGGGCATCCTGATGGCCACCACCTTGTTTCCCGACATCGACGTCGTCGCGGTTGCCGGCTACCTGGCGCTGGCTCTGGTCGCACTCGGCGCCGCCGCGGGACCCACGCTGCGCTGGATGGCCCGCCGGCAGCCCGCGCCACCGTCCCCGCAACTCCCGGCGCGCCCGGTCGACCGCAACACCTGGCGGATGCCGCCGCTGACCCTGCTCGAGCCGGTGACCTGGTCCCCGGGTACCCGGCTCGGCATGATCGCGCTGCGCGCCTATCTGATCGTCGGCGCGCTGTTACTGGTCGTCAAAGCCATCCAGCTCAGCCGCTAGCCTTTCGGCCGCCGTGGCTCACGGGCGACGCGGGGGGACGGCTCGCCAGCGCCGTGAAGCCCTCGGTGTCATCGAAGAACGCCCACTGCCCGTCGTCGTCGACCTCCATGCGCCAACCCAGCTCGGAACTGTGAATGGAGGCGGTAAACCACGCGTGCGCGGCCTCGGCGTTGTCAAAATTCTTGGTCGCCACGATCTCGCCATGCGGGTCGACAACTCGGAACCTGGCCATGAGAGATGATTATCCCTCGCGCCCACCTTTCAATCACGCATGATTTGCTGTGATGAGCGTATGAAACTGCTCCGCGGCCAGCGCCCCGACTACACCGTCCGGGCCAGCCGGTCGGCGAGCAGCTCGGCGAACCGTGCCGGATCCTCGAGCGCGCCGCCTTCGGCCAGAAGGGCCGTGCCGTAGAGCAATTCGGCGGTCTCGGCGACCTCAGCGAGCGCAGTGTCGTCGTCCGCCTTCTTTTGCGCTTCCCGCAGCCCGGTGACGAGCGGATGATTCGGGTTCAGCTCGAGGATCCGCTTTCCGACCGGAACGTCCTGCCCGGAAGCGCGATAAAGGCGGGCGAGCGCCGGGGTGATCCCGAAGGCGTCGGTGATCAGGCAGGCCGGTGACTCGGTCAGGCGGGTCGACAGCCGCACGTCCTTGACGTGATCGCTCAGGGTCTCCTTCAGCCACGCCAGCAGGTCGGCGAACTCCTTTTCCTGCTCCTCGCGCTCGGCGTCGCTGTTGTCCTCCTCGGAACCCAGGTCGACCTCGCCCTTGGCCACCGACTGCAGCGGTTTGCCGTCGAACTCCGTCACCGTTCCCACCCACACCTCGTCGACCGGGTCGGTGAGCAGCAGGACCTCGTAGCCCTTGGCCTTGAACGCCTCCAAGTGCGGCGACTTCAGGATTTGCTGACGGGTCTCGCCGGTGGCGTAGAAGATCTGCTCTTGGCCGTCCTTCATGCGCTCGACGTACTCGGCGAGGGTGGTGGGTTCGTCGTCACTGTGCGTCGAGGCGAACGAGGAAATGCGCAGCAGGGTGTCCTGGTTGTCGAAGTCCGACAGCAGGCCCTCCTTGATGACCCGTCCGAACTGCGTCCACACGGTGCGGTAGTCCTCCGGCCGCTCGGACTGCAGATCCTTGATCGTCGAGAGGACCTTCTTGGTCAGACGGCGGCGGATCGCCTTGATTTGCCGGTCCTGCTGCAGAATTTCGCGGGACACGTTGAGCGACAGGTCTTGCGCGTCGACCACGCCCTTGATGAACCGTAGGTACTCGGGCATGAGCTCGTCGCAGTCGCCCATGATGAACACGCGCTTGACGTACAGCTGGACCCCGGTCCTCGCGTCGCGGTTGAACAGGTCGAACGGGGCGTGGGACGGGATGAACAGCAAGGCCTGGTACTCGAAGGTGCCCTCCGCCTTCATCGCGATGACCTCGAGCGGGTCGTCCCAGGCGTGCGCGATGTGCTTGTAGAACTCCTTGTACTCCTCGTCGGAGACCTCGTCTTTGGGCCTGGCCCACAGCGCCTTCATCGAGTTGAGGGTCTCGGTTTCGACGGTGACGGTCTCGTCACCGCCTTCTTCGGTGGGCGGGGTGCGTCGCTCCACTTCCATCCGGATGGGCCAGGCGATGAAGTCGGAGTACTTCTTGACGAGGTTGCGGATCTTCCACTCCGCGGTGTAGTCGTGCAGCTCGTCCTCGGCGTCCTCGGGCTTGAGGTGCAGGGTGACGGAGGTGCCCTGCGGGGCGCCCTCGACGGATTCGATGGTGTAGGTGCCCTCGCCGCTCGATTCCCACCTGGTGGCCTCGCTCTCGCCGGCCTTGCGCGTCAGCAGCTCGACCTTGTCGGCGACCATGAAGCTCGAGTAGAAACCGATGCCGAATTGCCCGATGAGTTCTTCGGAGGCCGCCGTGCTCTTCAGGTTCGGGGCCTCCCTTAGCTGCTGACGCAGCTCGGCGGTGCCCGACTTGGCCAGCGTGCCGATCAGGTCCACCACCTCCTCGCGCGTCATCCCGATGCCGTTGTCGCGGACCGTCAGGGTGCGGGCGTCGTTGTCCACGTCGATCTCGATGTGCAGGTCGGAGGTGACAGTGCCATCAGGGTCGAGGTCCTTGTTGCGGAACGCCTCAAGCCGCAGCTTGTCCAGCGCATCGGAGGCGTTCGAGATCAACTCCCGCAGAAACAAATCCTTGTTGGAGTAGACCGAGTGGATCATCAGATCCAGCAGTTGCCGGGCCTCCGCCTGAAACTCCAACTGCTCGACACGTGCGTTCATGCGATTTCCTTCGACGACATATCATGCGAATTTACCTAGATCGGAAGCTGGGGCCCGCTCGCGGTGACGAGACGAGCGTCATGAGATTAGCCGACGTGACCGAAGGGAGATCAGGTGTCCGTTGCCCAACGCGAACGTGCCGCCCTCGTCGAGACCATGCGCGGCGTCGGCCCGGACGCGCCCACCCTGTGCGAAGGCTGGACGACGCGAGACCTGGCCGCCCACCTCATGATCCGGGAATATCGCCCCGACGCCGCACCGGGCATCCTGATCCCGTTCTTCGCCTCCCACACCGCCAGGGTGCAGAACCAGGTGACCGAGCGGACCGAGTGGGACGAGTTGGTGGACAAGGTCGCCTCGGGTCCGCCGATCTACTCGCCGCTCAAACTGCTCGACCCGGTGGCCAACGTCGCCGAGATGTTCATCCACCACGAGGACGTGCGCCGCGCGCAGCCGGGCTGGGAGCCGCGCGTGCTGGAACCCGCGCTGGCCTCGGCGCTGCGCCGCACCCTGCCCCTGATGGCCCGGCTGACGCTCGCGAAGGTGCCCGGCCGGGTGGCGCTGCGCACCCCGGAGGGCAAGACGGTGCTGACGGCCGGGAGCGGCCCGGCCGTCACGGTCACCGGCGCCCCCGAGGAGCTGCTGCTGTTCTCCGTCGGGCGCCAGGCCCGGGTCGAGTTCGAGGGGGATGCGGCGGCCGTCCAGGCGGTCCGCGAGGCGCCCAAGGGGCTGTAGCCTCTCACCCGAAGGCCTCGCGGAGGTCTTTCTTGATCACCTTTCCGAATTGGTTGCGCGGTAGGGCGTCGACGATCACGAGTCGCTCGGGGTGTTTGTAGCGGCTCAGCCCGCGCGAACGGCAGTGCCGCACCAGGGATTCCAGCGACACACCATCGACCGACGCGGGTACCACCACGGCGCACACGCGCTCGCCGGTGCGCGGGTCCGGCACTCCGATGACCGCGACGTCGGCGACCGCGGGATGGGTCGCCAGCGCATTTTCGACTTCGAGGGCCGAGACGTTCTCCGCGTTGCGGATGATCGCGTCCTTGATGCGACCGGTGACGCGGACGTTGCCGTCCGCGTCGATCAGCCCGAGATCGCCCGTGCGCAGCCAACCGTCCGTGTCGAACGCGTCGGTGTCGAGCGTGGCGTCCGCGTACCCGAGAAAGCATTGGGGCCCCTTGAGCCGCAGCTCGCCCTCGCGCCCGGCGGGCAGTTCGATTTCCCCGTTGTCGACCACCCGGACGCTGACCCCCGGCACCGGCGCGCCCACGGTGCAGTCGAGCGCGTCGGGCACGGCGGACAGGGACGGTGAGGTCGCCACCGGGAATTCGGTCAGCCCCCAAGCGTTGGCGATGCCGGCCACGCCGAAGGTTTCGCGGACCCGCCGCCCGAGTTCGGCGGTGATGGGTGCGCCGCCCGCCAGGCAGCCCCGCAGCGACGGGAACAGCGGCCGCCTGCCGTGGGCTCGTTGGGCCTCAAGGAATCCCACGAAAAAGGGGGTCGCCGTGCCCAGGAATGTCGGGTTGTGCGCCGCGATGGAAAGCGGGGTCCTGGCCGGATCGAAGGCCTCGAACAGCGCCAACCGCATGCCGGTCAGCAGCGCGGCGGCCAGCATCACGGCGCCGCCGATGTGCGCGATCGGGAAGGCGATCGGATCGACGTCGCCGCCGGTGATGCCGATCGTGCCCACCAGGCCCGTCGCGGCGGCGATCACCGATGCGTCGGTATGACGGATTCCCTTGGGCGCCGCGGTGGTTCCCGACGAGTAGTAGATCCATCGGGTGTCGCCCGCGGGTTCCGGTGGCGGCGGGAGCGCATCGGCGCGTGCGCGGGGCAGCCGTAGCTCGCCGGCGACCGGGGGCGTCGCCAGATCGACGGTGATGACCCCGAAGCCCCTATCCGCGGCCAATGCCCGCGCCAGCCCGCCGTGCTCGAATCCGCGCCAAAGCTCAGGCACCACAAGGAATTCCGACGACAGCTGCCCGGTGATGAAGCCGACCTCGTGTTCCCGCAGCGCCGGGATGATCGGGTTTTGCACGGCGCCGAGCCGGGCCAGCGCCGCCATGACGACCATGGTCTCGAGCGTGGTGGGCAGCTGCCAGGACACGACGGTCCCCTCGCCTATCCCGCGTCGCGCAAACGCGGCGGCCGTCGCGCACGCGTCGTCGTGAAACTGGCGCGCGGTCAGGCTGCGGCCGTGTTCGTCGGCGAGAAGCGGACGGTTCGATCCGCGCCGTGCCGCGCCGGCGATCAACGCCCAGTAGGTGGCGTCGCGTCCGGTCTTCATCCGGGCGGCGAATTCACCGATGCCGGCCGGAATCCGGAGTGGGCTATCGAGACGGACAGACCGCTGCCGATCGGGCCCATGCGGTCGACGAGGACGGCCGAGCCGGTGGCGATCCCGTCGTGGCTGGAGTGCGTCAGTGAGGCCAGCCCGATGTGTGGTCCGTCAGGCAGCCTGCTCAGCGTGAGGGTGTAGTCGGCGTTGATGAACTGCAAGGCGTTGGTGCCCCAGTTGGCTATCGAGGCCGTGATGTCGGCGGCCATCGCCGCGCGGGTGAAGGGGCTCAGCGGTTCGTCGTCGATCAACGAGCGCGTTTCCCGCAGCCAGGTGTATTTCGGCCCGGCGGTGTCGGCCCAGGCGGGATCGGGATTCTGGATGCCGGCGCCCCAGCCGTAGGTGCGCATAAAGAGCGACGGCTGGACACCGTCCTCGCTCGGTAGCGGCGGCATCCGCACCGATGGTGACCAGACCTGCCCGTCGGGCTGCGGACCGCGCCGCAGAAACAGGGCGCTCCCCCGCGCGACGGGGGCGCCACGCTGGACGAGAACGGCCTCGACGAGCCGCAGCCGCCGGCGGTCGTGGTGAACGCGGGTGTGCACCTCGATCGGTTCCAGCGCGGTGGGCGCCGGAAGGTCGACGGTCAGCCTCGCCGGCTGCAGCTGCGGGTCGTCGACCGCGCGCTCGACCGCCCAGCCCAACAGGCCGCCGACGACGTGGCCGCTCAACGACGGCCCCCAACCCCCACGCGCGATCTGGGTTGGCACGTAACGGCTTTCGTCGCGCAGAAAGTACGGCATCGAGGCCGCCGTATCGACGTCCTCCGGCACGATGTTCGTTTCCGTCACTGCACGACTCTCCCGTGATGGGGGCCCTCAACGAGCTCCGGCCCGCGAGGATGACAACTGTAGACGTTACAGTTTCTCTTCCAGTCGCGATGTCCGGCCGTCCGGGCCCTGCGGTGGCCGCGGTGGGCAGGCTCTCGTCCCCTGCGGGCTTCGTCCCCTCGCCCTGGGGCCGTCGCACCCTGCCCTGCGGCCGTCGCGCCCTGCCCTGCGGCCGTCGCCGAGATTGACGTCAGCGCGCACCTCACTCGAACTTTTCCGCGCTGGCGTCGATCTGGGGAGCCGGCCAAAAGTTTTGCATGGGCGCGTCACAGGAAATCCATAGCTACGTTATTTAACCTGTGAACGTGTTGGGGGGGTTCAAGGAACTCACTATCAGACAGGTGAAGGACCATGAAACTAAAGCAATTGATCGCGGGGGGAACCATCGCCGGTGCTCTTGGCGCTGCCGCGTTGAGTATGGGCGCCGGTTTGGCGAACGCCGCTCCGGGCCCGCAACCGGCTCCCGGTAACCACGGCGCGCCCGCGCCCGGAAATTTCCACGCCCCGACCGGGCCCAATGACCCAGGCGGACCCGGCGGCCCGGGTGACCCCGGTGGACCTGGCGGCCCAGGTGGTCCGGGTGGACCCCCGCCCGGTCATCCGGGTGGTCCCGGCGGACCCGAAGGCCCCGGCGGACCCGGTGGCCCCGGTGGACCTGGCGGCCCGGGTGGGCCCCCGCCCGGTCACCCGGGCGAACCAGGTGGCCCCGGCGGGCCCGGCGGGCCAGGCGGACCCCCGCCCGGCCACCCCGGCGGTCCGGGTGGACCCGGTGGACCGGGCGGGCCCGGCGGCCCGGGCGGTCCCGGCGGGCCATGGCATGGCGATCCCCAGCGCGGTTACTTCCACAACGCCCCGTGGGGCGACGGACCCGCACCCTGGGGATATGGTGAGCCGCCTCGGCCAGCTTGGGACAGGCCGCTCCCGCCTCCCGGTGGGCAATGGGGGTACGGCCCCGTCAACTACTTCGGATACAACGAAACGCCCGTGTGGGATCCCGGATTCAACCAGTGGGGCTTCTGGTTCTTCGGGGTCTGGGTCCCGCTGTAAAACCAGCGATCGCACCGACTGCCGCTTCGCCAACTGGCGGGGCGGCCGTCGGCGTGATCGAGTCGGGTTGTCACCCGGCCACTTTGGTTCGATCTCCTCGATCGCCGCGGCACAGTCCCGGTCCGACGGGCTACCGCTTGGTGCCCACGGTTATCAGATCGGACACGATCCGCGCCCAGGCAGGTCGCCGGATACGGTGCTGATCGCTGACGGCGAATCCCGCTTCCTCGAATAGCGCCCGCGTTTCGGCCGGTGACGCGTTGTGCTGCGGTTTCCACCGATTGGCCGACGGCACCTGCAGCCGCGGTTGCCGTGTGCTGAGGGCCGAGACGGCGACCAGTCCCCCGGCCCTGAGCACGCGATGGAATTCCCGTAACGCCGCCGGCTGGTCGAAGAAATGAAACGCCGAGGTCGTTACGACGGCGTCGAGCGTCCCGTCGTCGAAGGGCAGCTGCTCTGCCGGGGCGCGCAGCCACCGCACCCGGCCGGATCGCGCGCGGGCCTGGTTGAGCATGCCGTCGGACATGTCGACGCCGTAGATCTCGTCGGGATGCAGTTCGCGCTCGATCCGATCGCTGAGAATGCCTGTGCCACATGCGATGTCAGCAATTCTGCGGGATCCGTGGGCGCGCAGCTGCGCGATCACCTCGTTGTGTGGCGGGCGGTAAACCCACCGCTGCAAGAACGGCAGGTCGTAGGCCGGAGCGACGAAACTCCACATCCGGGTGACCGCGTCGTTGAGCCCGCGGCGTTGTGCTGCCATCATGTGCCGAGCACGAGGCCACGGTGAACGGTGTTCGGTTCGCCTTCGGAACGTCGCATAGGCGTGCCCTCCAATGTCGCGGTGGAGCGTTATTTAGCCAGCTTAACAACCACCGGAGGTGCTTGGGCGCCTTGTTGTTCGGGCGATCGGGCCCGGGTCGCACAGCGCGGGAAGCGAGCCGGCCCTAGTGCCGTCCGGGGCCGCCCGGCCCTCCCGGGCCGCCGGGCCCACCGGGTCCCCCCGGTCCGCCTGGTCCCCCAGGTCCGCCCGGACCACCCGGGCCGCCGGGTCCGTTTGCGGTCGGAAGCCAGAACACGCATTGGTTCAAATCGGGGCTCCACACCCAGCCGGGGGCGCACTGGTCGTCGGCCCTGCTTATCGCCGGCGCGGAGAGTCCGATCGTCGGCAATCCCGGCAACACGAGAGCGAAGGCGCCGATCGCGCAACGGCGTAGCAGATGCCTCATCGCAGACGTCACCTTTCCGTCGTCCGGCGATGGTCGGCCATGATGGCCTCTCGCCGCGGTTGCCGTCATGGCGGTCCTCCTCCGGTCAACGACCAGCTCCCGAGTATTCGATGCGGGCTCAATGCCACTCGGTACTGATTTAATCGTTGCACGGCCTCCTCGACCGGCGTTTGGGTGATTTCACAGGACCAATCGGATCGGGCGGCGATGAAACGTCGGCGCTCACCCGGCGGGGGCGCGCGTCGACGACACACCGAATTTAATCCTCCGTTTCGGTGTTGTACGGGGTTGAGAATCAGACAGGAGATGACCGCAATGTCAGTGAAGGCATTCAAACCCGCCGGTGTCGTGTGCTACGTCATCCTCGCGGTGGTGGGTCTGTGCCTGGCGCTGACCGGCTGCACCGTGTCCGCCGTCGGGCGCCCGACGGCGGCTCCCGGCCTCGGTCATTGGCGGCCGCCGACGATCCCCGACCGACACTTGGGGGACTTGCTGTTGAGCGCCCGCGACGTCGACGCCATTGGGCAAACGACGACCATGACGCTGCGCAGGCAGTTTTCCGAGATGTCGCACGGCGAGGGCCTGGTTGCCGATCGGAACTGTCTGGATGTCTATTCGCCGACCGAGGCCGCCGTCTACGGCGGCAGCGGCTGGGTGGCGTTGCGGGGCCGGCTCCTCGACAACGCCCACTCGCCGGCCGACTCGCGCAAGCACGCCTTGTTGCAGGCCGTGGTCGGGTTCCGCGACGCCGACGCGGCCCAGCAATTCTTCGGCCAAGCCACACCGCGGTGGTCCGCCTGCGCCCACCGGTCACTGACCATCACCCAACCCGACAGCGACCCGGTCACGTGGACCTTGGGCGAGCTGGTGTCCACCGACAACACGCTGGCCATCATGCATACGCTCGGCGGCGGCGACGGCTTTGCGTGCCAGCGCGCGATGGGAGTGCGCAACAACGTCATCATCGAGACGCTGTGGTGTGGATTCGACACCGTGAACCAAGCGGGCGAGGTCGTCGCCAAGATCGCCGCGGCGGTACCACAAACATGAGCGGTTACCACGGGTAGCGACTTCGCGTGTTTACTCGGGGCTCCTGTGCCACACTGGGATTCGGCGGCGGTCGGCTCCGTCAGGAACCGCTCGGCGCTTCGGGTGGGTCAACCATTTCCGCCTGGCACATGAACATGACGGCCCCCGCAAGGTAGGCCATCGCCCCCTGGCGATGTTCACCGTCGGCTTTGCTGGCCACATCCGGCGCCGACTTCGCGGCTTTGTCCGCGTACGTCATTGCCAATGCGTAGCTCGTGCGCGAAACGTCGCAGACGCCGGTGGTTTGGTGGGCACCCCTTCAGCGTCGCGCCTCACGAGCGAGTTTGCCCGCTGCGTGCGAAACCTTCCGTCTACCCGCAATTCAGACACAACGCGATCGACGCCGGGCGGTTTCGTCCGCATTTCCACTGCGTTTCGTCCGCAGCCGGCGACCGACGGGCGGCAACCACCAGCACACTTGCAAGTTGATCGCATGAAGGCATAGATTCACTTTGCTGTGTCTTGGTTCACGGGGAAGGTGACGCGGGATGACCATCGGCACCATCAAGCCGCAGCTGTCGTGGTGGTCCAGGCTGCGCCGTGCATCGTCTCCCGATGAGTGGCTGCGGATGGGATCGATGTTGGCCGTGGTCGTCGCGCTGCATCTGGTCGGCTGGATCACCCTGGTGGGCGTCGTGGATCCGGCGCGGCTCAGCGTGGGCGGCAAGGCCTTTGGCATCGGTGTCGGGCTGACGGCCTACACGCTGGGGCTGCGGCACGCGTTCGACGCGGACCACATCGCCGCCATCGACAACACCACCCGCAAGCTGATGAGCGACGGGCAGCGCCCCCTGGCCGTCGGCTTCTTCTTCTCGCTGGGCCACTCCACGGTGGTCTTTGCGCTGGCGCTGCTGCTGGCGACCGGGGCCAAGGCCCTCATCGGACCCGTCCAAGACGACTCCTCGACGCTGCATCACTACACCGCCCTGATCGGCACCAGCGTCTCGGGGGTGTTCCTGTACCTGATCGCCCTGCTCAACGTCATCGTCCTGGTCGGCATCCTGCGGGTGTTCGCCCGACTGCGTCGCGGCGACTACGACCTGGAAAAAGACGGGGCCGAACTCGACCGCCACCTGAACAACCGCGGCCTGCTCAACCGCCTCCTGGGCCGCTTCACCACCTCGATCACCAAGTCCTGGCACATGTACCCCGTCGGGCTGCTGTTCGGGCTGGGCTTTGACACCGCCACCGAGATCGCGCTGCTGGTCTTGGCCGGCACCAGCGCGGCGGCCGGGCTGCCCTGGTACGCCATCCTGTGTCTGCCGGTGCTGTTCACCGCCGGCATGTGCCTGCTGGACACCATCGACGGCTCGTTCATGAACTTCGCCTACGGTTGGGCCTTTTCCAACCCTGTGCGCAAGATCTACTACAACATCACCATCACCGGGCTCTCGGTGGCCGTCGCGCTGCTGATCGGCAGCATCGAACTGCTCGGCCTGTTCGCCGGCCAATTCGGCTGGCACGGCACCTTCTGGGACTGGCTCGGTGGGCTCGACCTCAACACCGTCGGCTTCGTCGTCGTCGGAATGTTCGTCCTCACCTGGGCGATCGCCCTACTCGTCTGGCGCTACGGCCGAATCGAGGTGAAATGGGCCGTGCAGCAGGAGATTTCCCGCTAACCACGCCGGGATGGAGTGACATGCGAGTAGCTCCTGACGCGGCATCCGGTACCAGTCTGCGGACGCGACACGCGGATCAGGCTCGCGCGATTCTGCAAGACCGGTTGGGGCGTCACTCGTTGCGCGTGCTAAATCCTGAAGGGACGGTTGATTTTACGCTTCGTCAGGCGCAGCTGGACTGCATAACATTTTTCGAGATCTCGTACGGCTCCGATGTCGAAGTCTTCACATCAGGGCTCATCGATTGCTACCTGCTGCAGCTGACGTTGGCAGGAACATGCGACGTCACGACGACTGAAGGCCGGGCCGAGATCGGTCCGGGAGGCTTTTATGTGGTCAATCCCAGCACTGCTTATCGCGAACGATGGAGCAGCGACGCCACCCAGCTGATCGTCAAACTTCCGCGGAGGCCCGTCGATCGGCTGGCGCGCGCCGACAGCGAGGACCGGCCGGTCATTTTCGAGCAATCCTCGGATCCGCTGCCCGGCCCGCTCGACGACCTCGTCAAGTTCTTGTGGCGGGATCTCACGACGCAGGGCCGTGCGCGCTCAAGCGTTATCGACCGCAGCGCGGGCAACCACCTGACGAAAGCCCTGCTGCACCTACTTCCCAACTCGGCCGTAGCGGTGTCTGCACCAGATGACTTACCAGCGTGCTTGTTTCGCGCGGATCGGTACATTCGAGAGAACCTCGCCGGCGAGATCGGCCTAGTAGATATCGCGGCCGCTGCCGGCGTCAGCACGCGAGCCCTGGAGAACGCGTTCCGCCGCCACTGGCGGACCACGCCGGTGGCTCACGTCCGCAACCTGCGGCTGGAAGCCGCCCACAGTCTGCTCACTGACCCGGTCGATGGAATGTCCGTTACGGACGCGGCCCTCGCGTGCGGCTTTACGCATCTTGGTCGCTTTTCCCAGGGCTACTCGCGTCGGTTCGGCGAACTGCCCTCCCAGTCGCGACGCCGCGCGCTGGCAGCCACCAACTGATCCGGCTGGATCGCCATACGTAGCGGTTCTCAACGTTGTCCCGTGCGGGTTCAGACGTTGTGTCCGCGATCGATCCCGAATGCGCTGTCGTGCAACGAAAAGTGGATAGTCGGGGTCGTTTCCGGATAGTAAACGTCCACGCGGGAGAGCATCATTTTGCGGTGCTTAAAGACGGGTAGGCGCTGTCTGTCTCGCTGAGGAGAGATGTCATGTCGTTCGTCACGGCACAACCGGAAACGGTGGCTGCGACCGCGAGCAATCTGCAGGCTGCCGGCTGTGCGGTGGCCGCCGGATAAGGCGGGGGACAATGGATTTCGGGGCGTTACCGCCGGAGATCAACTCCGGCTTGATGTATGCCGGGCCGGGGTCGGGGTCGATGGTGGCCGCCGCGACCGCCTGGGACGACTTGGCCTCCCAGCTGAATTCCGCGACCGGGATCTATTCCTCGGTGATCTCGGAACTGACCAGTGGGTGGCGAGGTCCGGCGTCGACGTCGATGGCGGGCGCGGCCGCGCCCTATGTGGCGTGGATGAGCACCACCGCCGCGCAGACGGAGCAGGCGGCCACCCAAGCCAGGGCTGCTGCGAACGCGTATGAGGCGGCGTTCGCGATGACGGTGCCGCCGTCGGTGATCGCCGCCAACCGCAGCTTGTTGACGTCGCTGGTGGCGACGAACTTCCTGGGGCAGAACACCGCGGCGATCGCCGCCGCCGAGGCTCAGTACGGCGAAATGTGGGCCCAGGACGCCGCCGCCATGTACGGCTACGCCGCCGATTCGGCCGCCGCCTCGGCGGTGAACCCCTTCACGCCGCCACCGCAGACCACCAACCCGGCGGGGCAGGCCGTGCAGGCCGCCACAAGCGCCCAGACCACGGGCGCCTCGGCAGCGTCGAACATACAGACGGAGCTGTCGCAGCTGCTGTCGGCGGTGCCGACCGCGCTCCAAGGCCTCACATCGCCCACTTCGCCCACCTCCGCAATGATGAATTCGATCGGGCTCGGGGGAGCGGACCTCTCGACGCCGGAGGGAATCCTGAATTTCTTGGCCGGAACGGACGGGTCGCCCATGGGCGCCTTCCTGAACGACAATTTCCTGAACACCATATTTTCGTCTGGGTTTTACATGCCGGGCAACTTCCTAGGCACCATGACCGATTTCGCCGGCATGGAGGGCGGCGGTGCGGCCGCGGCTGCGGCGGCGGATGCAGGCGCGGGGGCGGCCGAGAGTGCGGGGTCGGTCGGAGCCGGGCTCGCTTCAGCGGTCAGCCCGCTGGGCTCAACGGGATTGGGCGGCGCGGTATCGGGGAGTCTGTCACAGGCGTCCTCGGTCGGGGCGCTGTCGGTGCCGTACGGGTGGACCACCGCCGCCCCGGAGATCAGGCTTGCCGCCGAGGCGCTGCCGGGCGGCGGGTTTAGCGTCGCCCCCGCCCTTGCTGCGGGAGGCGAGGGAAGCATGCTCAGCGATCTGGCTTTGGCGAGCATGGCGGGACGCGCCATGAGCGGTACGAGCATGGGTGGACGTTCCATGGGCGTCACCGCTGCCCAGAACCGCCCATTGCCCATCGTGATTGTGAAACCACCCCCATCTGGCGTCGACAAAATCGATTAGTGCTTGTGGCGATGGCGCCTAGGCTTTGGTACGGCTACAAAACGGCCTCGGCCAGCTGGCTCTGCCGGGACGCGCACATCAAATGGTCTGCGGGCCTTTCCTTTTGGCGACCCTTGACCCCACCGATCATTGTGTGGATGCGGTGCCTCGACGTCGTGGCGGGCGGTGGGCTGCTAGCACGTTGGCGTTTGCCAGCGTTTGCGCCTGAGCGGCCAGCGTCGATGCCCTGTTGGCATACGCGATTGCTTCGGTGTCGTTGCTTGCTTCCTTGCCGTGCGCTGCCGCCAAATACCGTTTCGCCTCTTCGAGCCGGGCCTGGGCCTCGCCGTCGATGCTCTCGTGATGCCTGGCGACGTAGTCGGAGATCTGGCGCAATCTGGCGTCCGCCGTGGACAACGCCTGTCCCAACGAATGATCGCGCCCTTCGATGTTCACCTGCCCATCGCTGGGGTCAACCCGCCGCGCGCGCCGGCGGCGGCGTGCACGATAGAGCATCAGAATCACCACAATTACGACCACGACGACGATGACGCCGATCGCGATCGGCAGCCAGGCCCGCTTTGATGAGCTTGCCGATTTGTCCAACCCGTCGGCCGCAGCGACCGCAGCACCGCTCCAGTCTTTGGCGGCCACCGCCGGTTCAATTTGATTGCTTCGCAGGTTGTTTAGCTCGGCCGCTGTGAGGCCCTGCCCCTTAGGCGGCACGGTGAACGCGTACAGCTTGGTGTTGGTGGCCACGGCCAGCAGGGCGTCGTGGTTGCCCATCCCGCTGGCGCTGCGGGTTCGGTCGGCCCAGTTCTCGGGTTTGAACCTGGAGAAGTTGTCGACGTAGACCACCCACAGCTGGATGTGCCGATCGCGGTAAAGCCGGTCGATTGCCGAGCTGACCGCCGCCCGACCGGAATCCGTCAACGCCCCGGTGCTGTCAGTGATGTGATCCGTGAGCTTGGACGGCGGTTGCGCGCCGGCGGGGGTTGCCAGCAGTAACCCCGCTGTGAGGATCGTCAGGACTGCACCAAACAGGCGAACAATGCGCATACGAGTAATCTAACCGCCATCCCTCGTGGGGCTGTTCCTGGTGGCGCGGGCGGGGCTCGAACCCGCGACCAACGGATTACCGCCCACCATGTGCGATGCAGACTGGTCTGTCCAGTATTTGCTTGTCCGCCAACCAATTACAGTGTTCATTAGACACTCATCGTCGCCGTCGATCCTCGTAGTTTCTCGACCATAAACGACCAATAAAAGACGAGCTGGCGGCGAGACCAGCCAGAGCCGAACAAAGGCCCAAAGTCGACACCGTGCCCACCTACCGATAACACTAACAACGTCAAGACCATGCGGCCGTGATCGCCACCATGGCGTGGCACGCGGCGGAAATTCCAACTATAGTTGTGATACTCTAACTTTAGTTGTAGATAAAGGAGGGGCGCGCGATGCAGCTGAACCGGCCGTTCGCCACGGTGACGCCGACGTTGGACGGCGACGTGCTCGGCGTTCTCGCGACCAGCGAGGTGACGTTCACGATCACCCAGATCCAGCGCATCCTGACCACCGCGTCGGGGGAAGGCATCCGCAAAGTCCTCACCCGCCTGACTGTCCAGGGCGTGGTGCTCCGTGATCAGGTCGGCAGGACCAACACCTACCGACTCAACACCGAACATCTTGCGGCAGAGCCGATCCTGGCGCTGTCGCGGCTAACCGCAACGTTCCTGGACCGCCTCGAATCGCACCTGGAAGGGTGGGGAGAGGAGCTCAAGTACGCCGCGGTGTTCGGGTCAGCGGCAACGGGACGGATGACTCTCGGCAGCGACATCGACCTGTTCCTGGTGCGCGCCTCCGACTCCGAACACGATGGCCGCCAGGGGGATTCGGAGGTGTGGGAGCAACGGGTGGCCAAACTCGCACGGTCGGTCACCGCGTGGACCGGCAACGACGGCCGCGTCGTCGAGTACACCGAAGATGAGCTTCGCGCCGCGGCCACTGCCGGTGAGCCGCTCCTGAGCGACGTGGTCAGGCAAGGCCTAACCGTCGCCGGAACACGGGCATGGCTCAATAGGCAGCTACGCCCGGTAGGCAAGGCTGCGGCAGCGCGGAGGGCCTGATGGCGGGGACACGTAAGTGCAATTCCGCCGTCACCGCAGGGCGCCTGTCCAAGGCGGTTGAGTTCTTCGACGCCGCTGAGCATCTGGAAGCCGACATGCCCAACGCGGCGGGTGATCTATTCGTGGACGCCGGTATCGCCGCTTCCGACGTCATCTGCTGCGTCCGGCTCGGCGTACATTCGTCAAGTGGGACCCACAGCGGAGCCGTCACCCTGCTGAAAACGGCGGACAAGGGATCCGAAAAACACCTGAGCACCCTGCTCGGCTTGAAGAATAAGGCGGCCTACACCCACCAGGCGCTGTCCACCGCTGAGTGCAAGAAGATGAATCGCGCCGCTTCCTATCTGGTCGAGGCGGCCAAACGGGCCGTGGCGTCAGCAGGCCAGTAACCTGACATCGGACAGGAGCAGCCCCGACCAGTGAACCCTGTGCCACTCCGGGTACGCCATTCGGCGCTGCGCGTCCTCGACGCGAATCATCCACTACCGTCTGCAAAACACGTAATCAAACGAGTTCACCGTCCTAATCGCCACCGGGCTTCGCCGCTCCGAGCTGCTGGCGTTTGCGGTGGACCGACTTCAACGAGACGAAAGAAACGATTGCGGTCACCGGAAAGGTGGTTCGCGTAGTCGGAGTAGGCCTACAACGGACCGACGACACTAAGACTGACGCGGGCCAGCGCACGATACCTTGCCGCGCTTCGCCGTCGGCGCGCTTCAGGACCGCCGCACATGTCCGTACTTTGGCGAATCGACTGTAGTCTTTCCATCGACGGCAGGGATCTTTCGCGACCCCAACGACCTTGGCAAGCAGTGGCGGAAAGTCCGTGATGAACTCGGCGTACCAGGTGTTGCCACGTACTCGTTCCGCAAGACTGTTGCAACGCTGATTGACGAGGAGGACCTGTTGGCTCGCGTGGGCGCCGATCACCTCGGGCATTCCAAAGTGTCGATGACACAGGATCGCTACATGTCTCGCGGGGCGCGTGCACACCGAGGTCGCCGCCCTGGACCGCGCCATATAGTACGAATAAAGGTCGGATCGTGCGAATAGGTGGGCTAACTACCTACTCGGACGTGGGGCTGTTCGTGGGGGCTGTTCGTGGGGCGGGCGGGCTCGAACCCCGCGACCAACGGATTACCAAAAGGCACTTCGCGTTAGGCCCCGAAATCTACGATAATTTTCCTGTCCCGCAACATGTTTGGTTGAGATCCAAGCTCATCGGGAGCCCGACGATTTCCATCAATTCTCATTCAATTGCGACGAATAAACGGCAACTAGCCGACAACTAGCCGCGCATTCGAAGTTGCGCAAACTTGAAGGTGCTTGCCGAATCATCCGCCAAGAGCTGAGTCAGACCCGCCCGGACAGGTCGATTCCGACAGAGGCCGACAGTAGGGTGATCGCCGCGACCTGGAACCCCAAGCTCCATGTCACGAGCTTGGCCTTCATGTCGTTGCCGTCGCGCAAGCTGCAGATTGTGTTGACCTGTCTGGTGAGCCAACTGCGCGTCGCGTCGTCGGCTAGACGGGCCCACTCGGTGTTGTCCCGGGCAAGGCTCTTCAGCGTCTTCCGGCTGGTAATCGCGTACTTGAAGCCCCAGCTTTGGATGAAGATAGCGATCAGCGCCGACGCGACAAAAGCTACCAGCGCCGCGAGAAGAACCCAGATGGCCCAACGATTTTGAAATACTTGGTCTTTACCCGTGACAAGCACGGTCAGGCCGAAGATCAGCGTCAGCAGCGCTCCGCTCGATGTAACGAGCGTCGCGCCGCGGCCCTCCAGCGCCCTACGCCGGTCAAATTCGCACTTCAGCAAGTCGCTGACCATTGCCTGATATATCTGGCCAGCCGCAGACACTCGCTGCGGGTCTAGCGGCTCACCGGGGCTGGATGACGACTCGGCGCTCACGTTGCCTGTCACCTTGACTTGCCCTCACGTTGTCGTCAGTCCACGGGTCCACCCAGGCCGCAGCTGTCACCGTCGGAGGTGGCGGTGGATCTGGAGGGGGTGGATCCTGAGGCGGCTGGTAACTGCCATCGTGTCTTTGTGTCATCACAGGGCCTTGCTCGGATTGAGATCGCATTAAACGTCAGATCAGCCTGACACAGCGGACCGACATTCATCCGCAGGAGCGGCCCGCGTGCCGTACCAGGGGACGCCGGCCCCTTTTAGTCGACTGGCCGGCGGACACGGAGCGGACGGAACCGCACCGCTGATACGCCGCCGTTCGGTTCCGGCCGACCGGTCGAGCCGGCCGTCCGGTCGGTTGATCGGGAAACAGACCACCCCGCGGTAATGACCGTATGACCGCTACGCATAACTCGCTGGATCAAATCACTGCGACATGTCCCCCTCCTGTCATAGCTTTAGCAGCCGACACGAAGGTCGGTGAGAGGGAGCGACATGCTCGGGTTCGCAATCGTTGATCGGCAACCGAAGGCAAACGCGACTGCTGTGTGGCTTACAAGCCGTGTTGAAGGTTCTCTGCTGGTCAACCACACCAACGCAGTCGTAGTCCAGCACGACGATGAACGGCACGATGACACGGTCTGGGCTCTAACGGCCGACCGCGCTGTCGTCCTCACCCAGGGCACCACACCGCCGATCTCGTTCGTGCATGCGCTCGGCATCGAAGCGTTCGATGTCCTGATTGACGAGACAGCGGCCCGCCAGCAACTAATCGCCGATGCGGTGACTGCCTATGCGCAAAAAACCCGCAACCGGAACCTGGTGATACCCGACTTCTCGAAGGACCGGCCCAAGCTCACGATGGATGTGCGCAACGAACCCGAATTTCGTGCGCTGTCTGTTGCCAACTACGTCGCCCAGGTATGGCGGACTTGGATTATCACCGACGAGCAACGTGTCCGCCGCACCATCAACCCGAAGACGAAAAAGCCCCCGTGGATTATGCCCGAGGAACTAGGCGATCCGGTGGTCGCGGAGTTTCCACCAGAGTTCGCAGAACTCGCGAAACCGGAGCCCACGACGCGATGCTCAACTACGTAGCCATCGACTTCGAGACTGCAAATTCCTATCGCGGCTCGCCGTGCGCCGTCGGTCTCGTTCGTGTCCGCGACGGAAGGCCAGTCGCCGAACACAGTTGGCTGATCAGACCTCCCGAAGAAGTCGATTATTTCGACGGCTACAACACATGGATTCATGGCATCACTGCCGACATGGTGGCGGACAAACCCCGTTGGAAAGAAGTCCTGCCCCACCTGATGGACTTTGTCGGAGACGACATTGTGATCGCCCATAACGCCGGGTTTGACATCGGCGTCATCCGCTACGCCTGTGCAGTCGATAACATCGAGTGGCCAGAGATGCGGTTCCTGTGCACGATGGTTCTTGCGCGTCGGGCGTTACGACTTCCCTCCTACCGCTTGCCGTTTGTCCTTGACGCGCTAGGCGGTTCCATCGACGATCACCACGATCCTCTCGCGGATGCCCGTGCCGTTGTGGATGTCGTCCGTGGGCTCTCCACCATGCGCGGTGTCGATGACCTCGATCAACTAGCCAAGTCGGTTGGTGCGTGTATTGGCCACATGAGCGCCGGCATATACAAGGGCAGCGTGTCAGCGGGAGGCGGCGGATGGCGGCCTGTGCGTTGCGAATTGAACCCCGACGCCGACCCCGACGGCTATCTGTTCGGCCGAGTCGTCGTCTTTACGGGCACCCTGATGTCGATGACTCGCCAGCTCGCATGGAACGAGTGCTCCGCCATCGGGGCAATAGCTGAACAGGACACCACCAAACGAACCAATGTGCTCGTCATCGGTGACATCAATCCCGCCGTTCTCCGCCCTGGCGCGACCTTAACCAAAAAGGCGGAGATGGCGTTTGAACGCCAAAGCAAGGGCCAGCAGATCGAAGTGATGACCGAGGACGACTTCCTTCGATGCTTAGAAGGGAAACCCCTGGACGGCGGGGAGAACCTGCTGGCTTCCGGCGAACCATCGGAGAAGCCAGCCGCCGTCCCCAGCCATCTCCGAAAGGTGCCGTTGGCTGAACGTCCTAAGCCCAAGCCGCCCAAACCCCCGAGGCCGCTGCGGCGGGAGCGCCGCTCGCTAACGGACCAAACGTGCTCCGCCGAGGGATGCACCAGCACTGCCGCATTCTTGACGCGCTCGAAGCCGACATGGTGCGACGAGCACATCGTCGCATTGCAGCGGCGTGGCGGGATCAGGCCCTTGGAGACGTTCACCCATCCCGACGATTGGCAGCTCACCGAGTGCCTGACGTGCACCGTCGCGGCGCATTATCGGTTCAACTACACCTTGGAAAAGAACGACATTGGTGAGGTAACGTGCCGAGCCTGCTACTGGCGAAGTTGGGCCGCCCACGCGAGGACGTTGCAGGGAGCTTGGGCGCACCTCGAACCCGTGCCATACGAAAAAGCTCGGTCATGCGCGGAGGAGAATGGATACGACTACTTCGGACCGCTGACGGCCCCATCGCTGCCCGACGATCCGCACCACGTCCGTTGCCGTAGGTGCGGCAAGATCAGCGCCGAACGCCTTGGCGACATCGCATTCGGCTGCACATGCGCGCCGCGAACATAGGCGGCGGTCGGCGGGTGGTCTGCCTCCCGCGCGCCGCCGCCGCTCCCTCCGCCGCCGCTGCCCATGGTGCTGCTGCTGTTGTCGCTGCTGTTGATGTCGTTGCTGGCCGAACCAGCCGCTCGGCCTGTTAAGACGGCCGCCCGGCCAGCCAGCACTCGGTCACCGGGGCCGATGTAATACCGCGCCACAGCAAATGTGACTCGATATCAAATCGTGCTGCACCACGCTGATGGCAAGCTATAGCCTCTTAAGTAAATGTGCTGGTGATACTGTCATTCACAGCCTTATTTTGTTAATATGACACAAAGAAGGGCGGTGAATGACAGTGGCACGTACGATACAGCGCAGCGTGGCCGACGTGATCGAGCAACTCGAGCTAGACGGCGACTTGTTGATCACAGCAGACCGGCTGGCCACGGCCATGCGACACGCCGGCCTCGACGGTGACGAACATGACGTCCGCCGCCTCGCATATGAACTCCAGCGGGCGGGCTGGCTGGGCCAACTGCGCACCCGACACGTTTGGGAATTCCTCCCGGGAGCCCGCGGGGGCGCCTACAGCGGAGGCGATCGCTTCATCGAATTCCGCGCGCTGCGCGCTGTGGACCCAACATGGCGCGGGGTGCTCGCGATGGAATCCGCCGCCACCGTACTCAGTCTGGCCCAACGATTCCCCGAGCAAGAGGTCGTTGCCCTCCCCGACAACCAGCCTCTCCCGAAGTCGCTCAGGGGAGCATGGCGTTACGTGCGCATCGAGCTGTCCGCCGCTGGGCTGACGACAATCGACGGGTTGCCGTCCTGGAACCTAGAAGGGTTGATCGTCGGTATCGCCGCTCGGCCATCCGCCTATAAGGACGTACCTGGCCTGGCGCAGTGGCTGCCCCAAGTCGACGAAATCGTCAACACCGACGCCATCATTGCCCTGCTCGCAGACATGCCGCGCGCGACAGCGCAGCGCGCTGCATACTTGCTCGGCGCGTCGGGCAATCACGATGCCAAATTCGAGGTAATCGGGGCCTACCCGGCAAACGAAGCGGCCTGGCTCGGCCCCCGGCTCGCCGGTAAAGGCGTCTTCGACCCCGAGGCGCAGGTCAACGACACACTGCTGCATCCCTACCTCAGCGCGGGAACTGGAGCATGACGCGGATCACCGAGGGACACCTCGCGCGGCACTACCAAGGACTCAAGGGCGGACGTGATGCCTCTCTACTTGATATCGCACAGGACCACGCGCTGCACCTGCTGCACGACCGCGGGTTGTTCGACCAGGACCTTGTATTTAAAGGGGGCACCGCGCTGCGGAAATTCAGAGCCGGAAACGCGGGCCGCTTCTCAACCGACCTTGACTTCGCCGCACCCGATGATGACGTGGCACTCGCCGTCCTGGCTGCTCTCGACGGCGTCACCATCGGCGGCTTCTCGTTTGCGATCGAGAATTTCGGTGACGACGGCCGGCGAGGCGACCTCATCGTTGACACACCGTTCGGCCGCCCACGACTCGGCGCGAAAGTGGAGCTGGCGCGCCACCAACTCAGCCTTGAGCCCGAGTTCCTCATCCCGATAACCCTGCCAATTCATGACCGCTACGACTTCACCTTGGCCCCGACTCCGACGATCCGAGTAGAGGAAGCTGCATCTGAGAAGCTAGCCCGCTATCGCCGGGTGCCACTTGCACGCGACCTTTACGATCTGCAATGGTTCGCGACCGGCGGCGCGTTCGATGAGGCACTCGTCCGGCGGCTTTGGGTGCTCAAGGTCTACCGTGACATCGTGGTCGACGATCGGGGCGACAAGCCTTTAAGCCCAAACGATGTGCTCAGGCCGCGCACCGCGAGCGAGTTCCGCGAAGAGGACATCGGTTACCTCACTAAGCCCGTTCGGATCGACGACTGGATCGGCGTTGTGCGCAGCCGTTATGCCTTCCTAACCGAGCTGAATGCGGACGAGCGGCGGTGGCTCGAGTGCAATGAGCGCCATCGATACGAAGTCGACAAAGAGCTTGCGTCATTTCGGGCGCAGAACGACACACTCGAAGAGACACTCTGACGGCGCATCGTCGCCGCGGCATCGTCGCCAACCGCTCAGCGCACGGCCGCCGTTCGCCTCCGGCTGTCATTGCCTGGGCTTAACGTGCAGGGTGAGCTTGTCGCATCCGCGAGCGGAGCATAGAGGCTTGGCAGGCAAGTTAGCTTCCGGTCAGCTCGACGCGACGTAGGCTCGTGTCAATGGAAGCGAATGTTGAGGGTGCAGTGCCGGCCGCCTCGCCGCTTTGGCTTGTACCGCGTGAGTATTGCTCTGGCGGCGCAAAGTGGCTGTCGCGGGCGATACACGATTTGTCTCGCGAGATACATCCGATACTGGCCGAGTTCGGGCGAACGACGGTCATCGATCTACCCGAGGTGCACCCGACCGACACCAACAAGATCGACGATGCCGGCCGCGGGGCCTGAGGGCCAGGGAGACCCCCTGAATCGTGGTACGCAGTCGCCGCTGTACCGCAGCATCGTCGTCCAGCATGAATGGACTACAAGTGTCGACGAAGTGCTGTCTTTCGATACTGACTCGCTCCTCACCAACATCGCAGCGGCAGCGGACGAGATGGGTGGCCAGTTGGTGAGCGCGGCAGCGGAACACATCGGCGAGATCTGCAAGCAGACAGGAAGCGTCATCGATGCGACCGGCCGCGATTTCTACGACGTCATCATTGAAGCCGCTGAACAGATGGAGTTGGCATTCGACGACGATGGCGCACTACAGAATTCGATTCTGCTGCATCCAGACGACGCACCGAAGACACCGCCCACTCCAGAGCAAGAGGAGAAATTGGCGACCATAGTCAGTCGAAAGCGGGACGAGTGGAATGCTGCGCGCCGTCGTCGAGAACTTCCTTAAATCCCTGACGGAGCGCGAGTTCGACGGTCCTCTCCTCGCGATGCTGTCGAGCCAGGGGTTCACCGATATCCACTTCACGCACGGCGGCTTCGAGTTCGGCAAAGACGTCATTGCGAAAAAGGAAGCGGCTCACGCCGGCATACTTTCGCGCCTGCGGATCCTCCTTCGGTGGGGCAAATCGTCCCGCATCCGCCAGTACGCAATTCAATCGAAAGCCGGAGACATCGGTCTCGCCGAGTGGCGCGCGGTGCGGCCTCAGCTTGAGGAATGTGAGTACAACACGCTCAGCCACCCCTCCTTCGATGAATCGCTCCCCCGCGTGGCCGTACTGGTTACCACCGGACATCTCAAAGGCGCAGCCGCACCAGATGCTCAGCAATTCAAAAAGAGCTGCAAATCAAGGGGATTGGCCAGCTTTGAAATTTGGGATGAGCAAAATCTCTTAAACTGGTTGTGCAACGATCCCACGTTAGGGCTGACCGCGGCCAACGTACAGGATGAGCTACTGGCACTGGTTAGTTCGATAAACGGCGGCTCGGTCACCGAACCCGAGCTCGAACGGTTCTCCCGGCGATGGCTTGCCGGAGAATCGATCGAATCCCGCCTTAAGCGAGCATCGATCGAGACGTCGGTTGTCTGTAGCCTTTTGCGGAAATCGCAGCGACTCGATCTGGCAGCCCTTATGTCGTTGCACTTGTATAGGACTGCGTGGCAGGCGCTCCCTGGCACCGTGGCGGAGTCAGCGCTGAGGCTCTTCACGGCTTACGCTATCGAGCTACTTGAGCAGGTCGAACCACTTCTCGGGGACCCGAGAGCTCTTGCGGGTGCGCTTACCGTCGACCCACTGTCAGTTGTCATCTACCCCGCGGCCTGCAGCAGGATGATCGAAATATTCGGACTGCTGGCGCTCGGAGCCGGCGCGAATTTGGCTGATCGGGCCGCAGAAGCGGTACGCCGGTTGTGCTCCGATCACCCCGGCTGCTACCGCCCAATCGCCGATCAGTTCGCTGTATCACTGATCGCGCCCACAGTTGTGTTGGCGCGCCACGACCGAGGTGTCGCGACCTCCTACCTAAAGTCCGTTGCCACATGGCTTCTCGACCGCCACGATCCTGCTCACAGCGGCCTGGGACTGGCGGACCTTCAAGAGAGCGAAGAGGTGGCAATCGAACGCGTACTCGGGGGTTCGCTGGCCGGCACGACTCTTCAGGCGCGGCGCCAGAGTTACATCGCAACCGTTCTCATGGACCTTATTTCGGCCGTAGGGGCTCAGGATCTATACGAGGCCGTCCGCGGCAACCTCGAAGCCATGCGCGTAGTGCCTACGATGACAGCAGCGGATGAAGCAAAAGCGAACTGGCGCCGAGGCGGGCCAGACGTTTGGCCACAACCCCGCGTTGACTACAAATCATGGACCGACCCCAGACCGGATCATTATTCGTACAACTCATTAGTTGAACCGATGGATTGTCTGTATCTACTATCGGTTTGCCGGAGTCGTCACTACGTCACGGCGATCGCCGCGCTCCTCGACGATAAGTAGACCCCCGCCGTTGGCTCCGGCGGCGGTAACGCGACGCGCCAGCCGCGCAGATCCTCAGGCCCGCGAGGTGTGTTCGAGGTGGCGAAGTATCTGCTTTTCCAATGAATGTCGTTCGTCGCGCGTCCATTCTCGGATTTCGGGCATCGCGAGCGGCTGGCCAAGCGGATCGAGCACGGTGTCGACGTATTCCTGGCACCATGCGCGCCATTGCGATGCGGCAGCCCGGTCGACATCGTCCGGTAAGCGCTCGATGGCGCGATCCATCGCGGCGATGTACTCGCGTAGCTGTAACCCCTCGCGCCACCGCGCGTGCTGGTCCCGCAGGACTTCGGCTCGAACATTCTCAACGTGAAGAATGAGCGCTCGGCGCTCGGCTTCGGCCTGCAGTCGTTCTCGCTCAATCGCCGCCAGTCGTTCCTGCTCGCGGCGGCGGTCGGCCTGGTCAGACTGTCGCTCGATCTCCCACAAAATCGCCGCAAGCAGGCTCTCGACCCTCGTTCGCTTGGCAGGCGAATCCGACCACGATTCACTGATCCCTGAGCTGCCGCCAGACTCCCAGATGAGGCCGACAGCAAGGGAATCCCCGGCGTCGGCGTCGGGCCGCTTCGGCGGCTTCCCCCACCGCGGGGGCGGCACCTCCCGGTATTTTTGCCAAACGGCGATCGTGTAGCGGTAGCTGCGGATCTTGATCGCAATGTGGCCGTGTTCAGATTGGCGAAAGTGGTAGCGGCGTGGCGGATTGGCGGGTTCGACGCGATGTCCTCGTGCGTCAGCCTCCACTGCGAGCGCTTGCAGTATGCGCAGCATTCGACGTTCCGACGCGGCCGACATCGTCATGAAGTCTCGCTCACGAAGGCCCGCGAGGGCGGGGTGCCATCTGCTGATGCGTTCTGCCTGAACGACTTCGGTTGCGGGGGTGGTCCGCCAATGGGGGGCGTCCTCCAGGCGTATCACTGAGATCTCCCAACGGCTGCCCATCTCGATGGTCAGTTGCTTGCCTTCGGGCGCAAGCTTGTGACGATTGACTGCGGCGACCAGCAATGCGTACGGCCGCCGACCCTCTTTGGACTCACGCTGGACTTCCCCGCCGGCAGCGATCACCTCAGCGACCAGTTCCCGCGCCCTACTGGGTGGTTGCTTCTTCGACTGCGCTGTTACCGGACTTCCTGGGTGGGGGTCGACCGGCCGCTTCGCGACTACCGCCGGTTTCACCGGTGGTTCGAGATCCACCTGTGGCCCACGTGGCCGTTTGACCCAATGCCCCTCGGGATACTGGCCTTTCGTCAAATAATGCTCGCCAGCGGGCAGGATGGCGGCACTCCAGACACCGCGTCGCTTCGATACCGTCACAAGACGCCGTGATGCCAGCGCGGCTGCCGTGGTCTTGAAGGTGAAATCTGTCCACCGACCATCGGGACACCGATCGCTGATCCACCGCAGAACTTCGAGTTGTCGATGGTTGAGCGGGGAATCTAATGCCACGTCAAGAATTGTCGGGCTCTTTTAGATGCCGCGCAGCCGCGCGACCTCTGCTTCGAGTTCCGCGATCCGGCGTTCGGGTGCTGCCCATGTAGGTTTCCGCGCAACGGGAGCTGATTCGGCGCGCGCCGGCTGCGCAGCCAGGCCAACTGCTCGCGCGTCAACGACCGTCGCCGGGTCGCACCGCATTCAGTACATCTGACCGACCCGCTAAATGCGGCATGCACGGTCAGATGGGTTCGGTGCGCAGTCCGCTCGATCGTGTGCCCGCAGTAGAGGCGCAATCGCCAGACCATCAGTTCCTGGGAGCATAGCCACCACTGCGAAAACCAACGGATGACAGAATCCCGCATCCGGATCTGCTGCGAGCCGAGCGATGGGGGTTCGCCGCGAGAGAATCCGGCAACAGGCCTATTCTTTATTCGCTCAGATACTGCTCGGACTCATTGTCCTCTCGGCCAACATCTACTTCGTACGACTCGGCGATCTCGTCCAGTAACTTGCCGGACCGCGGCCATTGGTCCCTGACCGCGTCTGCCCAGCCGCGGTACTTCAGCGCAAGCTTCCGCTCCTGCGCTCCTCCTTCGTGGGGGCGGCGACATGTCATGCCGCGCTGGTTCAGCCGTGAAATCGCGAGATGTCGTTCGAGGTCGTGGTCCTGCTCGCGTTCAAGCACTTCACGCACCGCGACGCACGGCCAGGTCCCGTCCTCGTCGGTCGCTGTACCGGCGAGCGCTTCGCCGATCGCCATCGAGGCGACCCCCGCTCGCTGCCGAACCTTGAGTTCTTCGCGCGCTCTACCGATCCACGCGTGCATCAGGTCGGGGTCTGGCGTAGCACCAGCCACCGTGCCCAGCATCGGGTCCTGCCACCCTCGCAGCAGCTCGCAGCAGACGCGGCTGAACCTGTTTTCATCGGAATCGACAGCGTCGGCCCCCACGTTGCCCGGCTGCCCATCGGGGCCTGCCCCATCTTTGTCCGCCCTGCGCGATCCGAACAATTTCGGTAAGCAGTGGCGCACTGTGCGGGAGGAGCTAGGTGTCCCCGAGGTCACCACCCACAGCTTCCGAAAGACGGTCGCAACCCTCATTGATGAGGACGGTCTCTCAGCCCGAATCGGGGCCGACCACCTCGGTCACAGTCACGTCTCGATGACTCAAGACCGTTACATGACGCGCGGACGAATCCACGCGCAAGTGGCCGACCTTCTCGACCGAACCGTCGCTAAAAGCGGTGAATAAACGGTGACTCGGCGACAGTAGTCTCCAAAAATAGCCTCTGAAGTGGGGCGGGCGGGGCTCGAACCCGCGACCAACGGATTATGAGTCCGCGGCTCTAACCAACTGAGCTACCGCCCCGATATGGCGCGGCACCCATGGTGCCACGACGCCGCACCGAAACACACACCGCCGTCAGCCGAACACCGTTTGACCATCGGCGTCGAGCAGGTACCGCTCGGTGCCGTGCTCAACGCGCGGGGCGTCGGCCCCGAGCGATACGGCGATCTTGTTGCTGGCATTGCGCATGACGTCGAAGGTGAGCTCCACGGCCTCGGCCTCCGAGAACCGGGAGCGCACCTCGGCGGCAACGTCGGCGACGAGGTGCGCAGGGGTCCAAATTAACCCATCGGTATAGCGCAGCGCTGCCTTAGCGCGTGGGGTCAACGACCGCGAGGCCTCGTAGCGCTCGATGTCGCCGTACAGCGTCTCCGTGCCCCCGGCGTCGAGCGCGGTGCCCTCGCGCAACGACTTGCACAGCCGGCAGTTGTGCTGCGCCGCGCCACGCAGCCGAACCAGCTCGGAGGTGACCGGGTCCAGCGCGCGCATCCGGGCCACCGCGGGAAGGAACTCGTTGAACACCACGTCCGACGGCTCGGTGACGTGGTCCCACGCGATCGGCCCGTTCACCCAGCCGAGATACTCCGAGCCGACACCGAGCGCCTCCAGCCCGGCGCGCACCCGCGGCACGAAGTCGGCGATATACATCAGCACGACGACACCGAAAGTGCGGTCGCCCAACGACTTAAACAGCCGCGACCGCTGCCCGGCGGTGATCGCCGACACGTCGACGCTGAACTGCTCGGCGAACTCGGCGACGACGGCCTCGGCCTCCGACGCGGGCTCGCCCACCTCGACGCAAGCAGGCAACGGTGGCAGCGACAGCGTCTGCGCGCACACCCGACGCACCAGCCCGGTCAGACGACCGTCTCCGGGAGAGAAAGCCACCAGCTGATCCAGCATCACAGCATTATTGCGCCTGGCTCACCGATGACATATGGAAATCCGGTATCCGCAGCGACGGCATCGCCGCCCGGGTGGCCCAATCGCCCCATTCGCGCGGCAGGGTCTTCTCGCTGGCGCCGGCCTCGGTGACCCGTCGCAGCAGATCCAGCGGGCTCTCGTTGAACCGGAAGTTATTGACCGCCGCGACCACCTCGCCGTCCTCGATGAGATAGACGCCGTCGCGGGTCAGCCCGGTGAGCAGCAGTGTGGCCGGGTCGACCTCGCGGATGTACCACAACGTCGTCAGCAGCAGGCCGCGCTCGGTGGCCGCGATCATGTCCGCGAGCTCCGCTGACCCGCCGGTCATCACCAGGTTGTCGGCGGCGACGGAGACCGGGGCGCCGAACTTGGCGGCCGTGGCCCGCGGATAGGCCAGCGCGTTGATCACCCCGTCGCGGATCCAATCGACCTGGGCGATTTCCATGCCGTTGTCGAACGCCGACACCGTCTCCGACGAACTGCTCACCGCGACGAAGGGCGTGCACGCCAGGCCCGGCGCCATCGGATCGGAGAACAACGTCAACGGCAACTCGGTGAGCCGCTCCCCCACCCGCGTTCCGCCCCCGGGCGCCGAAAACGCGGTGCGGCCCTCCTGCGCGCCGCGGCCGGCCATCGACCAGGCCAGATAGATCATCATGTCGGCCACCGTCGACGGCGGCATGATCGTCTCGTAGCGGCCCGCGGGCAGCTCGACGCTGCGCTTAGCCCAGCCGAGCCTCGTCGACAGTTGCTCGAGCAGCGAATCCGTTGGCACATCGACGAAATCGGCCGTGCCGATACCCGCCCAGGCGCTGGCGTCGCCGCGCTTGGCGTTGATCTCCACCGCGCCGGTGGGCTGCGTGTAACGTCGGCGCAGCCCGGTCGAGGAGGCCAGGAACGTCGTCGAAACGCTATGGTGCGCAAAGCCGTACAGTCGGTCGGTGCCGCGAAAAGCCCGGCTCAACGAGTCGGCGACATCGGCGAAGACCAGGGGCCCGGTGCCGGGCACCGGCGCGTCCCAATCGGCGGGCACCCCGGCATCGGCCAGCAGCGGCGCGGCGTCGCCGGCCTCCGGCGCCGAGCGGGCCGCCTCCTGGGACGCCGCCACCAGACCGGGGATCACCCGCGGATCCACCTCGGCGGAGACCACCGTGCCGATGTGTGCGGTATCGCCCCGGCGCACAACGGAAATCACCGTGACGCTGCGGCTGACCGAAACCCCGTTGGTGGTCATCGAGTTGCCCGCCCAGCGCAGCGTCGCCTCGACCTTGTCGGTGACCAGCACCATGGTCTCGTCGGCGCCGTCACGTTTGGCCGCCTCGTCCAACACGATGTTGACGACGTGCTGCGCGGTGATCATCGGCGCCGCTCCTCAGCATCACTTCGTTCTGCATCGTCACCGGCGCGGATCATCGGCGCCGCTCCTCAGCATCACTTCGTTCTGCATCGTCACCGGCGCGGATCATCGGCCACCCTCGGCAACGGTGTTGAGCACGCTGACATTTCGGAACAACGCCGAAGGACAGCCATGGCTCACCGGCGCGACCTGGCCGGGCTGGGCCTTGCCGCAGTTGAACGCGCCACCCAACCGCCATGTCGACGGGCCGCCCACGGCTTCGAGGGAGTTCCAGAAGTCGGTAGTGGTCGCCTGGTAGGCGACGTCACGCACCTGGCCGCCCAGCCGCCCGCCGCGGATGCGGAAGAACCGCTGGCCGGTGAACTGAAAGTTGTAGCGCTGCATGTCAATCGACCACGACTTGTCGCCGACGACGTAGATGCCGTCCTCGACCTGGCCGATCAAATCGGCCGTGCTGATCTCACCCGAGGCCGGCCGCAGCGACACGTTGGCCATCCGCTGGATCGGCACGTGATGCGGCGAGTCGGCGTACGAACACCCGTTGGAGCGCGGCCGCCCCAGCCGCGGCGCGAAGACCCGGTCGAGCTGATAGCCCACGAACACACCGTCGCGCACCAGGTCCCAGCTTTGCGCCGCCACCCCCTCGTCGTCGTAACCGATGGTGGCCAAGCCGTGTTCGACGGTGCGGTCGGCGGTCACGTTCATCACCGGCGAGCCATACCGCAGGGTGCCCAGCTTGTCGGGGGTGGCGAACGACGTTCCGGCGTAGGCAGCCTCGTAGCCGATCGCGCGGTCGTATTCGGTTGCGTGACCAACGGATTCGTGAATGGTCAGCCACAGGTTGGTCGGGTCGATCACCAGGTCAGTCGGCCCCGCAATGACGCTGGGCGCCTTGACCTTCTCGGCCAGCAGCGCGGGCAGCTGCGCGAGCTCGTCGGTCCAGTTCCACACCTCGTCGCCGGCCACCGCCTCCCAGCCTCGCCCCATCGGCGGAGCCAGCGTGCGCATCGAATCGAAGCTCCCCGCCGCGGCGTCGACGGTCACCGCATCCAGCGACGGCAGCACCCGCACGCGCTGCTGGGTGATCGACGACCCGAAGGTGTCGGCGTAAAACGTCTGCTCCTTGACCGCCGTCAGGCCGGCCGACACGTGGTCGATGCCGTCGGCGCCCAGCAGCCGCCCGGAGTACTCCTCCAGCACCGCGATCTTGTCGTGGGCGGGGACCTCGAACGGGTCAATCCGGTAGTTCGACACCCAGGTGGCGTCGGCGTACACCGGCTCGGGCGCCAGCTCGACGCGTTCGCTGTTCAGCGCCGCGAGCGTGGTGGCCACGTGCACGGCGCGGCGCGCGGTCTCGGCCGCGACCGCCGGCGCCAACTCCGCGTGCGACGCGAATCCCCAGGTGCCGTCGACGATCACCCGCACCGCCAGGCCGACCTCGCGGCTGACGACGGCGGTCTCCAGCTCGCCGTCGCGCAGCTGGATCATCTCGGTGCTGAGGCGGTGAAGCCTCAGGTCGGCGTAGCTGGCCCCGGCCGCTTTGGCCGCCGACAACGCGGCGTCGGCAAGTTCGTGGCGCGGCAGGTCCAGGAAGTCGGCATCGATCCCCCGGTTCGGTGTCACGGCTACACCGTATCGACTCCTCATGGCGGCCCGCTTTAATACCTCCATGGCCGGCGCCGCTCCGGGGAAACGCCCTCGATCCACCGCGCTGGGCTACGCCCTGCTGGCACCCAGCCTGTTCGGTGTGGTCGCCTTCCTGCTGCTGCCCATCCTCGTCGTGATCTGGCTCAGCCTGTATCGGTGGGATCTGCTGGGCCCGCTGCGCTATGTAGGCCTGGCCAACTGGCGGTCGGTGCTGGCCGACGCGGGCTTCGGTAACTCGCTGCTGGTCACGGCCGCGTTCGTGGCGATCGTGGTCCCGGCGCAGACGGCGCTGGGACTGCTGGCCGCATCGATGCTGGCCCGCCGGCTCCCCGGCACCGGCCTGTTTCGCACGGTGTACGTGCTGCCGTGGATCTGCGCGCCGCTGGCGATCGCGGTGCTGTGGCGCTGGATCCTGGCGCCCACCGACGGCGCCGTCAGCGCCGCACTGGGACACAGCATCGGGTGGCTGTCCGATCCCACGTTCGCGCTGCCGCTGGTGTCGGCCGTCGTGGTCTGGACGAACGTCGGATACGTCTCGCTGTCGTTCCTGGCGGGCCTGCTGGCCATTCCCGACGACGTGCACGCCGCCGCGCGCACCGACGGCGCCAACGCGTGGCAGCGGTTTTGGCGCATCACCCTGCCCATGCTGCGCCCGACGATGTTCTTCGTTCTGGTGACCGGGATCGTCAGCACCGCACAGGTTTTCGACACGGTCTACGCGCTCACCGGCGGCGGCCCGGCCGGCAGCACCGACCTGGTGGCCCACCGCATCTACGCCGAGGCCTTCGGCTCGGCGGCGATCGGTCGGGCGGCGGTCATGGCGGTGGTGTTGTTCGTCATTCTGATCGGCGTCACCATCGTCCAGCATCTCTACTTCCGGCGGCGGATCAGCTATGACCTTGTTTAGCCGCCTCTCCAACACCGTGATCTATGCCGGGCTCGCGCTGGGCTCGCTGATCGCCCTGGCGCCGTTCGCGCTCGGCCTGCTGACCTCGTTCACGTCGGCACACCAATTCGCCACGGGCACGCCGCTGCAATGGCCGCGGCCACCCACGTTGTCCAACTACGCCGATCTGGGCGGCGCCGGCTTCGGCCGCGCGGCCGCGGTGACCGCGTTGATGACGGCGGTGATCCTGGTGGGCCAGCTGACCTTCTCGGTGCTGGCGGGATACGCGTTCGCGCGCTTGCAGTTTCGTGGACGCGACGCGCTGTTTTGGGTCTACATCGCCACGCTGATGGTGCCCGGGACGGTCACGGTGGTGCCGATGTACCTGATGATGGCCCAGGTGGGTCTGCGCAACACGTTCTGGGCGTTGGTGCTGCCGTTCATGTTCGGCTCGCCCTACGCGATCTTCCTGCTGCGCGAGCACTTTCGCATGATCCCCAACGACTTGATCAACGCCGCGCGCCTGGACGGCGCCAACACGCTGGACGTGATCGTGCACGTGGTGATTCCGTCCAGCCGGCCGGTCCTGGCCGCCTTGACGCTGATCACCGTGGTCTCACAGTGGAACAACTTCATGTGGCCGTTGGTGATCACCAGCGGCCACAAGTGGCGGGTGCTCACGGTGGCGACGGCCGACCTGCAGTCGCGGTTCAACTCCCAGTGGACGCTGGTGATGGCGGCGACGACGCTCGCGATCGTCCCGCTGATCGCCCTGTTCGTGGGGTTCCAGCGCCACATCGTCGCCTCGATCGTCGTCTCGGGGCTCAAGTGAGGCCCCGCCGTTCCTCGCTGATCGCCGCGTCGCTGGTGCTCGTCGCGGCGCTGTTGGCCGCCATGGCGGCGCTGTTGAACTACTCCGGCGAACCCCACGGCGGCAAGATCGTCGTGCGGGTGCGGCTCTGGGCCGACCAGATCGCCGAGGCGTATCGGCAGTCGTTCGAGGCGTTCGGCCGGACGCATCCCAACATCGAGGTGCGCCTCGACATGGTGGCGTATTCGACATACTTCGACACGCTGCGCACCGACGTCGCCGGCGGCAGCGCCGACGACATCTTCTGGCTGTCCAACGCGTACTTTGCCGCTTATGCCGACAACGGCCGGTTGCTCGACATCGGCAAGACCCTGGGCCCGGCCGCCGCCGCGGATTGGGAGCCGGCGGTGGTGGACCAGTTCACCCGCGGCGGCGTCCTGTGGGGCGTGCCGCAGCTGACCGACGCCGGAATTGCGCTGTACTACAACGCGGACCTGCTCGCGGCGGCCGGAGTCCAGCCCGCACAGCTCAACGGCCTGCGGTGGAGCCCGGACGGCGACGACACCTTGCGGCCCCTGCTGGCCCGGCTGACCGTCGACGCCGACGGAAACGCGGCAAGCGCACCGGGTTTCGATGCCGGCCGGGTCCGCCAGTGGGGATACAACGCGGCCAACGACCCCCAGGGGATCTACCTGAACTACATCGGCTCGGCCGGCGGCGTGTTCCAGCGGGGCGACGAGTTCGCGTTCGACAACGCCGAGGCGGTGGAGGCGTTCCGCTATCTGGTCGGTCTCATCAACCACGACCACGTCGCGCCGCCCGCGGCGGACACCAACGACAACGGCGACTTCTCCCGCAACCAGTTCCTGGCCGGCAGGATGGCGCTCTTTCAGTCCGGCACCTACAACCTGGCCCCGGTGGCCCGCGACGCGCGTTTCCATTGGGGCGTGGCGATGCTGCCCGCGGGCCCCGCCGGCCGCGTGAGCGTCACCAATGGCATTGCCGCGGCGGGCAATTCGGCGACGAAGCACCCGGATGCGGTGCGCCAGGTGCTGACCTGGATGGGCAGCCGTGAGGGCAACGCATACCTGGGCCGTCGGGGCGCGGCCATCCCCGCGGTGCTGTCGGCTCAGCGGGGCTACTTCGACTACTGGGCGGCCGAGGGCGTCGACGTCACACCCTTTTTCTCGGTGTTGAACGGCCCGCGCATTCCGGCGCCGGGCGGTGCCGGCTTCGCCGCGGGGAGCACGGCCCTGCAGAGCTACTTCGACGAAATGTTCCTCGGCCGAGGCGATGTCGCGGTGATCCTGAAAAGGGCCCAGGCGGCGGCCAACGCCGCCGCGCGGCGCTAGCGGGAGCCGGTCCGCGGCGCGAACGTCACGCTAGCGTGACGTTCGGACGTCACCGCCACGCTGGCGTGACAGTCGGCGGGTGGTTCAGGCGGCCTCGCCGGAGTTGAGCGCGCTGTGGTGGCGACCCCAGAGAAAGTAGAAGACCAACGCCAGCGAGATCCATCCGGTGAATGCGATCCAGGTGTACCAGTGCAGGCTGACCAGGACGTAGCCGCATGCCAGCACCGAAAGGGCCGGCGTGACAGGGTAACCGGGCACCTTGAACGCCCGCGGCAAATCGGGTTCGCGGACCCGCAGGATGACCACGCCGACGGACACGACGATGAAGGCCGTCAGGGTGCCGATGGACACCATGTCCGCCAGTTTTTCGAGCGGCACGAAGGCCGCCAGGCCCCCCGCGGCCACCCCGACGATCGCCGTGTTGGTCACCGGGGTCATGGTGCGCGCGTTCACCGTGGCGAACCGCGCCGGCAGCAACCCGTCGCGCCCCATGGCGAACAGGATCCGGGTCTGGCCGTACATGGAGACGAGCGTGACGCTGAAGATGGAGATCACCGCGCCGGCGGCCAGGATGGTGCTGGCCCACCTGCTGTGCGTCACGTTGTCGAGGATCGTGGCCAGCCCGGCCTGTTGCTGCGCGGCGAAGTCGCGCCACGGCTGGGTGCCCAGCGCGGCCAGCGCGACGAGCACGTAAACGCCCGCGACCGTCAGCAGCGCCGCGATGATCGCGCGCGGCATGGTCTTCTGCGGGTCTTTCACCTCGTCGCCCGCCGTCGAGACCGCGTCGAGGCCGATGTAGGAGAAAAAGATGGTTCCGGCCGCCGAACCGATGCCGGCGACGCCGAACGGGGCGAAGTCCTTGAGCCGGTCGGCGTCGAAGGCGGTGAACGCGATGATCACGAACATGACCAGCACGCCCAGCTTGATCAGCACCATGACCGCGTTGACGGTGGCCGATTCGCCGGCGCCGCGGATCAGCAGCAGCGCGCACATCCCGATCAGGATGATCGCCGGCAGGTTCACATAGCCCGGTTGGGAATCCCACGGCGCCGCCGACAAGGCGAGCGGCAGTTGGAATCCGAACACATTGCTCAGCAGCTTGTTGAGGTAGCCGCTCCAGGCAACCGCGACCGCCGCGGTGGACACCCCGTACTCCAACAACAGGCAGGCCGCCACGCCCATCGCGACCGCCTCGCCCAGCGTGGTGTACGCGTAGGAGTACGACGAGCCCGAAACCGGGACGGCGGAGGCTAATTCGGCGTAGCAGATGGCCGCGAGCCCGGCCGCGATGCCGGCGATGAGGAAGGAGACGATCACCGCGGGGCCGGCCTCGGGCACCGCCTGGGACATGACGAAGAAGATCCCGGTGCCGACCGTAGAGCCGACCCCGAACATGGTCAGCTGGAAGGTGCCGATGCTGCGCTTGAGGTGGTCCGCGGCCCCGTGCGCCACACGGGCGCCGACGACCGGGCGGCGCCGCAGCATCTGTTCCGTCAGGCCGATCGAACTGGTTGGCAAGGGAGCCTCCTGTCGCCGATCAGCCGATTATGGCCGCCCCCCGCCAGGCCGCGGCGAACTGGTCGACCGCTTCCGAGGTCCGGGCGCCGAGAAGCGTCATGGGAATATCTCCAACGTGCAGCACTTGACGGAACCGCCGCCCTTGAGCAGCTCGGACAGTTCCACCCCGACGGGCTCGAAGCCGGCCGCACGCAGCTGTGCGGCGAAACCCGTTGCGGCGGACGGAAGCACGACGTGCAGGCCGTCGGAGACGGCGTTGAGGCCCAGCACGTACGCGTCGGCGCTGCCGACCAGAAGAGCGTCGGGATACAGCGCATGCAGTCGGTCCCGCGCCGCCGCGCTGAACGCCGGCGGATAGAACGCGATCGTGTGATCGTCGAGGACGGCCAGCGCGGTGTCGAGGTGATAGAAGCGCGGGTCCACCAGCTCCAGCGAGACGACGGGCACGCCCAGCGCCGCCGAGATTTCGGGGTGGGCCCGCCGGTCGGTGCGAAAGCCGTAGCCGGCCAACGCCGTTTCGCCGACCATGAGCACATCGCCCTGCCCCTCGTTGACGTGACGAGTCGACACCGGCCGATAGCCCAGCGACGACATCCACTCGGCGTAGGCCCGCGACTCGCCGGCCCGCTCGGCGAACCGAAACCGGGCGACGATGGCGATGTCGCGCGCGATGAGCCCGCCATTGGCGGCGTAGACCATGTCCGGGAGCCCGGGCACGGGCTCGATCAGGTCCACGCGGTGGCCCAGGCGCAGGTAGGTCTGATGCAGACGCTCCCACTGCGTCGCCGCGGCGTGGGCGTCGACGGGTGTGGTGACGTCCATCCACGGGTTGATCGCATACTCGACGGCGAAGAAGGCCGGCGCGGTCATCGCGTACCGGCGGGTCCGCGACGTGCGGGCCCGCTTGACGGGCCGGGTCCCGGCGACAGACGAATCCGTCATAAATCAACGATATTTGGCCTTCGTCGAGCAAGCCAGCGACGATTTTTGCGTGTCTATAGCTGATTCATTGTGCCGAAGTCGCTACTATGGCGATCTGTTGTCGCAAGACAACGCAAGGCAAGGAGTGGTGATGGACCGTCTGGATGGCACAGACGAGCGCATCCTCACCGAGCTGACCCACAACGCGCGGGCCACCTTCGCGGAGATCGGGCAGATGGTGAATCTGTCGGCGCCGGCGGTCAAGCGTCGCGTCGACCGGATGCTCGACAGCGGTGTGATCAAAGGCTTCACCACCGTCGTCGACCGCAATGCGCTCGGCTGGAACACGGAGGCCTACGTGCAGGTGTTCTGCCACGGCACGATCGCGCCCCATCAGCTGCGCGCGGCCTGGGTCGACATGCCCGAAGTGGTCAGCGCGGCGACGGTCACCGGCACGTCGGACGCGATCCTGCACGTGCTGGCCCGCGACATGCTTCACCTCGAGTCGGTCCTCGAGCACATCCGGTCGAGCGCGGACATCGAACGCAGCGAAAGCATCGTCGTGCTGTCGAACCTCATCGACCGCATGCGGACGTAGGTCAGCGAGCGCCGAACCAGCGCGCCAGCCTGGACTCCGACGCCCGCGGGGGGCGGCGGGATGCGTAGGGCCACGGCCGGTTTCGCTCCGGGATCGAGCTGGCCCGGGCGTGCTTCAGCTGCGTTCGCAGGTGCCGGCGCAGGTCGTCCAGATCCGGATCCGCCCAACGGTTGTCGGCTTCGATCGGGTCGGCCCTCAGGTCGTACAGCTCCCACTGGTCGTCAAGGGGAGACGTCCGGTAGGCCTCGCCGCCCAGCCCGGTGGCCGCCAGGTGGCGCACGCCGGGTTCGGTCCAGGTGCCCGGGTCGTCGAAGGTGCGGACCAGCTTCCACAGGTGCCCGGCGCCCCCTGTCGCCGTCGCGTCGTCGACGCGGACGACCAGTCCCTCGAAGTTGGACGCGGTGTGTGCGGGCACCCTGATGCGCAGTGGCGCAGGCGGGTTGACCGTCCGTTTCAGGCGGCGCGCCAGGCCCGAGGCGCCGCTGTCCCCCTCGAGCATGTTGTCGCGCGTCATCAGGTAGACGGCCCGGGTGTCGTCGGCCGGCGCGCCGTCGACGATCGGCATCAGGTCGCGTCCCGGCAGCTCGTGGACTTCCGAGAAGGTCTCGGCCAGAGTGGCGGCGAGGTCCCCCACGCCTAAACCGGCCGCCGAGAGCAGCGTCGGGACCAGGTCGACGTGCGACGTGGGCGCGGTGACGACCCGTGGCCGCGTCGGGCGCTCGCCGATGCGGGCGATGACGAACGGCACGCGGGTGGCCTCGTCGTAGAGGTTGAACCACTTCTGGTGCAGTCCGCCGTGGGCGCCCAGCAGGTCGCCGTGGTCGGCCGTGCGCACCAGCACCGCATTGGCCGAGCCGCCGTCGGTGACGGCCCGCCGGACCCGGTCGATCGGCCCGTCCACCTCGGCGTGCAGGCGGTAGTAGAGGTCGCGGTAGCGCTGGGCGTTGCGCTCATAGGTTCGGCTGATCGCCGGCGCCGGGCCGTAGCCCGAGTAGTAGGCCTCGCGAAAAGCGATCTGCGCGGCCGGCTTCGTCGACAGGTCCTCGCCCGCGGTGGGCGCCGGGGGCACCGGCGGCGGATCCGCTCGTGAGGGCTCCAATGGGATTCGGCGCGACCACACCGGGAACAACACGATGTCGTGGGGATTCACGAAGCTGGCCACCAGCAGGAAGGGGCGCAGCGCGGCGGGGTCGCCCGCCCTGCGGCGGGCGTAGCGGTCAGCGAGCCAGGCGACGACGCGGTCGGCGATCAGGCGGTCGCGGCGGACGCCCGCGTTGGCCAGCGACGCCCCGTGCGGCTCGGGGCCCACCCATCCCGAAAAGCCAAACGGCCCAAGCGGATCGGCGTCCAGGTAGCGCCGCACCGCGGCAGGATCGACGACGCCGTCGTCGTCGTTGGTGGCCAACGGACGGCCCGTCGCCGGGTCGGTGAGGTCCGCGTGCGAGATGTGCCACTTGCCGTCGTAATGCGTGTCGTATCCCGCCGCGCGGAACCAGTTGCCCAGGGTGGGCACCTCGCCCGGGCGAAGCCAGCGCATGCGGGAATCGTCGGCCGTCTTCCCGATGCCATCGGTCTGGGTGACCCCGTGCAGGTCGGGATAGTGCCCGGTGAAAATCGTTGGGCGACTGGGCACGCAGGCCAGCGAGCCGGTGTAGTGCCGGCCGAAACTGACGCCGTGATCGTCGAACCACTTGCGGCCCAACAGCGTTCGATCGCGCCACGCGAGCACCCCGGGAGCCTCGTACGGTGGCACCGCGCGTTCCTCGTCCGTCATCACGACGACGACATCGGGCCGTTCAGACACGGGCGTTCTCCAATCGGTTGGCGAGCCCGGCGAGCATCGCGTCGGACTGTCGTGCGAGAAAGCGACACAGCACGCCTTCGGCCAGCTTTTGGACTGGGCGAGGGCCGATTTCGGCCGTGCTGGTCACGGTGACGACGGTCGAGGCGCCGGCGGCCGGTTCCAGCGTCCACCGGTTGGCCACCCTGCGCAGGCGGCGCGGCAGGCCTTCGATGTCGTAGGCGAGGGCGCGCGGCGGGTCGAACTCGGTGATGCGCTCGACGAAAGCGTCGCGTTTGACCTGAACTCGCCGGGCGGTGCCGACCGGTCCCCCGTCCGGGCCGGAAGACAGGATGCACGAGTGGTCGACGTTGCCGGCCCATGAACTGAGCGAGCCGAAGTCCGCGAGGACGCCCCAGATCTCGCCGACGCCGGCCGCGATGGTGCGGGTGCGGTGAATGTCGGCCACCCGCTCAAGCTACGCGATGGATGGCCGACTTGCCCTGTTTTGGGCCTCTTTTCGCGCCTAGGGGTCTGGTCCGTACGCCGAGTCTGCGCTGGTGGCATCGAGCCTGCGTTCAGGGTTAGCTTTTCGCCTCGGACGCCGCACCCACCGCAGTCTCGGCGCCCCAGCCAACAGCGCCCCGACGACCTCCGGGCGAGACCACTAGTAGGGGGTGGTGTGGACCAGCGTCTCGAGCACCACCGCCGCGCCACTGGTCGCGAGGATGATCGCGAGCGTCACCCAGTCCGCCAGCTTCGGGCGCGCCGGATTGGCCGAGAGCTGGCCGGTGCCGCCGCGCGCGGTGATCGCATCGCCCATCTCGTCGGCGCGCCGCAACGTCACGGTGACGGCGGCGGCCAGCAGGTCGATCAGCTCCAGGGCGCGCCGCCGGCGGCGGGCCCTGCGGTTGCGCGGTATCCGTTTGGGCCGGAGCCGGCGGGCGGCGTAGAGCACCTGGAATTCGTCGATCAACATCGGGAAGGCGCGCAGGGCGAGCGCCAGCGCGACCGCCCATTCGTCGACCGGGATCCGCAACAGTCGCAGGGGTCGGCCCAAAGTCGCCACCGCGGGCCCTATTTCGGCGACGTTGGTGGTCCACGACACCATCGCCCCGAGCGCCAACAAGACGATCGACAGCGCCGTGATGCGCAGGAAGTTCAGGCCACCGCCGAGTCCGATCTCGAGCCCGCCTATCGAGACCTTCGGGCTGCCGCCGGCCAGCGCGGCCGTGATGCCGCCCAAGGCGATGACGATCCACAGCCACCGCGGCACCGACGGCAGCGCGCCACGCGGGATGTGGGCGATCCTGGCCGCCGCCAGCACCAGCGCCGCCACGAACCCGATCGTCACCCACCCCGGGTAGAACGTCAGCAGCACCGAAACACCGAAAACGACCAGGAGTTTGGTGCCCGCCCACAGGTCGTGGATGGTCGAGGTTCCCGGCACCGGAACGAGCAGCACCACCGGGCGAGAGGGGCGCCGGGCCGGGGTGGAGGTCGTGGTCACGCCATACCCCCCGCCGCGGCCGGTACGGGTTCCAGCCTGCCGCCGCGCAGATGCAGGGTGCGCGGGCACAGATCCTCCAGCCCGACGAAGTCATGCGAAATGACCACCACCGTCAGGCCCTGCTCACGGCGCAGGTGTTCCAGCAGCCGCAGCAGGCCGCGCTGGCTGGCGGCGTCCAACCCGGCCAGCGGCTCGTCGAGGATCAGGGCGCGCGGTGAACATGCCAGCAGCCCGGCCAGCACCACGCGGCGCATCTGACCGCCGCTGAGCTGGTCGATCCGGCGCTTGGCCAGGGTGGCATCGAGCCCCACGACGCCCAGCGCGGCGGCGACGCGATCCTCGTCGCGGGGCGAAAAGCCCGCCGCCGAGGCCACTTCCAGGTCGACGCGGCTGCGCATCAACTGCAGCCGTGCCGCCTGGAACGACAACGCCACCGCGCCGACCCGCTCGTGGGTGGGCCGGCCATCCATCAGGCAGGTGCCGGTGGTCGGAACGGTGAGTCCGGCCATGATCCACGCGAGCGTCGACTTGCCGGAGCCGTTGCCGCCGTGGATCAGCAGCCCGTCTCCCTGCTCCACCGCGAAGCTGACGTCGCGCAGCGCGGTCTTGGCCCACGGGGTGCCGGAGCCGTATTCGTGGCCCACGCCGATGAGTTCGAGCACCGGCGCGCGCGAGCCGTGAGCGACCGTGACGGTTCTGGCCGGCGCGTCCGTGGACTCGACCATGCCGGCGTTGTCCGGCGAATCGCTGAGATCGATTGTGCGCTGCGCGCAGACGGCCTCGTTGTTGTAGTGCGTGATGTGCACCAGGGCGGTCCGGTGTCGTTCGGTGAGGCCCGACAGCACGCCCAGCAAGGCGTCCCGGCCCCGCTGGTCGACCATGGTGGTGACCTCGTCGGCGATCAGCAGCGCCGGCTCCCGGGCCAGCGCGGCCGCGAGCGCGAGGCGCTGCAACTCACCGCCGGACAGGCTGCCGGTGTCGCGTTCGGCGAGTCCCTCGAGGCCGACCTCGCGCAGCAACCGGTCCACATCGATCCTGGTGCCCGGCGGCAAGCCCCAGACCACGTCGTCGGCGACCCGGGTGCCCAAGACCTGACTCTCGGGGTGCTGCAGGACCACGGCCGTGCCGCCGAGCTTGCCCAGACCCACCGATCCCGGGCGGTCCACCGTGCCTGACGTCGGCTCCCGGCCGGCCAGGATCAGCATCAGCGTGGTCTTCCCGGAGCCGTTGGCGCCGGTGACCGCGACGTGTTCGCCGACCCGGAGCTCCAGGCTGAGCTCACGCAGCGCGTCCTGGCGGGCGCCGGGGTAACGGAAGCGCACCTTGTCCAACCGCACCGGGACCGGCCCGACCGGGGCTTCCTCGCCCTCGCTCCAGTCCCACCCGTCCAGTTTGTGCACATCGGGGATGCCCCGCATCCGCTCCAGCAGACGGGACAACGCCCACCAGCCGATCAACGACACGATCATGATCCCGACGGTGAAATAGGCGAGCATCACCCAGGGCCAGTAGTGCAGCGCCTCGGCGAAATAGCGCTGCAGATCGGCGGCGGCCCCCGGCATGTGCGCCCGGCCCATGAAGGCGGCGACCCCATCCACGTTCGCGGTCATGACCTCGAAGATCAGGTGCCGCAGCCGGGCCAGCACGGCCAGCATGACGACCATCGCGCCACCGAACACGACCCCGGCGATCAGGGACGAGACGATCACGGTGGGTGTGCCCCGGCCCCTGCGCTTGATGATTCCGGTCAGACCGCCGATGTAGACGCAATGGACGACGGTCATGAAACCGCCCAGACCGGCGATCAAGAAGGCGATCACCCCGGCGGCGACGGTCGCGGCCATCAGCACCCGCAGCCGGTAGCGGTAGGCCAGCAGCCCGGTCGGCACGGTGCCCAGCAAGGCCAGTCCCGCCGCAAAGGGGACGACGACGGAGATGATCGCGACCACCGCGCACAGTGCGCCCATGACCGAGGCCTGTGCCAACTCGACCGGCCGCAGCGGTCCGCCCCGATGGGGTGAACGGAATGGTCTGGGGACGGTCACTTTATCGATTCTGCCAGGCCGCGGCGCCAAGTCCCCGTAGCACACCGCGCCGCCTGGGTTTTCCCGCCAAGGCGTGTGGGGCTCGTCTCGCTTAGCAAAGCTATGCAACTATGGACGCATGAACGCATCCGCCGCCAACCACACCGATGTCGTTGACGCCGCAAACACCGAGCCGCAGCCCGGCCTGGGAGCAGATCTGCTCGCTGTGGTCGCGCGGCTCAACCGACTGGCCACCCAGCGCATCCAGATGCCCCTGCCGGCCGCGCAGGCCAGGCTGCTGGCCACCATCGAGGCCCACAGGGAGGCCCGAATCGGTGACCTGGCCGCCGTCGACCACTGCTCGCAGCCGACGATGACCACGCAGGTGCGCCGGCTCGAGGACGCCGGCCTGGTCACCCGAGCCGTCGATCCCGGCGATGCCCGGGCGGTCCGAATCCGCATCACGCCCCAGGGGATACGCACGCTCAACGCGGTTCGGGCGGACCGCGCCGCCGCCATCGAACCGCAATTGGCCCTGCTCGAGCCGGCGGACCGCCAGGTGCTGACGGAAGCGGTCCAGGTGCTGCGCCGGCTCCTGGACAACGCCGCGACATCGGCGCGCCGCCACACCCTGTGAGGGCGCCCGCCCCGGTGGCTGGACCGCCGCGGGCGGGTAGACACTGGAAGCGGTGTCTGGAGGCGGGACCGGTTCGGTCTGACCGGTGACGAGAGGGGGCGGTGATGCGGCCCGAGGTCCCGGCCTTCCCGGCCTCCCCGTTGACCGTATGGGTCGGATCCACCAGGTACGTTTTCGCCCCGGGCCGCGACGTGTTGGTGGGCTACGGCCACGGGGTCGACGTCCCCCTGCGGCGGCCGGTCAACGCCGGCCCGCCCGCGCCGCCGCCTCGCCCCGATGTGGTGTTGCGATTCACCGGTCACCACTGGGTGGCCATCGACAGCGGTCCCCGCGGCATGTTCGTCGACGGCTCCCGGGTGTCGACGCTCGACATCCGCTCCGGCCAGGCGATCACCATCGGCGATCCGCAACGGGGTCCGCGGCTGGTTTTCCAGATCGGTCCCCCCGCCGGCCCACCCGACCGCCCCAGCGACCCCCACCTGCGGGTCCCGACGCAGCGGGCCACCCAGCAGATCCGGATCGCCCCACCCCAGCCGCGCGCGGACCGGCGACCCGGCCCACCGCTGACCGCCGCGGACGACCGGCCGAAGGACCGGGGCCTGATCGAGCGGATGATCACGCGATCACTGCGCGTCCCGCAGCCCTCCTTCCGCACCGACGAGGCCGACTCCACCTTTCGGCTGCCGCTCAAGCCGGGGGCCCGCACCACCGGGGTGATCGCGCACCGGCTGGGGCTGAGCGTCGACGGGCACGAGATGCTCACGGACATTTCGTTTTCGGCGCGTCCGGGCACGTTGACCGCGGTCGTCGGGCCGTCGGCGGCGCGCAACTCGGCGCTGCTGCAGTTGCTGGCCGGCGCCAGGGACCTCGGCTCCGGCCAGGTCACCGTCGACGGCCACGACGTGCGCGCCGAACCGGAGTCGATGCGCGCCCGGATCGGGATCGTGGGGCGCGACGAGCGCGTTCACCCACGGCTCACCGTCGAACGGGCCCTGGGGTACGCCGCCGAACTGCGCCTGCCGCCCGACACCTCCCCCGAGCACCGCCGCCGGGTGGTGGACCAGGTTCTCGACGAGCTCGGGCTGACGCCGCACCGCGCGACCCGGATCAACAAGCTCGCGCCCGGGGTGCGCCGGTGCGTTTCGCTGGCGGTCGAACTCGTCACCCGGCCGACGCTGCTCGTGGTTGACGAGCCGAGCGCCCCGCTGGATGCGGCGCAGCGAAACCACGTGCTGGCGGTCCTGCGCCGGCAGGCCGACATCGGCTGCGCCGTGGTAATGGCCGTGTCGTCGCCGGCGTCGCTGGGCAGCCTGACCATGTGCGACCAGGTGCTGGTGCTCACCTCCAGGGGCGCGATGGCTTTCCTCGGGGCGCCGCTGCAGGTCGGGTCGTCGATGGGCACCACCGACTGGTCGACGGTCCTGGAGCGGGCGGGCGCCGATCCCGACGGTGCGCATCGCGCGTTTCGAGCCCGCCATCAAGCGGTGGCCCCGCCCGCGCCGCCGGCGGTCGCCGCGCCGTGGCCGCCTCCCTCCGAGCTTCCCGGGAAGCGGCAATTCCGGTTGGTGGCCCGCCGCCAGCTGCGCCTGCTCTTCGCCGACCACATTCACTTCTTGTTCCTGGCGGTCCTGCCGTTCGTGTTGGCGGCGCTGACCCTGCTGATACCGGGCGATTCCGGCCTGGAACGACCCAACCCGAGCAGCCCCAATCCCCACGAGGCCATTGAGATCCTGGCCGCGCTGAACCTCGCCGCGGTGATCGTGGGAACCGCGCTGACCATCCGCGCCCTGGTCGAGGAGCGGCGCGTCTTCCGGCGTGAGCAGGCCATCGGGCTGTCGGCGTCGGCGTACCTGGCCGCCAAGATCGTCGTCTTCGGTGTGGCCGCGGCCGTCCTGACGGCCCTCGTGTTCGCCATCGTCGTCGCCGTCAAAGGCGGCCCGGTGCACGGCGCCGTCGTGCTGCACAACGGCACGGTCGAGCTCTATGCGAGCGTGGCCGTCACGGCCGTCGTCTCGGCGATCGTCGGGCTGGCGCTGTCCACGCTGGGGGCCCGCCTCCGGGAAGTCGTGCCGCTGGCCGTGCCGGTGATCCTGGCCTCGCTGCTGTTCGACGGGAGCCTGGTTCGGCTGGTGGGCACGTGGGGCTTTCAGCAGATCTCCTGGTTCGTCCCCGCCCGGTGGGGCTTCGCGGCGTCGGCGTCGACCGTGGATCTGCGCAGGGTCGACGCGCTGGCCGCCAACGCCGCGACGTGGACCCACTATTCGGGGTGGTGGGTGTTCGACATGGTGATGCTGGTCGCCCTGGGCGCGGTGGCGGCCGGGTTCGCCCGGTACCGGCTGCGGCCGCCCACGCGGGAAGCCCGCGATCGGTCGCTACATCGCGAACAGCAGGAACTGGGTGACCTGGGCGGGTGAGAAGTTGTTGTCGCTCACCAGCACCACCGATTGGCGGCCGTCGGGCAGTGTCGGTCCCAGCGTGATGCCCTCGACGTTATCCAGGGGCGCCAGGCCCGGCGTCGCGGACAGGTCGACCGCCAGCGTCTTGCTCATCGGGGTCACCGACGCGCGCTGCATCGACGGCATCGGCAACACGTCGGTCGCCGCACCGACCTCGGCGCGGTAGATCCGGACGGTCGGCGGCGCGGCGGAGGACCGTTCCAGCACCAGGAACGCCGTGTCGGACAGCGCGACGAGGTCCGAGACGCCGTTGAGGTCGGCGGGCGGCGCGGGCGGCTCCATCGGGTAGGCGTACTGGGCGGTGGGTGCGCCGGTGGCGACGTCGAATTTGGTGACCCGGGTCAGCACGCCGCGGGCGCCGTCGCTTGCCGGCCCGTCGTTGTAGCCGGGGTCTTCCATTGCGGCGAACAGCGATTCGCCGTCGGGGGTGAGCGCCACCCCCTCGAGCGTCTTGTTGCGGCGGGGCCCGGTGTGCTGGGCCGACATCGCCAGGTTGGGCGGCAGGGTGAACTGCCCCAGGTAAGCGCCGTCAAGCCCGGCGGTCCGCACCCACGGGTCCAGCAAAACCGGGCCCGCGGTGAGCCGCTCGCCTTCCGAGCTCCAGTACAGCCGCTGCCGGCGGGGGTCGAAGGCGATGCCCTCCGGGTCGGGGGGCACCACCGGCGGCGTGGCGTTCGGGGCCAGCGGGCGGCGGCGGGCATCACATGACCGCTGCGACGAGCAGACCGAGCGCATAGGTGGCGGCGACGGCGACGGCGCCGAAGAGCAGCTGCCGCGACCCGGCCCACCACACCGGTTTGCGGGTGAATCGGGCGGTCAGGCCGCCCGCGACCAGCAGGCCGGCCGCCCCGCACGCCAGACCCGTCGCCAGCGACCCATACCCGAGAAGGTAAGGGAGGAGCGGGATTACCGCGCCGATGGCGAACGTCACGAAGGACGAGACGGCGGCCAGCCGGGCGGACGGCTTCTCGGCCGGATCGAGCCCGACCTCCTGCACGATGTGGAAGTTGACGGCCCGGTTCTCGTCCCGGTGGATCTCGTCGGTGGCGGTCTGTGCGGTTTTCTCGGTCATGCCCATGCCGACGAGCATGCCGACGAGTTCGGCCCGCTCGGCTTGCGGGCGGGTGCGCAGGGCCCGGCGTTCGACGTAGACCTCGGATTCGATCTGCTCGTTGGCCGTCGTCACCGACGTGTACTCGCCCAGCGCCATGGAGAACGCCCCGGCCAGCAGGCCGGCGATGCCGGCGACCGTGACCGCGTGCGCGCTTTCACCGGCGGCGACGCCGGCGATCAGGCCGCTATTGCTGACCAGGCCGTCCATGGCGCCGAAGGCGGCCGCGCGCAACCAGCCTCCGCTGACATCGGAATGGGTGTGCCCGACGTCGTACGCCGGGCCGGGGTGCTGCGACGGGGTGTCTGGCTGGGCCATGAGGCCATCTAAGCGGCGCCCGCCGCCGCGGCGCTAGAGATACCGCCTGACGTGCCGGCAGTAGTCGGCGTAGAGATGGCCGTACCGCTGCCGCATGAATTCTTCCTCGCGCAACACCTGCCGGTGGAACAGCGCGGTGGCGCCGACGAGATAGAGCAGCGGGACCCAGTTGGGAAACACCAACAGCTGACCGACCAAAAAGACGAAGAAACCGACGTAGATCGGATTGCGGCTCACCGCGAAAATGCCCGTCGTCACCAGCCCGCCCGGTTGGTCGGCATCGATGCCGACCCGGAAGCTGTCGCCGAACGACACCAGGCTGAGCACCAGAATCAGGACCCCGACCAGGCAGAGCGCCACCCCCAGCCAGGCGAGAATCGTCGACTGGAAGAAGCGCTCGCGGCTGGCCAGGGGCCAACCGAAGGCGGCGGCGAACACCGTGTAGAAGTAGAACAGCGCCACCGGGGGAATCAGGAAATCCGTCTTGTCGAGCTTCCCGAAATGCATTGCTTGCGTGCCGGTTCTGCGCAGCAACACGACTCTGCACACGACCGTGCCTATGAGGAGCACGACCATGACAGCGGCGAGGTATTGCGGCATCCCGGTCCTAAGCTAGCAGTTCGCCGGGCTCCGGGATCGGCCGGCCGGGAGCGCCGAGCGTGCTCTCAGGGCGAAAATCCGCCACGATCTCCGCCCTGAGTGCACGTTGGGCGATGGGGTTGACGGCGCGGGTTACCGTCGCTTTATGGCGCCAGACACGACAAGCACCGCCGAGCACCTGCGCAACGCCCTCGACGGGCGTTGGCGCGACGTGAAGAACCGGATGCGGGGCACGCTGACCGAGGAGCTGTTCCGGCCGCATTACACGCCGAACACGGTGATCGCCCGCACCAAGGTGGCCGAGCAGATGAGGATCATGGCCGCGTTCGGCGCCGCCGCCGACTCCTTCCGCAAGGAGCATGGCGGGACCGGCGACGTCGGCGCGGCGATCACGATGATCGAGATGCTGGCGATGTCGGACCTGTCGCTGATGGTGAAGGCCGGCGTCCAGTGGGGGCTGTTCGGCGGCGCCGTCGAAAACCTGGGCACCGAGCGCCACCACAAGGCCTACGTGCAGAAGATCATCAGCCTCGAGTTGCGCGGCTGTTTCGCGATGACCGAGACCGGACACGGCAGCGACGTCCAGTCGCTGGAGACCACGGCCACCTACGACGCCGAGGCCGAAGAATTCGTCGTCGACTCCCCCACCCCGACGGCCCGCAAGGACTACATCGGCGGTGCCGCCGAAACCGCAACCATGGCAGCGGTTTTCGCGCAACTGATCACCACCGACGACGGCAAGCCGGTCAACCACGGCGTGCACTGCCTCCTGGTCCCGATCCGCGACGCCGACGGCAACGACCTGCCCGGGGTGACGACGTCGGACTGCGACTACAAGGGCGGGCTGCCCGGCGTCGACAACGGCCGCATCGTGTTCGACCACGTCCGCGTCCCGCGGGTGAACCTGCTCAACAAGTACGGCGACGTCGCACCGGACGGCACGTACAGTTCCCCGATCGACAACCCCAATCGCCGGTTCTTCACCATGCTGGGCACCCTGGTTCGCGGCCGCATCACCGTGGGCGGCAGCGCGGGCGCCGCCGCCCGCGTCGCGCTGGATATCGCCACCCGATATGCGTTGCAGCGCAGGCAATTCAGCGCACCCGACGAGGGCACCGAGGTGCTGATCATGGATTACCTGGTGCATCAGCGCCGGCTGTTTCCGTTGATCGCGAGGTCCTACGCGCTGCAGTTCGCCCAGAACGAGCTGGTCGGCAAGTGCCACGACATCCAGACGGCGGACGCGCCCGACGCCGAGGAGCAGCGCGAGCTGGAGGCGCGCGCGGCGGGGCTGAAGGCGGCCAACACCTGGCACGCGTCCCGGGCCATCCAGGAGGCCCGCGAGGCCTGCGGCGGTGCGGGGTACATGGCCGAGAACCGGCTGATCGCGCTGCGCGGCGACACCGACGTGTTCACCACGTTCGAGGGCGACAATCACGTGCTGACCCAATTGGTGGCCAAGGAGCTGCTGACGGCGTACGCCGACGACATCCGCAGCATGAGCCCGGTCGAATGGGTGCGCTTCGCCGCCAACGCCGTCGGTGAGCGGGTGAGGAAACGCACCGCGGCCGAGGCGATTATGCAGACGATCATCGACGCCCGCCAGGACAGCGAAGAGGAGGGCAGCCTGTTCAACCGCGGCACCCAGGTGACCATGTTCGAGGAGCGCGAGGATTATCTGCTGTCTTCGGTCGCGCGCCGGCTGCAGGGCAAATCCAAGGAGATGTCGGCGTTCGACGCGTTCAATGCCGTGCAGGACCACGTGCTGCACGCGGCGAGCGCGCACATCGACCGGATAGTGTTGGAGGCCTTCGTCGCCGGGATCGACTCGTGCGAGGACAAGGAGGCCCGCGACCTGTTGGAGCTCGTCTGCGACCTGTATGCGCTGTCGGTGATCGAGGACGACAAGGCGTGGTACATCGAGCACGGCTACCTGTCCACCGGGCGGGCCAAGGCGGTCACCCGGGGCATCAACGATCGGTGCCGTGCGCTGCGGCCGCACGCGAAGACGCTCGTCGACGGATTCGGCATCCCGGAACCGCTGCGTTACGCCGAGATGCTGCACCCGGAGAACCTGCCCGCCTGATCCTCAAAGCGGTTGCGCGTCAAGGCTACTGATGCGGGATCTTGCCGAGCGCCCGCAGCTTGCCGTCCGAGCCGATTTGGAACTTCACCGTGCCCATCCCGGTGGGGCAGCATGGCTGGTCGTTGCCGACCCGCCATTGGTAGCGAACCGTGATGGTGTCATCGGACGGCGGCAGCACGGCGATGTACGGCTTCGGGTTCGGGGTGGGCGGGCCCAGCGGGGTGTTGTGGTCGAAGAACAGCAGCTGCTGCGGCGTCGACTCGCTGGCGATGGTCGGGATGATCTGAACCCAATACAAGCGGCACTTCTTGGTGTGCCCCCGCGCGATTTCGACCCAGCTCGAGCCCGGGACCTCGACCGGAACCGAGGCGATGGCCTGTCGCACCGTGTCGGCCGTCGGCCCGTCGGAGTCCTTGCACGTATCGGCCCGCGATGCCGGCGGGGCCGTTGGTTTTCCGCCGCAAGCCGAAACCAACAAAATGAGCAGAATCACAAACTGACGACGCACATTGTGAGCTTAACGAAAACTGTGAATGTCCCATTTGTTTCGTCGGAACCCCCGTTCCGAGGGGTAATTCGGCGGGGCCCGCGGGTAGTCTGGGCAACGTCGCAGATCGGCGCTGACCTGCGACTATCCCGTCGGCGACGGGTTTTCCGGACATTTCACATATCAGTCCGGAGCCGGTGAGAGGAAGCCGTAAAACGGCGGAAACATCGGACGCCCGATGCCGAAACATCCCTGCCGCACTATTTGGCGCGTAGGCCCTTGCGCGCTGGAGGGGAGGAAGTAGGCGTGGCCGATGAGCGTAACGGCGCCCGTCCGCACGCGGTGAACAGCATGTGCGCGTACTGCGGTGTCGGCTGCGGCATGGTGTTACAGGTCACAACCGACCCCGAAAGCGGCCGCCGTCACGTTACGAAATCGGTTGGAAATAAAAGCCACCCGGCCAACTTCGGCCGGTTGTGCACCAAGGGCGCGACCACGTCGGACATGCTGGCCGCACCGGGCCGGATGGATTCGCCCTACCTGCGGGCCGACCGCGGCGAGCCCCTTGAGCCGCTCGGCATGGACAGCGCGATCACCCGGTGCGCGAAGCGGCTGCGGGCGATCATCGACCGGCACGGCCCCGACTCCTTCGCCATGTACGTGTCGGGCCAGATGTCCATCGAGGCCCAGTACTTGGCGAACAAGCTGACCAAGGGGTTCATCGGAACCAACCAGATCGAGTCGAACTCGCGGCTGTGCATGGCCAGCGCGGGTTCCGGCTACAAGCTGTCCCTCGGCGCGGACGGGCCGCCCGGCTCCTACCAGGATTTCGACCGGGCCGATGTGTTCTTCGTCATCGGCGCCAATATGGCCGACTGCCATCCGATCCTGTTCTTGCGCATGATGGATCGCGTCAAGGCCGGCGCCAAGCTGATCGTCGTCGACCCGCGCCGCACCGCGACCGCCGAGAATGCCGACCTCTTCCTGCAGATCGCGCCGGGGGCAGACCTCGCGCTGCTCAACGGGCTGCTGCACCTGATCATCGAAGATGGGCACACCGATCCCGAATTCATCGCCGAATTCACCGAAGGCTGGGAGGTGATGCCCAGCTTCCTCGAGCAGTACACCCCCGACAAGGTCAGCGAAATCACCGGCATCCCAGCCGAAGACATCCGCACCGCGGCCCGCTGGATCGGCGAGGCCGAGAACTTCATGAGCTGCTGGACGATGGGCCTCAACCAGAGCACCCACGGCACCTGGAACACCAACGCGATCTGCAACCTGCACCTGGCCACCGGCGCGATCTGCAAGCCGGGCAGCGGCCCGTTCTCGCTCACCGGTCAGCCCAACGCCATGGGCGGGCGCGAGATGGGTTACATGGGGCCGGGTCTGCCGGGCCAGCGCTCGGTGGCGTCCGAGGCCGACCGCGACTTCGTCGAGGACCAGTGGGGCATTCCCCGCGGGTCGCTGCGCACCGAGGTCGGCACCGGAACCATCGACCTGTTCTCCCGCATGGCCGACGGCGCGGTCAAGGCGTGCTGGATCATCTGCACCAATCCCGTTGCCAGCGTGGCGAATCGCAAGACGGTGCTGGCCGGCCTGGAGCGCGCCGAATTCGTGATCACCCAGGACGCGTTCCTGGAGACCGAGACCAACGAGTACGCCGACGTCGCGCTGCCCGCCGCCCTGTGGTCGGAGTCCGAGGGGGTGATGGTCAATTCGGAGCGCAACCTGACCTTGTTCCAGCCGGCGGTCACGGCGCCGGGCCAGGCGCTGCCGGACTGGCAGATCATCGCCCGGATCGCTTGCGAGATGGGCTTTTCGGCGTCGTTCAGCTACGACTCCGCCGCGGATGTATTCGAGGAGATCACGCGGTTCTGGAATCCCGCGACCGGTTACGACCTACGGGGGGCCAGCTACGACCGGCTGCGGCAGACGCCGCTGCAGTGGCCGTGCCCGCCCGAGGGCACCGGCGACCGCAACCCGATCCGTTACCTGAACGACGGTGTGAGCCAGACTCGATTGGTCCGCGACGACGGCAGCGTGCCCCGGCTGGCCTTCCCGACGCCGAGCGGCCGCGCGACGTTCTTTGCCCGCCCGCACCTGCCGCCCGAGGAAATGCCCGACGACGACTTCCCGTTCCTGCTCAACACCGGGCGGCTGCCGCACCAATGGCACACGATGACGAAGACCGGCAAGGTCGCCAAGCTCAACAAGCTCAACCCCGGACCGTTCGTCGAGATTCACCCCGACGATGCCGCCCGGCTGCAGATCCACGACGACGACCACGTCGAAATCGCTTCCCGGCGCGGCCGTGCCGTGCTGCCCGCCGTGATCAGCGACCGGGTGCGGCCCGGTAACTGCTTCGCCCCCTTCCACTGGAACGACGCGTTCGGCGAATACCTGTCGATCAACGCCGTCACCAACGACGCCGTCGATCCGCTTTCGTATCAACCGGAATTCAAGGCGTGCGCGGTCACGCTGACGAAGGTCGCCGTCGCCACGGCCGACCCGCCCACCGGTCCCGGGACGGCCATCGCGCCGGATCCCGATCGCCGCGACGACGTGGCGGCGATCGACCTCGCCCGCGTCGACGCCTTCGCCGAAGTGCTCGGCGTCGCAAACGAACCGGCGCCGCAGATCGGCCCGCTCGGCCGCTCCTACCTCGCGGGACTGATAGCCGGGCTGCGGTCGGAAGCCGGCCTGCGCACCGCCGGGGTGCCGACCCTGCCCCACACCGCCCCGTTCGACTCCAGCACCCGGCTGTGGGTCGACGGTCTGCTCGCCGGGCTGTTCGCCCGCACCGAGGCACCGCGGCCGGCGCCGGCGCCCGCGCCGGCCGCCGAGGACCCGCCGGTCCCAACGCCCGACCGGGCGCCGGTCGTGGTGTTATGGGCCTCGCAGACCGGAAACGCCGAGGAGCTCGCCGCCGAGGTCGCCGCCAAGCTCGGTGAGGCTCGGCTGTCGGTCGCATTGCACAGCATGGACGACTTCCCGGTGGCCGACTTGCCCACCACGCGAGAGCTATTGGTGATCACGAGCACCACCGGCGACGGCGAGGCCCCCGACAACGGCGCCGGCCTGTGGCGGGCGCTCACCGGCGAGGGCGCACCGCGGCTCGCCGGCACCCGCTACACGGTTCTCGCACTGGGCGACTCCAACTACGACGACTTCTGCGGTTATGGGCGCAAGCTCGACGAGCGGCTGGCGGAGCTGGGCGCGACACGCATCGCCGACCGCGTCGACTGCGAGCCCGACTACGAGGAGGCCGCCGCCGGCTGGCTAAGCGCGGTTATCGAGTCGCTGACGCGCACGCCCACCCCGGTCGGCCAGGGCGCCGCCCCGGCCACGGCGACGGCCGCGGCCGCGCCCCGCCCGGCGGCGCAACCCGCGACACCCGCCTACAACAAAAAACATCCGCTGATCACCGGCATGGTCCGCAACACCGTGCTGAGCCAGCCGGAATCGGTGAAAGACGTGCGGCAGTTGGTGTTTGACCTGCCCGAGGAGGCCGTCAGCTACGAGGCCGGTGACGCGCTCGGGGTGTGGCCGCGCAACAGCGACCAACTGGTCGACGAATGGCTGTCCGTCACCGGGCTGGACGGGCAGACCCCGGTCGAGGTCGGCGAGTATGGCCTGATGTCGCTGCGCTCGGCGCTCACCGAGCGAATCGAGATCGCCCACATCAGCCGGGACCTGGTGCGGTTCGTGCAGGAGCGCACCGGCGACCAGAAACTCGCGGAACTGCTGCGGCCGGAAAACAAGACCGCCCTGAGCAATTGGACATGGGGGCGCCAGTCCGTCGACCTGCTGGCGCGGCTGCCGGTCTCCGCATCGGCCCACGAGTGGCTGCGGGTCCTCAAACGCCTTCAGCCGCGGCTGTACTCGATCTCGTCGAGCCCCAAGGAGCACCCCGGGGAAGTGCACCTGACGGTTTCGCCGGTGCGCTACAACTTTCAGGGCGTCCCGCGCCGCGGCGTGTGTTCGACCTACCTCGCCGACCGCTCCCCCGGCGATCGAGTCGCGGTCTATCTGCAGCCGTCGAGCAATTTCCGGCCGCCGGGCGAGTCGGACACGCCGATGATCATGATCGGCCCCGGCACCGGCATCGCACCCTTCCGCGGTTTCCTGCAGGAGCGTCGCGCGCTCGGCCACACCGGTCCGAACTGGCTGTTCTTCGGCGAGCAGCACGCCGCCACCGACTACTACTACCGCGACGAGATCGAAGGAATGCACGCCGACGGATTCCTCAACGAGCTCGACCTCGCGTTCTCCCGGGACCAGCAGGAGAAGGTCTACGTGCAGCACCTGATGCGCAAGCGCGGGGCCCAGCTGTGGGCGTGGCTGCAGGACGGCGCGCAGCTGTATGTGTGCGGCACCGCCGATCCGATGGCCAAGGACGTCGACCGCGCGCTCTGCGAGATCGCGGCCGAGCACGGCAGCCTCGGCCCGGACGCGGCGAAGGCCTACGTCCAGTCGTTAAGCGCCGACAAGCGCTACCACCGCGACGTCTACTGACCCACTGCCGCGTGCGAGGAAACGCGTAATACGGCGGAAACGTCGCCCACCCGCCGCCGAAACATCCGTGTCGGACGATTCCCTCAGGAGGTCGCGCACCTGAAGGAGTGACGTACGGGTGGCTCGCGAATGTGATGGGCCCGATGGGGTCGTGAGGGCTGACTGCCCGCTGCGTTGCCGGCTGCGGTTCGACGGCACGACCGACGGCCGGTCGTCGGCGCCGGGCCACGTCGATTGGGCCGGCTTGCCCATCAACCTGGACCTGGCGTTCTCCCGGGACCAGCGGGACAAGGTCTACGTGCAGCACCTGATGCGCAGGCGCGGGGCTCAGCTGTGGCGCGCCGGGTCGCCGTGCGCCTGCGACATCGCGGCCGACCGCGGACTCGTCTACCCGGACGCGGCCGAGTCCGTCTCCGGTCGATAGCCGTCCCACGGCCGTCCCCTTCAGACACCCTTCAGGGTGCGTTCACTGAGTTCCGTGGGATCGGCGCTACCGTGGCGTGGTGGTCTGGGTCATCGGACGGAGGTTGTGATGAGCGATCCCCACACGCCGCGGATCCCCCCTGCGCTGGCCGCGCCGAGCCTCAATCGTGGGGTGGGGTTCACTCACGAGCAGCGCCGACGGCTGGGGCTGACCGGCCGGCTTCCGTCGGCGGTGCTCACGCTCGACGAGCAGGCCGACCGCGTGTGGCATCAACTCCAAAGCCTCGCTACGGATCTCGGCCGCAATCTGCTCCTCGAGCAGCTGCACTACCGCCACGAGCTGCTGTACTTCAAGGTGCTGGAAGACCATCTGCCCGAGCTGATGCCGGTGGTGTACACGCCCACCGTCGGGGAGGCCATTCAGCGCTTCTCCGATGAATACCGCGGGCAGCGGGGACTCTTCCTGAGCATCGACGAGCCGGACGAGATCACCGAGGCCTTCGAGACTTTCGGCCTCGGCCCCGACGACGTCGACCTGATCGTGTGCACCGACGCCGAGGCGATCCTGGGCATCGGCGACTGGGGTGTGGGCGGAATCCAAATCGCCGTCGGCAAGTTGGCGCTCTACACCGCCGGCGGCGGGATCGATCCGCGGCGTTGCCTCGCGGTGTCGCTCGACGTCGGCACCGATAACGAACAGCTGCTGCAGGATCCGTTCTACCTGGGCAACCGCCACGCCCGGCGCCGCGGCGAGGAGTACGACGCCTTCATCAAGCGCTACATCGAGACCGCGCACCGGTTGTTTCCGCACGCCATCCTGCATTTCGAGGACTTCGGGCCGCTCAACGCCCGCAAGATTTTGCAGACCTACGGCGACGAGTACTGCGTCTTCAACGACGACATCCAGGGAACCGGCGCGGTGGTGGTTGCCGCCGTGTATGGCGGATGCCACGTCACCGGGGTCCCGCTGCGCGACCAGAAGACGATCGTCTTCGGAGCCGGCACCGCCGGGATCGGGGTCGCCGACCAGATCCGTGACGCGATGGTCGCCGACGGCGCCACGGCCGAGCGGGCCAGGTCCCAGATCTGGCCGATCGACAAGCAGGGCCTGCTCTTCGACGACATGGACGACCTGCGCGATTTCCAGGTGCCGTACGCGAAGAACCGCAAGCAACTGGGCGTGGCCGCCGGGGACCGGGTGGGACTGGTGGACGCGATCAAGCTCGCCTCGCCCACCATCCTGTTGGGCTCCTCGACGGTGTTCGGCGCGTTCACGCAAAAGGTCGTCGAGGCGATGACCGCCTCCTGCGAACGGCCGATGATCTTTCCGCTGTCCAACCCGACCTCACGCATGGAGGCCATGCCGGCCGACGTGCTGGAGTGGTCGAACGGCAGGGCGTTGATCACCACCGGCACTCCCGTCGCCCCCATCGAATACGACGGCACCGTCTACACCATCGGCCAGGCCAACAACGTGCTGGTATTCCCCGGCATCGGCCTGGGCGTCATCGTCGCCCGGGCCAGGACCGTCACCCCGGGCATGCTGCAGGCGGCGGCGAAAGCGATTGTGGCGCAGGCCAGCCCGACCGACCCCGGGGACTCGCTGCTGCCGGACGTGCAGAACTTGCGGGCGATCTCGACGGCGGTGGCCGAGGCCGTCTACCACGCCGCCGTCGAAGACGGGGTGGCCACGCAGACGCACGACGACGTGGCGCGGGCCGTCGCCGACACGATGTGGACGCCGGTCTACGACTGAGCGGGCCACGTGAATGTCGGGCGCGTGGCCGTGCGCCAATCCGCAGGTGCCACATCGGTCACTGGCCGGCCGGCATACGACGATGTGCCCACCTCAGCGCGACAGCCACCCGCGCGCGCCGCTGTGAAGCGGACGAAAAGGTAGGTGCCGCCGGCGCCGAGTCTGCGCTGGTGGCATCGAGCCTGCGTCCACGGCTGGCTTTTCGCCTGGGGCGCCGCCACCACCGCAGTCTCGGCGGCCCCAGCCAACGGCGCCAGAGACCCCTAGCGCGGCTTCAGCGCCGCCACCGGTTGCCCGTAGACCGCCACCACGACGGTGCGGTCGATGCTGTTGTCCGACCACACCCCGATCGCGGTGTTGGCGCAATCGCGGATGATCGCCATGTCGTCGGGGTTGTCATACCACTGGTTGACCAGTTCGAGGCTGCTGATCGACATCGCCGGGTTGATCGCCACCGTCTCGGCGGCCGCGCCGCGGAATCCGGCGGCGTTGGCGCGGTCCTGCGGCGTCGAGCCGTCGGACCCGATGTCGCCGTTGATGTTTCGATTGTTGATCATGTCTTCCGCGTGCCATTCGGCCGCCAGCGTCAGCGCGTTGTTCCTGACGACGTCGTTCGTGCAGCCCGCCTGGTGCTGCAGGGTGTAGACGGCGGAGACGACGGCGCTGTTGAGCCGCTTGTTATCGGCACCCGCGGCGGGGGCCAGCGACGCCCCCGCCACCGCGGCGATCACGGCGGCGGGCACCATCCGGGCGCTGAGACCTCGCATCAGACCGGGTCGAAATGCGAAACCAGCCATCGGCCGTCGACCCTGTCCAGCGTCACCCGGACGACGGGCTGGGTGTCCGTGGGAGCGCCGTCGCCGATGGTCACGGTTTGGTCGACGAACAGCAGGGCCACGGCGTGGTTGGCGGTCGCCGAAACCGAGGCCGCCGCATTCACTTTGGCCACCGCCGAGATGTGCTTTTCTTTCGCCCCGGGGATGACGACCTGGCGGGTCAGCTCGGTGTACGCATCCTTGAAATCGCCCGTCAGCCGTTCGCGCGCCGCACCGAGATCCTTCTCCACGGAATCCGCCTTGTAGGACAACAGGGCGACCGCGTCTTCGCCGGCGACCCGCACCGATTCGGCACGGGCACGCGCAAGGTCGTCGGCCAACCCGGCCACCCACGTGAGGTAGCCCGCCGCCAGCGCCAGCAGCAACGCGATCGCGGGCAGGACGCCGTAGGCGAACACGCGCGGCCACGCGATCGGCCGCGTTTCCCCGCCGGTCGACCCGTCATCGGATGCGTGGTCGACCTCGGCGGCTTGCGAGTCAGCGTTGGCTGTCTCCTCGTCGCGCCCGGTGGCGTCGCGGAGCGTCGTCATGGCACGAACACCACGTTGGACACCTTGGCGTCTCTGGCGTCGGGGCCGACCGACCGGACCTCGATCCTCATCCGCCATTCCCGCGGCGCCTCCTCGCCGCCGGCGGTGCGGGACTTGACGGCGACCGCCACCAGCACCTGCGCCGAGTCGCCCCGCTCTGATTCCAGCCCGGCGTCGGTGATGGTGCCTTCCGATTTCGACTGCGCCGCCTTGACGACCTCGACGAACGGCTTGGACCGTTGCTCGAAGTCGTCACGGAAAGCCCCGGTGGATGAGTCCAGGATCCGCTGCACGTCCGCATCGACTTCCGTGTAGTTGATCGTGGTCAGGTTCACCGCGCCCTGCCGAGCGACCTGAACGTACAACTCGCGCTTGGCGTTAGCCTCATGCGCTTCGTACGCCCGGTGGCCCAGCCAGCCGGCCAATCCGGCCAGCGCCGCCACCACGGCGGCGCTGGCGACCAAAGCCGCCGCCGGGTGGGAGAGGCGGGGGGTGGCCCGCCCCCGCCAGCGCGCGAGCCGATCCTTAGATTGACTTTCGTCCCCGTCGACCCTGCCGGCGTCATCGATCTCGTCGGCGGCCTCGGGTTCTTTGGCCTCTTCGGTCATGGTGCTCCTTCGAATGCTTACGGCGTCGGACCCAGAAGTGATTGCCAGCTTTTGGCGCGCGGGTGCGCCAAGTCGGCCTCGGTGTAGCGGTGCCCGTCGGGCCCTATGTAGTCACCGGTGGCGGGGTCGTAGGTCGCGACGGCGAGCGGCGGCGGCGCGGGCGGCGGCGGCGCGGGCGCCGGCGGCGCTGTGCCGCGCGGCGCCGGCAGCCGCGGATCTTGTCCCGGCGGATACATCGGAACGCCCTGCCCGCTGTAGGTGGCGTTGGGGTCTCCCTTCCAGTTGTAGCCGTCGTTGAGCGGCACGTACTCCTCGTCGCTTTCGCACAGCTCGACCGTGGGCGCACGCTTCCACGGCTTGGCCTCACACGGAATGTTGCGCACCCCACGGACATTGAACTCGGAGTCTTGCGGCACGCGGCAAAACAGGTCGGCGGCGGGGCGGTCGGGGGCGTCCACGCTGGCCGGTGAACGGCGCTGTGTGGGGGGCAGGTAGCCGGTCGTGCACGGCGGCGGCAGGTTGATGTTGAGGTTGAAGTCCAACTGGGCGCCCTTGTATTCCTGCTTGGTGTTGGAGCTGGGCACGACGATTGCCGCCATGGCCGCGATGCCTTGCGGCAACAGCACCAGGAGTTGTTCGATGTCGTGGCGGTAGACGACGGCGATGTCACCCAGGCTCGCCAGGTTGGCGAACAGCACCGGGACCGCGGGCGCGACCCGGTCGAACAGCGCGCGACCTTCCTCCAGCCCGGAAGTGCCCTGCGTCAACAGGTCTCGCAGCGCCGCATCTTGCGCCTTGAACTGGGCCGTGATGGCCGCGACTCGATTGGCCCACGTGGCGATGTCGTCCGCCGTCCGCACCTGCGAGTTGAGCACCGGCGGGGACTGGTCGATCAGCGCGGCGAGCGGGTCGACGGTCCGGCCGCCGGCGATGGCGAGGGCCGTCGACCCGTCGACGATCCGCGACAACTCCGGCCCTAGGCCGCTGACCGCGCGGTCGCTCTCGTCGATCACCGTGCGCAGGTTGTCACGCGGAATCGCCTGCAGCGCACGGTTGGTCAGGTCGAGCAGATGCCCGATGTCGACGGGCACGTCGACGCGGCCGGCGGGAATGACGTCGCCCGCGCGCAGCGGCCGGGAATGTTCTCCGTCCTTGCCGGGTTGCGGGGTCAGTTCGAGGTACTGTTCGCCGATCGCCGACCGGCTGTGCACCGACGCCTGGACGTCGGAGGGAACCTTGACCCCGGACCTCATGGCGAGCACCGCGCGCACCCCGGTGGCGGTGACCTCGACCGACTTCACCTGACCCACGTCGGTGCCGCGATAGGTGACGACCGAGGTCTGATAGAGGCCACCCGACTGAGGCAGGTCGACCGTGACGCTGTACTCCCCGATCCCGAACAGCGTCGCGGGCAGCTTCATGAAGTTGAACGCCATTGCGCCACAAGACACCACGGTCACCAGCGTCAAGATCGACAACTGGATCCAGGTGCGGCGGTTCAGGCGCAGCATTCAGTATCCCCCGAAGTGGTACGGATAGGTCAGCGGGTTGCCCGCCGTGGCCGGGCTCGGCTGCATGCCGATCGTGCGTCCCCACTGCAGTTCGAGTTGGGTGAGGTTTCCCTCCCACCGCGAGCCGGTGAAGATCCCTTGGTCGATGCGGCTCAACGTCAGATCGACGACCAGGGTGAGGTTCGCGTAGTCGCCGCGGAACCAGTTCCGCGCGGTGGACGCCGGCCACGGATAGGCGACCAAGCCGTCCAGGCCCCTGGTGAGCGACGGCCCGGCGTCGGCGAGCGACCGCAGCACCGGCGCGATGTTGCGCAGGTTGTTCACCAGAGACTCCTTGCTCTGGTGGATGGTGTCGGCCGCGATCGCGCTGAACTTGCCGAGCTGATCGACGGCGTCGGCGATCTTGGTGCGCTCTTCGGCCAGCACCGCAAGCGCTTTCGGCACGGTCGTCAGCGCCCTGTCGACGACGGGATCTTTCGCGGCGACCTGGCCCGCCAGCGCGTTGAGATTCTCGGCGGCCCTGATGATGTCGTCGGTCTGGGCGTTGGTGCCGGCGATGAATTGGTCGAGCTGGCCGAGCAGGCTGCGCATGTCGTTTTCGCGGCCGGCGAACGCCCTGGCGAGCGCCCGGGTGATTTCCTGCAGCTGACCAAGCCCGCCGCCGTTGAGCAGGATCGACACCGAGGCCAGGGTCTGTTCGGTGGTCGGATACATGCTCGCGCGCGACAACGGGATGACCGACCCGGTTGTGAGTTGGCCGACGGGCGGCTCATCCTTGGGGGGCGCGAGTTCGATGTGCATCGAGCCGAGCAGGCTGGTCTGCCCGAGTTTGGCGGTCGAATTGGCCGGCAGGTGAACGTCGCCGTTGATGCGCATCGTGACCAGCGCGTGCCAGTCTTGGAGCTCGATCTTGGTGACGTTGCCGACGTTGACGTCGTCCACCCGAACCCGGGTGTTCTCCTGAATGGTCACGACGTCGGGCATTTGCGCCTGGATCGTGTAGGAGCCCGGGCCGCCACCGGCGGTACCGGGCAGGGTGAACGAATTCAGGCCCTTCCAGCCGCACGATGACAGCGCGGCGATGCCTGCGAGGCAGAGCGCCGAGACGAGCGCGCGTCTCACGATGCCCCCGTCGGAAGCATCAGGTCCCGCAGCACCTGCGTCGAGTCGACCCTGCCGTTCGGCGGTGGTGGCGGCGCCTCGGCCGGCGGCGGCGCGTCCGGCGGCGGGGCCGCTTCGGGCGGGGGCGCAGCGCCGGGCCGAAGCCAATCCTCGCTGTACGTGATCTCATTCGGCCGGGCCTGCGTCCCGACGAACGGGTTGATGCCCGCCGGAATGTAGTTGTAGATGCGGTTTTTGATGATCGGGTCGATGTACTGCAGGCAGAGCTTCGAGACCCGGTCCAGGCGCAGCCGGGAGGCGGCCTCGATCGAACTGCAGATCCACTGCGGGATGTCGGCGAAGTTGTTCAGCGCGATGATGCCGGTCATCGCGCTCTGAGCCGGCTGGTAGATGTTCAGGAAATTCTGGAACACGGTCGGGGCGATGTGGAGGATCTGTTTGATGTCGCCGCGACTGTCGTTGAGCGCGGTGGTGATGGAACCCAGCCGGTCGAACGTGACGCCGACCGCGTCCCGGTTCTCGGCGAGGAAGTCGCGCAGGTCGGTTAGCGCCCCGTCCAGCCCCTTCACCGCGTTCGCCACTTCGTTGGGCGTGTTCGAGAGCACCGTCGTCACGCCGGCCAGGTTCTGGTTGAACGAGGCCAGCAGATCGCTGCTGGAGTAGAGCGCCGACACCAGCAGCTGCAGATTGCGCACGGTGCTGAAGATGTCGTCGGCGTGATCGCCCAGCGCCGAAATCGCCTCGGACAGTTTGATGACGGTGTCGCGGGCGGTGTCGCCCTCGCCGCGCAGGTTGTCGGCGGCCGAGTCGATGAATTCGCCGACCGAGTTCACCCCGCCCGGGGCGGTGGGCTGCAGCGCGTCGGTCAGCTTCTCCAGCTGCCTGCGAAAGTCGTCCCATTCGACGGGGACCGCGGTGCGGCTCAGCGGGATCGACGCGCCGGGGCTCAGCGTGGGTCCGCCGGAGTACGCCGGGACGAGCTGGATCGCCCGGGATGTCACCAGCGACGGCGACAGGATCGCGGCGCGCGCATCGGCCGGGACCGCGTACTGCTTGTCCACGGAAAATGTCACCTTGGAGCTGGTCGGCTGCGGCTCGATCTTGTCCACCGCGCCGACCGCGACCCCGAGGATCCGAACCTCGTCGCCCACGAACAGGCCGTTGGCTTCCGCGAAATAGGCGGTGTAGGTGTTCCTTTCGACGTGGTTGAGCAGCTTCGCGCCGACGAGGAACGAGGCCACGACGAGGGTGGCGACCAGGCTGACGCCGGTCACCGCTCGAAGTGTGCGCCGACCCATCACCGGCCCCCCGCCTCGGCGGGCGCGGGGCCGGGGGCGGGCCCCGGGGAGGGCGGCTGGGACCAGATCGGGTGCGGCGCGTTTTCCGGCGGCACGGGTGGCGTGCCGGTCGGCGGGTCCAGCGACTCCGAGGGCAGCCCCTGGTCGGGGTTCAAGAACCGGTCGTACATCCGCGCGTCGATCGTCGGCCCGCTTATCTGCCCGGGGATCAGGTTGGCCACGTAGGCCTTGAAAAACGGCCCCGAGCCCAGGCATTCGCCGAACGACATCGCGTACCGCTTGAACTTCGGCAGGGTCTTCTGCAGGTCTTCCTTGCGGTTGTCGAGGACTTCGAGCACCCCGTTGAGCTTGTCGAGGGCCGGCTTGAGCTGGGTCCGGTTGTCGTTGACCAGCGCCGAAATCTGATGCGACACCGCCGTGAGGTTGTTCATCAGCGCGTCCAGCGAGTCCCGTTCGTCCAGCAGCGCCGCCAGCAGCGCGTTGGAATCGGCCACCAGGGTGGCGATCTGCTGGCTGCGCCGGCCGAGCACCCCCGAGACCTTGTTGGCATTGCCCAACAGGCTGCGCAGCTGCGCGTCGCGGTTGTTCAGGGTGTCCGAGAACCGGGCCACGCCCCGCAGCGCGGGCCTGAGATCCGCCGGTGTCTCCTTGAAGGTGTTCGCCAGAGTCGTTAGGGCCGAAGATAGTTGGGCGGTGTCCAGTCCGCTGATCGTTGTCGTGAGGTCGCCCAGCGCGTCGGGAAGGTCGTAGGGCGAGTGGGTGCGTTCCAGCGGGATGGGGCCGCTCAGCCTTCCGTCGCCGCGCGAGGTGAGCTCGAGCATCTTGCTGCCCAATATCGTTTCGGTCTTGATCGCCGCTTCCGTGCGGTCGCCCAGCTCGATGGTTTTGCGGACGGTGAAGCCCACCCGGACCCTGGTGCCCTCCAGCCGGATGTCCGAGACCCTGCCGACGCCCATGCCGGAAACCCGCACCGAGTTACCGGGTTTGATGCCGCCGGCCTCGGCGAAGTAGGCCGCATAGTCGTTGGTGTTCTTGACGAATGGCAACTTGTCGTACTGGAAGGCGGCGACGGTGACGCAGACGAGGATCGCGCTGCCCATCACCCCGACCATGAGGGGGCTCCGCCGCCCGAGCGGTGTGAGCTTGGGTAGCTTCATCGCGGCGTGCACCGCCCGCTGGGCTGGCCGAGCAGCTTGACAAAGATCGGGTTGCCCCCTTTGCCGTTGAGCTTGAGCAACACTTCGCAGAAATAGAAGCCGAAGTAGTCACCATTGAGGCCCTGCCGGGACAGCACCTGGTAGATGTCGGGAAGCTGCTTGAGCAGGTCGTCGACATAGTCGCGGTCCGATAGCACCTGCCCGGACATGCGGTCGGTCTCGCGCACCACGTCCTTGATCGGCTGGCGCGCTTGAACAAGCAGATCGGCGACCGACCCGGCCGCGGCGTTGATATAGGCGAGCCCGGTGGAGATGTCATTCTTGCGCTGCGCCAAGCCGTTCACGAACCGGGAAAGATTGTCCAGGCCGTCGGAGAACTCGCGGTCACGGGTGGCGAAGGTGTGCAGCACGGTGTTCAAGTTGGTGATCAGCTCGCCGATCAGCTCGCTTCGACCGGCCAGGGTCGAGGTCAGCACCGAGGTCTGCGCCAACACCGAGGCGAGGGTGCCGCCCTGGCCCTGGAAAATCCGCAGCAATTCGCCGGACAGTGCGTTGACCTGATCGGGATCCAGCGCGCGGAACAGCGGCCGGAACCCTCCGATCAGCGCGTCGATGTCCAGGGCGGGCGACGTCCTTGCCAGCGGAATCGTCGCGCCCGGCGGCAGGCGGCGCGGCGGGCCGGGGCCCTCCTCGAGCGCGAGATAGCGGTCACCGATCAAGTTTTCGTAGCGCACGACGGCCTTGGTGCCCTCGCCGAGTCGCACCCCCTTGTCCACGGAGAAGCCGACCGTGACCGTGCCGTCGCGATGCAGGGCAAGATCGCCCACCTTGCCGACCTCGACGCCGGCGATGCGCACGAAGTTGCCGGACTTCAGGCCGGATATGTTCGTGAAGACCGCCTGATAGCCGGTGCGGTCTTCGAAGCGCAGCTGGCCGAACACGGCGATCAGCGAAAAGGTGAACACCAGGCAGACCGCCGTGAATGTCCCGACGCGCAGGACGATGGCGGACATCTTCCGTCTTTTCATGGCGGCGGCGGCCCCCCGCGGTAGAAGTAGCGCGGCGGTTCGGGCGGGTTCTTGGTGGTCGGGAAGTAGTTGGCCCACCACGGATTACCGACCCACGGCGTGGTGCGGATCTCGTCGGGCGCGGCGCCCCACCCGGTGTCGGTGACGAGCGCGCGCACCGGGAAGTTGGCGCTCGGGTCGGGCAGCGAGCCGCAGCTGGGCCTGCCCCCCGGGCCGCCGGTGGCGTTGACCTTGGGGAGATGTCTGGGGTATCGGTACGGGTCGTCGCCAAAGAGCAGCGCGGCATCAAGGATCACCGAGTAGCCGTTGCCCCCCAACGCGTCCCGGCCGCCGTGGTCCACATACCATTGCGCGCCCTGGAACAGGCACGCGAAGGTCGGCGAGTATTTCGTCAGCAACGCCGTGGTCGGATCGAGCAGGTTGAAGGACCGCACGATGTTGGCTTCGTTCCCGCCGATCACGTTGATGCCGGTCTGGCTGAAGCCCGCCGCCGACAACAGCAGCGCGTCGAGCGATCGTTGATTCTCGGTGAGGGTCGTGCTGGTGGTTGCCGCCGAGTCGAGGATCGACAGGAGATCCTGCGCCGCATTCGAATAGGCGGCCGTCGCCTTGCCGAACAGCCGCCAGTCGTGGTGGATGGTTTCCATGCGGGGGTTGACGGTCAGCAACAGGTTGTTCGCGCCGGTGATCGCCTCCCCGAGGCGTTCCCCCTTGCCGCGCAACGACTCCGAGAAGGCCGACAGGATCGCGTTCAGCTTGGCCGGGTCCAGGGCCCTGACCACCGCCTGCAGGTTCTCGAACACCGTATTGACCTCCACGGTGACGTTTCGGGAGCGCAGCACCGCGCCGGGCTCCAGCGGTGTGTGGCTGGGTTGGTCGGGCACGATCAGGTCGACGTACTTGGACCCGAACGCGGTGGTCGACTTGATCTCGGCCTCGAGGTTGCTCGGCAGGTATTTGAACGGGCCCGGTTGCATCTTCAATTGCAGCCGCGCCGCTTTCACGTCGGTGCCGATCGACGCGACCTGGCCGACCTGCACCCCGCGCAGCTTGACCTTGGCGCCCTGCTCCATCACCAGGCCCGCCCGGTCCGAGACCAGCGTGAGCGGGACGGATTCTTCGAACGTGCCCGAGAACGACCCCGCGGTCAGCGCGATCAGGATCCCGACGACGATGAACAACGTTGGCGCCCACCAGATCGGGTCGACCCTGCTGCTGCGGACCCTGTTTCGCGTGCGCGGCCCGCCGTCGGTGTGGTTGCTCATAGAGTCATCCCGACAGGTTGAAGTTGCCGGACTGCCCGTAGACGGACAACGAAATCATCAGGCACACAAACGCCGTGACGATCATCGATGACCGCACCGAACGACCGACAGCCTCCCCCACACCGGCGGGACCACCCGTCGCGGTGAATCCGTAGTAGGTGTGCACGACCATCACGCCCGTCGCCATCGTCAGCGCCGCCAGGAACGACCAGAACAGGTCGGTCGGGCGCAAGAACGTGGAGAAGTAGTGCTCGTACACGCCGCGTGACTGGCCGTAGATGTAGATGGTGCCGAACTTGGCGGCGATGAACGACATCAGCACGGCGACGGCGTAGAGCGGGACGACGACGAGCACGCCGGCGATGATCCGCGTCGACGCCAGATAGGTGATCGCGCGGATCCCCATCACTTCCAGCGCGTCGATCTCCTCGTTGATGCGCATCGCGCCCAGCTGCGCGGTGGTGCCGGCACCGATCGTGGCCGCCAAAGCCACGCCGGCCGTGCACGGCGCGATCATGCGGACGTTGAAGAACGCGGACAGAAACCCGGTCAGCGCCTCGACGCCGATGTTGGACAACGTGTCGTAGCCCTGCACCGCGACGAGGGCGCCGGTGGTCAGCGTCAGGAAGCCGATGATGCCCACGGTGCCGCCGATCACCGCCAGCGCGCCCGTGCCCATGCCCATCTCCGCGATCAGCCGCAGCACTTCCCCCGGGTAGCGCCGCACCGCATCGGCGGTGGCGGCCAACGATTTCCCGTAGAACTCGGTCTGTTCGCCCAGCCGCCGGGTGGCGGCCACCAACCTGGGGCCAAGGCTGGCAACCCAGGCGGGTTCGCGTGCGGCGTCGGTCATTTGGCGGTCACCTTCACGCCGAGGGCCGTGATCACGATGTTGATGAAGAACAACGCCATGAACGAGAAGACCACGGTCTCGTTGACCGCGTTACCGACGCCGGTGGGGCCCCCACCCACGGACAGGCCCTTGTAGCAGGCGATCAGTCCGGCGGACAACCCGAACAGGGTCGCCTTGATGAGCGAGATCACCACCTGCGGAAGCCCCGTCACGAGCGTCATCCCGGCGATGAAGGCGCCCGGCGTGACGTGCTGAACGAACACCACGAAGATGTAGCTGCCCGTCAACCCCGTCACCGCGACCACCGAGTACAGCAGCAGCGCGACGAACGTCGCCGCGATGATGCGCGGAACGACCAGGGCCTGAACCGGATTGACGCCGATCACCTTCATCGCGTCGATTTCCTCGCGGATGGTCCGCGCCCCCAGGTCGGCGCACATCGCGGTCGATCCGGCGCCGGCGACGGCCATCGCGGTCACGACCGGCCCGACCTGGGTCACCGACGCCAGCGCGGCGCCGGCGCCCGAGAGGTCCCCGGCGCCGATCTCGACGAGCAGGATGTTGAGGACGAACACGATGAGCACCGTGTAGGGAATCGACAGCATGATCGTCGGGAAAATCGAAACCCGCGCGACGAACCAGATCTGCTCCAGCAACTCGCGCCACGCCCACGGCCCGCGCACCACCGCGACCAATGACTCCGCGCCGAGGAGGAAGAATTGGCCCAGGGCGTTCATCGGCTTTGCGACGGTCGTGGCGTTAATCAGCTCCGTTCACCCCCCGGATTTGCCCGTCCTCGTCAATGCACTCAAAGGCGTCGTAATTACTTGTCCCGCAATGGATTAACCATGCTCGCGGGGAGGACTTTGCCACGCCGCCTGATTGCAGATAGAAACACGACGCCAGCTTATGGGCAGCCCGATGGGGGTCTATAGGGTTGCGATCAAGCAGAAATAATCTCGTGATCGTCAGCCGACGTTGGTGCCGCCCTCGGCAATCCGGCGCACCGCGTCGATGAACACGTCGATTTCTTCGAACGTGTTGTAGAAGGCAAATGACGGGCGCACGGTGGCCTCCAGGCCGAGGCGACGCAGGATCGGCTGCGCGCAGTGATGCCCGGCCCGGACCGCGATGCCTTCGGCGTTGAGCGCCTTGCCCACCTCGAGCGGCTCGTGTCCGGCCAGCACGAACGACAGCACGCTGGCCTTCTCGGTCGCCGTGCCGACCAGGCGAACGCCCGGGATGTCGGCCAGCCGTGGGGTCGCGTACTCGAGCAATTCGTGCTCGTAGCCCGCGATGCGCTCGATGCCCACCCGCTCGACGTAGCGCAGCGCCTCGCCCAGCCCGACCGCGTCGGCGATGTTGCCGGTGCCGGCCTCGAACTTGTTGGGCGGGCCCTGATACAGCGACCGTTCGAGCGTGACGTCGGCGATCATGTTGCCGCCGCCCTGCCAGGGCGGGGTCTCCGCCAGCGCCTCCTCGGTCCCGTACAGGACGCCGATCCCGGTCGGGCCGTAGATCTTGTGCCCGGAGAACACGAAGAAGTCGGCGCCGAGCTCGGCGACGTCGATCGGCAGATGCGGAATCGACTGGGCGCCGTCGATCAGCACCCGGGCGCCGTAACGGTGACCCAGTTCGACGATTTTCTCGACCGGCGTCACGGTGCCCAACGCGTTCGACACCTGGGTCGCGGCAACGAGTTTCGTTTTAGGACCCAGCAGGTCCTCGAATTCCGAGAGCAGTAAATTGCCCGCATCGTCGACCGGCGCCACTTTGAGGATCGCGCCCGTCCGCTGCGAAAGCAGTTGCCAGGGAACGATATTGGCGTGGTGCTCCAAATGGGTGATCACAATCTCGTCGCCCGGCAGCACATGCTTGCCGCCCCACGCATAGGCGACCAGGTTGATGGCTTCGGTGGTGCCGCGGACGAACACGATCTCTTCGCTCTTCGGCGCGCCGATGAAACGCCGGACCGTCTCGCGGGCCTCTTCGTAGGCGTCGGTCGCCCGGGCGGCCAGCTCGTGCGCCGCGCGGTGGATGTTGGAGTTCTCGTGCGCGTAGAAGTAGGCCAGGCGGTCGATCACCACCTGCGGCTTCTGCGTGGTCGCGGCGTTGTCGAACCAGATCAGCGGCCTGCCGTTGACGGTCTCAGCCAGGATCGGGAAGTCCGCGCGCACCGCCCGAACGTCGAAGACCTCGTGCTCGTCCGGGAGCCGCGGAACCGGATCGCTCGCCGTGAGGAAGTGGTAGTTCGCCTCGTCACCGTCCGGCGCGGCCGCCGGCGCCGCGGACCAGCCCAGGTCGGGCACCGACGGCGCCCCGGGAAGCCACGACGGCGCCGATCCGCGCGGGGCCACCGGAACGGTCGGTGGCGCCGGGCTTATCGCGCCGGCCAGCACCCCGGGCACCGTCGGCACGATGCCCCGGGGCACCGCGAATGCGGTCAGGTCACCCGGCGGGAGAAACGGCTCGGCAACGCCCGCCGACGGGGCCGCCGTCACGTCCGGCACGCTGCCCCGCGGGGCCACCGGCACGGCCTGCGGCGGGGTGTCGGGTCCGGGCCGAATGCTGGCCGCGTAAAGCTGCGTGGCCAGCGCGGCGATCTCCGCGGCGCTGACGGGCAGCTCGCTTTCGGCGTCTACCGACCGATACTCACTTGTACTCATGGAACTGGTCCACGGCGACGTCGTCGAGCACGGCGAGCGCGTCGTCGGTGAGGACGGCCAGGGACGTGTAGAGGGTGACCAGGTACGTCGCGATCGCCGACTGGTTGATGCCGGTGAACCGCACCGAAAGCCCCGGCGCCTGCTCACCGACCAGGCCCGGCTGGAACAGGCCCACCACGCCCTGGCGTTCCTCGCCGGTGCGCACCAGGACGAACTTGGTCTTGCCGTCCTCCACCGGCACCTTGTCCGACGGAATCAGCGGAATGCCACGCCAGGTGATGAACTGCGCGCCGAACAGGCTCACGACCACCGGCGGCACGCCCCGGTAGGTGGCCTCGCGGCCGAACGCGGCGATGGCGAGCGGATGGGTCAGGAAGAAGCTGGGCGTTTTCCAGACCTTGGTGATCAGCGCGTCCAGGTCGTCGGGCGTCGGGGCGCCGGCCAGCGTTTGGATCGTCTGCTCGGGGGTCACCTGGGCGAGCAGCCCGTACTCCGGGCTGTTGACCAGTTCGAATTCCTGGCGCTCCTTGATGGTCTCGATGGTCAGCCGCAGCTGCTGGGCGACCTGGTCGTGCGGGCTGGAGTACAGGTCGGAGACCCGGGTGTGAATATCAAGCAGGGTCGAGATCGTGCGCAGCGTGTATTCGCGCGGACTGGTCTCGTAGTCGACATAGGTCTCCGGCAGCGGCTCTTCGGTGCCGGCACCCTCTTCGGCCTTGATGGCGACTCGCTCGGGGTTGACCACACGGTTCACCCGGTAAATACCCGCTTCCACCGGCACCCAGCTGAGCAGGTGAAGCAACCAGCGCGGCGTGATGGTCGACAGCTGCGGGACGGTCTTGGTCGCATTGGCGAGCTGCCGGGCGGCGAGATCGCCAAGTGCCTGAGACTCGTTTTGAGCCCCCTGTTGAGGCGCCGTCATCGTGGTCCTTCCGTCCTTGGTCGAATACTGCGGCGGGTTCGGCGGGTCCGTGATCGCCCGCCGTGATACGCATCCGCGCGCCGAGCCTAGGCAAGTCTAAGACCGGGGCGAAGGGTTTAGAGCAGGCGTGAGCCGAATGGGGCGCGCCGCGCCGAAATGGGGAACTGCCCTATAGTGGGGCGCATGCAACAAGCCGCACAGCCGCGCTTCATTCCTTCGCGCTGCGTCGCCGCGTGCTGCTGTTGTTGTTGTTGCTGTTGTTGATTTCCTGACGCCTTCTGACGACGTAGAAATCCTCGCGCCTTCCCCGCAACGGAGTGGACCTCACGGTTCGTCCAGCGGGATGAGATGCGCGCAGTCAAATCTCGGGCCACCTTTCAGGAAGATCAACCACTCATGACCGTGTTATCCATGCCCCATCGCGCCCCGGCGCGGGTGGCGACCCGCCGCCGCATCCTGGTGCGGCCGGCCACCGACGTCACCCAGATGACGCGCTATCGCGGGGGGACCTACTCGCACACCGTCGACACGATCGTCTTCGCCGACGGCAGCTCCGCGCGCACCGACCTGATCAGGGTCAACCCCAACCTGCGGGCCTACTCGCTGGACTTCACCGGCGTCGCTCCCCATCACCCGTCGCGGTACCGGCTGGGAACCTGGTCGGCCCTGCCCCACCTGCGCGCCCGCGGCCACGAGGCCGAGGTCGACTGGATCCTGCGCCACTCCTTCCCGATGCGCACCATCGCGGACCTCAGCCAGCGGCTGCGCGCCGCCGGCTACCCGCTGGGCGCGGCCAACATCAGCGAACACGAAGCCATCGCCGCAACCCAGGCCGCCATCTGGCATTTCACCAACGGCCTCGCGCTCGACACCCGGCCGCTGAACGTTCCCATCGCGGTACGGCGCGGGCCCGGGCCGGTGATCACCTTCGAATTCGACGGCCACCCACAGCTGGGCGGCTACTCGCTGTGGGCGAACTCCAACGCGGCCGTCGAGCTCAAGCTGCAAAAGTCGGCCAATGGCGTTGACTGGCAAGACGTTTCCGGTTCACGATTGACGACCGACGCGGGCAGGGGACGCTATCAACGCACGCTCGGTGTCGGAAGCACACTTTCGGCCGCCAGCCACGGCGGCGGCGGCCGCGGTTACCGCCACTACCGGTTGATCGCGGCGACGGACGCCGCCGCGCGCGCGATCGGCGATGTCCGCTTTTGGTTGACCGGTGCGAGCCACTACCGCAATGCCGATCGAGTCGTGCACCTCTACAATTACTTACTCATAGGGGCAAGCAACGCCTTGCGCAGCACCGACGAACTCCACCTAGTCGAAAGCCAAGCAACCGCCGAACCCAAACTCATAGGACCGTTCCAAGTGCCAATCCCATTGCGGCTCAGTGTCACTGACGGGCACACGCTCGTCGGCGCCAACGGTTTGGCCATCCGCGATACGGTCCACCCGGGCACGGATTTCTATCTGCGTCCGGCACCGGGCACGTCGGCGACGACGATGACCGCGACCACGCCGCACGGGCTCACCGGCCGGGTGCTGACCGGAGTGGCCCAGGGGGGCGCACCGCACCGATTCACGCCCATCGCCCTCACCGTTCCCACCGACGTGGCCATCGAATTCGACATCACCTGGCAGGCCGACGAGCCCTGTACCGAAATCGCCTAAGGGAGTTGTATGAGCATCGCTGAGGACGTCACGCAGTTAATCGGAAACACGCCGCTGGTCCGGCTGCGCCGCGTCACCGAGGGCGCCGTCGCCGACGTCGTCGCCAAGCTCGAGTTCTTCAACCCGGCGAACAGCGTGAAGGACCGCATCGGCGTCGCCATGATCGACGCGGCCGAGCAGGCGGGCCTGATCAAACCCGACACCATCATCCTCGAGCCGACGAGCGGGAACACCGGCATCGCGCTGGCGATGGTGGCCGCGGCGCGCGGCTACCGCTGCGTCTTGACGATGCCGGACACGATGAGCACCGAGCGGCGGATGCTGCTGCGCGCGCTCGGCGCCGAGCTCGTCCTGACGCCGGGCGCCGAGGGCATGCCGGGCGCGATCGCCAAGGCCGAGGAACTGGCCAAATCCGACCAGCGGTACTTCGTGCCACAGCAGTTCGAGAACCCGGCCAACCCGGCGATCCACCGCAAGACCACCGCCGAGGAGGTGTGGCGCGACACCGACGGGAAGGTCGACATCTTCGTGTCCGGAATCGGCACCGGCGGCACCATCACCGGCGTCGCCGAGGTCATCAAGGAACGCAAACCCTCGGCCCGGTTCGTGGCCGTGGAGCCGGCCGCGTCGCCGGTCCTGTCCGGAGGCCAGAAGGGCCCCCACCCCATCCCGGGCCTCGGCGCCGGGTTCATCCCGCCGGTGCTCGAGCTGGACCTGGTCGACGAGATCATCACCGTCGGCAACGAGGACGCGCTCAACGTGGCCCGGCGGTTGGCGCGCGAGGAGGGCCTTTTGGTCGGCATCTCCTCGGGCGCGGCGGTGGTGGCCGCCCTGCAGGTCGCGCGCCGGCCAGAGAACGCCGGCAAGCTGGTCGTCGTCGTGCTTCCCGACTTCGGTGAGCGGTATCTGAGCACGCCGCTCTTCGCCGACCTGGCCGATTAGCCATGCTCGCGGCGATACGCAACGACATCCGGGCGGCCAGGGAGCGGGACCCGGCCCGGCCCACGACGTTGCAGGTAGTCTTCGCCTACCCCGGCGTGCACGCCATCTGGAGCCACCGCATCGGCCACTGGCTGTGGCACCATCGCGCCCGGCTGGCGGCGCGGGTGCTCGCGGAGCTCACCCGCATCGCGACCGGGGTCGAGATCCACCCCGGCGCCGTCCTGGGCGGCGGCCTGTTCATCGACCACGCGACCGGCGTGGTGATCGGGGAAACCGCGGAGGTGGGCGACGACGTCACGATCTTCCATGGCGTCACGCTCGGCGGCACCGGCGCCGACAGCGGGAAGCGCCACCCCACCGTCGGGGATCGGGTGACCATCGGGGCCGGCGCCAAGGTGCTCGGCCCGATCAAGATCGGCGACGACAGCCGGATCGGCGCCAACGCCGTCGTCGTCAAGGAGGTCCCGTCCAGCGCCGTGGTCGTCGGCGTTCCCGGCCAGGTCATCGGCCGCAGCCGCCCCGGACCGAGCAGCTCCGACGACCTGCCCGATCTCGTGGGCGCCAGCCTGCAGTCCCTGCTCACCAGGGTGGCCAGGCTGGAGGCCCTGGCCGACGGCGGCCCGCAGCAGGGCCACGTCATCCGGCCACCCGAAGCCGGGGTCTGGCACGGCGAGGACTTCTCTATCTGATCCATCTGAGCGCCGCCGATTCTATCCGAGGTTACGGCGTGGGCAAGGTTTAAATCTGTTGTGAATCAAACACATACAATCCGCCGGCGCTCGGTGACAACCTCTTGACGGGACCCTATAGTGGGGCCATGTCACACGTTCGGGGGCGCTTCGTCATTACTCTGCGCTGTTGCGCCGCGGGCTGACGCTCGCGCATTCCTTTTTGTGCGGCGGTACGGCGTGAGCGTTCATAAATCCTTCGGGGCTTTCCCTATTACCTTGCCTTACAGAACATTCAGACCGGGAGGTCGACGAGACATGATCGAGAGTATCGCGAGCCAGCAACATCTCAATGCCAGCCGCCAGCAGGCCAGTCGGGCCCTCGACACGGCGGTGGGCATACTCGTCGGGTGGCGCAGGTGCAGCACTCACACCGCTTTTCGGGAGCTGCTCAGCGCCAGCGAGCGGCACGAGGTGCCGATGTTCAAGCTGGCCGGGGCCCTGGTGACCCTGGCCAGTGGGGGCGTCGGGGGTGAGAGTGGCGTGAGCGCCGCCCAGCTCGCCGCCGAAAAGGAATGGGGCCTCACTTACTTGCTGTAGCGGGTCCACTTCGTCGAATGAGTTGATCCAACGGTGCGGGGGCCGCGGCGAATTCGGCTCGCCGGTGCGGGCCACACCCACACTGGCGGGGGGCCAAAGTGGGGCCAAAGTGGCGCGTCAATTCCCGCCTGCCACAACGGTAACTCGCCGGCCGGCATAGGCGATGTGCCCACCTCACAGCGACAACCGCTTGCGGGCTGCCTCACAATTGGTATCGATGATCTGTTGGCGGCCAAGGGATTTGCCCACGGCAAACACAACCTGGGATTCAATCGCTTCGCCCGGCCGCGGAATCGCCCGAGCCGCAGCGGAATTCCGAAACAGCCCGGGTTGTCGCGCGTAGGCGGGCAGAAGAGTATGTGCCGGCGAAGCCGGGACGCGGGTGACACGTGTGACCACCACGACGTGTCCGGTCCAGTGCCTACGTGGGACCACCACGCCGCCACCCCAAGTCACGAACCGTGAGCCAAGTCGGGTTTGACGCCAGGTGAAATCACGAGCGGGCCGTCCCTGAATTTCTTTGCCGTATCGGGATTGATTCGAAAGTCGTGGGTGTCGGTTGTGCGCCACAGATAATTCGCTCGAATCCGGTGCCGCCCGACATAGTCGCCGGGATTTTGTATCACCGGATGAGACCACGCATCGTCGTCTAGCTTCAGGTGATCGATCACTGCGGCCGGCTTCACTTACGATGTGACCTGCGCACTGCGACAACACGATCGAATGGCCACATTGTTGATTCCTGGGTGCGGCAACGGATCTCAATGCCGTGCTGCTCGGCGAGAATGACCTCGGCTACTCGGGTGTGGCGCGTCAGAGTTCGGCATCGCGCGGTCGTAATGCGGCGCCGTGGCAGAACACCGGTCGTCACGACACGCTAACCTCCTCGGCAAGCAGTGCCTCGATGTCGGCACGGCGAAAGCGCCGATGACCGGTGGGCGTGCGAAGCGCGATTATGCGTCCATTGCGCTCCCATCGCCGTAGAGTGTCGACGGACACACCTACCAGGCCTGCCGCCGCACCGACCGCTAAGAGCTCTGAACCCGTGTCAGGATACTTACTCGGCATGAGTGCAAGACTAAGCATCCTTATGCAAAGTTGGCAAGGCCATATCCTTGACCAGGCACTTCACATTCGTATTAGTTACCTTAAACCTACCTAGGCTTGCTGGGGTTTACCTAGGTATGCCATAGTTTGCCTATGACAGTAGACACTGGCTGGGTGATTCCTGAATGGTCGTTCGGCGACCGCATTCGTAAGGTGCGCGTCAGTGTTGCCAGAATGACTCAGGCCGAATTCGCAGACGCTATCGATGTCGGTGAGGCCTCCCTGGCACAGTGGGAAACAGATCGCGCGAAACCCCACGACATCCGAGCGGTCACGTTGCGCATTCAAGAGATATTCGGGATTTCCGCGGCATGGCTCATCGACGTGGATCAGCCGGGTCGTGAGCGATACCAGCCTCGGACGGGGACCATCACGAAAGACGCGACTCGGCCCCGGCAGCGTTAGCCTGCTCCCCCGCCTGGACTCGAACCAGGAACCCTTCGGTTAACAGCCGAACGCTCTGCCAATTGAGCTACAGGGGATTAACCCGGTCCACGCCAACCTGGCGCAGATCGCTGGACGACTCTAGCGTACTGGCCGACCCGCACCCAACTAGAGGCACCGGCCACCCAGCGCCCAACTAGAAGGGATCGGCCGCGCACGCACCGGGCCGCGTGAGGCAGGATGGAGCCATCGATCGTCGGGAGGAACGCTTTGATCCGATATGTCGTGGTGCTTGGACTGGGTTACGTGCTGGGCTCGAAGGCCGGGCGTCGCCGATACGAGCAGATCGCCGGCACCTATCGCGCGCTGACCAGCAGTCCCCTGGCCAAATCGGTGATCGAGGGAGGGCGGCGCAAGGTCGCGAACCGGATCTCGCCCGACGCCGGTTTTGTCACCGTGGCCGAGATCGACGACCAGACGGCCGTCGAGGAGCGCCCGGAGCGCCGAGCCGGGCGGCCGGCCGAGGCGGCCCTCACACCGTCAGATCGTCGCCGCTAGCCTGCTCCAGCAGGCTGCGCCGATACGCCTCCATGGCGACCAGGTCGCCGAATAGCGCGTGATACTCGTCGCCTTGCTCGATCGGCGACATGCGCTGCAGTTTTGACTTCACCTCGGCGATCTGCCGGCCCATCCAGACTTCCTGCAGACGAGCGAGCACGCCCGCGATGTAGCGCGGCAGCTTCTCTTCGTCGACCGCGATGGCCTCCACCCCCAGCTCACTGATCAGGCCCGCGGTCAGGGCCGACGTCGTCTGCTGGCGCACGGTCTCGATCCACTCGGCCCCGGTGACGCCGGTGGAGGTGCCACCGGCCGCCTCGATGGCCGCGCGGACGGCCGCGTACCCCGGGTGGGTGAAGCTCTCCACGGTCAGCGCGTCGAACACCGGGCCGGCCAGCGCCGGGTACTGCAACGCCGACTTGAGCGCCTCGCGCTGGGGCCACAGGGTCGGGTCGCGCGGGTCGGGACGGGCGGCGGCGGGCTCGGCCGCGGCCGCGGCGGCGGGCCGCCGCTCGACCCGGCGGCCCGCGTGGGATGCGGAGCCACCCCGGCCCGAGGACTTGGACCTTTTGGCCTCGCCGCGCACCCGGTCGATGACCTGTGGGACGTCGTCCCAGCCGACCCAGCCCGCGAGCTGGCGGGCGTACTCGTCGCGCAGCGTGGGGTCCTTGATCTGACCCACCATGGGTACGCAGCGGCGCAGCGCGGCGACCCTGCCCTCGGCGCTGTCCAGGTCCATCTCGGCAAGCGCGGTGCGAATCGCGAACTCGAACAACGGGGTTCGCCGGGCCACCAGGTCGCGCAGCGCGCCGTCGCCGGACTTCAGGCGCAGGTCGCAGGGGTCCATGCCGTCCGGGGCGACGGCGACGTAGGACTGCCCCGCCAGGTTCTGCTCGCCGTCGAAGGCCTTGAGCGCCGCGGCGCGACCGGCCTCGTCGCCGTCGAACACGTAGATCAGTTCGCCGCGAAAGAAGCTGTCGTCCATCATCAGTCGGCGCAGCATCGCCAGATGCTCGTCGCCGAACGCGGTGCCGCACGACGCAACCGCGGTGGTGACGCCGGCCAGGTGCATCGCCATCACGTCGGTGTAGCCCTCGACGACGACCGCCTGGTGCCCCTTGGCGATGTCGCGCTTGGCCAGGTCGATGCCGAACATCACCGACGACTTCTTGTACAGCAGCGTCTCGGGCGTGTTGACGTACTTGGCTTCCATCGGGTCGTCGTCGAAGAGCCGCCGGGCGCCGAAGCCGATCACCTCACCGGCCGAGCTGCGGATCGGCCACAGCAGCCTGCGGTGAAAGCGGTCCATCGGCCCGCGCCGCCCCTCCCGGGACAAGCCGGCGGCCTCGAGCTCCTTGAACTCAAAACCCTTGCGCTGCAGGTGCTTTGTCAGCATCTCCCAGCCCGACGGGGCGAATCCGCAGCCGAAGCGTCGCGCGGCCTCGGCGTCGAAGTTGCGCTCCTTCAGATACTGGCGGGCCGGCGCCGCCTCATCGGACTCCAGCGCCGCCGCGTAGAACTCGGCCGCGGCGGCGTTGGCCGCGATGAGCCTGCTGCGGCTGCCGCGATCGCGCTGCACGCTGGTGGCCGGGCCGGTGTAGTTGATCGTGTGGCCGATCCGGTCGGCGAGTAATTCGACCGCCTCGACGAAGCTGACGTGCTCGATCTTCTGCACGAACGCGTAGACGTCGCCGCCCTCGCCGCAGCCGAAGCAGTGGAAGTGACCGTGGTTGGGGCGGACGTGAAACGACGGTGACTTCTCGTTGTGGAACGGGCACAGCCCCTTGAGCGAGTCGGCGCCGGCGCGCTTCAGCTGCACATAGTCGCCGACGACATCCTCGATGCGCACCTTTTCGCGGATGGCGGCGATGTCGCGATCGGGGATCCGGCCAGCCATCGGCCTAGTCTAAAGCGCCCGCTTCGACGGCCGCCCGACCCGGGACGGCCGATCGCGCTATCCGGTCCCGATGACGCCGCATGCGATCCGTTCCATCGCGTTGTCGCTGTTGTCGGCGCCGTGGATCATCAACGCGGTCTTGTCGCCGGCCAGCAGCTGGTCCCTGGTGAACGCATCGCTGGTGGTCACCAGATACGCGGAGCCGTCCGAGCGCACCTCCAGCGACGTCAGGTCGCCGCTTTCGGGCATCCCGGTGTGTCCGGGCGCCTGGTAGTGCCCGCCGGCGGACAGGAAGTTTCCGGGCGGACCGCCGGTCGGGGCAACCGAGTTCGGCTCGCATTTGCCGACCGCGTGGACGTGCAGGCCGTGGAAACCGGGCGCCAGTATCCCGGCGGCCACCGTCTTGACGGTGATGGTGGCATAGCCGCTGCTGAAATCGAAGGTGGCCGTGGCCACTTCCCGCCCGTCGGCCGTCTTCAATTGCGCTGTGAGTGATCCAGCGGCGGGCGCCGGGCTCGACGTCGCCGACGAGCCGGGGGGACCGCTTTGGACCGCGGGCGTGGTGCCCGGCTGGCTGCTCGGATGCTGAGGCGAGCTGCATGCGCCCACGGCCACGACGGGAACCGACAGCAAGAGGGTGGCAACGGCGGTGAGTTTGGTCATGACGGGAGCCTAACGCTAGCCCGTCGCTTGGCGAGCGTCGATGCGCTCCAGCCGGCCCTCGGTGTAGGACGCGATCTGATCGACGACGACCCGGAGCCGGGCCCGGTCGTCGGCGGCGGTGTTGAACGCCGCGGCGAACACGGGATCGAGCGTTCGGGGCGCCCCGGAATACAGCCAGTGCGCGACCCGGTGGACGCGTTCGCGTTGCCGGGCCTGGGTGTCCAGATGCCGCGGGTCGGACATGATGAACTGCAGCGCCAGGATCTTCAGCAGGGCGACCTCGGCGCGCACCACGTCGGGCACCTGCAGGTCGGCCCGGTAGCGCACCAGCGGGCCGGGACCGGCGGCCGCGCGCGTGGTCGCGATGGCGGCCGAGGCGAACCTGCCCACCAACTCACTGGTCAATCGCTTCAGCGCGACCGACGCGGCCAGCGTGGCGTCGTACTTGCCGACCGCGGCGACCACGGGCAGACCCGACAGCCGGCGCGCGGCCGCCATGAAGTCGTCGGCGCTCACCCGGGAGAATTCGCTTTCCCCGAGTTTGGCCAGCGCGGCCGCCTCGTCGTCGTCGGCGAGCACGCGCAGGTCGATGCGTTGCGACACGACGCCGTCCTCGACGTCGTGCACCGAATAGGCGACGTCGTCGGCCCAATCCATCACCTGGGCTTCCAGGCACGTCCGGCCGGCCGGCGCTCCCTGCCGAACCCAGGCCGCCGGCTCGCGGTCCTCGTCGTAGAAGCCGAATTTGCTTCTCCCGTTTCCACGCCCGTCACCGCGGGTCCACGGATATTTGGTGACCGAGTCCAGGGACGCGCGGGTCAGGTTCAGCCCCGCGCTGTTGCCTTGTGCATCAAGGACTTTGGGCTCAAGACTGGTCAGGATCCGGAAATTCTGGGCATTGCCCTCGAAGCCGCCCTGCGCGGCGGCGAACTCGTCCAGCGCGCGTTCGCCGTTGTGCCCGTAGGGCGGATGCCCGATGTCGTGGGCCAGGCCGGCCAGCTCCACGAGGTCGAGGTCGCAGCCCAGCCCGACCGCCATTCCGCGCCCGATCTGGGCCACCTCCAGCGAGTGCGTCAACCGGGTGCGCGGAGTGTCACCCTCCCGCGGCCCGACCACCTGCGTCTTGTCGGCGAGCCGGCGCAGGGCCGCGCTGTGCAGTACCCGGGCCCGGTCCCGGGCGAAGTCGGTGCGATGCTGACCCTCCGTACCCGGCAGACCCGCGGTCTTCGGCGCTTCGGGCACCCGCCGCGCACGGTCGAAGTCGTCGTAAGGGTCTTGCTGATTCGTGTTCGCCTCCTTAGTCACCGACGCACAGTCTGCCAGGGAACGCCGGTTCTCAGGCCTACGGCCTGAATCGTCGGACGGCTAGATTGACCTATGCGCACTCGTCGCCTGCTCGGCGTGATCCTGACGATCCTCGCGGGCCTCGGCTGGGGGCTGCTCCTGGCGCCGCCGGGCGGCGCCCAACCGCCGCTGCGGCTGCCGGATTACGTCACCGACAACGCGAACGTCCTGTCGGATTCCGGGCGCGCCGCGGTGACGTCGGCCATCGACCGGCTGTACGCCGCCCGCCACATCCGCCTGTGGGTGGTCTACGTCGACAACTTTTCCGGGCAGGGCCCGGAGGGCTGGGCAAGGCACACCAGGATCACCAGCGACCTGGGCGACTACGACGCGCTGCTCGCGGTGGCCACCACCGACCGGGCATACGCCTTTTTGGTGCCGTCCACGATCAAGAGCATCAACGCGAGCGAGGTTGATGGGCTGCGGCGCGGCAAGATCGAACCCGCGCTCCACCGCGACGACTGGAGCGGCGCGGCGGTCGCGGCGGCCGACGGGCTCAACGCGTCACCGCGCTCGTGGGCTCCCGCGATGCTGCTGGTCACGCTGGGTGTCATCGTCATCGCCGCGGCGGCCCTGCTGGTCGTGATGCGCTATCGCCGCCGACGACGGCGCGCCGCCGCGCTTGCCGCGGCACGCCGGGTCGACCCCACCGACGCGGACGCGTTGGCCGCCGTGCCGCTGGACGCCCTCGACGACCTCTCGCACTCGATGGTGGTCGAGGTCGACAACGCGGTGCGCACGAGCGCCAACGAGCTCACGCTGGCGATCGACGAGTTCGGTGAAGAGCGAACCCAACCGTTCACCCAGGCGGTGAACAACGCCAAAGCCGCTCTGTCTCAGGCCTTTACGGTCCGCCATCAGCTTGACGACAGCACGCCCGAGACCCCGGGCGAGCGGCGCGAGCTGTTGACCCGGGTGATCGTGTCGGCGGCCCGCGCCGATCGCGAACTCGCGTCGCAGACCGACGCGTTCGAAAAGCTGCGGGATTTGGTGATCAACGCCCGGTCCCGGCTGGACGCGCTGACCGTGCAATATGTCGAACTCACCGCTCGCGTCGCCCCGGCGGAGCGGCGGCTGGCCGAGCTGCACGACGAATTCGGCGCTGCGACACTGGCTTCGGTGTCCGGCAATATCGCATCCGCCAACGACAGGCTCGCGTTCGCCGACCGCAACATCGGCTCGGCCCGCGACCTGGTCGCCGTCCAGGGCGGTCAGCAGACCGCTTTGGTGGACGCGGTCCGCGCCGCCGAGTCGGCGCTCGGGCAAGCGCGCGCGCTGCTGGACGCGATCGACAACGCGGCCGCCGATATCAAGCGCGCCGTCGCCGCGTTGCCATCGGTGATCGACGACATCCACGCGGGCATCGAGCGCGCGGGCCGGCAGCTGCAGAAGCCCGCGTCGGGCCACACCGCCGAGCTGACCGCGGCGCGCGACGCGGCGACGGGCGCCCTGGACAGCACCCGCGGCGGTGGCTCGGCCGACCCGCTGGCCGCGTTCGCCCGGCTCACCAAGGCCGACGCCGACCTCAATCGGGTCCTGGCCACCGTGGCCCAGGAGCAGGCGAACGCCGAGCGGCTCAACCGTTCGTTCGAGCAGGCGCTGTTCACCGCGGAGTCGCGGGTCCGCGGCGTCTCCGAATACATCGACACCCGCCGGGGCAGCATCGGCGCCGAGGCCCGGACCCGGCTCGCCGAGGCCAGACGGCACCTCGACGCCGCACGGGGCAAGCGGGCGACCAACCTGACCGAGGCGATTGCCCACGCCAACGCGGCGTCGGCGCTGGCTGCCAACGCGCAGGCGCTCGCCAATGCCGACGTGCAGCAGGCTGAGCGCGTCTACGCCGGCCGCGGGGGCAGCGACACCGGCGCGATGATCGGCGGCATCATCATCGGCGACCTCCTCAGCGGAGGCATGCGGGGCGGGTTCGGCGGATGGAGCCCGACATCGTTCGGCGGCTCGTCCGGCGGCGGCGGCTTGATGGGCGGCGGCGGACGATTCTGAGCCGGTCACCCGGCGGACATGGAGCCCAAAGACGCGACTGCCCCCGGGCGCCAAGCGCCCGGGGGCAGGTCATGCACTTTCACCGATGGGGGCCCGCGCCGGGAAACCGGCGCGCCGCCGCCGACCGGTCTTCTACGCCCAGCTGGAGCCGACGGCGCTGTCGGTGCTGGCCATGTTGCTGCCGGCGGTCTGCACCTTCTGGCCGTGGGCGTTGGCCTGCTCGTAGATCACCTGGAAGTTGCGACCCAACTGGGTGATGAACTCCTGGCAGGCCACCGAACCCGAGCCGCCCCAAAAGTCACCGGCGGCCAACACATCACGAACGATGGCCTGATGCTCGGCCTCCAACGACGCGGCCTGCGCACGAATCAACGCGCCATGCGAATCCACATCGCCGAACTGATAATTGATGGTCATGTTTGCGTCCTCTCAAAGTCAAAAGTGGTGGACAGCAGCGCCGAAGGCTAGCTGCTGAGGATTTGCTGGGAAGCCTGCTCTTGCTGCTCGTAGTTGTTGGCGTCGCGGATCAGTCCGTCGCGGACCCCGTGCAGCATGTTCACGATGTTGCGGAAGGCCTGGTTGACCTGGCCCATGGTGTCATACGAGGTCGCCTGCGCCTGCCCACTCCAGCCGGCCCCGGCGATGTTCATCGACGACGCCCACATCTTGCGGGCCTCGTCCTCAACGGTCTGGGCGTGCACCTCAAAACGGCCCGCCATCGCCCGCATCTCGTGCGGATCGGTCATAAAACGTGTTGCCATCTCGGCTATCTCCTTCTGGACTAACTTCCTGGACTTGTCATGCAGATTGGTCGTCGTAATTGGCCGGCCACGAAGACACCGGAGCCGCCGATCACGCGTGAAATACCGACAGTCTTCCCCCTCTCTCTCAACCGGCGGCCGGAGAATTCGGTATCACGCTGGTCGTCCGCGGCATGTCGAAGCGGGGCTCGGCGTCGCCTTGCCACTCGCTCCACTCGCCCCACTCATTCCATTCATCCACGCCGTCAGGGGCCGCCTCCTGGCTCAGCCCGGCGGCCGTCGTGTCAGCGGCATCGGCATCGGCACCGTCTTCCGGCTCCGGTGCCCAATGGTCATAGTCGTCCGGCGGAACAGCCACTCCCCACTTGAGCGGAACCGATAGGCCGCCGAGCATGCCTGACTCACCACGAATCGCCGACACCGAATCGTCCGGCAGCGGCGAACTAAGAGGCAAAAGCACGCTGCCCCCTTCCACAGCCGATATCCCTACACTCGCACTCGGTGGCGCGCTAAGCACCACCAAGCACTCCGAATCGTAAGTCAATCATGAGGACAATATCCGGGATTGACCGATTTCGCTCTTTTCACGAAGCGTGCCGCCGGCATGCCGAAGGCGCGGGCAACACCGCGTTCCCCCCGGGGTGTTGCCCGCGCCTTGGTGGCTGATTAGGCCCAGCTGGAGCCGACGGCGCTGTCGGTGCTGGCCATGTTGCTGCCGGCGGTCTGCACCTTCTGGCCGTGGGCGTTGGCCTGCTCGTAGATCACCTGGAAGTTGCGACCCAACTGGGTGATGAACTCCTGGCACGCCACCGAACCCGAGCCACCCCAAAAGTCACCCGCGGCCAACACATCACGAACGATGGCCTGATGCTCGGCCTCCAACGACGCGGCCTGCGCACGAATCAACGCGCCATGCGAATCCACATCGCCAAACTGATAATTAATCGTCATCGCACAACCTTCCTCATGCCTTCCTCATGCGCTGAAAGCGCTAGCTGCTCAAAATCTGCTGGGAAGCCTGCTCTTGCTGCTCGTAGTTGTTGGCGTCGCGGAACAGCCCGTCGCGCACCCCGTGCAGCATGTTCACGATGTTGCGAAAGGCCTGGTTGACCTGGCCCATGGTGTCATACGACGTCGCCTGCGCCTGACCACTCCAACCGGCCCCGGCGATGTTCATCGACGACGCCCACATCTTGCGGGCCTCGTCCTCAACAGTCTGCGCATGTACTTCAAAACGACCGGCCATCGCCCGCATCGCATGCGGGTCAGTCATAAACCGAGTAGCCACCACACCGCTCCTTTCCGATGAACTTTCGAATCACGCGCCGCAGCGCATCGTTTATCCGACCCCGGTCCGCGGCACCACGCTGGGCCGAGTCTGCACCACATGGTTCGGGCTGGCGCCGCCGCGGCCCAGCATTCCGCCGGGCATGCCGCCGGCCGCGCCCATGCCGCCCATCGGCATCGGCATCATCGGCATGCCACCCGTCGGCGCCCCGGCGGCCGCGGCGGCGGGGCCGGGCATCTCGCCACCCAGCCCCGACATCGCCGAACTGACCATCCGAGACGGGGCCGAGCCCTGCCACGTCGGGGGAACCGACATCGCCCCGACCAACCGCGCCTTACCCAGGCCCGCCGCGCCCCCCAAACCGCCCAGCCCGCCACCCAGCCCCTTCGCGGCCGGAACAGCGCTGCTGACGAATTTCGGCGCATCTGCGGCCACGTTCGTGGCACCGGCCAGCGCCGGATGCGCACCCATGCCGGCCTGGGCCGCCATCATGATCGGCGACATCATCATGCTCGCCGGATACATGGCCACCTGCGCGACCGACTGCAGGGACGATATCGGCGCGGCGGAGGCCAGCGACGACACCTCCGACACCGCGGGCCCAACCGCCGCCACCGCGGACTGCATCGGAGCGGCCAATGCGGCTTCCGCCGTCGAGGCGAGACCGGCAAATTCCGACGCCACGCCGGACAGCGGCGTCGACAGCAACCCCGTCAGGCCGGCCAGGCTCACCGGGGGCAGGCTGAACGACGGCAGGGCCGCGGCCACCGAGGTGGCTCCCACGTGATAGCCCACCATCGCGGCGACGTCCTGGGCCCACATCTCCATGTACTCGAACTCGGTCATCGCGATCGCCGGGGTGTTCTGGCCCAGGATGTTCGTCGCGATCAAGGCCAGCAGCTGAACGCGATTCTCCGTCACCGCCGCCGTGGGCACCGTCGCCGTCAACGCGGACTCAAACGACGACGCCGCGGCCCGGGCCTGAGCGGCCGCGGCCTCGGCTTGCCCGGCGGCCGCGCTCAACCAGCCCACGTACGGGGTGGCCGCGGCCGCCATCGACGCCGACGAGGGACCCGCCCACGGCCCGCCGGTCAGCCCCGAGACCACCGATTGAAACGACGACGCCGCGGCCGACAGGTCCGAAGCCAACCCGTCCCAGGCTGACGCGGCCATGAACAGCGGTCCCGAACCCGCGCCAGCGAACATCAACGCCGAGTTGATCTCCGGAGGCAAGAACGTAAAAGCAGGAACCATCACAACCCCATCCAGCCGCCTCAGCGGCTCCGACAACCACCTGGCCAACGTTCATCCGAAGCGACGAGGCACCCGCCTACCGCCACCGCTGAATCCTAAGACAATCACACCTGAAAATCATGAGTTTCACCAAATCATTTCCCGTCGGACGACAACGGCGGGATCCCCCGCTAACCGGACGACTGTCCAGACGGCCGGTCAAGGCTGGGTAAAGACGAACTGTCAAAAACCCGGGCAAACTATGTCGGGTTTCTGCGCGAGCCGTGCCCGAGCAGAACGATTCTGATCCGCTTACAGATGCCTTTTCGCCCACAACATCGCCAGAACGAGTTCGTGAACAAACCGGAAACCCCATCGCCGGAGACAAAACACGCCGGAGCTGGCCGTCCTGGAGGTGCGCCGCACAGAACTCGCGGCACCGGTGACAAAGATACCGGCGCCATCGACGGCCGCGTTCTGGTAACCCGAATTGTCGAGACCCGAGTTTTGAAAGCCGGAGTTTCCGCCGCCGGCGAGTTGTTCTGCCGGCAGCCCGAGTTATCGGTGCCCATGTTAAAGAAGACGGAATTCGACGCATTCGGCAAACAAAATGATTTTCCGACGGCAGCGCAAAGCTCATCGGCCGCCCTCCTCCACCGATTAATCGGGACGGCGGATCCGATCGTTACCGAAAACCACAAGCAGCCGGCGCTAACAGCCCTTCAACCGCACCGCCAGATAGTCGGCGACACCGCCTATCGCGACCCGGTCCTGCGTCATGGCGTCGCGCTCGCGCACGGTGACGGCGTCGTCCTCGAGTGAGTCGAAATCCACCGTCACGCAGAAAGGCGTACCGACCTCGTCCTGGCGCCGATAGCGGCGCCCGATGGCACCGGCGTCGTCGAAATCGATGTGCCAGCATTTCCGCAATTCAGCGGCCAGGTCACGGGCCTTGGGACTCAGGTCGGCGTGCCGCGACAGGGGCAGCACCGCCGCCTTGACCGGCGCCAGCCGCGGGTCGAGCCGGAGCACCGTGCGTTTGTCCATGCCGCCCTTGGCGTTCGGCGCCTGGTCCTCGGTGTACGCGTCGATCAGGAAGGCCATGAACGACCGCGTCAGACCCGCCGCCGGCTCGATGACATACGGCGTGTACCGGGTGTCGGCGACCTGGTCATAGAACGACAGGTCGACGCCGGAATGCTCTGCGTGCGTTGATAAGTCGAAGTCCGTCCGGTTCGCCACACCTTCCAGCTCGCCCCAAGGATTGCCGACGAAGCCGAATTTGTACTCGATGTCGACGGTGCGGTCCGAGTAGTGCGACAGCTTGTCCTTGGGATGCTCGTACAGCCGCAGGTTCGCCGGATCGATGCCGAGGTCGACGTACCACTGCAGCCGGGTGTCGATCCAATACTGATGCCAGTCCCGCGCGGTCGACGGCTCGACGAAGAATTCCATCTCCATCTGTTCGAATTCGCGGGTGCGGAAGATGAAGTTGCCCGGGGTGATTTCGTTGCGGAAGCTCTTGCCGATCTGGCCGATCCCGAATGGCGGCTTCTTGCGCGCCGTGGTCACCACGTTGGCGAAGTTGATGAAGATGCCCTGCGCCGTTTCCGGCCGCAGGTAGTGCAGCCCCTCCTCGGTTTCGATGGGTCCGAGATACGTCTTGAGCATCATGTTGAACTCGCGCGGCTCGGTCCACTGCCCGGGCTCGCCGGTGTCGGGGTCGCGGATGTCGGCCAGCCCGTTCGGCGGCGGCTGCCCGTGTTTGGCCTCGTAGGCCTCGATGAGGTGGTCGGCCCGGTAGCGCTTGTGGGTGATCAGCGACTCGACCAGCGGGTCGTGGAAGACCTCGACGTGGCCGGAGGCCACCCACACCTGCCGCGGCAGGATGATCGACGAATCGAGGCCGACGACGTCGTCGCGGCCGGTGACCACCGAACGCCACCACTGCCGCTTGATGTTCTCCTTGAGCTCCACGCCCAGCGGGCCGTAATCCCACGCCGATTTGGTACCCCCGTAGATCTCGCCCGAGGGATAGACGAAGCCCCGCCGTTTGGCCAGGTTGACTACGGTGTCGATGACGGACGCCACGGGGCGGTGCACTCCCTTTCCGGGTCGGGGCAGACATGCGCGGCGGCGATCGCCGCTCGCAAAACACCAGTCATGGTATCGACCGGCGCCACGGTCTTTGACATGCGTCATCACGCATGTGACAGTGGAAGGCGGCCCATCGTCCTCCAGCGGCGGGCATTCCCAGTACCCGGCACTTCTCGAGGTGATGACTCCCCCATGGCGATGTCCTCCTCGATGCCCTCGTCAGGGCCGACCACCGCCGCCGGCGGCGTGCTGACGCACCCGCATGCCGGCGCGGGGCCCGGCGCACACTCCGCCTTCCCCGAGTACCCCGTGCCGCCGTCGCGGGAGATTCTCGACGCCGCCGGGGAGCTGCTGCGCGCGCTGGCCGCACCGGTGCGGATCGCCATCGTGCTGCAGCTACGCGAATCCCACCGCTGCGTCCACGAGCTGGTCGACGCGCTCGGGGTGCCACAGCCGCTGGTCAGCCAGCATTTGAAGATCCTCAAGGCGGCGGGCGTGGTGACCGGGGAGCGATCCGGCCGCGAGGTGCTATACCGGCTTGCCGACCACCACCTCGCGCACATCGTTGTCGACGCCGTCGCGCACGCGAGCGAGGACACGGTATGACCGGCGCGAGTGTGCGTTCCACCCGCCAGCGCGCGGCGATTTCGACCTTGCTGGAGACGCTCGACGACTTCCGCTCGGCGCAGGAGTTGCACGACGAGCTACGGCGCCGCGGCGAGAACATCGGCCTGACCACCGTCTATCGGACGCTGCAGTCCATGGCGGCGGCGGGCATGGTCGACACGCTGCGCACCGACACCGGCGAGTCGGTCTACCGCAGGTGCTCGGACCATCATCATCACCATCTGGTGTGCCGCGGCTGCGGTTCCACCGTCGAGGTGGGCGACCACGAGGTCGAGGAGTGGGCGGCGGAGGTGGCGGCCAAGCACGGCTTCTCCGATGTCAGCCACACCATCGAGATCTTCGGAACGTGCTCTGACTGCCGGTCTTAGGGCGCGGGGCGGCTCGGAACATCCGTTGCGGCACCGAGATTGACGGTACCGAGATGTTCTCTCGGACTTTTCCGCGCTGCCGTCGATTTCGCGGCCCAGTCAGGAAGTCAGCGCACGGCGTATCTCGGCGCCGGTGTCCAGCACCAACAGGATCAGGGTGCGCAGGGCGTCGTCGGTCAGGCCGGCCCCGGGAAAGTTGTAGCGCTGCATCACGTCCGCGGTTTTGGACGCACCTTTGCCCGAGTTGCGCCGCACCGCCTTGTCGTTGACCTTCTCGACCAACGTCACGCTGCCGAAGTTGCTGTCGTGCGCCTGCTTGGCGACCCGGTCGCTGATCCTCTTGGTGAGCGGCAGATCCCAGGCCACTATCTGGGTCAGCGACACCAGGTCGAGGCCCTCGGCGATGGTGACCACCCGCAGCGACGCCAACGTGCCGTTATGGCGCACCGTCAGCGCGCCGTCGGGTTCCTCCTCGACGGGAAGGACGTCGCGGAGTATCGGGGCCAGGCGTTCCTGCAGCGACGGCATCAGGCGCTGCCGAACCGTCGGTTGCGGGCCGCGTATTCCTCGCAGGCCGCCCACAGGTCGCGGCGGTCGTAGTCGGGCCACAGCTTGTCTTGGAAGATGTACTCGGCGTACGCCGCCTGCCACAGCATGAAATTGCTGGACCGCTGTTCTCCGGAGGTCCTCAGAAAGAGGTCGACATCGGGGATGTCGGGCCGTTGCAGGTGGCGGGAGATCGTCGACTCGGTGATCCGGTCGGGCTGCAGCCTGCCCGCCTGCACCAGGCGAGCGATTTCCCTTGTGGATTCCGTGATTTCGGCGCGGCCGCCGTAGTTGACGCAATAGTTGACCGTGATGACGTCGTTGCCCTGCGTCATCGCCTCGGCGATCGCCAACTCGTTGATCACGCTGCGCCACAGGCGCGGCCGCGAACCCACCCACCGGATCTTGACCCCCATCGCTTTGAGGTTCTCGCGGCGCCGCCGCACGACGTCGCGGTTGAATCCCATCAGGAAGCGGACCTCCTCGGGGGAACGCTTCCAGTTTTCGGTGGAGAAGGCGTAGAGGCTGAGCCACTTGATCCCGAGTTCGATTGCGCCGCAGACGATGTCGATCACGACCGCCTCGCCGGCCCGGTGGCCGTCGGTGCGGCTCAGGCCGCGTTGGGTGGCCCAGCGGCCGTTGCCGTCCATCACGATGGCGACGTGAAAGGGCAAGCGGTCGGCCGGAATCCGCGGCGCGGCCGCCTTCGAGACGTGCTGCGGCGGCCGGCGCGGGCCACCGTCGGCGGACGGCGGCAGTTCGGGGAAGACGACCGGCCACGTCGACGTGTCGGGAAAGACGGGGTAATCGTCGGGCGCCGGGGGCAGCTGCGGGAAGCCGGTCGACTTCAGCTTGCGTTCGGCCTTGTTAGCCACAGGCCGTATCCTGCCCGATCAGCGCTGCGCGCCGTTCGGCGATGGTGCGGTCGACCTGGTAGGTCCGCTCTACCAGCGGCAACGTTTTGAGCTGCCGTTCCAGATGCCATTGCAGGTGCGCGGCCACCAGCCCGCTGACGTGGCTGCGGTGCGATTGCGGCGCCTTGTCGGCGGCCTCCCAATCTCCGTCGTGCAGCGCGGACATCAGGTCCAGCACGCCCAGCGGCGGCGTCGTCGAACCGGCCGGGCGGCAATGCGTGCACACGCTGCCCCCGGCGGCGATGTGAAACGCCCGATGCGGGCCGGGCGTGGCGCACCGGGCGCACTCGGTCAGCGCCGGCGCCCACCCGGCGATGCCCATGGCCCGCAGCAGGTAGGCGTCCAGCAACAGGTCACGGGGCCGGTGTCCGTCTGCCACCGCCCGCAGCGCGCTCACCGTGAGCCGGTGCAGGGCCGGGGCCGGGGCCCGCTCCTCGCCGGCGAGGCGTTCGGCGGTTTCCAGCATCGCGCACCCGCAGGTGTACCGGCCGTAGTCGCTGACGATGTCGGTGGCGAACGCGTCGAGGGAGACGACCTGGGTGACGATGTCGAGATTGCGGCCGGGGTGCAGTTGCGCGTCGATGTGAGCGAACGGCTCCAGTCGCGCACCGAATTTGCTGCGGGTGCGGCGAACGCCTTTGGCCACCGCGCGAACCAGCCCGTGATCGCGGGTCAGCAGGGTGATGATCCGGTCGGCTTCACCGAGCTTGTGCTGGCGCAACACCACCGCTCGGTCTCGATACAGCCGCATCACAATAGTTTTGCACCCCGCCGCGACATTGCGGGTATCCGCGCCGTTAGTCTCGTACCCCGTGATTGGCGCTTCCGGGTCCGCTTTTGGGGCCCTTTCCGGCTCGGGTTCCGGGCCCGGCGGCCAGCGCCTGCCCACGCTGACCGACCTGCTGTATCAGCTGGCCAGCCGCGCGGTGACGTCCGTCACATTGGTGGGCCGCTCCCTGCACGCCATTCATTCGAGCCAGCCCACCCTGAACGCCTTCAGGGTGGTGCTCACCGAATCCGCGCTGGCCGACGCGGCGGAGGCCGATCGGCGGCGGGCGGCCGGGGACACGGCCCCGCTGCTGGGCATCCCGATCGCGGTCAAAGACGACGTCGACGCCGCTGGAGTGCCCACCGCCTTCGGCACCGAGGGGGATGTCGCGCCGGCCACCCACGACGCCGAGGTGGTTCGCCGCCTCAAGGCGGCCGGCGCGGTGATCGTCGGCAAGACCAACACCTGCGAGCTGGGCCAGTGGCCGTTCACCAGCGGACCCGGCTTCGGGCACACCCGCAATCCCTGGTCGCGTCGGCACACTCCCGGCGGATCGTCGGGCGGCAGCGCGGCCGCGGTGGCGGCGGGCCTGGTCACCGCGGCGATCGGGTCCGACGGCGCCGGCAGCATCCGCATCCCCGCGGCGTGGACGCACCTGGTGGGCATCAAGCCGCAGCGCGGCCGCATCTCCACCTGGCCGTTGCCGGAGGCGTTCAACGGCATCACGGTCAACGGCGTGCTGGCCCGCACGGTGGCCGACGCGGCGCTGGTGCTCGACGCCGCGTCCGGCAACGTCGAGGGCGACCGGCACAAACCGCCCCCGATCACCGCATCCGACTACGTCGGGAAGGCGCCCGGCCCGCTGAACATCGCGCTGTCGACCCGGTTCCCCAACACCGGTTTCCGGCCCAAACTGCACCCCGAGATCCTCGCCGCGACGCGGGCCGTGTCCCGGCAGCTCGAGCTGCTCGGCCACACCGTGGTGCCCGGCAACCCCGACTACGGCTGGCGGTTGTCGTGGGATTTTCTCGCCCGCTCGACGGCGGGCCTGCGGGACTGGGAGGAGCGGCTGGGCGACGGGGTCATCCTGGACGCCCGCACGGTGTCCAATCTGCGCATGGGCCACGTGCTGGGACAGGCGATCCTGCGCAGCGCCCGGCGGCACGAGGCCGCCGACCAGCGTCGGGTCGGCTCGATCTTCGACATCGTCGACGTGGTGCTGGCACCGACCACCGCGCAACCACCGCCGCTGGCGCGCGCCTTCGACCGGTTAAGCAGCTTCGGCACCGACCGCGCCATGATCGCCGCGTGCCCGTTGACCTTTCCGTGGAACGTGCTGGGCTGGCCGTCGATCAACGTGCCGGCCGGGTTCACCTCGGAAGGTTTGCCGATCGGCGTGCAGCTGATGGGTCCGGCAAACAGCGAGGGGATGCTGATCTCGCTGGCCGCGGAGCTGGAGGCCGTGTGCGGGTGGTCGACCAAGCAGCCGGCGGTGTGGTGGAACGCCGATACCGGCGGCCCGCCGCCGGCCGGCGCGCCGCCGCCGCACCGCTGACGCCGGCGTTAGCCCGCGACAACGCGGGTACCCGTTCGGGATGGACCAATCCGATGCTCCGCTGCTTGACGCGCTGGCCGACTACCGCGACCAGAACCGGTACGGGTTCACGCCACCGGGCCACCGCCAGGGCCGCGGCGCCGACGACCGGGTCCTGGCCGTGCTGGGCCGCGAACCGTTCCTCGACGACGTGCTGGCCACCGGCGGGCTGGATGACCGCAGGACCAGCAACGAGTACCTGACGCGCGCGGAGGACCTCATGGCCGACGCGGTGGGCGCCGACATGGCATGGTTCTCCACGTGCGGCAGTTCGCTGTCGGTGAAGGCGGCGATGATGGCCGTCGCCGGCGGCGGAGGCTCCAGTGGCAGTTTGTTGGTGGGCCGGGACAGCCACAAGTCCATCGTGGCGGGCCTGATTTTCTCCGGCGTGCAGCCTCGCTGGATCACGCCCCGCTGGGACGCGGAGCGCCATTTCTCGCATCCGCCCTCACCGCGGCAGGTCGAGGAGGCGTGGGAAAGGCACCCCGACGCCGCCGGTGCGCTCGTCGTGAGCCCCAGCCCGTACGGCACCTGCGCCGACATCGCCGGCATCGCCGAGGTCTGCCACGCGCGCGGCAAGCCGCTGATCATCGACGAGGCGTGGGGCGCGCACCTGCCGTTTCATGAGGACCTGCCGACCTGGGCGATGGATGCCGGCGCGGACATCTGCGTGGTCAGCGTGCACAAGATGGGCGCCGGTTTCGAACAGGGCTCCGTGTTTCACCTGCAGGGCGATCGGATCGACCGGGACCGGCTTTCGGCCTGCGCGGATCTGCTGATGACCACCAGCCCGAACGTCCTGGTGTATGCCGCGATGGACGGATGGCGGCGGCAGATGGTCGAGCACGGCCACGAATTGCTCGGTGCCGCACTGGATTTGGCGAGTCAGCTGCGCGAGGACATCGAACTCATCCCGGATGTGGAGGTGCTCGACGATGAGCTGCTCGGCGTGCAGGCATCCCATGACCTGGACCGGTTGCAGGTGATGATGGACGTCTCGGGCACCGGCGCCTCGGGCTATCAGGCCGCCGACTGGCTGCGCGCGCAGGCCCACATCGACGTCGGGATGAGCGATCACCGCCGCATCCTGGCGACCCTGTCCTTCGCCGACGACAAGACCACCGCGGGCCGTCTCAGCGAGGCGCTGCGGGCGTGGCGCGCGGCGGCCGACGGCCTCGACCCGCCGCCGCGAATCGACCTGCCCTCGCCCGGGCAGCTGCAGTTGGAAACAGTCTGCCTGCCCCGTGACGCGTTCTTCGGACGCGTCGAGGCGGTGCCGTCGGAGAAGGCGTCGGGACGTGTTGCCGCCGAACAGGTCACGCCGTACCCGCCCGGCATCCCCGCCGTCGTGCCCGGCGAGCGCCTCAACGACGCCGTGCTGGACTACCTTTGCTCGGGTGTGCGCGCCGGCATGAACGTCCCCGACGCGGCGGACCCGTCGCTGCGGACCGTCCGGGTGCTGGCGTGAGGCCGTGAACGCTAAAAACCCAGCCGGCCAAGCTGTTTGGGGTCGCTCTGCCAGTTCTTGGCGACCTTGACGCGCAGGTCGAGGTAGACCTTGGTGCCCAGCAGCTTCTCGATCTGGGCGCGCGCGGCGGTGCCCACGTCCCGCAGCCGCGCGCCGCCCTTGCCGATGACGATGCCCTTCTGGCTGTCCCGCTCGACGTAGAGGATGGCGTGCACGTCGATGAGGTCATCGCGGCCCTCGCGCGGGTTGACCTCGTCGATCACCACCGCCAACGAGTGCGGCAGCTCGTCGCGCACTCCCTCCAGGGCGGCCTCGCGGATGAGCTCGGCCATCAGGAGCTCCTCGGGCTCGTCGGTCAGCTCACCGTCGGGGTAATACGCCGGGCCTTCGGGCAGCGCCGCGGCCAGCACGTCGATCAGCACGTCGATCTGCGCGCCGGTTACCGCCGACACCGGAACGATTTCGGCCGAATCGCCGACCAGCTCGCTGACCGCCATCAGCTGCGCGGCGACCCGGTCTTTGGGCACCTTGTCGATCTTGGTGACGACGACTACAAGCTTGGTCCTGGGAGCGATCGCGCGAACCTGCTCAACGATCCACCGGTCGCCCGGGCCGATCGCCTCGTCGGCGGGGATGCACAACCCGATGACGTCGACCTCGGCGTAGGTGTCACGGACCAGGTCGTTGAGCCGCTTGCCCAGCAGGGTGCGCGGCCGGTGCAGGCCGGGGGTGTCGACCAGGATGATTTGGAAGTTTTCCCGGTGCACGATGCCGCGAATGGTGTGCCGGGTGGTCTGCGGCCGCGTCGAGGTGATCGCCACCTTGGCGCCGACGAGCGCGTTGGTCAGCGTCGACTTGCCGGTGTTCGGTCGACCGACCAAACACACGAAGCCCGAACGGAATTCAGCCATGGCACCCGACGACGATGCGCGAGGTGGGGTCGGACCTGCCCGGGCCTATCGCCGAGCGTGCACACAGGGCGGCTTTTGCGCGGATTTCTCGCCATGAGTGCACGTTCGGCGTCATACCAGGTTCCCGGCGCGGTCGGTGACGATGATCAGGGCCGTCGGCGACAGTTCGCGCACCGCGGCGATCCCGGGATCGTCGGCGGACGCCGCCACCAGGACGGCGGCCTCCAACCCGGTCGCGCCGCTGGACGCGGCCGCGGCCACGGCCGCCTGCAATCCGGTCAGGTTCAGCGTCGACAAGGCCACCGGCGCGGCCGCATACGTGCGGCCGTCGGCGTCCCGGACCGCTGCGCCGCTGCCGGCTTCGGCGCGGGCCATCGCGGCCCGCGCCAGCACCACCAGCTTGGCGTCCTCGGCGTCCAGCTGCTCAGCCATGCCGATCGGCCTCCCCACCGTTGGGCTCGGGGTCGGCCGGGCTGAGCAGAACGGTGTTGATCCGCACCCGTCCACGGGGATCCGGGCCGCCCTCGGCGCGCAGCCGCAGGCCGTGCGACACGACCTCGGCGCCCGGCAGCGGAACCCGGCCCAATTCCAGGGCCAGCAGGCCGCCCACGGTGTCGACGTCGAGGTCGTCGTCGAACTCCACGCCGTACAGCTCGCCGACGTCCTCGATCGGCAGCCGCGCCGACACCCGAAAACGTTTGTCGCCCAACTCCTCTATCGGCGCCGTCTCCGCCTCGTCGTACTCGTCGGCGATCTCGCCGACGATTTCCTCCAGCACGTCCTCGATGCTGACCAGCCCGGCGATTGCCCCGTACTCGTCGACGAGCAGGGCCATGTGGTTGCGGTCGCGCTGCATCTCGCGCAGCAGCGCGTCCAGCGGCTTGGAGTCCGGCACGAACACCGCCGGACGCATCACCTGTGACACCTTGGTGTCGCGGCCGCCGTCGGGCGATAAAAAGGTCTGCTGGACAAGGTCTTTCAGGTACACGACCCCGACGACGTCGTCGACGTTCTCGCCGATCACCGGGATGCGGGAATGGCCGCTGCGCACGGCCAGGGTTATCGCCTGGCTGGCGAACTTGTCACTTTCGATCCAGATCATCTCGGTGCGGGGCACCATCACCTCGCGCGCCGGGGTGTCGCCGAGTTCGAAGACCGACTGGATCATCCGGCGCTCGTCGGCGGCGACCACGCCGCGCTGCTGGGCCAGATCGACGACCTCGCGCAGTTCGATCTCGGAGGCGAACGGCCCGTTCCGCAGGCCCCGCCCGGGGGTGAGCGCGTTGCCCAGGACCACCAGCAACCGGCTGATCGGCATCAACAGCCACGAAATCACCCGCAGCGGAAGGGCCGTCGTCAACGAAATGGAATAGGCGTGCTGGCGGCCGAGGGTGCGCGGGCCCACGCCGATGACGACGAAGCTGGTCACCACCATGATGGTCGCGGCGCCGAACAACGCCCAGGTAATGCCGAAGTTGTCATAGAGGAACACCACCAGCAAGACGGTGGCGGTGATCTCGCAGATGATGCGCAGCAGCACGACCAGGTTGATGTAGCGCGGCCGCTCGGTCATCACCCCCAACAGGGACACCGCGCCGGGCCGCTCGTCGCGCACCAGTTCCTGCACCCGGGCCAGCGACACCGTGCTGATGGCGGCGTCGATCGCCGCGAAGAGCCCGCCCAGAGCGATCAGGGCGATCGCGCCGAGCAGTTGAGACAGTCCGGTCAATGGTCGAAATACCTTGACTTGTCCAGCAACCGGCGGTCGCGTTCCTCCTGGCGGTCCTGGTGGTAGGCCTCGACCTGTTCGGCGACCCACTCTTCGAGCAGCCGGTCCTGCAGGGCGAACATCTCTTTTTCCTCGGCCGGCTCGCCGTGGTCGTAGCCGAGCAGATGCAGCACTCCGTGAATCGTCAACAGCGCCAACTCATGTCCGAGGCTGTGGCCGGCCGCGGCGGCCTGTTCGGCGGCGAATTCCGGGCACAGCACGATGTCGCCCAGCATCGACGGCCCCGGCTCGGGGGCGTCGGGCCGGCCGCCGGGCTCGAGCTCGTCCATCGGGAAGCTCATCACGTCGGTCGGCCCGGGCAGGTCCATCCAGCGCATGTGCAGGTCGGCCATGGCCGCGGTGTCCAGTAGCACCATCGACAGCTCGGCGGCCGGGTTGACGTCCATCCTGGCGATGACAAACCGTGCGACGCTGACCAATTCGGCCTCGGAGACGTCGACGCCCGACTCGTTGGATACCTCGATGGTCATAGCTTGCTCACCGCACCCATCATCGGCGATTGCGGGAACCGGAAGCCCGCCGAGCCGCCCGATTCATCGTCAGGCCGGGTTCTTCGAATTTCGCGTAGGCGTCGACGATTTCCGAGACCAGCCGGTGGCGCACCACGTCCACGCTGGTCAGCTCCGCGATGTGAATGTCGTCGACGCGGTCCAGGATCTCCATCGCCGACCGCAGGCCGGACCTGGCGCCACCCGGCAGGTCGACCTGCGTGATGTCCCCGGTGACGACGATCTTCGACCCGAAGCCCAGTCGGGTGAGGAACATCTTCATCTGCTCGGCGGTGGTGTTCTGCGCCTCGTCGAGGACGATGAACGCGTCGTTCAACGTGCGACCCCGCATGTATGCCAGCGGCGCGACCTCAATGACCCCGGCGGACATCAACTTCGGGATCAGCTCGGCGTCCATCATGTCGTACAGCGCGTCGTACAGCGGCCGCAGATACGGGTCGATCTTCTCGCTGAGCGTGCCCGGCAGAAAGCCCAGGCGCTCACCGGCTTCCACCGCGGGCCGGGTCAGGATGATGCGGCTCACCTGTTTGGTCTGCAGCGCGTTGACCGCCTTGGCCATCGCCAGGTACGTCTTGCCGGTGCCGGCCGGGCCGATCCCGAAGACGATGGTGTTGGCGTCGATGGCGTCGACGTAACGCTTCTGGTTGAGCGTCTTGGGCCGGATCGTCTTACCGCGGCGCGACAGGATGTCGAGGGTGAGCACCTCCGCGGGCGACTCGTCGCCGGCGCCGACCAGCATGGCGACGCTGTGGCGCACCACCTCCGGCGTCAACGGCTGACCGCCGCCCACGATGGCGACCAGCTCCGAGATCACCCGCTCGGCCAGCGCGACGTCGGCCGGCTCGCCCGACAGGGTGATGGCGTTGCCGCGCACATGCAGGTCGGCGTTGAGCGTGCGTTCCAGTGCGCGCAGGTTCTCGTCTGCCGAACCGAGAAGGCCCACGACGAGATCGGGCGGAACGTCGATGCTGCTGCGAACCGAAGGGACCGTGTCAGCAGCGCTGGTCTCGCGGGGCGTCACGTGGCTTCCGATGCCTGCTTTCTGGGCTTTTCAGGGGTTTGCTCGGCCGCCTCAGTCTACGCCGGGGCCCTTGGATGGTCAGCCTTCAGCAGCGTATTCGACGGCTGGTCCTCGTCCAGCACCTTGCTGGCCTGGGCGGCGCCGGTGACGGGCAGCGACGTGCCGTCGAGCAGGCCGACCTGCACCAGCAGACAGGCCTGATCCCAGTAGATCCGTTCGAAGGCGACCTTGGGCGTATCGGAGTCGGCGTCGAACCCCATCACGACCACCACCGGCAGCTTGACGGCGCGGCCGGTGGGCGGCACCCCCGGAAGGAACGTCGGCATCGGGACGTCGTGCGTGAACGACATGATCATCTCGTCGACGACGCGGTCGGCGCCGACGGTGCGACAGACCGGGATGATCGCGGTGTCGGCGGGCCAGTGCCCGATGAAGTGCTCGCGGTAGAAGTCGGCCACCTCGTCGGCGCCGACGCCGCCCATCATCGTGGGCACGTGGTTGACGAAGGGGTGCGCGGTCATGGTCGCCATGGTGGCGGCGACGTCCTTGGCGACGAACTCGTCGGCGACGTGCTCGTCGAAGAGCGCGCTCAGATCGTGGGCAGCCTCGGCCATCAGCAGAAGATAACTCCGCGAGCCTGTAATCGTGCAGGGAAAGTTCGAGTGGGGGCCTGCAGAATTACAGGCTCGACGAACCTTCCCAGCGGGGGGTGAGCACGCCCAGCGCCCCCAACGCCACGGCGGCGGCCGTCGAGGTCCGCAACACCTGGGGGCCGAGCCGGACCGCCACCGCGCCGGCCTCGGTCAACGCGGCGGCCTCCTCCGGCGCGATGCCGCCCTCGGGCCCGACCACCAGGAACACCGAATCCGCTTGGGCGACATGGCACTCGGCGAGCTGGTCGGCAGCCGACTCGTGCAGGGCCAGCACCGCCGTCCCGGCGGCCACCTCGTCGCGGACCCGCCGGATCAGCGCCGCGGTGGACAACACTCCGTCGACGGGTGGGATGTGGGCCCGGCGGGATTGCCGGGCCGCCGAACGGGCGACGGCGCGCCACCGGCGCAGGCCCTTTTCGGCGCGGGCGCCGTCCCAGTTGGCCACGCAGCGGGCGGCCTGCCAGGCCAGGAACGCGTCGGCGCCGGCCTCGGTGGCCAGTTCGATCGCCGACTCCGAGCGCTCGGACTTGGGCACGGCCTGCACCACCGTGACCGCCGGGCGCCCGGGCGCGACGCTCCAGCGTCCCAGCACCCGCGCCTGCAGCCCGTCGCGCCCGGCGCGCTCGACGCGGCAGCGGGCGAGGCCGCCGGCGCCGTCGCCGAGCACGAGTTGTTCGCCGGGACGGATGCGCCGCACGGTGGCGGCGTGGAAGCCCTCGTCGCCGTCGACGACGGCCAGCGCGCCGGTCTCGGGCAGCGCGTCGACGTAGAACAGCGTGGATATTCCAGCCACCACAGGCAGGGGACCCTAAAGCTAGCGGCCGGTGAAGGTCTCGCGCAGCCGGCTGAACAGGCCGCCGCCGGCGTGCGTCGAGCGGACCTCGGGCACGTCGCGGCTGCGGCGATTCTTCAGCTCGCGCAGCAGTTCGGTGTCGTGGTGGTCCAGCCGGGCCGGGACCACCACCTCGACGTGGACATGCAGGTTGCCCCGCACGCCCGACCGCAGGTGCGGCATCCCGTGGCCGCGCAGCGTGATGACCGAACCGGGCTGCGTGCCGGGCGGGATGGTGATCTCGCTCGTGCCGTCCAGGATGGCGTCGACGGTGACGGTCGCCCCCAGCGCCGCGTCGACCATCGGCACCGAGACCGTGCAGTGCAGGTCGTCGCCCTCGCGGACGAAGATGTCGTGAGCCTGCTCGTGCACCTCGACATACAGGTCGCCGGCCGGCCCTCCCCCGGGCCCGACCTCACCCTGGGCGGCGAGCCGGACCCGCATCCCGTCGCCGACGCCGGCGGGGATCTTGACGCTGATCTCCCGGCGGGCCCGCACCCGGCCGTCGCCCATGCATTGGTGGCACGGGTCGGGGATGACCGTTCCGACGCCCCGGCAGGTGGGACACGGCCGCGACGTCACCATCTGGCCCAGCAGCGAACGCTGCACCGTCTGCACCTCGCCGCGACCACCGCAGGTGTCGCAGGGGATCGGCGCGGAATCGCCGTTGGTGCCCCTGCCCTGGCACCGGTCGCACAACACGGCGGTGTCGACGGTGACCTGCTTGGTCACGCCGGTGGCGCACTCCTCGAGGTCCAGCCGCATCCGCAGCAGCGAGTCCGACCCCGGCCGCACCCGGCCGACGGGGCCGCGTGACGCCGAGCCGGCGCTGAAGCCTCCGCCGAAAAAGGCCTCGAAGACGTCGCCCAGATTGCCGAAGCCGCCGAACCCGCCGCCCGCCGCCGCGGCGCTCTCCAGCGGATCCCCGCCCAAGTCGACGATCCGGCGTTTCTCGGGATCGCTCAGCACCTCGTAGGCGACGCTGATCTCCTTGAACTTCGCCTGCGCGGCCTCATCGGGGTTGACGTCGGGATGCAACTCGCGCGCCAGCTTGCGGTACGCGCGCTTGATGTCCGCATCGCTGGCGTTTCTGCTCACGCCGAGCAGCCCGTAATAATCGCGTGCCACGCCTGACCTTTCTAAGGCTTTCCAAGGGCCTTTTCAGGCCGCGATGCCACGGCCGTCAACAAGCTCCGCAACGGGTGCGCGTTCATCGGGCACCCAGAATTTCGCCGATATACAGAGCAACCGCGGCGACGCTGGCGATAGTTCCCGGATAGTCCATCCGGGTAGGCCCCAGCACGCCCATTCCGCCGTACACGGTATCCGAGGTGCCGTACGCGGTGGACACCATCGAGGTGCCGACCATCTGTTCGACGGCCGTCTCGTGGCCGATGCGCACGGTCACCTTGCCGGCTTCCTGCTGGGCCGCCAGCAACCGCAGCACGACCACCTGCTCCTCGAGCGCCTCCAGGATGGACCGCAGCGAGCCACCGAAATCCGCGGCGTTCCGGGTCAGGTTGGCGGTCCCGCCCATCAGCAAGCGTTCCTCGGTGTGTTCCAGCAGCGACTCCAGCAGCACCGTCGCCGAGCGGCCGACGGCGTTGCTCAGGTTGTGGGACAGCCCGCCGCGGCCGTCGACCTCCACCGCCAGGTCGGCGACCGCGGTCGACGCCGCGGAGATCCTCTTGCCCACCAGCGCCTGGCCGAGCATCTCCCGCAACTGGGAAAGCTGGTGATCGTCGATGACGTCGCCGAGTTCGACGATGCGCTGGTCCACCCGGCCGGAGTCGGTGATGACCACCATGAGCAGCCGGGCCGGCGTCAGCGCGACCACTTCCAGATGGCGAACGGTCGACGTCGACAGGGTCGGGTACTGCACCACCGCCACCTGGCGAGTCAGTTGCGCCAGCAGCCGGACCGCACGCCGCAGCACGTCGTCGAGGTCGACACCGGATTCCAGGAAGCCCTGGATGGCGCGCCGTTCGGCCGACGACAGCGGCTTGACGTCGTCGAGCCGGTCGACGAACTCGCGGTAGCCCTTTTCGGTGGGCACCCGCCCGGAGCTGGTGTGCGGCTGGGTGATGTAGCCCTCCGCCTCCAGCACGGCCATGTCGTTGCGGACGGTCGCCGACGAGACGCCCAGGTTGTGGCGCTCCACCAAGGTCTTCGAGCCGATCGGTTCCTTGGTGGCGACGAAGTCGGCGACGATGGCGCGCAGTACCTCAAAGCGACGCTCGTCGGCGCTTCCCATCGGCTCCCACCTCCTTGACCGCGTCCATTTTACGGTCTCAACCGGTGCCGACTTCCCATGGCGGGCGTCTGGCGGTCACCGTCGGTACGTTCCGGACTAGCCTGTCCGGCATGTGCACGTCGGGTCGAAGCGACGCGTCCGGAACGGCCACGAAGACCGGCCGATGATTTTCAAGGGCGTCCGCGAAGGCAAGCCGTATCCCGACCACGGGCTGTCCTACAGGGACTGGTCCCGGATACCGCCGCGGCAGATCCGGCTCGACGAATTGGTCACCACGACGACCGTGCTCGCGCTGGACCGCCTGCTGTCGGAGGACTCCACCTTCTACGGCGATCTTTTCCCGCATGCCGTGCGGTGGAAGGGCATCACCTATCTGGAGGACGGCCTGCACCGCGCGGTGCGCGCCGCGCTGCGGAATCGCACCGTGCTCCACGCCCGGGTGTTCGACATGGACATGCCGCTGGGCCAGCAGACGTAGCGCGCGCCGGCGGTCACGTTCGGGCGTCGCCGGGTGTCGACCTAGTGAGACGCAGTGAGGACCGAAGGGGTCCAGCGACAATCGATTCGGGAGGACCGCCATGTCCCGGCTCAAAGGAGTTTCCGACCGCGACGCCGGCCTGGGCGCCAGGATCGCGTTCTTCTTCACCAAGCGCAAGCTGGCGCAGATGACCGGGCTGGAGACCGCGGGGATGCTCGAACCGCTGCGGATGTACGCGCACATCCCCAGGTTGCTCAACGCCTACGGCAGGCTGGAACAGGCCGAGTCGAAACTGGATATCCTCAGCCCCCGCCACCGCGCGCTGGCCGAGCTGAAGTCGGCGACGACGGTGCGCTGCGAGTACTGCATCGACCTGGGCTCGCAGATCGCGCGGGGGTGGGGAATCACCGACGAGGAATTGCTCGGGATGGCCGATTACCGCAACGCCGCGTGCTTCTCCGACGTCGACAAGCTGATCCTGGAGTACGCCACCGCGATCAGCCGCACCCCGGTCGAGGTGAGCGACGAGCTGTTCGAGGCGCTGCGCGCCCACTTCGACACCCCCCAGCTCGTCGGGCTCACCCACGTCATCACGCTGGGCAACCTGCGCGCCCGGTTCAACATCGCGCTCGGCATCGGGTCGTCCGGCTTTTCGGGCGACCGGGTGTGCGCCCTGCCGGAGACCGGCCGCGCGTGACGGCGCCGGGCGCGCCGGGCGCGTCGGACGCGTCGCTGTCGGCGCGTTTTGAGGCGGCGCGGCCCCAGCTGGGCGCCATCGCGTACCGCATGCTGGGCTCGGTCGACGACGCCCAGGACGCCGTGCAGGAGGCGTGGCTGCGGCTGAGCCGCACCGACCAGGCCATCGACAACCTCGAGGCGTGGCTGACCACCGTGGTGGCCCGCATCTGCCTGAACACGCTGCGCGACCGCCATGCCCGCGGCCGCGAGGAGCCGGTGGCGCACCTGCCGGACCCGATCGTGGACGCCGACGGGGAATTCGACCCCGAGCACCGCGCGATGCTGGCCGACGCGGTCGGTCTGGCGCTGTTCGTGGTGCTGGACACGCTGCCGCCGGCGGAGCGGCTGGCGTTCGTGCTGCACGACGTGTTCGCCGTCCCGTTCGACCGGATCGCACCCATCGTCGACCGGACGCCGGAGGCCACCCGCAAGCTGGCCAGCCGGGCGCGCCGCCGGATCGAACGGTCCCAACCGGCTCCCGACGGCGACATCGCCGCGCAACGCGAGGCCGTCGACGCCTTCTTCGCGGCGGGGCGCACCGGCGACTTCGACCGGCTGGTGTCGGTGCTGCATCCCGGCGTGGTCCTGCGCGGCGACTTCGGCCCGGGCGCCGCCGCGTTTCGCGCCGAGGGCGCGGCCTCGGTGGCCAAGCTCGCCCGCAGCTACGCGGCTCCCGAGCGCGAGGCGCGCGCCGCCGCCGTCAACGGCGCCGCGGGCGCGGTCGTCTTCGTCGCCGGGCGGCCGACGGCGATCATGGGATTCGTGGTGCGCGACGGGCGGATCGCGGCGATCGACGTGCTGGCCGACCCGGCCCGCATCGCGCGGATCGACCTGAGCGCCGTAGCGGGCTCTTAGCCGTCTTAGCCTGTCGCCGCCTGGATCAGGGCGATCGCGGAGTCGTGTTGGAGTATCCAGTTCCCGCCCTCATTGACGAACGCGAGGTTCTTGGAGACCGGTCCGGCGAGCTTCGGCCCCGAGATGGCCACGTCGGCGGTGGCCGCATTCGGGCCGGCCGGCGCGATATTCGTCACGTTGAACTGCTCCGGAAACTTCCCGTCCCGGTAGGCCTTTCGCAGATCGTGGTCGGCCACGTGCCCCTCGTCCGGGCTGATGCCGCCCTGGACCAGGTTGTTCTTCGTCGTGTACGACACGCCGGGATCGGTCGCCTGGTTGCAGAGGGTCGACAACTGGTCCGGCGTCGGCAGGTTCTGCCCCGGCGCCGGCGGCGGGGGCGGGTCCTGCGGCAATGCCGGCGCATCGGGCGCGCCGACCGCGGCCAGTCGCACCTGAACCGGCGCGCCCGGCGGTGCGACGGAAGCCGCCAGAGCGGGAAAGCCTGCGGCTGCGCCGCCGAGGACGGCCAACGCCGCCACGCTTGTGGCTACGGATTTCACGATTCCCCCTTCAGTGCCCATGATCGATGCGAGTTAGTGCCCCGCGGCTTGCAACAGCTGCATCGCCGAGGCGCGCGACAGCATCCAGCTGCCCTGGTTGACGAACGTGACGCTCTGCGTGACCGGGTTCGGCAGCTTCGGACCCGAGACCACGACGTCGGCGGTGGCCGACCCCTGCGCGGCCGGCTGGACGTTGGTGACGTTGAACGTCAGCGGCAGGTCCCCGTTCTTGGCGGCCTTCTTCAGCTCGTGGTCGGCCAGATGCGCCTCCGTGCCGCTGATGCCGCCCTCGACCAGATTGCTCTTGTCCTCGAACGGGACGCTGGGGTCGGCGAGGCTGTTGAGCAGGCCGGTCAGCTGGGCGGTGCTCGGGACGTCGACGTCCGGGACCGGCGGCGGATCCTGCGGCAGCGCCGGTCCATAAGGCGCGCCGACCGCGGCGAGTTGCACCGGGTTCGGCGCGCTCTGTGGTGCGCCGGAAGCCGTACCCGCGGCCACGCCCCCGATGGCGGCCAGGGCCGCCGCGGCGGCGGCGATCGATTTCACGGTTTTCACGGTTCCCCCTTACGACGCGCGCGAAACGTGACGGAGCGATCCCTCACGTCCACGGCATGTGGTGTCAGTGTGCCTTGTGTGGCTGCTGTTTCGTGTCTCGAGACGGTCACGTTATGGGCAAGGTATGTGGAGACGGCATGAATAACCTGTGTGCCGGCTGTAGGGCGGCCCACAGCCGTGCGGCGCGAAGGTCAGTCGCCGGCCATGGCGTCGCGCAGGCTCTTCGGCCGCATGTCGGTCCAATTCCGTTCGACGTAGTCCAGACACGCCGCGCGGCTTGCCTCGCCGTAGACCGCGCGCCAGCCGGCGGGAACGTCGGCGAATGCCGGCCACAGGCTGTGCTGCTCCTCGTCGTTGGCCAGGACGAGAAAGGAGCCGTCGTCGTCGTCAAAGGGATTGGTGCTCATCGCTTCTCCTCATCGTGGGGTGTGTGGACAACTCCGCGGCCAGCACCCGGTCGGACAGCAATCCCAGGCAGCTCAGGTTCGGAAACCCGGGCCCCTGGTTGAGGCCGGACAGGTTCGGCAGGAACAGCTTCGGGGTGACCTCGCTGACCGCCAGGTCGTAGCCGATCGCCTCCTGCAGACCGTCGGCCGTCAGCGGGCCGCCCAGCCCGAGTTCGAGCAGGTCCAGCGCGTCCTGGCTGAACAGCGAGGTGAACCAGAGCGGGTCGGCGCCGGAACCGTCGATGACCAGGTCGAAACCGTGCACCGTCTCGAGGTTCTCACTGCCCCGGTTGGTGGACAGCGTCAGCCGGATCTGCCCGTCCCGCCCCACCGCGTGGGCGACCCGGCCGCGCAGGTGGTGGATGCGGTCGTCGGCCAGCAGCCCGTCCTGCACGTTCGCCGAGAACACCCCGCGGTCGGTGCGGGCCAGCGCGTCGCGGCGTTCGTCCGGCGTCAGGGCGGTCCAGTCGGTGGGGTCGGAAAACAGCGAGTTCTCGAAGAAGCCCTCGCCGCGGGTGAACAGCGTGGCCTGCGGGGAGATGACGGTGATGCTCGAAACCCGGTGCCGGAACAGCTCGTTGAGCATGGACGCGGCCGTCTCGCCGCCGCCGATCACCGCCACCCGCTCGGCGCTGATCCGGTCGTCGCCGGCGGCGCGGTCCCAGAACTGGGCGATCGACAGCATTCGCGGGTTGCCGGGCAGCAGCGACTTTTCGGCCTGCCCGGGCCCGGTGATCATCAGGGCGTCGGCGTGCACGGTCGTCTCGTGGGTGCGCAGCGCCCAGCGGTCCCCGGTGACGGCCAGCTCCTCGACCTCGCCGTGCACCACGTTCAGGCCGACGTGGTCGGCCACCCAGCCCAGATACTGGCTCCACCGGCGGTGGGTCGGCGCCGGCCTGCCGCGGTCGATCCATTCGGCGAACGACGCGGTGGCGATCAGGTAGGACTGCCAGCTGTAGCGGGTCATCCGCTCGTCGAGCTCGGCGTTGCGGCGCGGCACCAGCGCCGACCGGTAGGGAAAGCCGACGTCCTTTTCCGGGCTGGTGCCCAGCCGGTGGGCCCCGTCGGTCCAGCCGCCGCTGGCCTGCCAGTTGGCCCCGACCCCGATGCGTTCCACCGCGACCACGTCGGGGACCTCGACACCCATGTCGCGCAACACCGACGCCTTGGCCGCGACGGCGACCGCCTTGGCTCCGGCGCCCAGGACCGCAAGCGTGCTCATATCGCCATCTCCCGCAGTGTCTCGTCCCAAAATCCTTGCAGCGCGGCGATATCCGCGTCACCGAGGATGTCGGGCAGCGTCCGCCACTGGGTGGCCAGGACTCGCCCTCCGTCGAACGGCAGCACCGTGGCCAGGATGGTCAGCTCGTGGCGCACCGCCAGGTCGGGCTCGGGCGTCGGCGACACCCCGGCCAGCAGCCCACGGTCCAGGCGCAGCGCGGTACCGCCCGCGCCGGCGTGCCCGAGGTAGTTCAGCAACAGCTGCGGGGAGGGGAACCGGGCGAGCCGGTCGGCGGTGTCGGCGCGCAGGTAGCGCAGCAGGCCGTAGTCGACCCCGTCGCCCGGGATGGCCGCGAGCCGCTCCCCGACGCTTCGCGGGTCGGCCGAGGGCGCCCGCAGCGGGTAGATGCTGCTCAGCAGTCCGACGGTGTCGCCGGTGTCGATCGGCTCCGGGCCGGCCACGACGGCGTCGGCGCGGCCGTGGGTTTCCAGCGCCAGCAGCGGCGCCGGCGTGGGCTGGCCGCGTTCCCGCCGCCAGCGCGTCACGGTGCCCGCCGCGGCGGCGACCAGCACGTCCACCATCGGCATGCCCGAATCCAGCAGCCGGCCGGTGGTTTCGGCGTCGGTCACGGCCGTCCGGACGATCAGGTCGCGGGCCCGGTCGCTGCCCTCGCGGAGTCGCCTGGCGCCCAGGGCGGGATCGTCGCCCTCGAGTTGGGCGCTCCAGAACCCGACGGTGTCCAGCCGCCGGGCGCGCGTTGCGAGTGCCGCGGCGAAGCGCCGGTAGCTGGTGTGCTCGCGAACCGGCGCCGGCGAATGGCCGGCGGCCAGGGCCCGCAGGGCGGCGTCGAGTTCGCCGAGCACCACCCGCCACGAGGCCGGATCCATCGCCAGGACGTGGGCGGCCAGCAGCAAGGCGCTCTGCCCGGTCGGCGGTCGCAGCCACACCGCGGCCAGCAGGATTCCCCGCTCGGGGTCGAGGCGGTCGACGGCCTTGGCGGCGTGCGCCGCGACCGCCGCGCGCAGGTCGTCGACCTCGACTTCGCTGAGGACGTCGGCGGCCGGACCCGGGCGCAGCGTCATGGTGGCGCGGTCCAGGCTGGTGCGAAGCACTTCGTGCCCATCGACGACGCCCGCCAACGCGGCGCGCAGCTGCTCGCGGGTGACGGTGTCGGGCAGCCGGATGACCTCGGTCTGCGCCAGCCGGCGGGGCTCGCCGTGTTCGTAGAGCCAGTGGGCGTTGGGCAGCAACGGGATTGGACCGGTATCGTCCTGCGCGCGCCGCGCGGCGGTCGCCGCTTCGGAGTCGATGGCCTCGGCGAGTTCCCGGACGTTGCCGCACTCCAGAATCAGCCTGGCGCGCAGGGCGATTCCCCGCGCCCGCGCCGCCTGCACCACCGACAGCGCCGCGATGCTGTCCAGCCCCAGCTGCAGGAAGTCCGCGGTGACGTCGACCCGCGGCATTCCCAGCAGCTCCGTAAGCACCTCGGCGACAACGGATTCCGTTGGTGTTTCGGGTTCGGACCCTACCGAGAAACCCTCCGCGGTGTCGGCGGCGGCCAGCGCGGCCTCGTCCAGCTTGCCGTTGGGCGTGAGCGGGATTTCGTCGACCATGACGATGCGCTGCGGAACCATGTAGCGCGGCAGCCGGGCGCTCAGCATGCCGCGCAGCTCGGCCGCCGACGGCCGCCCGGCCGCGCCGGTGGCGGCCACGTAGGCGGTCAGCCGCGGCACCCCCTGGCGCCGGTGCACCAGAACACCCGCGTGCCGGACGGCGGGGTGGGACTCGAGCGCGGCGGCGATCTCGCCGGGCTCGACGCGATGGCCGCGGATTTTCACCTGGGCGTCGACGCGCCCCACGTACCGCAGCGAGCCGTCGGGCCGGCGGCGCACCAGGTCGCCCGTGCGGTACATCCGCTCACCGGCCGCGAACGGGTCCGCGACGAACCGCGCGCACGTCTCCCCCGCGCGGCCCAGGTAGCCGCGCGCGAGCTGGGCGCCCCCCAGATACAGCTCGCCGGTCGCCCCGTGCGGCACGGGGCGCAGCGCGGAGTCCAGCACGTAGCCGCGGGTATGCCGGGTGGGCCGACCGATGGACGGCTCATCGTGCTCGACGATGGCGGCCACCACCGCCTCGACCGTCGCCTCGGTGGGGCCATAGCAGTTGTGGGCGGCCATGGCCGTGCGGTCGCACTCGGCGCGGATCGTCGCCCATGCGGCGCTGCCGAGGGCCTCGCCGCCGAGCGCCAGCACCGCCAGCGGCACCGTTGCCAGCAAACCGAACGCTTTCAGCTGGGCAAACATCGAGGGGGTGGTGTCGATCATGTCGATGCGGTGCTCGGCGATGGCCCGAACCAGCGCCTCGGCGTCGGCCTGGGTGTGCTCGTCGACGACGTGCACGGTGTGGCCGTCCAGGAGAGCGACCAGCGGCTGCCAGGCGGCGTCGAACGCGAACGACCACGCGTGGGCGATGCGCAGCGGGCGACCCAACCGGGCGGCCGCGGGCCGCAGCACGGCGTCCAGGTGGTCGTCGGCGTAGGCGCCCACGGCCGCGTGAGTCCCGATGACGCCCTTGGGTTCTCCGGTCGTGCCGGACGTGAAGACCACGTAGGCCGCCTGCTGGGGCGCGACGTCGACCGGGCGGAAGTCACCGCGCGCGTCGTCGTGGGCCTCGAGCAGCTCGTCGTCGATCACGATCGCCGCGCCGCTTTGGCGCAGAATAGAATTCACGCGTTCCGCGGGCATCGCCGGCTCCAGCGGCACGCACATGGCGCCGGCCTTGAGCACGGCGAGCATCGCGACGATGTAGCGCGGCCCGCGGGAAAGCCGTATGGCGACCGGGGTTTCGGCCGCCGCCCCCCCGGCGGTCAGCGTGGCGGCCAGCCGGTTGGCCGACGCGTCCAGTTCGCGGTAGCTCATGGTGCCACCCGACCAGCTCACCGCGGGCTCGTCGGGCGTCGCCTTGGCGATCTCGGCGAACCGGGCGTGCACGCCGAGCTGCGTGGGCGGTGTGGACGCGTCGGTGGCGCGCAGCGGCGCCGCCTCGTCGTCGAGCAGCACGCCGACCTCCCGCAGCGGGCGGTCCCACAGCCGCAGGAGTCGCTCGGCGGTGGCCAGCAGCCGGCGGCCCAGCGTCGCGGCGGTCGTGTCGCCCAGCGCGCCGTCGATGACCTCGACCAGCACGACCAGTTCGCGGTCGGCCATGTGGGCGGCGAGCGTGATCGGGAAATGGGACAGGCTCTCCAGGGCGGCCGGCCGGAAAGTCACCTCGCCACTGGTCAATTCGCCGCCCGCGGCCAGCCCGCCCATCGGGAAGTTCTCGTAGACCAGCAGCGTGTCGAACATCTCGCCGACGCCGCCGAGCGCCCGCAGCTGGGCGTGTCCGAGGTAGCCGTGCTCGCGCAGCATCGCGGCGTTACGCTGCACGGCGCGGCACTGGTCGCCGACCCCCGCCGCGGCGTCGAGCCGCACGCGGAGCGGCACGGTGTTGATGAACAAGCCGATCATGGTTTCGACGCCGGTCAGCTCGGCCGGCCGGCCCGACACGGTGACCCCGAAAACCACGTCGCCGCAGTCGGTCAGCCTCGACAGCAGCACCGCCCAGGCCATCTGCATCAGGGTGTTGACCGTGACGCCGCGGGATCGGGCGCCGTCGATCAGCCGCGCGGTGGCGTCGGCGTCCATTCGTAGTTCGGTGCGGCGCGGGAGGGTCGTTTCGCCCGCCTCGACCAGGTCGTGGGCGCCCAGGGCCGGTGAGAGCAGGGTCGGGCCCGGCAATCCGGCCAGGTGCTGGCGCCAAACCTCGTGGCTGGCGGCGAGGTCACGGTTGGCCAGCCAGCCGATGTAGTCCCGATACGGCCGCGGGGCGGGCGGCAGGGCACCCAGGTCTCCCCCCGCCCGGTACAGGGCGATCAGCTCGCCGGCGAACACCGGCAGCGACCAGCCGTCGATGACGATGTGATGCGCGGTGATCACGAAACGCCATTGGGCCTCCGGCAATTCGATGAGCAAAAAGCGGATCGCCGGCGTCCGCTCGAAATCGAACGGCCGTCGCCGCTCGTCGGCCTCCACCGCCGCGGCGTCCCCGGGCGCGGCGGTGACATGCCGCCACGGTAGCTCGACGCGCGACGGCACGATCTGCACCGGGCGCGCGATCCCCCGGCTGAAGAAGCTGGCGCGCAGGTTCGGGTGGCGCGCCAACATCGTTGCCGCGCAGTCACGCAAGAGCGCGACGTCCAGCGCACCGGAAACGTCGGCGGCCATCCCGATCACATACGGATCGTCGGCCGGCGCGCCGTGGCCGAATTCGGCCAGCGTGGTCAGCGAGTACAGGCCCTCCTGCAGGGGGCTCAGCGCCATCACGTCCTCGATGTCCGGGGCGATGGCAGGCCCCGAGCCGGTTTCGGTCGCGGTCATGGCGCGGCGTCCCGCGAGGTCGACCACAGCTGTGTCACCGCGGCCAGTTCGGTCGCCGAGAGCCCGGAGGCGCTCATCGGGGCGAAGCTGGCGTCGGCCCGCGCCGTTTGATCCTCCTCTTCCCCAAGCGAATCCAGGGCGGCGGCCAATTGGCACACGGTCGGGTTCTCGAACACCATGCGCGGGCTCACCGCCAGGCCGGCCGCCCGCGCCCGCGCGGCCAGTTGCACCGACAGGATGCTGTCGCCACCGAGGGCGAAAAAGTCGTCGAAGCGCCCCACCTCGGGGGTCGCCAACAGGTCGGCGAACACCGTGGCCAGCGCCCGCTCGGTGGCGGTGCGCGGCGGCTCGGTCCGGCCGCTCGTGCTGACGGCCGGGCGCGGCAGCCCGGGCCGGTTCAGCTTGCCCGACTCGGTCTTGGGAAGCGCGTCCAGGACGGTCACCGACGACGGCACCATGTAGCCGGGCAGCGTCGTGGCGACCGCGGCGCGCACCGACTGCGCGAACGCGGACCTCTCCGCCTCGTCGGCGGGCGGCCGTTGCGGCACAACATATCCGGCCAGCGTCGTGCTGCCGGCCACCTCCCAGGTCCGCGCCGCGGCCGCGGCGACACCGTCGGCCGCCGCCAGCGCGGCCTCGACCTCTCCCAGCTCGACGCGGAACCCGCGCACCTTCACCTGGTGGTCGGCGCGGCCGACGAACTCCAAACGGCCGTCCTCGGTCCATCGCGCGCGGTCGCCGCTGCGGTAGAACCGCGCCCCGGGTTCGCGGGCGTACGGGTTGGCGACGAACCGCGACGCCGTCAGGCCGGGTCGCTTCCAGTAGCCCCGGACGAGTTGACCTCCGGCGTAATACAATTCGCCGATCACACCGACGGGCACCGGCCGCAGCCCCTCGTCGAGGAGGTACACCTGCGAATCGGCCGTCGGCGTGCCCAGCAACGGGACCGGCGGCGTCAGCGGCCCGCGGACCAGCCCGCCAGCGGTCTCGGTGGCGCCGAAGTTGTTCAGCAGCTCGGGACCCTCGGGCCCGTCACAGGTGGCCGACAGCCGCTGCAGCAGCGACGCGCTCACCGGCTCACCACTGCAGACCAGCCGCGTCAGCGACCGCACCGCGGCCACCGCGGACGGCGAACCGATCATGGCCGAGACCAGGCTTGCCACCGCCGTCACCTGCGCCACCGAATGGCGTTGCGCCAGCGCGGCCAGCGCTTCGGGGTCGCGGTGCTCGGCATCGTCGGCCAGGATCATCGTGGCACCGGCGCCCAGCCCCGCCAACGTCTCCATGCTGCCCTCGAGGAACGTCATGGAGGCCTGCGCGAGCCGAACGTCGTTGCCGGGCACCGGATAACGCAGCAGCTGCCAGTCCAGTCGCGTCGCCATCGCCCGATGGGTGCCCAGCACGCCCTTGGGCGCACCGGTGGACCCGGACGTGAACACCAGGTACATCGGGTCGTCGGGGTGCGGCGCCGGTAACCGGCGCCCGACCGGATCCGTGCGGTCCATCGCGGCCCGCACCGCCGGGTCGTCCAGCGAAACCAGCGTCATGCCGGCGCGTTCCGGCATGCTGGTGGCGGCCTCCGAGGTGACGACGACCACCCGCGGCTCGACGTCGTCAAGCATGAACCGCTTGCGCGCCAAGGGGTAACCGGGATCGATCGGGAAGTAGCCGGCGCCGGCCTTCATGATGGCGACCAGGGCGACCACCAGGTCGATGCCGCGGCGGGTCGACAGCCCGACCAGCGATCCCGGCCCCACGCCGTGATCGGCGAGCAGCGCGGCCAGGTTATCCGAACGTCGGTGCAGCTCGGGGTAATTGATGCGTTCGTCGCCGCAGCGCACGGCGATGCGGTCCGGTCCCCACCGCCGGCCGGGCTCCAACAGCTCCGGGATCGTGCGCGGGCGACCGGGCCCCGGTTCGTCGCCGCGGCTCCAGTCGTCCAGGATGCGCCGCCGCTCCCGCTCGTCGATCAGCTGCACATCCCGCAAAGTCTGATCGATGTTGCTAGCAAACTGTTCGATGACCTTGGTCAGCCAGCCGGCGAGCCGTTCGATGGTGGCCGTGCGGTACAGCTCGGTGCGGAAGATGACGTTGCCGCGATAGCCGGTGTCCCGAGATGCCCCGGCGCCGTCGGTGCCGAAGAAGTTGACGCTGAGGTCGGCCTGCGCCATGTCGAAGGTGGGCTCCAGCGCGGTGCACACCGTCTCCTGCGCCCGGTCGTGCGGCGCCGAATCGACCACGCGCCCGGTCGGCAGCTGATCGCGGACGTGGACCACGACCTGGAACAGGGGGTTGCGCGCCAGCGAACGCACCGGGTTGACGCTGTCGACGACCCGGTCGAAGGGCAGATCCTGATGGGCGTACGCGGCCAGCGCCGTCTCCCGGGCCCTGCCGAGCACTTCACGCAGCGTCGGGTTGCCGCTCAGGTCGTTGCGCAGCACCACGACGTTGACGAAAAACCCGACCAACTGGTCCAATTCGGCTTCCGTGCGGCCCGCGACCGGCGTGCCCAGCGGAATGTCCACGCCACCACCGGCCTTGTGCAGCACCACCGCGACGGCGGCCTGCAGCAGCATGAACTCGGTGATGCCCAGCTCGCGGCTGAGCCCGGCGAGCTTGGCGCGAGTCGCCGAGTCGATGCGGAATTCGACCGACCCGCCGTCCCCGCTGGGCACCGGCGGGCGCGGGAAATCCGGCCGCAGCCCGGTGTCTTCCGGCAGCCCGGCCAGCTGGCGGGTCCAGTACTCGCGTTGCGCACCGGCGACGGGGGATTCGTGTCCGGAGGCGTCGCCCAAAAACGCGCCCTGCCAGGCGGCGTAGTCGGCGTACTGCACGCGCAGCGGCGCCCACGACGGGGCTTCGCCCGCGCGGCGGGCCCGGTAGGCGGCCATCACGTCGGCGAACAGCACGCCGGCCGACCAGTGGTCGGCGGCGATGTGGTGGACCACCAACGACAGCACGTGCTCGTCACCGGTGCGCAGCACGGCGACCCGAATCGGCCACTCGACGTCCAGCGCGAAGCGGTGCCGGCGCTCGACGTGGAGCTGCTCGGCGAGCCACGCCTCGTCGTCGCCGGTGGCCCGGCGCACCGGCAGTCCCGCGACGGGATTGACGACCTGGTAAGGGACGCCGTCGATCTCGACGTAGGTGGTGCGCAGGATTTCGTGCCGGGCGACCACGTCGCCGACCGCGGCGATCAGCGCCTCGACGTCCCACGGCCCGGTGAGCCTTGCCGCGAACGGAATGTTGTTGACCGGGCTGGGGCCCTCGACCCGGAAGGCGAACCAGCTCCGCAGCTGCGAGGCCGACAGCGGCAATGGCTCGTCATGGGTGGTCGCGACCAGTTTGGGTCGCGACGGCGCGAGACCGCCGGAGCGAAGCTGGTCGACCCGGTCGGCGAGCCCGCCGACCGTCGCCAGTTCGAACACGTCCCGGATGCCGAGTTCGACGCCGCAGTCCGAGCGGATGGCGGCGACCAGCTTGGTGGCCACCAGCGAGTGCCCGCCGAGGTCGAAGAACGAGTCGTCCACGCCCACCGGTTCGTGGCCGAGCAACGCGGAAAACAGGGCGGCGATTCGCCGTTCGGACGCCGTCGTCGGGTCGCGGTATTCGGCGCGGGCAGCGATCTCGGGCTGGGGCAGCGCGGCGCGGTCGATCTTGCCGTGCGCGGTGATGGGTATTTCGTCGAGGACCACGTAGGCGACCGGCGTCATGTACTCCGGCAGGGCCGCGGCCACCCGGGCCCGGATGCGCTCGACGTCGACCGCGTCCGAACCGGCCGGGGTCACGTACCCCACCAGGCTCTTGCCCAGCCGCGGCAGGTCGGTGGCCACCACGACGGCCTGCCCGACGCTGGGGTCGACCGAGATGGCGGCGGCGACCTCGCCCAGCTCGATGCGGAAACCGCGGATCTTCACCTGTTCGTCTGCGCGGCCGACGAATTCGATATCCCCGTCGGCGTTGCGGCGGGCCAGGTCGCCGGACCGGTACAGCCGTCCACCCGGGGTGAACGGGTCGGCGACGAAACGCTCGGCCGTCAGCCCGGGCCGGCGGTGGTAGCCGTGCGCGACGTGCGTTCCGCCGATGTAGATTTCGCCGATCACACCGACCGGCACCGGCTGCAGCGCGTCGTCGAGCAGATGGACTTGCGTGTTGATCTTGGGCCGGCCGATCGGCACCACCCGGGTGCCCTGGGCGCCCTCCACGGGGTAGCTGGTGGCGTTGACGACGGTCTCGGTGGGGCCGTAGAAGTTGTACAGCAACGCGTCGAAGGTGGCGTGGAACTTGTCGGCGATCTCGCCGGGTAGCGGCTCCCCGCCGATGGGCACCCGACGCAGGGTGCGCCATTGGTTGACGCCGGGCAGCGACAGGAAGAGCCCCAGCAGCGACGGCACGAAGTGCATCGAGGTGATGCCCTCGCGGCGCAGGAGGTCGGTCAGGTATCCGATGTCGCGCAGCCCGTCCGGCCGCGGAATCACCAGGCGCGCACCGCAAATCAAGGTCCCGAAGATTTCGCCGATGGACACGTCGAAGCTGGGCGACGCGACCTGCAGCAGGCGGTCGGTTTCGTCGACGCGGTATTCGTCGCCGAACCAGACGAAGTACTCGGCGATCGGCGCGTGCGGGACCGGAACGCCCTTGGGCAGACCGGTCGAACCCGAGGTGTAGATCAGGTAGGCGGTGTTGCCCGGGCGCAGCGGGCGGACCAACTCCCCCGGCGCCGGGTCGGCGGACGGATACCGGCCCAGGCCGGTAACCGGCTCGCGCAGCACCAATGTGGCGTCCGCGTCGCCCAGGATGAACGTCAACCGGTCGTCGGGATAGGTGGGGTCGATCGGCAGGTAGACGGCGCCGGCCTTGAGGATGCCCAGCGCGGTGACAACCAGTTCGGGTGACTTGTCCAGCAGCACGGCGACCCGGTCCTCGGTGCCGATGCCCCGTTCGATCAGCCAGTGCGCCAGCCGATTCGCCTCCTGGTTGATCTCGCGGTAGCTGTAGCGGCGGCCCTCGTAGACGACGGCGACGGCATCGGGGGTCAGCGCGGCGCGCTCGGCGACCAGGGCGGGGAGGGTGGCCGCCGGTGTCACGAACCTCGCGCCGGCCGAGGCCCGGCGCAGCCGGTCGGCGTCGGCGTCGCTCATCACCCTGGCCGTCGACAACGGTGTGTCGGGGCTGTCCAGCATGCCGTCCAGCAGGACGGCGTAGTGCTCGAGCAGCTGCTCCACCAGCGGCCGATCCAGGACCTCGACCAGGTACTCGGCCTCGACCAGGGCGCCGGCCGCACCGGGCATTTCGATCATGAGGCTCAGCGGCAGCTGGCTGAGGTGACCGCGCAGCTGGGCGCGTTCGCAGGCCACCCCGGGCGGGCGGAAGCCACCGCCGTCGGGCTCGCGCAGCCCGAAGCTGACCCGGGTCATGCGCTCGGCGCCGTGCCGGCGGTCCGGGTTCACCTCGCGCACCAGCCATTCCAGGTCGACGCGCGAATGGGAGAAGGCGCCCAGCGCGTTGTCGCGGGTCTCGGCGACCAGCTCGCGGAACGTCCGGCGCGGCCGCGGCCGCATCCGCATCACCACGGTGTTGCCGTAGTAGCCGATCGCGTCCTCGGTTCCGGCGCCGCGGTTCAGCACTGGAGCCGCGACCAGGAAGTCGGTGGCGTGGGTGTAGCGGTACACCAGCGCGCCGAACGCGGCCATCAGCACCATGTACGGGGTGGCGCCGGTTTCCCGCGCCAGCGCCGCCGCCCGGTCGATCGTGGCCGCCGACAGCCGCGCCGTCGCGCGCTGTGAGCGCCAGGTGCTCGGCACCACGGTGCCGTTCGGCCCCGGAAGCTCAAGCGGCTCGGGCAGATCGGTGACCAGCGACCGCCAGTAGGCCAGGTCTTCCTCGAGGTTGCCCGCGCCGTCGGGGCCCGGGGCCGCCGACATCGGCGTCCCCTCGACGGCGTCCGGGTCGGTGTAGGCGCGAGTCAGGTCGGCGAAAAACGGCGCCCACGATCCGTCGTCCCAGGCGATGTGGTGGGCGGTCAGCAACAGGATCAGCTCCCCGGCGCCCACCCGTGCCACGGTGACCCGCAGCGGCGAGTCGTTGGCCAAGTCAAACGGGCGCCCAAAGTCGCGCTGCGCCAGGACTTCCAGCCGCAGCCGCCGGGCCTGCTCGCCCAGCCCCGACAGGTCGTGTTCCGCCCATCCGGGCCGCACGTCGCCGCGAAGGACCGGCTGCGGGTCGCCGTCGCTGTCCGTCCGGTAGGTCGTGCGCAGCACCGGGTGCCGCGCGGTGACGGCCTCCACCGCGCGGCGCAACCGCGCGACGTCGACGACGCCGGTGACGCGGTAGGAGACGCAGATGTTCAGCAGCGCGCTGTCCGGGTCGACCGACTGCACGAACCACATCCGGCGCTGGCCGGCGGACATTTCCGGGAGCGTCGCCACCGCCGCGTCCGCCCGCACCGACGGCCGGGCCAAACCGCGTTCGGCGATCTTGCGGCGCAACAGCTCCAGGCGCTCGTCGTCGAGGCGAGCGCCGGCGCCCGCTGTGTCAGTCACGCGAGGATTCCAGCCTTTCCAAGGGCCTGTCCGGCCCCAATGCGTCGATCAGCTCGATGCCGGTGATTCCGCCGAGCAGCCGGCCCAGCGGAACCGAGCGGCCGACGCCGCGGCGCAGCCGCTTGCGCAGATCCAGCGCCAGCAGCGAGTCCACGCCGAGGTCGGTCAGCGTCGCGTTCAGGTCCACCGACTCGGGCCCGGCGAGCCGCAACGCGGCGGCCAGTTCGGCGCGCACCAGCCCGGCGACGGTCTTGTCGCCCGCGGTGTCCGCACCCCGATCGCGCAACCTGGTGCCGAATGGCATTGCGGCGCCCTGACTTTCGAAGAACATCCGGAGCCGTTCGAAGTCGGCGGCGAAGATCAGCGGGTCGGCGGCGTCGTGGCGCAGGCCGGCGTCGACGGCGGCGCCGGGATCCATCGCGACCATGCCGGACCGTTCGACCCGCGCGATCTCATCGGCCCCGGCGATCCCGGTGCCCGGCCACAGCCCCCAGCGCACCGACGTGCAGTCCAGCCCGTTGGCCCGTAGCTGCCCGGCCAGCACGTCGAGCAGGCGATTGGCCGCGGCGTATCCGGCATGCCCGTAGCCGCCCCATACCCCGGACACCGACGAGCACAGCAGGATCCGCGAACCCTGAAGCATCGGCCACGCCTCGACCATCCGCGCCAGGCCGATCACCTTGGCGCCGAACATGGCCGCCAGGTCGGCGCCGGCGAGCCGGCAATGCGGGGCGAATCCCGCCGCCCCGGCCGCGTGGATGAGCAATGACGCACCGTCGGCGGCGTATTCGGCCGCGACCGCCGACAGCATCTCCGGGTCGGTGATGTCGCACGCCGGGGCGTACACCTCGACGTCGCGACCGTCGATCAACCCGCCGAGGCGCTCGCGGTCGATGCCGTTGCGGCTCAGCAGGGTCAGCCTCCGGGCGCCCCGCTCGACGCAGTGCCGGGCATACCGCATGCCGATGCCGCCGCCACCGCCGGTGATCACCACGTGGTCCAGCGCGCGGGCATCCAGTCGCCGCCGCGGCGCGAGCTGAGCGCGCTCGCGCAGCACCCTGACGTGGCGGCGCAACCCGGAAGCGCCGCCGCGCAGCGCCACCTCCGTGTCGCCGTCGTCCAGCAGCGCGTCAACGCATGCCAGCGCGTCGCCGGCACCGAGATCCCGGTCGGGCAGATCGAGATGGGCGAACGTGCAGTCGGGGAATTCGAAGCCGACGCTGCGGTGCATCGCGGCCAGCGCCGCCTGTGCCGGCAGCCGCTGCTCGGGCCCGACGCACTCGGCGTTGGCGGTGATCAGCCAGGCGCGGCGGCAGCGGGGACCGAGCGACGCGGTGTAGTTCAGCCCGGCCCCGATCGCGCCCCGGATCTCCGCGGCGGCGACGGTCACGTCGCGGTCAGGCAGATCAGGCGCGATCAGCACGGCGATCTCGGCCTCCTCGGGCGCGACCAGGCGGCACCGCGGATGGCCGTCGATGGCGGCGGTCAGCCGCGCCGCCAACGGCTCGGCCCCGGGGGCCCCGGTGAGCGCGACAACCGCCATGGCGCAACCGGTCCCGGTGGACGGGTCGTGGCCCGGTTCCCATTCCTCGACCGCGACGGTCAGGGCAGGTTCATCGGGAGGGGATTCCGCCCCGGCCCACAGATGTACCGCGCGCATGGGCGCGTTGGGGAACCCCGGCAGCGTGGGCCCGCCCACCGTTCCCACCACGTCGACCCACCGGTACCCGGGGTTGGCCACCGCCGCGGCCGCGATGTTGGCCGAAAGTTGTTCCACGACGGGCTCATCGCGACGTCCGGAGCCGACGACCAGCGCCCCGTCCAGCTGGTCGGTGAGCGCGTACGCCAGCGAGGGGTGCGCCGACATCTCGACGAACGTGCCGACGCCGCGTTGCGCGGCGACCGCCGCCGCGCGGTCGAATCGCACGGTGTTGCGCAGATTGTCGTACCAGTAGCCGGTGAAATCGGTGCCGGGGAGCACGATGTCCCCGTGGGCCGATCCGATGAATTCCACCGGGCTGTCCACGAACCCCGACGCCGGCAGCAGCTCGGCCAGCTCGCCGCGCAGGGGTTCCAGCGCGCTGGTGTGCGCGGGGAACGCGACGTCGATCTCCCGGACGAACAGGCCCCGCCGTTCGGCCTGCGTCACGATGCGGGCCACGGCGTCACGGTCTCCCGACACCACGGTCGACGAGGGCGAGTTGACCACCGAAACCTCCAGCCATCCGGTGGTTTCGGTGATCAGCCGCTCGGCTTCGTCGACGCCGGCGCCCAGCACCGCCATGCCGTAGGGGCCCGCCAGCCGTTCCACGACGGCGGCCCGCGCCGCGATGACGGCGACGGCGTCGGCCGGCCCGACGCTGCCCGCCACGTAGGCCGCGGCCACCTCGCCGAGGCTGTGTCCCAGCGTGATGTCCGGGAGGACGCCGCACGATCGCCACACCTGCGCCAGGCTGACCGCGTGGGTGAACTGCGCGGCCTGGACGTCGAGCTGCGACCACGCCCGCTCCGGGCCGGTGACCAGATACACCAGGGGCGACGGCAGCCCGGCCGCCGTGAACGCCTCCGAGCAGCGGTCGGCCTCCGATCGGTACGCGGCCAGCCGGCGGTACGCGTCGGCGCCCATGGACGGCCATTGGTTGCCCTGCCCGGGAAACACGAAGGCGGTTCGCGGCGTGGCGGTTTCGGATGACCGGGCAATTAGCCGATGGTCGTCGCCGCCGGCCAGGGCGGCGAGGGCCGCCGCCAGCTCGGTGGCGTCGGCCGCGCGCGCCACCGCGCGGTGGCGGCGCACCCGCCGGGTGCGCAACAACGTCTCGGCGACCGAGGCCACCGACGCTTCCGGGGCGCGCCGCAGGTAGTCGCCGATCGCGGCGGCGTCCTGGCCGATCAGGTCTTCCTCGTGGGCGCTGAGCAGCACGGGGATGCGGCCGTCGGGCAGCGGATGAGCCGGCATCACGCGGCACCCGCCCCCGGTTGGGCGGCCGCCTCTGGAATGGCGACGACCACGTGCGCATTGGTGCCGCTCATGCCGAACGCGGAGGCCGCGCCGATCCGGCGGCCGTCGCTCGCGGGCCACGGCGTCAGCGACCGGGCCAGGCGCAACCCCTGGGCGTCCCAGTCGATTTCGCGGCTCGCCTCCTCGGCGTGCAGGGTGGGCGGGACCGCGCCGCGTTCGGCCGACACCAGGACCTTGGCCAGCCCCAGCGCCCCGGCCGCGGCCTGCGCGTGCCCGACGTTGGACTTCACCGACCCGAGCAGGGCGCCGGCGCCCGGCTCCGCGTCGCCGTATGTCTCCGCCAGCGAACGCAGTTCGGTGCCGTCGCCGAGGCGGGTCCCGGTGCCGTGGCCCTCGATCATCCCGACCTCGTCGGGCCGAACGTTCGCCTGCGCGATGGCGCGGCGGAACAGGCGGGTCTGCGCCGCGCCGCTGGGGGCCGTCAGGCCGGCGCTCCGGCCGTCCTGGTTGACGGCGCTCGCGCGGACCTCGGCGAGGACCCGGCGGCCGTCGCGCCGCGCGGCCGATTCGCGTTGCAGCACAAACATTGCCGCGCCCTCCGCCCACACCGTTCCGGTGGCGTGCGCGGTGAAGGGCCTGCAGTGGCCGTCGTCGGACAGCGCGTGCTGTTTGGAGAACTCCACGAAGAAACCCGGCGAGCCCATCACGCAGACGCCGCCGGTGAGCGCGAGGTCGCAGTCGCCGGAGCGAACCGCCTGAGCCGCCACGTGAAACGCCGCCAGCGCCGACGCGCACGAGGCGTCGATCGTCAGCGCCGGACCGGCGAGCCCCAGCGTGTAGGCGATCCGGCCGGAGATCACGCCGAGCGCCGTGCCGGTGATCAAATGGCCGCTGTGCTGGGAGAACTCGGCCATCTCGGGGCCGTAGCCGGTGGCCGAGGCGCCAACATAGCAGCCGGCGTCGTGTCCGGCGAGGTCGTCGGGGTTGATGCCGCCGTTCTCCAGCGCGCGCCACGCCACCCGCAGCGCGACCCGCTGCTGGGGATCCATCGCGATGGCCTCGCGGGGTGAAATGCCGAAGAACGCCGGATCGAATGTCGTTGCCCCGGCGAGGAATCCGCCGGAGTCATGGATCGGCTTGAAGCCGTCGCGGCGAGACCCCGCCAACAGCTCGCGGATCGGCCAGCCCCGGTCGGTGGGAAATGGGGACAGCCCCTCCCGCTGCCGGGACAACAGCTCCCAGTAACCCTCGGCGGTCTCGACACCGCCCGGCGCCTCGATCGCCATGCCGACCACGACGACGGGGTCGGTGTGGGCGTCGACGTGGTTGTCAGGCATCGGCATTCACCAGCGCGGCGACGGCGTCGATGTGGTCGTTGACGTAGAAGTGGCCGCCGTCGTAGAACGACAGCCCGAAGGCGCCCTCGGTGTGGTCGTGCCACCGACGCAGGGCGTCGGCGTCGACGCGGTGGTCGTCGCGCCCTCCCAGCACGTGTATGTCCGCGCGAATGCGGACGCCGGGGCCGGGGGCGTAGCGATTGAACGCCCGGTAGTCGGCGCGCACCGCGGTGGTCAACAGTTCGGCGAACTCGTCGTCGGCGAGCAGCTCGGGATCGGTCCCGCCCAGGTCGGCGATGTCGGCGAGCAACCCGTGGTCGGTGGTCGGCAACTCCGGCATCCCGGCGATCGCGCACGGCGCGGGACCGGCCGACACCCAGAGCTTGTGGACCCGCGCGCCGCGCGCCTCGGCGATCCGGGCGAATTCGAAGGCGACGACGGCGCCCATGCTGTGGCCGAACAGCCGCAGCGGCGCGACGCGATGCCACGGTCCGGCCCCGAACAGGCCGTCGGCCAGGTCATGCACGGTGTGGGGGGCGGGGTCGCGCAGCCGGTCGGCCCGTTGCGGATACTGCACGACGTAGGTGTCGCCCCCGCCGGCGGCCAGCGCCGTGGCCAACGTCCGGTAGCTCGCGGCGGCCGCCCCGGCGTGCGGGAACAGCACGGTCGCGCCCCTGCGTCGCGCCTCGTCGCGCCCGGGAACCAGCCTGATCCAGGGCGCAAAGGTCGTGGGCACGCTTAACGTCATTGTGCCGCTTCGCTTTTGACGGAACCTTGAGTGGCGGACAGAACCGAGTCCGCATCCATGCCGACGACTTCCAGGTACAGCTCGGCGACCTGATCGAGGCGCCCGCCGTCGCGCTCGCGGCCGGCGAGCAAGCCGGCAAGCGCCGAAACGGTTCGGGTGGCGAAGATGTCGGCGACCATGACGTCGGGGGTGTCCAGCCAGGTGCGGATGCGGGCGACCGCCCGGGTGGCCAGCACCGAATCCCCGCCGAGCGCGAAGAAGTCGTCGTCGAGGCCCACCGCCTCCAAGCCGAGCGTGTCTCCCACGAGGGCGGCGAGGGCGGCTTCCAGCGCCGTCGACGGGGCCCGGCGGCCCGGTTGATCCGAGCGGGAAACCGCGGCCCGCAGTCGGTCGGCGACCGCACGGCGGTCGATCTTGCCCGCGCCGGTGACCGGGATGCGCTCCACCAGCGATATATGGCGCGGAATCATGTGTGCGGGAACGAGATCGGCGAGGCCTTCCCGAATCCGCTGCGCGGTCAGCGCGGCATCGTCCGCACAGACCGCCGCGGCCAGCGCGTCGGACCCCGCCGGTCCCGCGACGACGGCGGCCACCGCCCCGCGCACGCCCGGCACCCGTTGCATCGCGGCCTCGACCTCGCCGAGTTCGACGCGGTACCCACGGAGCTTGACGCGGTGATCGGCGCGGCCGACGAATTCCAGGACGCCGTCCGGCCGGTAGCGCGCCAGATCGCCGGTGCGGTACCAGGTCCGCGAGTCGTGCGTGACGAAGCGCTCGGCGGTCAGGTCGGGTCGGCCGCGGTAGCCGCGGGCGATTCCGCGCCCGGACACCCACAACTCACCGGCCACCCAGTCGGGGCAGTCCTCGCCGGCCCCGTTGACGACCCGGCAGGCGATGTTCGGCAACGGCACGCCGTACGGAACCGCGGTCGCGTCCGCCGGCAGGTTGGCGAGTTCGCCGGCCTCGAAGAGCACCTCGAAAATCGTTGCGTGCACGGCGGTCTCGGTCGCGCCGCCCAGCCCCGCGAACCGCACGCCGGGCGACTCGAGCCGCAGCCGACGGGCCTGGCGGGGGCGCACCCAATCGCCGCCGACCAGCACCGCCCGCAGCGACGACAGCCCCGGCCCGGCACCGGCGTCGAGCAGCATGTCCAGGGAGCCGGGCATGACGTTGAGCATGGTCACCTGGTGGGTGTCGATGAGCCGGACCCAAACGTCGGGATCGCGCCGGTGTGCCTCGTCGACAACGACGATGGCGCCGCCGGCCCGCAGGGGCGCGAAGATCTCCAGCACCGACATGTCGGCTTCCAGGGCCGAGAGGGCCAGGAAACGATCGGCGGGCCCGATGCCGAAGCGCCGGGTGACGCACTCCACGGTGTTCATCGCGGCGTCATGCGTGACCTCGACGCCCTTGGGTTCCCCGGTCGAGCCCGACGTGAACAGCACGTACGCCAGTTGGGTGGGATCTCTTGCCGCGCGGACGAATTCGTTCGGTGTGTGGGCGAGCGCGTCCGCGACCCGCAGGGTCGGCACCGGTAGCGACATCCGCTCGTGGCCGCAGACCAGGGCCAACCGGACCGCGCCGGCGGCCACGATGCGTTCCGCGCGGTCGCGGGGCTGGTCGACGCCGATCGGCAGATAGGCGCCGCCGGCGGCCAGGATGCCCAGCACGGCCGGCACCTGTTCGGCGGTCTTGGGGCCCACGACCGCGACGGTGTCGCCGGCGCCGATGCCCGCCGCACGCAGCGCCGCCGCCACCGCGAGCGCCTGCTCACGCAGCTGCGCATAGGTCAGGCCGCCGGAACCGGCGAACACCGCGGGGGCGTCGGGCCGCCGCTCGGCCTGGCGGAAGAACCCGTCGTGCAGCGCATCGCCGCTCGGCTCGGCGGCGGGGCTGTTGACCGCGTCACGCACGGCGCGCTGCGCGGCCGGCAGCGCCGACGGCCCGGCCGCGTCCCAGGCGTCGTCGGCGGCGGCCAGCCGGAGCAGCTCGTCGACGTGGTGGGCGAACATGGCGTCGATGACGCCCGGCGCGAAGACGCCGTCGCGCACGTCCCAGTTCACCAACACCCCGCCGTCGAACTCGGTGACCTGCGCGTCGAGCAGCACCTGGGGCCCCTGGGAGATGATCCACGCGGGCGTGCCGAATTGCGTTGTGACGTCGGCATCGAACAGCTCGCCGAGGCCCAGCGCGCTGGTGAAGACGACCGGCGCCAGCACCTGGGTGCCGCGATGGCGGCCCAGGTCGCGCAGCACCGACAGCCCGGGGTAGGCGGCGTGGGCGGCGGAGGCCCGCATGGCGTCCTGCACGGCGTGTGCCCGCTCCGCCGCGGTGCTGGCGCGGGTCAGGTCGACGTCGAGCAGCAGCGAGGAGGTGAAGTCGCCGACCAACAGGTCGACGTCGGGGTGCAGCGCCTGACGCCCGAACAGCGGGACGTTCAGCAGAAACCGCGCGGTGGTCGACCACCGGGCCAGCGCGTCGGCGAACGCCGCGGCCAGCGCCATCGCGGGGGTGACGCCGCGCGCCCGGGCGCGGGCGAACAGGGCGTCGCGGGTTGCCGGGTCCAGCCAGTGCCAGCGCCGGGTGCTCGTGCGCGCGCCCCGGCCGCCCGTCGACGGCGGCGCCGGCGGGTCGGGCAGCTGCGGGATGCGCCGCGCCCACCAGTCGCGGTCGGCGTCGCGGGCCGGTTGCGGCCGCGCCTGCCGCGCCTCGACGGCCAGGCGGTATTCGCGGTAGGTGTAACCCAATTCGGGTAGGTCGCGGCCGAGGTAGAGGGCGGCCAGATCGGCCATCAGGGTGCGGTAGCTCATCGCGTCGGCGGCCTGCATGTCCAGGTCGACGTGCAGCCGGGACCGCCCGCCGGGAAGCAGCGTCAACGCGAGTTCGAACACCGCGCCGTCGAGCTGCTGGTGCGATTTGGCGTGGCGGATGGCCGCAAGGCGCCGCTCGGCGCGGCCCTCGTCGGCGCGCAGGTCCACCACGGTGACGGGGAAGTCTCCGCAGTCGGCGGCGGCGATGCGCTGCGTGCCGTCGGGCAAAAACCGCACCCGCAGCATCGGGTGGCGAAGCGCCAGCCGGGTGGCCGCGGCGCGCAGGCGGTCGGGCTCGATCGGCCCGCCGTCGAACTCGACGTAGAGGTGCCCGGCCACGCCCCCGAACCGCTGGTTGTCGTCGCGGCCGACCCACATCGCGTGCTGCATCGGGGCGAGCGGAAAGGGCTCGCCTTCCCCGGATGGCCCGGCGCCGACGGGCGGGGCGGGTTCCCCGGCGTCCTGGTCGGCGCCGGCGGCCCGGGAGCCGGCCGTCACCACCTCGGCCCAGGCCTCGATCGTCGGCGCGGCCGCCAGCGTGGCGAAATCGACGGCGATGCCCTGGCGGCGCCAGCGACCGGCCAGCGTCATCATCCGGATCGAGTCCAGGCCCTGGCCGATGAGGTTGCCGCTTGGGTGGATGGTGTCGGCGTGGACGCCGAGCAGTTCGGCCACCTCCGCACGGATATCCTCCGAGCACGCCGGGGCATGCACCACGAAATCCTCCTGAATTAGCACAGGCTGCCCTAAGTTGTTTGGTTACCCTATCCTCGATCCCCGCGTCGCCGCTACCACCCCCGGTCCAAGGCCATAGGAGACAGATGCCCCCGAACGCAACGCGGCCCCCGGCGGGCCGGCCGGAGGGATTCGTCCCGTTTCCGGCCGACCGGGCCGCCTCCTACCGCGCGGCCGGCTATTGGACCGGGCAAACCCTCGACACGATCCTCTCCGACGCGGCGCGGCGCTGGCCCGACCGGGTCGCGGTCATCGACGCCATGGCGGACGCCGGATTGAGCTATGCGGAGCTCGACGAGCGGGCCGACGGCGCCGCCGCCGGGCTGCGCGGGCTGGGCGTCGCGCCGGGTGACCGGGTCCTGCTGCAGCTGCCGAACGGCTCCCAGTTCGCGGTCGCTCTGTTCGGGTTGTTGCGCGCCGGGGCGGTGCCGGTGATGTGCCTTCCCGGCCACCGGGCCGCCGAATTAACGCACTTCGCCGCGGTCAGCCGGGCGACCGGGCTCGTGATCGCGGATGCCGCACACGGTTTCGACTACCGCGCGATGGCGCGAGACCTCGTCGAGGATCACCCCACGCTCCGACATGTCATCGTCGACGGCGACCCCGGGCCGTTCATCTCCTGGGCGCGCCTGTGCGACGCGAACCCCGCCCGGCCGCCGGCGGCGCCGGCCGACCCGGCGGCGCCCGCCTTGCTGTTGGTGTCCGGCGGCACCACCGGCACCCCCAAACTGATCCCCCGCACCCATGACGACTACGTGTTCAACGCGACCGCCAGCGCCGAGGTCTGCCGGCTCGGCGCCGACGACGTCCATCTCGCCGTGCTGCCCGCCGGCCACAACTTCCCGCTGGCCTGTCCCGGGCTGCTCGGCGCGATGACGGTCGGCGCCACCACGGTGTTCGGCGCCGACCCCAGCCCGGAGGCCACCTTTGCCGCCATCGCTCGGCACGGCGTCACGGTGACCGCGCTGGTGCCGGCGCTGGCCAAGCTGTGGGCGCACGCGTGTGAGTGGGAGCCGGTGACGCCGAAGTCGCTGCGGCTCTTGCAGGTCGGCGGGGCCAGGCTGGATCCGGCGGACGCCCGGCTGGTGCGCGCCGCGCTCACCCCGGGCCTCCAGCAGGTGTTCGGCATGGCGGAGGGGCTGCTGAGCTTCACCCGCCTCGACGATCCGCCGGAGGTCGTCGAGAACACCCAGGGGCGGCCGTTGTGCGCCGCCGACGAACTCCGCATCGTCGACGCCGTCGGCCGGCCGGTGCGGCCCGGCGAGGAAGGCGAGCTCCTGGTGCGCGGACCGTACACGTTCAACGGCTATTTCCGCGCCGAGCGGGACAACGAGCGCTGCTTCGATCCCGACGGCTTCTTCCGCAGCGGCGACCTGGTCCGCCGCCGCGACGACGGCTACCTGGTGGTCACCGGCCGGGTCAAGGACGTCATCTGCCGCGGCGGCGAAACGATCGCCGCGGCCGACCTCGAGGAGCAGATGCTGAGCCATTCCGCGATCCTTTCCGCCGCCGCGGTCGCGCTGCCCGATCCCTACCTGGGCGAAAAGATCTGCGCCGCGGTCGTTTTCGTAGGGGAACCGATCGGCCTTGCGGAGTTGAACGCCCACCTCGACAGGCGCGGGGTGGCCGCCCACGCCCGGCCCGACGTGCTGGTCGCGATGGCGGCGCTGCCCACCACCCCGATCGGCAAGGTCGACAAAAAGGCGATCGCGCGCCAGCTCGGTGGGCCGTAAACCCGCGCGAGAATTCGCGGCCGCGTTACGGCTCGCGACCGATTACCGCCCGCTGAGCGTCAGCGTCCCCTTGGTTTGGAGCACCTTGCCGGCGGTGATCTTTTCGGTCTTGCGGGCTTCCCGCTCCAGGTAGCGCCGCTTGGATTCGTCGAATTTGTCGCCGGCCACCTCGAGCTCCTTGACCAGGGCGCCGAGGTCGTCGCGCATCCGTGCGGCCTCACCGGTGAAGTCTTCGCGTTCGAAGATGCGCCACTTCTTCAGCACCGGCATGACGACCTCGTTGAGGTGGATGCGCGGGTCGTAGACGCCGCCGACCGCGATGATCACGGCCTTGCGCCGGAACTCCGGCACGGTAAACCCGGGCATCTTGAAGTTGCGCAGGATCCGGTGCACCGACTTCATCGCCTGATTGGGGGCGATGTCGAGGCCGGCGGCGCTGACGTCCCGATAGAAGATCATGTGCAGGTTCTCGTCGTGCGACACCCTGGCCATCAACTGCTCCGCGATGGCGTCGTCGGCGGCCTTGCCGGTGTTGCGGTGCGCGACGCGGGTGGCCAATTCCTGAAACGACACGTACATGACCGAATCGAACAGGCTCTCAGCAAACATGTCGCCCTGGTGGTTCTGGCCCGGGCTGAAGCCCCTGGTCATTTGCTCCATGCGGAGCTTTTCCAGCTCGACCGGGTCGACGGCGCGGGTGACCACCAGGTAGTCGCGCAGCGCCGTGCTGTGCCTGTTCTCCTCCGCGGTCCACCGATTCACCCACTGCCCCCACGGGCCGTCCAGGCTGAAGTTCATCGCGATCTCGCGGTGATACGACGGCAAGTTGTCCTCGGTCAGCAGGTTTTGCACCATCGCGACCTGCGCCACGTCGGAGAGCCGGCTTTGACCGGGCTCCCAGTCCTGGCCATCGAGAGCGTAGAAGTTCTTGCCGTCCGACCACGGGACGTAGTCGTGCGGATTCCATTCCTTGAACAGCGACAGGTGGCGGTTGAGCAGGCGCTCGACCACGGGCTCAAGCTCGTGGAGTAGCTGCAGATTGGTCAAGCCCTCGGACACGGGTCCTCCCCAGTTATGTGTTTCGGCCAGTAACAGTGAATGTATCTGTGTCACACGGTTACATCAAGCTGACACGCGCGCGCCCGCTCAACTAGGGCCGAAAGTCCCCCGGGGCCGAAATGGGGTCGGGCACCCGGGCACATTGAAGGCCCGGAACGGCAGGCCGGGGAGCGGACGCTAGTGGCGTGCGATGAGATATGGCGCGAGGGTGGACAGCTTTTCGCAGGTCTCCTCGAATTCGCGCTCGGGTTCGGACTCCTCGATGAGGCCGGCGCCGGCCCGCAACCAGGTCTTCCCGTCGCATTCGTAGGCCGCCCGCAGCGTCAGCGCCGCGTCCAGCCCGCCGTCCGCCGAAACCATCACGACCGCACCGGAATACAGGCCGCGCGGGCATTCGTCGAGGCGCAGAATGGCCTCGACGCCGGCGGCCTTCGGGATGCCCGACGCGGTGACCGCCGGGAAAAGCGCCTCCAGCGCGTCCATCCGGTCGCTCGATGGGCCCAGGCGCGCGCTGATCGTGGAGCCGAGGTGTTGCACACTCCCCCGCTCCCGCACCGCCATGAAGTCGGTGACCGCCGCGGTGCCCGGTTCGGCGATCTCGGTCATCTCCCGCAGCGAGCTGCGCACCGAAATGGCATGCTCCACAATCTCTTTGGAGTTCGATTCCAGTTCGTCGCGAGCCTGACGATCCCGCGCCGCACCCCGGCCCAAGGCGCGGGTGCCGGCCAGCGGCTCGGTCACCACCGTGCCGTCGCGGAGGACGGCCGCAACCAGTTCGGGGCTGTAGCCCACGGCGCGAATTCCGCCCAGCCGCAACAGGAACGACCTGACCGGCGTGTTGAACCGCCGGCCCAGCCGGTAGGTGGACGGGAAGTCCAGCGCGAACGGGATTTCGACACAACGGGACAAGATCACCTTGTGATAACTGCCCGCCGCGATCTCACCCACGGCCGCCGCCACCCGATCGCGGTATCCGGACGGGTCGGCGGTCACGTCGATCGCGCGGGCGTCCCCCACGTCGCGCACGCCGCCGCCCAGCAACTCGCGCACCGCCTCGCGGTGGCCGGCCGCCGCGCCGAAGAGGCGAACCACGTCCCTGGTCACCACGATGCGGGTGCGTGGCCAAAACAGCCGCGCCAGCGGGGTGTGCGGCGCCAGCCGCTCCTGCAGCCCGTAGCGGTAGACGCCGAATTCGAAGGCGATCCAGCCGAACAGCTGGTCGGTTTCCAGCAGCAGCCGGTCGATGGCTTCGCCCAGGACCGGTCCCGGCCGTCCCGACCATCGTTGCCGCTCGATCGTGCCGTCGCGGACCAACCGCAGCTCGTCGCTGTCCAGCTCGACCATCGCCCGCACGCCGCTGGCCAGCACCCATTGACCGTCGTGTTCGTAGAGCACGTATTCCTCGCCGAGCCGCTCCGGCAGCACCGCGGCCAGCTCGGCCGCCAGGTCGGGCGGATGGATGCCGGGCGGCAGGGGGATCGGTGGTGACGCGACGCCGCCGGGGCTTGTCTCGACGCTGACCTCGGTCACGGTAAGTAAATGTAGCCTAACCTATGTAAGCGGGCGCAACCCCTCCCGTCGGGGTCACGCAACGACGCAGCGACCGCGCCGGCGGGGAAAGGCCCACCGGGCAGCTTTAACGAAACTTTAACGGCGCGCCCGGCGGCCCAGCGCAGCTAACACCGTTCGCCGGCCGGCCCGCGGGCGACCGGGACGACGTCGAACCGTCCGTCGTTTCGGCGAGCGGCCACCGCCGGGCCCGCGCGGCCTGAACGACGAGCCGCCGATCATCGCGAAACCGGCGTGCGGCCCCGCGTCGCGCCCGCACGGCTCGGGGGAAATCCTCACGCGCCGCTCGCCTTCCGCGTGAGGCCCGGTGGCAGGTCGCCGCACCGGAGTCGGCCCAAAGCCGTCGCCGCATTCGCGGCGCGCCGACGAGGCGTCGATCCACACAGCGAAATCACAGGGAAGTGACAGCGGATTCACGTCAATCGACCCTAACGCGGCCCCACCTGCGCGGCTCTGACCACCGGCTTTAGCAAAACCGGCCATTCGGGCGCACCTCGGCAAAACCTGGGCTTTTTGCGTCGTGTCCGAGTGGCGGACCCGCATCGGCGGGGATAAATTTTGGCACGGTCTCGGGATGTTCGTGGTTGGCACGGTTGCGGACGGTGCTTCCCCTGATCACCGCATCAATGAGAGAGGCACCCATGGTCCAAGAGTTTTGGCACAACTTCACCCATAACCTGTTCAAGCCGCTCCTGCTGTTCTTCTACTTCGGGTTCCTGATCCCGATCCTGAAGGTGCGGTTCGAATTCCCCTACGTGATCTACCAGGGCTTGACGATGTACCTGCTGCTGGCCATCGGCTGGCACGGCGGCGAGGAGCTGGCCAACGTCAGCGCCTCCAGCATCGGCGCCATCGTGGGATTCATGGTGCTGGGCTTCGTACTGAACTTCCTCATCGGATGCGTCGCCTACGTCCTCCTGGGGTGGCTGACGTCCCTGCGGAAGGTGGACCGGGCGACGGTCGCCGGCTATTACGGGTCGGACTCGGCGGGAACCTTCGCCACCTGCGTGGCGGTCCTGACGGCCGTTGGCATCGCCTTCAACGCGTACATGCCGGTCATGCTGGCGATCATGGAGGTTCCGGGCTGCCTGGTGGCGCTGTACCTGGTGGCGCGGCTGCGGCACCGGGAAATGGACTCGGCGGGGTACATGCCCGACGAGGCCGGCTACACGCCACCCGTCAAGGTCGGGGTCGGGCCCGGCACGGCGGCAAAGCCTCCGCATGGCCGGAGCCTCGAGGCCGAGCACGACCGGGGAGTCGAGCAGGAACTGGAGCTCTCGATGGAGCGACTGGACCACCCGGACTGGGAGCCCGGCCAACCCCCGCCCGCGCCGGCGGGCAAGAAGATGCCGCTCTTCTCCCGCGAGCTCTTCCAGGAGGTATTCCTCAACCCCGGCCTGGTCCTGCTCTTCGGCGGAATCATCATCGGCCTCGTCAGTGGTCTGCAGGGGCAGAAGGTCGTGCAAGACGACGACAAGTTCTTCGTCTTGGCGTTCCAGGGCGTGCTCTGCCTGTTCTTGCTCGAGATGGGCATGACGGCGTCGCGAAAATTAAAGGACCTGAGATCGGCGGGCGTCGGTTTCATCTTCTACGGCCTGCTGGCGCCGAACATCTTCGCGACGCTGGGGATTTTTGTCGCCTACACCTACTCCGACCTGACCCATGCCGGCTTCAAGACGGGAACGTACGTGCTGTTCGCGGTGCTGTGCGGTGCGGCGTCCTACATCGCCGTCCCGGCGGTCCAGCGCCTGGCCATTCCCGAGGCGAGCCCGACGTTGCCGCTGGCCGCCTCGCTGGGCCTGACGTTCTCCTACAACGTCACCATCGGGATCCCGCTGTACATCGAGATCGTCCGCATCGTCGGGCACTGGTTCCCGGGCGCCTGAGCGCTAGCCGAGCAGCGAGCGCACCACCGCGTCGGCCAGCAGCCGCCCGCGCGGGGTGAGCACCAGCCGGTCGCCGTCGGTCACCAACAGGCCGTCAGCGACGACGGTTTCGGCGCGTTCGCGTTCGGCCACGCCCAGCCGGTCTATCGGAAGCCCTTGGCGCAGGCGGGTTTTCAGCAGCACGTCCTCGGTGTGCAGGGCGTCGCCGTCCAGCTCCTCGAAACCCGCCACCGGCAGCGCGGCACCGGCCAGCATCTCCGCATACGCGTTGGGGTGCTTGACGTTCCACCAGCGCGTCGCACCGACGTGTCCGTGCGCCCCGGGCCCGGCGCCCCACCACTCGCCGCCGTCCCAGTAGCCGAGGTTGTGCCCGCACTCGCCGCCCGGTCGCGACCAGTTGGACACCTCGTACCAGGCCATCCCGGCCGCGGACAGCCGGGCATCGACCAACTCGTAGCGGTGCGCCAGCACGTCGTCGTCGGGTGCGGCCAGTTCCCCGCGCCGAACGCGCCGGGCCAGCGCGGTGCCCTCCTCGACGAGCAGGGCGTACGCGGACACGTGATCGACGCCGGCGCCGACCGCGGTGTCGACGGAGCGCGCCAGGTCGTCGTCGGACTCCCCCGGCGTTCCATAGATCAGGTCGAGGCTGACGTGGTCGAAGCCCTCGGCCAACGCCTCGCGGGCCGCGGCCGCCGACCGGTTCGGCGTGTGTACCCGGTCGAGGACCCCGAGCACTCGCGGTGACACCGACTGCATGCCCAGCGACACCCGCGTGTATCCGGCGGCCCGGATCGCCGCGAAGAATTCCGGCCACGTCGACTCGGGGTTGGCCTCGGTGGTCACCTCGGCGTCGGGAGCCAGGACGAAGTGGCCGCGCACCATGCCCAGCAACGTGGCCATGCGTTCGCCGCCCAGCAGCGACGGGGTCCCCCCGCCGACAAACACCGTGCCGACGGTCGGTCCGCCCAACCGCGCGGCCGCCAGTTCGAGCTCCGATCCCAGCGCGTTCAGCCAGGCGTCCGGGTTGACGCCGCCCAGTTCGGCCGGCGTGTACGTGTTGAAGTCGCAGTAGCCGCAACGCGTTATGCAGAACGGAACGTGGATGTACAAGCCGAACGGCCGCCCGGGATTCGGCCGCAGGGCGGGCAGGTCCACGGGGGCCTCGTGAGGGGGCATGCCAAATCTTCCCACGCCCGCCGAACTGGAGGCCTCTCAGCGGATTCTCGGTTTTGTCAACCCAACCACCCAGGATTCGCCCGTAGTTTTAATCACTGTGAGAACAAATTTGACCTGGTGGCGCGGCTGGTCGCCATCCGTGGCAGAATGGGCGCGTGACCGCCGCCCGCTACAACCCGCGCTGCAATGCCGGGACAGCCCTCGTGGCGCGGCGGCATATCGATCTCAAGCGTGTCTGCAGCTGTAGCTGTCTGCCTTGATGTCGTAGACCCGCCCACCTGTACGTCCAGCTGGCGCCGGATCTGCGCCGCCGAAAGAACGGTGAGCCGCGCGTCCACGCCTGCAACATTCGCGAAGGAGAACCTCCGAATGACCACAGCCCGTCCCGCAAAAGCCCGCAGCGAGGGCCAGTGGGCGCTGGGAGATCGCGAGCCACTCAACGCCAACGAAGAGATGAAGCGGGCCGGCGCCCCGCTCGAGGTGCGGGAGCGCATCGAAAACGTCTACGCCAAGGCCGGCTTCGACAGCATCGACAAGAGCGATCTGCGCGGCCGCTTCCGCTGGTGGGGCCTCTACACCCAGCGTGAGCAGGGCTACGACGGGTCGTTCACCGGCGACGAGAACGCCGACCTGCTCGAGGCCAAATACTTCATGATGCGGGTGCGCTGCGACGGCGGCGCCCTGTCCACCGCCGCGCTGCGCACGATCGGCGAGATCTCGACGGAGTTCGGACGCGACACCGCCGACATCTCCGACCGGCAGAACGTGCAGATGCACTGGATCGAGGTGGAGAACGTCCCCGAAATCTGGCGCAGGCTCGCCGACGTCGGACTGCAGACCGCCGAGGCGTGCGGTGACTGCCCGCGCGTGATCCTGGGCTCACCCCTGGCCGGCGAGTCGCTCGACGAGGTGCTCGACCCGACCTGGGCGATCGACGAGATCGTCCGCCGCTACATCGGCAAGCCCGACTTCGCCGACCTGCCGCGCAAGTACAAGACCGCCATCTCGGGCCTGCAGGATGTCGCGCACGAGATCAACGACATCGCGTTCATCGGCGTCAACCATCCCGAGCACGGTCCCGGCCTGGACCTGTGGGTCGGCGGCGGCCTGTCCACCAATCCGATGCTGGCCCAACGGGTCGGCGCGTGGGTTCCGCTGCACGAGGTGCCCGAGGTGTGGGCGGCGGTGACGTCGGTGTTCCGCGACTACGGCTACCGGCGGCTGCGGTCCAAGGCGCGGCTGAAGTTCCTGATCAAGGACTGGGGCGTCGAAAAATTCAGGGAAATCCTCGAAACCGAATACCTCAAGCGCCCGCTGATCGACGGCCCGGCCCCGGAGCCGGTCAAGCACGCGGTGGACCACGTCGGCGTGCAGCGGCTGAAGAACGGGCTCAACGCCGTCGGGGTTGCGCCGATCGCCGGACGCGTGTCGGGCACCGTCCTCACGGCGGTGGCCGACCTGGCCGAGCGGGCCGGCTCGAACCGAATCCGGTTCACCCCCTACCAGAAGCTGGTCATCCTCGACGTTCCCGACGACAAGCTCGAGGATCTGATCGCCGGGGTGGAGGCCTTGGGCCTGCAGTCGCGCCCGTCGCATTGGCGCCGAAATCTGATGGCGTGCAGCGGGATCGAGTTCTGCAAACTGTCGTTCGCCGAAACACGGGGCAGGGCACAGGGATTGGTGCCCGAGCTGGAGCGCCGCCTCGAGGACATCAACTCCGAGCTCGACGTGCCGATCACGGTGAACATCAACGGCTGCCCGAACTCGTGTGCGCGGATTCAGGTCGCCGACATCGGGTTCAAGGGCCAGATGGTCGACGACGGTCACGGCGCCTCGGTCGAGGGCTTCCAGGTGCACCTGGGCGGCAGCCTCGGCCTGGACAGTGGTTTCGGCCGAAAACTGCGCCAGCACAAGGTCACCAGCGACGAGCTGGGCGACTACATCGAACGGGTGGTGCGGAATTTCATCAAACACCGCTCCGACGGTGAACGATTCGCGCAGTGGGTCGTTCGCGCCGAGGAAGGCGACCTGCGATGAGCGGCGAAGCGACCAAGCGCAGCGAGGCCGAACTGCGTGAGCTGGCCGCCCGCGGCGCGGCGGAACTCGTGGGCGCCAGCGCCACCGATCTGCTGCGGTGGACCGAGGAGAACTTCGGCGGTGTCAACGGGCCGCGCGGCTGGGCGACGTGCAACTACGTGGTGGCCTCGAACATGGCCGACGCCGTGCTGGTGGACCTGGCCGCCAAGGTGCGGCCGGGCGTGCCGGTGCTGTTTCTCGACACCGGCTATCACTTCGTGGAAACCATCGGCACCCGGGACGCGATCGAGTCGGTCTACGACGTGCGGGTGCTCAATGTCACCCCGGAGCACTCGGTGGCCGAGCAGGACAAACTGCTGGGCAAGGACCTGTTCGCCCGTGACCCCGGCGAGTGCTGCCGGCTGCGCAAGGTCGCCCCGCTGGGCAAAGCGCTGCGTGGCTACTCGGCCTGGGTCACCGGGCTGCGCCGGGTCGAGGCGCCGACCCGCGCCAACGCCCCGCTCGTCGGCTTCGACGACGCGTTCAAGCTGGTGAAGGTCAACCCGCTGGCGGCGTGGACCGATCAGGACGTGCAGGACTACATCGCCGAACACGATGTGTTGGTCAATCCCCTTGTCTACGAAGGCTATCCATCGATCGGCTGCGCTCCGTGCACGGCCAAGCCGGTCGAGGGCGCCGACCCGCGCAGCGGGCGCTGGCAGGGCCTGACCAAGACAGAATGTGGGTTGCACGCGTCGTGACGGCACTCGTGCTGACCGCCCACGGAAGCAAGGATCCTCGGTCGGCCGCCAATGCGCGGGCCGTCGCCGACCGGGTGGCGCTCCTGCGCCCCGGGCTGGACGTGCGGCTGGCCTTCTGCGAGCTGAACGCGCCCAGCCTGGTCGACGTGCTGGACGGGCTATCGGGCGCCGGGCGGGCTGTCGTCGCCCCGCTGCTGCTGGCAAACGCCTACCACGCCCGCGTCGACATCCCCCGCCAGATCGCCGGCTGCACGACGCCGCAGCGGGTGCGCCAGGCGCCCGTGCTCGGCGAGGACGACCGGTTGGTGTCGGTGCTGCGTCAGCGCGTGACGGGGTTGGGGGTTTCGCGGCTCGACGACACGCTCGGAGTGCTCGTCGTGGCGATCGGCTCGTCGGATCCCGTAGCGAACGCGCGCACCGCGCGGGTGGCGCCGAAGCTGCTCGTGGGCACTGGTTGGGTCGGCGCGACGACGGCGTTCGCCACCCGACCGCAACGGTCGCTGGCCGAAGCCGCCGGCAGGTTGCGCCGCCAAGGCGCCCGACGGGTGATCATCGCGCCGTGGTTCCTGGCGCCGGGGTTGCTGCCGGACCGGGTGCGCGCGTTCGCTGACCGCGCCGGCATCGAGATTGCGGCCCCGCTGGGGGCGCACCGGCTGGTGGCCGAGACGGTGCTGGATCGCTTCGATCAGGCGTTGAACGAAGGCGCCCGGCGCATCGCGGCCTGATCCCGCCGCCTAGGCCACCTGCGCCTCAGTGGTTTTGCCAGATGGGTTTTGTCGGTGCCCGGTCATAGTATTCGAACATGCATTCGAGAGCGGCCGATCGGGAGGCGATCACGGCTGCCTTCGACGCCCTGGATGCCGCGGTTGACGGGGTAGTTGGTCTGGATTTTGAGGCGTTGACCACGCCGGAGCGGTTGGCGTTGTTGGAGCGCTGCGAGACGGTGCGCCGCCGCGTGCCAGCCATCGAGCATCCGCTGATCAATCAGCTGGCCCGCCAGGCCACCCCCGAAGAACTGGGCGGCACGCTCTCGCATGCGATCGCCGAGTGGGCGTTGATCACCCGTGGCGAAGCGGGCCGGCGCATTCACGAAGCCGCCGACCTCGGACCCCGCCGCGCGTTGACCGGCGAACCGTTGGCGCCGGTGCTCGCCGAAACCGCCGCGGCCCAACGCGACGGGAAACTGGGGGGCGCGCAAGTCGCGGCGATCCGCCGGTTCTACCACCAACTACCCGGCTGGATCGACCAAGCCACCCGCGAACGCGCCGAAAAACACCTCGCCCGCCTGGGCACCCAACATCGACCCGAACAACTCGGCGCACTGGCCGACACCCTCGCCGACTGCCTCAACCCCGACGGCACCTACAGCGACGACGATCGCGCCCGCCGGCGCGGCCTGACCCTGGGTAAGCAGGAAGCCGACGGCATGTCCGCACTACACGGCTGGCTCACCCCCGAAGCCCGCGCCACCCTAGAAGCCGTGTGGGCCAAACTAGCCGCCCCCGGCATGTGCAACCCCACCGATGACACCCCCACCGTGGACGGCGCGCCCAGCCAAGAGGTGATCGATAAAGACTCCCGCTCCCCGGCGCAGCGCCAACACGATGGTCTCAATGCCGCGCTGCGCGCCCTGCTCGCCTCCGGAAACCTCGGCCAACACAACGGCCTACCCGCCTCGATCATCGTCACCACCACCCTGGCCGAGCTCGAGGCCGCCGCCGGGCGGGGCCTGACCGGCGGGGCAGCATCCTGCCCATGAGTGATGTGATCCGCCTGTCCCGCCACGCCCGCCACTACCTGGCCATCTTCGACAAGGGCAAAACCCTAGCCCTGTACCACACCAAAAGGCTGGCCTCCCCCGCCCAGCGGATCGTCTTGTACGCCAAAGACCTTGGCTGCACCGCACCCGGCTGCACCGTGCCCGGGTACTGGTGCGAAGTCCATCACGTCGAGCCCTACACCACCTGCGGCGACACCGACGTCAACAACCTGGCCTTCGGGTGTCCCACCCAACACCACATCGTGCAACCCGGCGGCTGGAGCACCCGCAAAAACACCCACGGCGACACCGAATGGATCCCACCCCCACACCTCGACCACGGCCAACCCAGAACCAACACCTACTGGCACCCCGAAAAACTCCTCCACCACGACGACGAAGACGACCCGTAAAGTCACGCCGACGTCAGCGTGGTCCGATCTTCGGCGGCACCGTCACTACCGGGACCCGCCACGCCACCGACGATCGGCGGCACCCGGGTGGCGCGCACATACACGGTGTCGCCGTCGCCCAAGGCCAGCGCCTCGGCATCGCCGCGGGTGATCTGGGCGGTGAAGGCGCCTCCGGTGGCCGCGCTGGTCAATTCCACGCGCACCTCAAAACCCAGCGCCACCACCCGGTCGACGGTGGCGCGCACGACCCCGATGGACTCGGCGGTGCCGTCACCACCGGCGATCGCCATCTCGGGATTGCGGCCCACCCGGATGTCGTGCGGGCGGACCAGGGCTCCGTTCAGCTCGGACACCGCACCCAGGAACGACATCACGAACGCGTTCGACGGCGAGTCGTAGACCTCGGTCGGAGAGCCGACCTGCTCGATGCGGCCCTTGTTGAGCACGGCGATCCGGTCGGCCACGTCCAACGCCTCCTGCTGGTCGTGGGTGACCAGCACCGTGGTGACGTGCACCTCGTCATGCAGGCGCCGCAACCAGGTCCGCAGGTCCTCGCGGACCTTGGCGTCCAGCGCCCCGAACGGCTCGTCGAGCAGCAGCACCTGCGGGTCGACGGCCAGCGCCCGGGCCAGCGCCATCCGCTGCCGTTGACCGCCGGAAAGCTGGTTGGGGTAGCGGGTCTGAAACCCGCTCAGCCCCACCACTTCCAGCAGGTTGTCGACCTTGTCCTTGACCTCGGCCCTGGGCCGCTTGCGGATCTTCAACCCGTACGCCACGTTGTCGCGAACGGTCAGGTGCTTGAACGCCGCGTAGTGCTGAAACACGAATCCGATGCCGCGACGCTGCGGCGGGACCCGGGTGACGTCATGGCCGTTGATCGTGACGGTTCCGCTGTCGGGCTGGTCGAGGCCGGCGATGGCCCGCAACAGGGTCGACTTGCCCGAACCGCTGGGGCCCAGCAGCGCCGTCAGCGAACCGGTGGGCACGACGAAGTCCACGTGGTCCAGCGCGACGAAGTCGCCGTAGTGCTTGTACGCGTCGCGCACGACGATCGCGTGGTCGCCGCGCTCGGTTCCGTTATCGCTCATCTACGAGTCTCCTTGTCGGGCCTACTTGGTCGCCCGTGCCCGGCGGGCATCGAGGACGACCTGGAAGATCAGGACCAGGACGGCGACGCCCATCAGCAGCGTCGACAGCGCGTAGGCGCCGTACTCGGCGCCGCGGTTGTACCGGTCCGAGACGAGCAAGGTCAGCGTTTGCGACTTGCCCGGCAGGTTGGACGACACGATGATGACGGCGCCGTATTCGCCGAGGGTGCGCGCGACGGTGAGCACGATGCCGTACGTCAGGCCCCACCGGATCGACGGCAGCGTGATCCGCCAAAAGGTCTGCCACCAACTCGAACCCAGCGTCGCCGCCGCCTCCTCCTGGTCGGTTCCCAGCTCGTGCAGCACCGGCTCGACTTCGCGCACCACGAACGGCAGGGTGACGAAGATGCTGGCCAGCACGATGCCGGGCAGGCCGAAAATGATCTTGAACCCGAGATCTTTTTCGACAAACCCGAACGCGCCGGCCGATCCCCACAGCAGGATCAACGCCACGCCCACGATCACGGGCGACACCGCGAACGGCAGATCGATGATCGCCTGCAGCAGACCCTTGCCGCGAAAGCGGTTGCGCGCCAGCACCAGCGCGGTCGGGATGCCGAAGATCACGTTGAGTGGCACCACGATGGCGACCACCAGCAGCGTCAAATTCAGCGCCGATATCGCGGCCGGCGTGCTCACCCAGTCGACGAACTGACCGAACCCGGGCCGGAACGTGCGCCACAGGATCAGCGTCACCGGAACGACGAGCAGGACGAAGATGTACGCGAGCGCGGCGGACCGGATCAGGTAGCGAACCCGCGGCGAGGATGTCATCCGGCCAACTCCTCACGCTTGGCCGCCCGCCCGCCCACGATCCGCAAGATGAACAGCACGACGAACGAGATCGCCAGCAGCACAATGGATATCGCGGCCGCACCGGTGCGGTCGTCGTTCTCGATCAACGTCCGTATCCACTGCGACGACACTTCCGTCTTGCCCGGCACCGCGCCGCCGATCAGCACCACCGACCCGAACTCGCCGATCGCTCGCGAAAACGCCAGCCCCGCACCGGATAACAGCGCAGGCGTCAGCGACGGCAGCACGACCGAGGTGAAGATCTTCGGGCCGCCGGCGCCCAGCGACGCCGCCGCCTCCTCGGTTTCCCGGTCGATCTCCAGCAGCACGGGCTGAACGGCGCGCACCACGAAAGGCAGCGTGACGAAGGCCAGCGCCACCGCCACGCCCCATGCGGTGTGCTGCAAGTGAAGACCCACCGGGCTGTTGTTCCCGTACAGGGCCAGCATCACCAGGCTGGCGACGATGGTCGGCAACGCGAACGGCAGATCGATGATCGCGTCGATGAGCCGCTTGCCGACGAAGTCGTCGCGCACGAGCACCCACGCGATCAACAGGCCGAAGATCAGGTTGACCGCCGTCACCCCGGCGGAAATGGTCAGCGTCACCCGGAACGACTCCAGCGCGGCATTCGACGTGACCGCGAGCCAAAAGTCGTGCCAGCCGCCGCTCGCGGCCTGCCACGCGATGGCCGCCAGCGGCAGCAGCACGATCACCGAAAGCCACAGTGTCGCCACACCGACGCGAAGCGAGGTGGCTCCCGACCCGTGCACAACTCGCGCGCCCGGCGGCGCCTCAGTGGCGCCGCCGTCGATCTCGGGCCGGATCGCCTCAGGGTCGGGTGTCACGGTGGTCGTCATCCGGTGGCCTGCGTGTAGATCTTGGTGATGCTCCCGGAGTTCTTGTCGAACAGCCGCGGATCCACCGTCCCCCAACCGCCGAGGTCGGCAATCGTCCACAGTTTCACCGGAACCGGATATCGGTCCCGGAAGTCGGCCGCGACGGCCGGATCCACCGGCCGAAATCCGGCCTGCGCCCACACCTTCTGCGCCGCGGCGGTGTACTGGAAGTTTTTGAAGGCGACGGCGGCGTCGAGGTGCGGGCTGGTGGTGACCACCGCCACGGGATTCTCGATCTTGAAGGTCTTCGGCGGGTTGACGTGCTCGACCGGTTTGCCCGCCCGTTCGGTGGCGATGGCCTCGTTCTCGTAGCTGATCAACACGTCGCCGCTGCCCTGGACGAAGACGTCGGTGGCCTCCCGCCCCGACCCGGGACGCAATTTCACGTGCTCCCGCACCAACTTGTTGATGAAGTCAACGCCGGCCTGACCGTTGGCGCCGCCGTCGCTCTTGACGGCGTACGGGGCAAGCAGATTCCACTTGGCCGACCCCGAACTCAGTGGGCTGGGCGTGATGACCTCGACGCCGGGCCGCAACAGGTCGTCCCAATCCCTGATGTTTTTCGGATTGCCCTTGCGCACCACCAGCGTAACCACCGACCCGAACGGGATTCCCTTGGTGGCGTCGGTGTTCCAGTCCTTGGAAACCTTGCCGGCCTTGACCAATCGGGTGATGTCGGGCTCGACGGAGAAGTTCACGACATCGGCCGGCTTACCGTCGACGACGCCGCGCGACTGGTCGCCGGAGGCGCCATACGAGGTGATCACCTGCACGCCCTTGCCCTCGTCCGAGGCGTTGAACGCGGGAATCACCTTGCTCCAGCCCGGTTCTGGGACCGAATAGGCGACCAGCGTGATGCTCGTGTGCGCGTTGGCCAGCCCGCCGCCACCGACGACGTCGCTGGCACCACCGTGACACGCGGCAACGACACCGACAATCAGGGCGAGCGCCCCGACGTGCCGGACGGGCCGCCGGCGCGGGGCGCTGCCGATGTCGTCAAGCATGGGTGGCCTTTCGGTGCGATGTGGGGCGGGACTTATGGGGCTGGTGTCCCGTTACCGCGGAAAGGCGCCTCGAAATGCAGGAGATTCACGACTCCATACCAGACCGCGCACGGGTTCGGGAGTCAGCGACAACAGTGCACGAAAACGGCGCATTCCAAAACACCGGATGCCTCGTGCATGTCGCGAAGCCTAACAGGAATTCGCTGGGCCGCCACCGGAGCCGTCCGCCGGCAGGTCGGCAACGCCCGACGCGGCGTGCCTCAGTGCGTCAACAGCCACGTGACGATCACCAGCACGACGAGCGTGATCAGAATCAACGTCACGTGCGACCGGGGCATGCGCGTTACCCGGGTGCCCCATCCGCGTGCCGGAGGCGGCGCATCAACCGGATGCCCTTGCCCAGCAGGCCGTCCAGCAGCACCGCCGTGACGTAGGCCACCGCCAAGACGACGGGCATCACGATCATGGCCTGCAGCACGAAGGCAAGCCCGGAAAGCCACAGCTCGTTGCCGTCCCACCAATTCAGGAACGCGTCCATCCGGCTCACCCTATTCGTGCCGACACCGTAAAACCAATGTGTCAAGATCGGCGCATGCCACCCGGATCCGACGAAACGACCTGTCTCATCGCCGGCGGCGGGCCGGCGGGCATGATCCTCGGCCTGCTGTTGGCCCGCGCCGGCGTCGACGTCACGGTGATGGAAAAACACGCCGACTTCCTGCGCGACTTTCGGGGCGACACGGTGCACGCGAGCACCTTGCGGCTGCTGGACGAGCTCGGTCTGGGGCCGCGGTTCGCGCAGATCCCGCATCGCCTCATCGACGCCGTCCACATGGAGATCCAGAACGTACCGGTGAGCCTCGACCTGACCCGCCTTCCGGGCGCGCACCAGCACATCGCCCTGGTGCCGCAGTGGGACTTCCTCGAGCTGGTGGCCAGCGTCGCCGAGACCGAGCCGACCTTCCGGTTGTTGCGCAGCACCGAGGTGCTCGACGTGATCCGCGACGGCGGGCGCGCCGACCGAATCGCCGGCGTCACCTACCGCGACCAGGCGGGCGAAATCAGGGAAATGCGCGCCGAGTTGACGGTGGCCTGCGACGGCCGCTCGTCGACGGTGCGCTCGGCGGTTGGCCTGACCCCGCACAGCTTCGGCGCCCCGATGGACGTGTGGTGGTTCCGGTTACCCCGCCGGCCCGACGATCCGAGCGGGCTGGCCGGCGTGCTCCGGGCCGGGCACGCGGCGATCACGATCGACCGCGGCGACTACTACCAGATCGCCTACATCATCCCGAAGGGAAGCGACGCCGCGATGCGGGCCCAGGGCATCGAGGCGCTGCACCGGGCGCTGGTCAGCATGGTGCCCTGGCTCGCCGACCGCGTGGACACGCTGACGTCGTTCGACGACGTGAAACTGCTTGACGTGCAGCTCAATCGGCTCCGCCGCTGGTACTCCGACGGGGTGCTTCTGATCGGCGACGCGGCGCACGCGATGTCGCCGGTGGGCGGTGTCGGCATCAACCTGGCGGTGGCCGACGCGGTGGCCGCCGCGCACATACTGGCCCGCCCGTTGCGCGCGGGACGGGTGTCCGCCCGGCAGCTGGCCCGGGTGCAGGCGCGCCGGTGGCTCCCGACGGCGATTCTGCAGGCGGCACAACGGATGATCCACGCCAACGTCATCGCGGCCGCCGTCGTCGGCGCCGATCCACGACCGCCGCGGGCCGTGCTGCTGGTGAGCCGAACGCGGGCGCTGCGGCGATTCATCGGCTACATGGTGGCGATCGGCCCGCTACCCGAACACGCGCCGAAGTTCGCCAGGCGCCCCGCATAGGGCGCAACACCCGGCGCAAAAAATGGACGCGGGGCACGTCGACAGTCGATGATGTCGGCATGGTCCTGCACGCCGACCCCGCCGACGGCGCCCCCGAGGAGGCGTTCGAAACGGCCCCCGAAACGGTCCTAGCGTCGCCGATCGACTTCAATGCGCCCGGGCCCCTCGCGCCGAGCGGGTCGCTGCGGAACCCGTTTCCGCCGATCGCCGATTACGCGTTCCTGTCGGACTGGGAGACGACGTGCCTGATCTCGCCGGCCGGGTCGGTGGAGTGGCTGTGCGTGCCCCGGCCGGACTCCCCCAGCGTGTTCGGCGCGATCCTGGACCGCAGCGCCGGCCATTTCCGGCTGGGCCCCTACGGCGTCTCGGTCCCGTCGGCGCGCCGCTACCTGCCCGGCAGCCTGATCATGGAGACCACCTGGCAGACCCCGACCGGGTGGCTGATCGTACGCGACGCGCTGGTCATGGGGCCGTGGCACGACATCGAGCGCCGATCGCGGACGCACCGCCGCACGCCGATGGACTGGGACGCCGAACACATCCTGCTGCGCACGGTGCGCTGCGTCAGCGGGACCGCCGAGCTGATGATGAGCTGCGAGCCGGCCTTCGACTACCACCGCGTCGGGGCGGTCTGGGAATACTCGGCCAACGCGTACGGCGAGGCCATCGCGCGCGCCAGCAGGCAGCCGGACACCCATCCGACGCTGCGGCTGACCAGCAACCTGCGGATCGGGCTGGAGGGCCGCGAAGCGCGGGCGCGCACCCGGATGAAAGAGGGCGACGACGTGTTCGTCGCGCTGAGCTGGACCAAGCACCCGGCGCCGCAGACCTATGAAGAGGCCGCCGACAGGATGTGGCAGACCACCGAGTGCTGGCGGCAGTGGATCAACATCGGCAATTTCCCCGACCACCCGTGGCGGGCCTACCTGCAGCGCAGCGCGCTGACGCTGAAGGGGCTGACGTATTCCCCCACCGGCGCGCTGCTGGCCGCCAGCACCACGTCGCTGCCCGAAACGCCGCAGGGCGAACGCAACTGGGACTACCGCTACGCCTGGGTTCGCGACTCGACGTTCGCGTTGTGGGGCCTTTACACGCTGGGGCTGGACCGCGAGGCCGACGACTTCTTCGCCTTCATCGCCGACGTGTCCGGCGCCAACAGCAACGAGCGCCACCCGCTGCAGGTGATGTACGGCGTCGGCGGCGAGCGCAGCCTGGTCGAAGACGAGCTGCACCACCTGTCCGGGTACGACCACGCCCGCCCGGTGCGGATCGGCAACGGCGCCTACGACCAGGTCCAGCACGACATCTGGGGCTCGATCCTGGACTCGTTCTACCTGCACGCCAAATCGCGCGAGCAGATCCCGGAGACCTTGTGGCCGGTGCTGAAGAAGCAGGTGGAGGAGGCGATCAAACACTGGCGGGAGCCCGACCGGGGAATCTGGGAGGTGCGCGGCGAGCCGCAGCACTTCACCTCCTCGAAGGTGATGTGTTGGGTCGCCCTGGACCGTGGGTCCAAGCTGGCCGAGCGGCAGGGCGAGAAGAGCTACGCCCAGCAGTGGCACGCCATCGCCGAGGAGATCAAGGCCGACATCCTCGAGCACGGGGTGGACTCGCGTGGCGTGTTCACCCAGCGCTACGGCAGCGACGCGCTGGACGCGTCGCTGCTGCTGGTGGTGCTGACCCGATTCCTGCCGCCGGACGATCCGCGTGTGCGCAACACCGTGCTGGCGATCGCCAACGAGCTCACCGAGGAAGGCCTGGTGCTGCGCTACCGCGTCGAGGAGACCGATGACGGGCTGTCGGGCGAGGAGGGCACGTTCACGATCTGCTCGTTCTGGCTGGTGTCCGCGCTGGTCGAGATCGGCGAGGTGGCCCGCGCCAAGCGGCTGTGCGAGCGGCTGCTGTCCTACGCCAGCCCGCTGCACCTCTACGCCGAGGAGATCGAGCCGCGGACCGGCCGGCACCTGGGCAATTTCCCGCAGGCGTTCACCCACCTGGCGCTGATCAACGCGGTGGTCCACGTCATCCGCGCCGAGGAGGAGGCCGACAGCACGGGGGGCTTCCAGCCCGCGAACGCGCCCCTGTGACAGTGCGGCGAGCAGACGCAGAGTCGCACGAATTCCGCCGGAATCGTGCGACTCTGCGTCTGCTCGCGGTCAGATCAGCGCGCTGACCCTGTCCATCATGCTGTGCGCGACGTCGGTGGCGGTGTTGTCGATGTCGCCCGGCCCGCGCGACGGGTTCGACGGGTGGAAGAAGTCGACCTCGACCTCGATAAGGCAATTGCCCCGCACGCCGATGGCGCGGCCCGCCGGAATGGATGCCGAGTCCGGGCGGGCCGACGTCCATCCGATCGAAACGGTGGCCGCGAGGAGAGAAGTGGCAACGTGGACGTCGCTGATCTTGCCTTGGAGCCGGAAGATGCTGCCCGGCAACGACATCGCCGCGCCATCGCATTTTTGCCACTGCCGGGAAAAGCTCGCGAACAGCGCGTCGGCGTCAGCGGCCGTGGGCACGCTGACCACGGCCTCCTTCACGCTGGTCACCTCCGCGGACACGGCTCTGTGCCGCCAGGTCTCGACCGCGACGTTGGTCACCCTGGCGAATTGGTAGACGCTGTGCTGCAGCATCGCGGCGACGCCGAGGCAATCGGCGGGCGAGCCCAACGCGTCGTCCTGCAACTCCTCGGGGCCCCCGAACCGCGGCGGAAAGCGGGGATCAAGATTCAACGGCTGCTTGAGGATTCGCGACAGCGTCCTGTTGCCGAGCAGCACCCGCTCGATGGCTTGCCCGGTAAGCGATCGCGGCGTCGGCCCAGGCGCCCGCCGGGCCGTGCCCCCGACGGCCGCGGTGCAGCCGGCGACCAGCGTCACGGCCGCCAGCGCGACCACGACGAACCAGCGGCTTCTCATGCGGTCACAGCCCCCGACGGTCTTCGTCAACTTCCTAAATTCGCTTTGAGTTCACCCACAGTTTACGTTCGCGGGTGGGGCGACCGCAGCACGCCACGCCAAGCCACAGCCCAACGGCAGCGATGTCTCAGGCTCTTTTCAGCACCGCGCGTCAGCTCAGGGCGTTGACCTTGTCCATCATGCCGTGCGCGATGTCGATGGCGCTGGTGTCCAGATTGGCCGATCCCGGGTCGGAAGAGCGCCGCTCGCCGAAGAAGACCACCTCGACCTCGACGAGGCAGTTCGACTGGATACCGATGGCCCGCGCCTGCGGCGTGGGTCGCAGGGCCGGCATGTTCGGCAGTGTCGACGTCGCGGTATTGGTCGCCGCGACAACAGTATTGGAGGAATCGGCAACGCGGACGTCGCCGATATCGGTCGTCGTGCTGATCGGGCCGTTGTGTTCCGTCGTCGTGGTGCCCTTGCACCGCTGCCACTGCTCCGAGAATTTCGCGAACAGCGCCTCGGCTTGCGCGGCCGAGGACAGCGCGACCACGCCCTCCATAACGCTGATCACTTGGGCCGGCTCGCCGTTGTTCCACCACGACACCGCCGCGAAATTCGTGACGTCGGCAGGCTGGGGGCCGGATTGGTAGACGCTTTTCTGCAGCATCGCCGTCACGCCCTGACACGCGGCCGGCGACACCGTTGCGCCGCTCTGGAAGAGCTCGTCGGGTCCGCCGAACACGGGTGGCTTACGGGCCACAAAGGGCTGGCTGAGCATCCGCGACAGCGCGGCGTCGTCGAGAAGCACCTGCCTGATGGCGTCGCCCGTCAGCGGTCGCGGCTTCAGGTTCGGCGCCGGCTGCGCGGTGCCACCGACAACCGCCGTGCAGCCCGCGGCCAGCAGGCCCGTGCCCAGTGCGGCAACCGCTCGCGTGAACGTCACTTCTTGCCCTTGTCCCCGGCGGCGTCGGTGGACAGCGCGGCGACGAACGCCTCCTGCGGCACCTCGACGCGCCCGATGGTCTTCATCCGCTTCTTGCCTTCCTTCTGCTTCTCCAGAAGCTTGCGTTTGCGGGTGATGTCACCGCCGTAGCACTTGGACAGCACGTCCTTGCGGATCGCGCGGATGTTTTCGCGCGCAATGATTTTCGATCCGATGGCCGCCTGCACGGGCACCTCGAACTGCTGGCGCGGGATCAGCTCCTTGAGCTTGGTGGTCATCTTGTTGCCGTAGGCGAACGCCGAGTCCTTGTGCACGATCGCGGAAAACGCGTCGACGGCCTCGCCCTGGAGCAGGATGTCGACCTTGACCAGCTGGGCCTCCTGCTCGCCGGCCTCCTCGTAGTCGAGGCTGGCGTAGCCGCGGGTGCGCGACTTCAGCGAGTCGAAGAAGTCGAAGATGATCTCGCCGAGCGGCATGGTGTAGCGCAGCTCCACCCGCTCGGGCGACAGGTAGTCCATGCCCCCCAGCTCGCCGCGGCGGGACTGGCACAGCTCCATGATCGTGCCGATGAACTCGCTGGGCGCGATGATGGTCGTCTTGACGACGGGCTCGTACACCGTGCGGATCTTGCCCTCGGGCCAGTCCGACGGATTCGTCACCACGATTTCGGTGTCGTCCTCTTTTTCCACGCGGTACACCACGTTCGGCGACGTCGAGATGAGGTCGAGGTCGAATTCGCGTTCCAGGCGCTCGCGGGTGATCTCCATGTGCAGCAGGCCCAGGAAGCCGCACCGGAACCCGAAGCCCAGCGCCACCGACGTTTCCGGCTCATAGGTCAGGGCCGCGTCGTTGAGCTGCAGCTTGTCCAGGGCGTCGCGCAGGTTCGGGTAATCCGACCCGTCGACGGGATACAGCCCCGAGTAGACCATCGGCTTGGGTTCGCGGTAGCCGGTGAGCGCCTCGGTGGCGCCGTGCCGCGCGGTCGTCACGGTGTCGCCGACCTTGGACTGGCGGACGTCCTTGACCCCGGTGATCAGGTAGCCCACCTCCCCCACGCCCAGGCCCTCGCTGGGTTTGGGTTCGGGCGAGACGATGCCGACCTCGAGCAGTTCGTGCGTGGCGCCGGTGGACATCATCGCGATGCGTTCGCGCGGGCTGATCTTGCCGTCCACCACGCGGACGTAGGTGACCACGCCGCGGTAGATGTCGTAGACCGAGTCGAAGATCATCGCGCGGGTGGGCGCGTCGGCGTCGCCCTGCGGGGGCGGCACCTGACGGACCACCTCGTCGAGCAGATGGGCCACGCCCTCGCCGGTCTTGCCCGACACCCGCAGCACCTCGGTCGGCTCGCAGCCGATGATGTGGGCGATCTCGCCGGCGTAGCGATCCGGATCGGCGGCCGGCAGGTCGATCTTGTTGAGCACCGGGATGATCGTCAGGTCGCGGTCCAGCGCCAGGTAGAGGTTGGCCAGGGTCTGGGCCTCGATGCCCTGGGCCGCGTCGACCAGCAGCACCGCGCCCTCGCAGGCCTCCAGCGCGCGCGACACCTCGTAGGTGAAGTCGACGTGGCCCGGCGTGTCGATCAGGTGCAGCACGTAATCCGTGTCATCAACTCTCCACGGCAGCCGCACGTTCTGCGCCTTGATGGTGATCCCGCGCTCGCGCTCGATGTCCATCCGGTCCAGGTACTGGGCGCGCATCGACCGCTCGTCGACGACGCCGGTGAGCTGAAGCATCCGGTCGGCCAGGGTCGACTTGCCATGGTCGATGTGGGCGATGATGCAGAAGTTCCGAATCTGCGCCGGCGCGGTGAAGGTCTTGTCGGCGAAACTGCTGATGGGAATCTCCTGGTCTGCGCACGCTTGCGGCCGCTTGAGCGGCGGTTTGCTGGTGCGTCCAGCGTATCCATGCGGGGTGGCCGGGACACACTGGGACACAATCGCACCCGGCCGCCCGCGTCTATGCTGCGAATATGGCGTCTGCGCGGAAATCGCAGTGGAAGACGTTTCAGCGTTTTGCGGAGAATCTTGTTTTCGCCGGGGCTCCGCGCCTGGTCCGGCACGTGCAGAACTCGCAGACCGTGCTGCGGGAACTCCAGCACGCGGTGAAGATCACGGCGAACGTCATCGCCGCGGCCGCGCCGCAACCACCCGGTGCGATCACCGCGGGACGGCCGGTGACCAGCGGCAGCTTCCCCACCGCGCAGCGGGCGCGCAAGCTCGTGTACGCCCCGGATCTCGATGGCCGAGCCGACCCCGGGGAGATCGTGTGGACGTGGGTGGTCTACGAGGACGATCCCACCCGCGGCAAGGACCGGCCGGTCCTCGTCGTGGGCCGCGACCGGCGCGTCTTGCTGGGATTGATGGTGTCCAGCCAACAGCGCCACGCCGGCGACCCGGACTGGGTCGGGATTGGCTCGGGCGCTTGGGATTACGAAGGCCGCGAAAGCTGGGTCCGGCTGGACCGGGTGCTCGACGTGCCCGAGGAGGGCATTCGCCGCGAGGGCGCGATCCTGGACCGCTACATCTTCGAGGTGGTGGCCACCCGGCTGCGCGCGGACTACGCCTGGACCTAACGCTGGGCTGACCCAGCGCTAACCCTTCGCCGAGCGTGTACTCAGGGCGAAAATCCGGCGATTTTCTCGCCCTCAGAGCACGTTCGGCGAAGCGGAACTACCCCTGCGTGATGTAGGAGTGCAGCTGCTGCTGCTCGGCCTCGAGCTCTTCCATCCGGGTCTTCACCACGTCGCCGATGCTGACGATGCCGATCAGCTTCCTCCCGTCCAGCACCGGCACGTGGCGCACCCGGTTCCTGGTCATCAGCACGCTGAGGGTGTCGACCGTGTCATTCTTCGTGCACGTGGCAACCGTCGCGGTCATGATCTTGGAGACCGGCCGGGACAGCACGCTGGCGCCATGCGTGTGCAGCTGGCGCACGACGTCGCGCTCGGACACGATGCCGACGACCCCCTCGTCGCCGACCACCACCATGGCGCCGATGTTCTGGTCGGCGAGGCCGGCAAGCAACTCCCGGACCGTCGCATCCGGGTTGATCGTCACCACCGCCGCACCCTTGTTCCGCAAGACGTCCGCAATCCGCATCAGGGCCTCCACCGGTTGTGATCCGCTTCACACCAGGCTACGGCTAACTCGCGCGCCGGGAAAGCCACGGCAAGCACCGACAACCGAGGCCTCCGACGTCTTTACGCTGCGCGCCGCTGCCGAGAATTTTGTTGACCTACTGGACTCCTGCATACCCAGTCAAAAGCCCATACGCGGACGCCTCATAGGTTTCGGTACGGCACGCCTACGGGCCGGAAGCCGTGGTCGCGCCTGTGCCGGCCGAAAGTGCAACTGCCGATGGCGGCCGTGTCCAACGCCTTGCTACTTGTGATAACGCCTGCTTGCAAACTCGGTCTCACGTGCCACAGGAGCGGCGCATGGCGAGGTCTCAACGAATTCGGTGGACCAGGTCTGATCAAAGCAGCTCAGTGGGCTGCAGCTCTTCGCCGCCTCCGCCAGCATGCTTGGTTAAAGTCCCTGGAATAAAACCGATTTCAGTAACGTCGGCATCATGGATGAACCGTGGTCGAGTCTCGAACCGCTCAGCTGAAAAGCACACCAATGAAAGCGAATTGGCCCCCTTCTCACCGAGGGGGCCAATCGCCGTCGGTGATCACCGGCTCGCAACGGAGACCACCACGAACTCAGAGCAACTTGAGCAGGTTAGAAATCAACAACCCGATATTGCTTGCCAACGCACCACCGAAGTTGCCCAAAATCGACGGCAGATTCGATAGCACCGACGGGATGCTTTGCAGCAGTTGCGTCAGTCCAGCGCCGAGCTCGTTGATGACAGGTGTCAGCGACGGCCAGCCGTTAATCAGCTGGTTCACCAAATTCTGGAATCCGACTCCGAGGCTGCCGCCCGTCATGATGTTCTGAGCACCTGGGGCGACGATTTGTTCGGCCAGACCCTGCATCTGGGTCACAATCACGTTAACCGTACCGTTACCAGGCGGGCTTGACAGAAGCCCGTTGTTCATTATGCCCTTTGCGTTTGGGAAACCATTGATAAAGCCATTAGTCATTTGACCTGGGATGTCCAGCACGTTGGTCACAGCGCCGATCGTATCCCCGGCGCCCCACGCATTATAGGCATTTTGAAGGCTGAGGCCCAGTCCCTTGAAAGCGGCAGGGACAACTGCAGTGCCAAAGTTAACCACTGTCGGAATAGTGTTATTTACTAGATAGGTAGTCGCGTTGGAAGCGTTTTGCATAAAATACACAGGTATCTGAAGTATCTTATCAAGGGGAAGCCCGATTTGAACTATGGGGTCCGAATAAAGTGCTGCAACTAAATTGTTCACGCCCGTGACCATGTTTCCACTATTAAAAGCTTTCTGTGCGGCTATAAGTAGCGGCGTCAATGCGACACCCTTAGTTGCGGTGAAGTAAGTGACGGCGCTTTTAGCCGCTGCTTGAAACGGTGCAACGTAGAGACTTGCATAGTCGATCCCGTTGGCGAGAACCTGTTGCAGGACTGGAGCAGGTATCGTGAGCCACTCGTTCGCAATACCCTGGATGTTGGCCAAGGTCTGCGGGACGATGTTAACCCACGTCTGGAGCGGGTTGACAGCGCTGCTGATGACCTCCGCGGGAACCGTTGCGGCGGCCGCTTCGCTGCCTGCGAGTGAGGTGAGTTCGCTCTGCACGTTAGCGAATAGGTCGACCAAGCCGGAGGCGGCATCGGTGAGCTGAATGTTTGACACACTCACCTGGCGTAGCTGTTGGGCCAGGTGAAAATCGGGTAGGTGCTGGGCCATGGGGCTTGCGGCGAGGACAGCGGCGCTGGCCAAGGCGACTCCAGCGGTGATGTGGGGGCGGGCTGCGAGGTCCACGACCATCTCCTTTATACAATTCTGGATAACGACGAGTTAAACGTAGCCGCGAATTACGTTGAGCGAATTGCGGCAGCAAAATAGGCAATTAACTGTGCTGGTATCTTTATGCAGCAAAATCTGCCCGAGGCGCGCCCAAAAACCAGTGCCTGACCGCAGACGAAATGGACAGCCCAGGCACCATCAATTTATTGGCAGCATTGAAGTAGCGTGACGGAGCCTCGTCGCCAGGTGGGCGTCTCGATCCGCTCATAACCAGGCAGTTGCCCCCTGGAATTCACCGCGCAGCACCCGGCAGCGGGACGCGAGCTAGCGAGGAAACATTCGTGCAGCTGGTCCGTTCCGCGACGGCACGAGTGAGATAACCGTCGGTGGGACCGGAGACGACCACACAGGGTCAGCGCCCGCCAAACCAGACAGCGCCGATGTGTGCCTGTGGCACAAGCCAATACCGGTCACGTCCAGTGACCGCTCGCCCGGACGAGGTCGGGCACAACACACCCGCCGCGTCCCTTGTGGGGGTGGACCATAAAACGGTCCGCACGCAGCCGGCCCCCGCGACGCGGGGCGGGGTCGGCCGCCTCCGGGCAAGCAGCGAGCCCGGTGCATGCGGAAGGCAGGCCAACGCCGGCTGTCACAGATCGCGTGCCCGAAGATCAGGGTGCATCGCGATGTCATCGTGCGCGGCATGCTGCGCCGGATCGCAGCGCCTCGGTGACGAGCATGACCTGACCCCGTCCTTGCCGGCGGTGAAGCGCTATCCGTCAGCAAACACGAGAGCGGTCGTTATGCCCTGGCGAACAATTGTCGTGTCGCGGTGATAGCTATCGTAAGCGTGGGGTCGAATGCGGATCCGTTGGTTACCGATGGGTATTTTCACGTTGAAGTATTATAGCGGCGGATGGTGTTTGCTATCACGCCTGCCTACAACCCGTCTACCAGGAACTCTTTGACTCTACGACGATTGCGGAGCCACACATTCCTGAAGCGATCACCCAAAACCCATCGAAAGTCCCACGCGCTAGGTTCTTCGCGGCTACTGCAAGTCGACCCTCGCTAGCCCGCTACGGCCGCAGGGATTCTGGGTCCGCAACCTGGCGGCTTATGGGTCGGCCGCGGCGTGTGGGCCGAATCCTCTTGTCCGCCAGCTAATTCAGTTGATTGGGCCACGCGGCGCTCATACGGCTTGCAAGGATAGGGCCATGATCGAGATCACGCTGCTGGGAACCGGAAGCCCCATCCCGGACCCGAACCGCGCCGGGCCGTCGACGCTGGTGCGGGCGGGCGGACAGGTGTTCCTGGTGGACTGCGGGCGCGGGGTGCTGCAGCGCGCGGCGGCGGTCGGCGTGGGCGCCGCCGGGTTGTCGGCGCTGCTGCTCACCCACCTGCACAGCGACCACATCGGGGACCTCGGCGACGTGCTCATCACGCGCTGGATCAGCACCTTCGCGCCCGACCCGGCCCCGCTGCCGATCATCGGGCCGCCCGGCACCGCCGAGGTCGTAGCGGCGACGCTCAAGGCGTTCGACCACGACATCGGCTACCGGATCGCCCATCACGCCGACCTGAACGCGCCGCCGGCGGTCGAGGTGCACGAATACACCGAGGGCCCGGTCTGGGACCGCGACGGCGTCTCGATCCGGGTGGCCCCGACCGATCACCGGCCGGTGGCGCCGACGATCGGCTTCCGCATCGAATCCGGCGACGCCTCGGTGGTGCTGGCGGGAGACACGGTGCCCTGCGCCGGGCTCGACGAGCTGGCGGCCGGTGCCGACGCGTTGGTGCACACCGTGATCCGCAAGGACATCGTCATCAACATCCCGCAGCAGCGGCTGCAGGACATCTGCGACTACCACTCGTCGGTGCAGGAAGCGGCGGCGACGGCGGCCCGCGCCGGCGTGGGCACCCTGGTGATGACGCACTACGTGCCGGCGCTGATCCCCGGCCAGGAGGAGCAGTGGCGCGCGCTGGCGGCCGGCGAGTTCGGCGGGACGATCGAGCTCGGCGACGACCTGCACCGGGTCGAGGTCAAGGCGCGAGCGTAACGATCATTCGCGGACGGCGGCGCCGGCCGGGTGGCGAATGTCGGTGCGGCGCAACGGCAATAGCGCGCCGACCACGACCAGCCAGACCAACGCCGAGACGCGCGCGATCGGCAGGATCACGCCCAGTTGCGGCCAGACCAGCACCGCCGTCGTCAGCTCGGCAAGGGCGGCGATCGCCAGGCCGGTCCAGGCCACCGGTCTGGGCGTCAGCCCCAGGATGAGGCTGGGCACCGCCATGCCGGCGACCAGCAGACCCAGGGCCACGATGTGCCCCGGGCCGCCGACCAGGAACACCAGGAAGTAGACCGCCCGCACCAAGGCGGTGTCCGCGCTGACCTCCGGTCGCGACAGCGTCCAGGCCAACAATCCGGTCAGACCCAGCGCGCCGGCCGCCAGGGTGCCGCCCGTCAGCGCGATCGTGGCCCCCGGCGCGGTGACGCCGAGCTGCCGCAACCGGGTGCTGGCCGTCGCCGCGTAGATCGCCAACGGCACCGACGCCGCGAACGTCGCGGTGGCGATGACCTGCACGGCGACCGGCTGGGCGCGCACGTACGCCGCGACCGCGGCGGCCGGCCCGTAGGGCAACGGCATCACGCCGCCCAGCGCGACCCCGATGGCTATGCCGCCGAAGAGCAGCCCAACGCAGATCGCCGAGAGCAGTACCAGCGGCGGTCCACCTTGCTGGCGGCGAGTCGAGACCGACCCAGTTCCATCTCGAGACGAATCATTCATGTTATGAACGGTATGCCCAGACCTGTGCCCTGGCAAGACCCACCAGGATTCATCAGAAGAATTATTCGCAGAGACTATGATGCGTCGGTGTCATCAGCTCCAGCCAGCGACCGTCCCGATGGTGTGGCCTTCCTGTTGGCTCAGCTCGGCCACCATGCCGCGACGATGTTCGCCGAAGCGACTGCCACCATCGAGCTGGGCCCGGCACACGCGGGAATCCTGCGCGCGATCGCCGACGAGCCCGGCCGCAGCCAGCAAGCGCTCAGCGCTCAATTGGGCGTGTTGCCCAGCCGCATCGTCGTCTACGTCGACGAACTCGAGGAGCGTGGCTATGTCGAGCGTCGCCGCAACCCGAACGACCGCCGGCTGCATGCCCTTTACCTCACCGCGGCCGGGAAAAGGTTGATGCGCAAGCTTTCCGAACTCGCGCTCCAGCACGAACTCCGGCTCACTGCCGCGCTTGACCCGGAGCAACGCAGCGCCCTGCGTACCCTTCTCGCCGCGGTGGCGCAGCAGCAGGGCCTGACGCCGCACGTCCACCCTGGTTACCGCACGATTGTCCAGCCGGCCAAGTGATGGCATAGCGCCGAGACTGCGGTGGGGGTGACGGCAAGCCGGAAAAGCCAGCCCTGAACGCAGACTCGATACCACCAGCGCAGACTCGGTGCCAGCGGCCTAGAGTAACGACCCCGACGAACCTGCGCACCAGATCGCTAAGCCAGCCGGGTGACCTCCACGATGACGTCGAGATCGGTCGCCCCCTGCCCGGAGTAGATGCCCTTCAGCGGGGAAACGTCGGTGTAGTCGCGGCCGGCGCCCACGCTGACGTATTGCTCGGTGATCGGGGTGTCGTTGGTGGGGTCGTAGTTCCACCAATCACCGGTCCACGCCTGAATCCAGGCGTGGCTTCGCCCGTCCACGGCATCGCCCACGACGGCGTGACGCTTGGGGTGCAAGTAGCCCGATACGTAGCGGCCGGGAATTCCCATGCTGCGCAACAGGATCAGCGACAGGTGCGCGAAGTCCTGGCAGACGCCCCTGCCCTCGTTCAGCGCGTCCAGGCCGGACGAGTGCACGCCGGTGGTCCCCGGCAGATAGTCCAGCTCGTCGCGGACCCACTTGGCGACGGCGACGACGGCGTCGGCGGGGTCGCGAGTCCTGGCGATCTTTTTGGCCACGGACGCGAGGCGTTTGTTGGTCGGGGTGTGCGCGGTCGGGCGAAGCAATTCGTCGAACCGATCGATCACGGCGTCCGAGCGCAGGTCGCTCCAGCCGACCTCGGTCGCCGGCGGCTCCGGCCGCTCGGTCTCGACGACCGAGGACGACGTCACCGTGAGATCGGTGTGCGGGGCGTGCAGGTCGAACGCCGTGACGGCGGTGCCCCAATAGTCGATGTAGCGGTGGGACCGCGTCGCCGGAATGGTTTCGACGCGATTCAGGATGACGTTCTGCCGGGAATCCGACCTTGGGGTCAGCCGGGCTTCGTTGTAGGAGGCGGTCACCGGCGACTGGTAGGCGTACCCGGTGGTGTGCACCACCCGCAGCCGCCACATCAGGAATCGCCCTGCCTGCCGACCAGCCGGGCGCGCTCGCCGGCATCCGACCACGCCACCCACGGAGTCACGTGAAAGTACTGCAGCGACAACGCTTCTCCAACGTCACGGCAGGTTCCCTGCAGGCCCGCCAAACGGCTCTCCAACGACTCGAGCAGCACCCCGGGTTGCACGAATTCCAGTTCGCTGCGGGCCTGCCCGAGCAACCGCTGCGCCTCGCCTGTGGCCCCGATCCGGCTCTGCGGATTGTGCATCAGGTCTTCCAGGTTGTGTTCGGCCAGCCGCAGCGAGTAAAACACCGAACGCGGAAACAGCCGGTCGAGCAGCATGAACTCGACCACCCGGCCCGCGTCCAGCACGCCGCGGTAGGTGCGCAGGTAGGTGTCGTGCGCACCCGCGGAGCGCAGCAGCGTCACCCACGCCGGGGAGGACGCGCTGTCCCCGACCCGCGAGAGCAGCAGCCGCACGGTCATGTCGACCCGCTCGATCGCGCGTCCCAGCACCATGAAGCGGTATCCGTCGTCACGCGACAGCGTCGAGTCGGCCAGGCCGGCGAACATGGCCGCCCGTCCTTCGATGAACGACAGAAACTCGTGCGGCCCAAGGCGTTTGGCGGCGCGCTCGCGTTCGGCCAGGGCGTGATAGGTGGTGTTGAGGCACTCCCAGATTTCGCTGGACGTCATCTCCCGGGCCGACTTCGCGTTTTCCCGGGCGGCCGTGATGGCGTCGACGATCGAACAGCCGCCCGACACGTTGGTGCCGAAGGCCACCAGGTCGGTCAGCGACCAGACGTCCAGGTCGTGGTCCGGCGGGTCGATGCCGAGCACCCGCAGCAGCAGCCGCGACGCCTGGTCGGGGTCGACGCTGGAATCCTCGAGCAGTTGGTGCAGCGCCACGTCCAGGATTCGCGCGGTGTCGTCGGCGCGCTCGACGTAGCGACCGATCCAATAGAGCGCCTCGGCGTTGCGGGCCAACATCAGTGCCTCGCCTCCTACTGTTGCTGCTGCTGGGGCTGCTGGTCGTGCACCTCGGTCGGATGTGAACCGTCGAGCGCCGGGTCCGGGATGGACTTCGGCAGCGACCGGACCACCTCGGCGGCGCCCAGCTCACGGTCGCCGGCCGACGCGCGGGGCGCCAGCACCCAGGTGTCCTTCGAGCCGCCACCCTGGCTCGAGTTGACCACCCGCGAGCCGGGGACCAGGGCCACCCGGGTCAGTCCGCCCGGCAGCACCCACACGTCGTTGCCGTCGTTGACGGCGAACGGCCGCAGGTCGACGTAGCGGGGGGCCAGCGTGCTTTCGACCTGGGTCGGCACGGTCGACAGTTCCATCATCGGCTGCGCGATCCAGCTGCGCGGGTCGTCGCGGATCTTCCTGGCGACGGCGGCCAGCTCCTTCTCGGAAGCCTCCGGCCCGAACACGATGCCGTAGCCGCCGGAGCCCTCGACCGGCTTGAGGACCAATTCGCCGATCCGGTCCAGCACCTCCTCGCGTTCGTCGTCCAGCCAGCACCGGTACGTCTCCACGTTGGCCAGCAGCGGCTTCTCGCCCAGGTAGTACTCGATCATGGCCGGCACGTAGGTGTAGACGAGCTTGTCGTCGCCGACGCCGTTGCCGATCGCGCTGGAGATGACGACGTTCCCGGCGCGGGCGGCGTTGACCAGGCCGGCCACCCCCAGCACCGAGTCGGCGCGGAACTGCAGCGGGTCCAGGAAGGCGTCGTCGATGCGCCGGTAGATGACGTCGACCTGGCGCTCGCCCTCGGTGGTCCGCATGTAGACCTGGTTGTCGCGGCAGAACAGGTCGCGGCCCTCGACGAGCTCGACGCCCATCTGACGCGCCAGCAGCGAGTGCTCGAAGTAGGCCGAGTTCGCCACGCCGGGAGTCAGGACCACGACGGTGGGGTCGGCCTCGTTGGTGGCCGCCGAGTTGCGCAGCGCGCGCAGCAGGTGCGACGAGTAGTCGTCGACCGCGCGCACCCGGTGGGTGGCGAACAGGTTCGGGAAGACCCGCGCCATGGTGCGGCGGTTCTCCATGACATACGACACGCCCGAGGGCGAGCGCAGGTTGTCCTCGAGAACCCGGAAGTTGCCCTTCTCGTCGCGGATCAGGTCGATGCCGGCGACGTGGATTCGCACGCCGTTGGGCGGGACGATGCCGAACGCCTGGCGGTGAAAATGCTCGCAGGAGGTGATCAGGCGCCGCGGGATGATGTCGTCGTTCAGGATCTCCTGGTCGCCGTAGATGTCGTCGAGGTACAGCTCGAGGGCCTTGACCCGCTGGGTGATGCCGCGTTCCAACCGGCTCCATTCGGCGGCCGAGATCACCCGCGGCACCAGGTCGAGCGGGAACGGCCGCTCCTGACCCGACAGCGAAAACGTGATGCCCTGGTCGATGAACGCCCGGCCCAGCGCCTCGGCGCGCGCCTTGAGGTCTGCCGCGTCGGCGGGCGCGAGCTCGGCGTAGATGCCCTTGTACGGGCCGCGGACGGCGCCCTGGGCGTCGAACATCTCATCGAAGGCCTTGGAATAAACGCCAGCATGGGAGTCCGACATGGTGTATCCGCCGAAGATGCGCCCGGAACGCGCATCCGGCCGCACGGCGCCGCCGCGCGGCGCACGCTTGGCGACCTCGAGCCGGCTCGGAAGACTCACTTTAGAGATGGTGCCCCAAATTGACGTTCTGGCAGGCCAGGGTTCCCCTTTTGGGAGAAAACGTAACGGACTGCTAACCTGAGCAGTCGCGATCGGGTGTGGGACGCCCCGGGACAAACACCGCAATCACCGAATCGACGAAGGAAATCACGCGTGGCCAACATCAAGTCGCAGCAGAAGCGCATCAAGACAAACGAGCGCGCCCGCCTGCGCAACAAGTCGGTGAAGTCCTCGCTGCGCACCGCCGTGCGCGCGTTCCGCGAGGCCGCCCACACCGGCGACAAGGAGAAGGCCGCGGAGTTGCTGGTGTCGACCAACCGCAAGCTGGACAAGGCGGCCAGCAAGGGCGTGATCCACAAGAACCAGGCGGCCAACAAGAAGTCGGCGCTGGCGCGGGTCCTCAACAAGATCTGAGGCCAGTCGCCGACCTATCGGCTTCGGTCGGCCACCAGCTCGGCAACCCGCCTGACCGCGGACTCCAGCGCGTAGTCCGCGTCGGCGACGGCCCCCTTGACGTTGGCGTTGAGTTCCGCCACCACCTTCATCGCGGTCGCCACCGACTCGCGCGACCAGCGCCGGGCCTGCTTCTGCGCCTTCTGCACCCGCCAGGGCGGCATCCCCAGCTGCCCCGCCAGACGATAGGGGTCCCCGGAAAGCGGGCGCACCCGGCCGATGGTGTGCACGGCTTCGGCCAGCGCGTCGGCCAGCACCACCAACGGCTCTCCGCGCAGCATCGCCCACCGCAGCGCCTCGGTGGCCCCCGCGACGTCGCCGGCCACCGCCTTGTCGGCGATGTCGAAGCCCTTCACGTCGGCCTTTCCGCTGTGATAGCGCCGCACCGCCGCGGCGTCGACGCGACCGCCGGTGTCGGCGACCAGCTGCGAACACGCGGCGGCGAGCTCGCGCGCGTCGGAGCCGACGGCGTCCAGCAGGGCGGTCACCGCGTCCTCGCCGGCCTTGACCCCCAGCGCACGAAACTCCTTGCGGACGAAGTCGACGCGTTCGCTCGCCTTGGTGATCCGCGCGCACGGATGCACCACGGCGCCGAGCGACTGCAGCTCGCTGGCCAGTGCTTTGGCCCGCCCCCCGCCCGAGTGCACCACCACCAGCACCGTCCCCGCCGGGACCTCGGCGGCGGCCGCGGCGATCACCGCCGCCGCATCCTTGCCCGCTTCGGCGGCGGCCTCGAGCACCACGATGCGCTCGTCGGCGAACAACGACGGGCTCAGCAGTTCGGCGAGCTCGTAGGTCCCGACGTCGCCGGCCCGCATCCGGTTCACGGGAACGTCCGGGTTCCCGGAGGCGCCGGCCCGTTCGCGCGCCGACCGCAGCACGTCGGCCACCGCCCGCTCGACCAGTAGCTCTTCGTCACCCAAGACCAGGTGCAACGGCGAAGCCTCGCTCACCCCACGATGGTGTCACGTGCGTCTGACTACGGGCCGACCAGCCCGGACAGCGACCAGGCGATCAGGCAGCCGGCGCCCACCATCGCGGCCGGCCCCGCGACGGCCCGAAAGGACCGCCACCGCCACAGCACAACCACCAGCGCCGTGGCGCACGCGACGACCACGACACCGGGCACGCCTTCGGGGACGGGCACCGTCGCCGCGGGCACACCGGCCGCCCATTTCGCGACGCTCAACACCCACCACAGCTCCGGCCCGGTGAAGCGGATCAACAGCTGCGCCCCGGCCGGCCACAACGGGCACAACACGGCCGCCGCGCTGCCCAGCACGGTGATCGGCGCTATCACGGGTGCCACGGCGAGATTGGCCGCGGCGGCGACCATGCTGACCCGGCCCGAAATGCCGGCGACCAGCGGGGCGGTCACCACGTGCGCGGCCCACGCGACCGCGAGCGCGTCGGCCAGCGGCCTGGGCCAGCCCCGGCCGACCAGGCGGCGTGACCAGGCCGGCGCGATGACGACCAGGGCCGCCGTCGCCAGCACGGACAGCGCGAATCCCACGTCGACGGCCAGCTGCGGGGCGACGGCCATCAGGACCAAGACCGTGGCCGATAGGGCCGGAATCGCCTGCCTCCGACGCGAAGACAGCATGCCCGCCAACGCGATCGCGCCCATCACGGCCGCCCGCAGCACGCTCGCCGTCGGCTGCACGACGATGACGAACGCCACCAACGCCACCGCGGCCAGCGCGACGGCGGCGCGCGGGCCGATCAACCGGGCCGAGAACAGCACCGCCCCGCACACGATCGTGACGTTGGCCCCCGATACCGCCATCAGGTGCGTCATGCCCGCCGCGCGAAAGTCGCGGCCGGTCTCGGCCGCCACCGCCGAGGTGTCCCCGAGGACCAGCGCGGGCAGCATCGCGGCCCGGCCGGCGGGCAGGGTCTCGCGAGCGGCCGCGGCGAACCGGCCGCGCACGGCGTGAGCGGCCCGCTGCGCCGCGCCGGCGGTGCCCATGGTCGGCCGGCCCGACGCGTTGAGCACCGCGACCGTGAGGTCACGGCGGGCCGGGCGGTTGACGCGCGCGGTGAACCGGACCGGCTGGCCCACCATCATGTCGCCGAAGTCCGACGCCCGCGCGAAAACGACGACCCGGCCGGACATCTCGTCGGCGCGCAGGCGCCGCAGGGTGGCGCGAAACATCAGCCGGCCCTGGCCCACCGACACCGCGCTCTCGGTGGGGGTGACCGTCACCGGGACGACCGTTCCGAACGCCGCGGTGATCGGATGGCGACCCACCGCGTCGGCCCGCAACGCGATCGCGAGCCCAAACCCCGCGCCCACGACGCCGACCGCGGCCAAGCCGGCGCCGATCCCCGGCAGCCGCCGGGCTCGCCCGGGCCGGCGCGCCGCACAGCACACCAGCGCGGCCGCGGCGGCGACCAGCGCCACACCGCACGACGCCAGCGCCCGGCCGACCGGCCAGTAGATCCCGGCGGCGGTGACCAACCAGCTGGTGAGCGCGGCCGGAACCAGCCGCGCATCGAGGTGCGCGGGCGCCGATTCGGCGTGGCCCGGGTGGTGCACCGGTGTCAGACACGGACCAGGCTGCGCAGTTTGTCCAGGCGCGCCGGACCGATGCCGTCGACGTCGGCGAGTTGGTCGACGCTGGTGAACTTGCCGTTGGCCTGCCGCCACGCCACGATCGCGGCGGCGGTGACCGGTCCCACCCCGGGCAGGGCGTCCAACTGCTCCGCCGTCGCGGTGTTCAGGTCGAGCGCCCCGGCCGCCTTCGGCTTCACCGCCCCCGACCCCGGCCCCGCCGGTCGCGGCGCCCCGGATGCCGGCGCCGAACCGGAGGCCACCGAGCTGCCCAGCGCCGTCGGCTGCCCCGGGGCGGGAGCAAGCCCGACGACGATCTGCTCGCCGTCGCCGACCGGGCGGGCCATGTTCAGCCCGATGGTGTCGGCGCCGTTCACCGGGCCCCCGGCGGCCTGCAGCGCATCGGCGACGCGCGCGCCGGGCGCCAGGGTGACCAGCCCGGGGGTGTGCACCAGGCCGACCACGCTGGCCACCACCGGTTGGGCGGGATTCGCCGACGGCCTGGGGCTTGCGGTGAACGCCTTTTCGACCGGCGGGAGCTTGGCCGACATCACCGGCGCGGGCCGGTCGCGCAGCAGGGTGAACACCGTGACCAGCACCGCGAGGGCGGCCACGACCGCCAGCGCGATGGCACCGGCGCGGCCGGGATCGGCGCGCACCCTGGCCACCCAGCCCCGGCTCGGCGACGCATCGGGAAGCCACCGCGGCAACAGCGAGTTCTGGTCGTGCTCCGGGGCACCGTCCGGTTCTTCCGGTTCGCCCGCGGCGTCGGCGCGCGAATCGGCATCCGGGTCGGCACCGAGCCGTCGGTGCAGTCGCTCGGCGGGGAGTTCTGTTCGCATGGGCCGACCGTAGGCGCGCCGGCCCTCCCCAACGGGCCGCGAAACGGCGTCGCGACGCCCGCGTGTGGACTAATCCGAGGCTGTGCACAAGCGCCGCCCGGGATGGGTCAAGATGGAAGCCGGAGCCACTCACCGGGGCCGGACGACCCGTCCGCAGCGGGTCGCCACGCTCGCCCCCAGACGACAGGAGGCTGCCATGCAACTGGCGCTCACGCCCGAGGAAGCCGCCTTCCGCGACGAGCTTCGCGCCTTCTACACCACCCAGATCCCCGAGGAGCTCCGCGAGCTGGTGCGTCAGGGCTCATCGCTGTCCCGCGACCAGATCGTCACCAGCCACAAGATCCTCAACGACCACGGGCTGGCGGTGCCGAACTGGCCGGTCGAATGGGGCGGCAGGGACTGGACGCCCACGCAGCATCAGATCTGGGCCGACGAGATGCAGTTGGCGTGCGTCCCGGAGCCGCTGAACTTCAACGCCAAGATGGTCGGACCGGTGATCGCCGAATTCGGGTCCCAGGAGCTCAAGCGGCGCTTCCTTCCCCCCACGGCCAGCATCGACATCTGGTGGTGCCAGGGCTTCTCCGAGCCGGAAGCGGGCTCCGACCTCGCCTCGCTGCGCACCACCGCCGTGCGGGACGGCGACAGCTACGTCGTCAACGGGCAGAAGACCTGGACGACGCTGGGTCAGTACGCGGACTGGATCTTCTGCCTGGTGCGCACCGACCCGCAGGCACCCAAGCGCCAGGCCGGCATCTCGTTTGTGCTGATCGACATGGCGACGCCGGGCATCAGCCTGCGGCCGATCAAGACGATCGACGGCGGCCGCGAGGTCAACGAGGTGTTCTTCTCCGACGTTCGGGTGCCGGCCAATCAGCTTGTGGGGCAAGAGAACCAGGGCTGGACGTACGCGAAGTTCCTGCTGGGCAACGAGCGCACCGGCATCGCCGGGGTGGGCCGGACCAAGGTCCGCCTCGCCGAGGTGAAAAAGCGCGCCAGGCAGACCGGGCTACTGGACGACCCCTTGTTCGCGGCGCGCCTGGCCGAGGCCGAAAACGAGGTGCTGGCACTGGAACTCACGCAGTCCCGGGTGACCACCGACTCCGCGAACGGTAAGCCGAGCCCGGCCTCGTCGGTGCTCAAGATGCGCGGCAGCCAGTTGCAGCAGATCGCCACCGAGCTGCTCGTCGAGGTCGCCGGGCCCGACGCCTTACCCATCGGCGACGGTGACATCGCGTCACCCCCCTGGGCCCAATCCAGCGCCCCGCGCTATCTCAACTATCGCAAGACCTCGATCTACGGCGGCAGCAACGAGGTGCAGCGCAACATCATCGCGTCCACCATCCTGGGATTGTGAGGCAGCCATGGACTTTCAGCTGAGCGACGAGCAGGCCCTGCTCCGCGACACCACCCGCGACCTCCTGTCACGCACGTACGACCCGGAAAGCCGCAACAAGATCATCGAGACCGATCTGGGTTGGAGCCGTGACGTCTGGGGCCAGCTCGCCGACACCGGGATCCTGAGCCTCGGGTTCGAGCCGGACGAGGCGGGCCAGATCGAAATCATGGTGGTGCTCACCGAGATCGGGCGGCGGCTGGCGCCCGAACCCGTCGTGCACGCCGCCCTTGCGCCCGGGGCGCTGATCGCCGAACACGGCAGCGACGCGCAAAAGCAGCTGCTGGACGAGGTCGCGGCGGGTCAAAGATTGCTCGCGTTCGCCCACCTGGAGACCGGTCACCGGAAGCCGACCCCCGAGGTCACGACTCGCGCTGTGCGGCACGGCGATTCGTGGACCCTGAGCGGAACCAAGAACCCGGTCCTGGCCGGCGACTGCGCCGACGCGCTGGTGGTCAGCGCCGCGTTGCCGGACGGCGGCACCGGGCTGTTCCTGGTCGAGGGTGAGGCCGTGAACAGGCGCCCCTACCCGACGTTCGACGGGCAGCGCGGCGCCCAGATCGACCTGGATTCCGCGCCCGCCGAGCCGCTGGGCGACGCGGTGGACGTCCGAGACGCCTCCCCCGCCATCCGAGACGCCATCGTCCGCATCCAGTCGGCGTTGTGCGCCGAGGCCGTCGGCGCGATGGAGGAAGCGCTGCGCCTGACCACCGACTACCTCAAGACCCGCAAGCAATTCGGCGTCACGCTCAACAAGTTCCAGGCGCTCACCCAGCGGGCGGCCGACATGTACGTGTCGCTCGAATTAGCCCGCAGCATGAGCCTGTACGCCGCGATGTCGATCGCCGACGGCAACCTCGACCCGGTGATCGCGTCACGGGCCAAGTTGCAGGTCGGCCGGTCCGGCCGGCATATCGCGCAGGAGTCGATCCAGATGCACGGCGGCATCGGCATGACCGCCGAATATCCTGTGGGCCACTACGCCGCCCGGCTCACCGCGATCGAACACACGCTGGGCTCGTCGCAGGACCACCTGCGGGTGCTCGCCGACCACGTCGCCGACTACGACCTGGCCAGGCTCTAGCGCATGGCCGGGTTTGCGGAACTGTCCGCCGAGGTCATCTCGGCGTTCAACATCGCCGGCTGACCGCCGGCATCAGCCCGGCTCTGGCACCGCGACGGATTCCGGGTCCGGTTCCGGCGCCGCAACGGATTCCGGGTCCGACTCCGGCGCCGCAACCGGTTCCGCCTCGCCCGACGGTGATTCCGACTCGGGCAGCTGAGCCGCGAGATATTCTCCGAGCCCCCCGATCGTCGGATAGTCGAACACCGCGGTGGCGTTGATCGTGAACGCGCCACCGAACTGGCTGTGCAACCGGTTGCGGAGCTCGACCGCCATCAGCGAATCCGTACCCAGGTCCAGGAACCGGCTGGTCGCGGCGGGCGGTTGCGCGAGCCGCAGGAAACCCTGCACCTCGCGCTGCAGGAATTCGGTGATGAAGCTGGCGCGCTGCGCCACCGGTATCTCCTGCAGTTGCCGGAGCAACTCGCTGTCGCCGGTCGTCTCCCCGACGGCGCTCGGCAACACGAGGTCCAGAATCGGTGGGCGAGAACTGCCCAACACCTTCGCGGCACGCTGCCAGTTGGCCTTGATGACGGTCGCCTGCGCGGTTCCGTTGGCGACAACCTCGGCGAGCGCGCCGAGGGCGGCCGAGGGTTCCAGCGGAACCAGCCCTTGCGCACCGATATTGGCGCGCGCGGCCTCCGACGAGGCCATGCCCCCCTGCGCCCAGGGACCGAAGTTGACCCCGGTCGCCGGCGCGCCTCGCGCCTGTCGTCCCGCGACCAACCCGTCGAGCAACGCGTTGGCGGTCGAATAGTTGGCCTGGCCGGGTGGACCGAGCAGGCTGGACACCGAGGAGGACACGACGAAGAAGTCGAGATCGTCATCCTTCGTCAACCGGTCCAGGTGAAGGGCGCCGAACGCCTTGGGCGCCAACGTCGCCCGGAAACGCTCCGGGTCCTGCTGGGACAGCAGCGCGTCGTCGAGCACGCCCGCCAAGTGCGCCACGCCCGCGAGCGGAGGCAGCTCCGCGCGGATCCGCTCCAGCAGCTGTGCGACCTCCGACTCCTCGCCGACGTCGGCGGGGAAGGTGTGGATGCGGCACTTGTAACGCTCGGCGATCTCCCCGATTGCGCGTTGTGCGTCCGCATCGGGCTCCCGCCGGCTGGTCAACACGATGTCACCGGCACCGAGTTGGGCCAGATACGACGCCGTGTGCAGGCCGATCGCGCCGAGCCCACCGGTGATCAGATAGCTCCGATCGCCGCGCGGCTGTAGCGGTTTCGGCATGTGCAGCACGATCTTTCCGATATGCCGCGCTTGCTGCATGCGGCGAAACGCCGTCTTCGCCTCCGTCAGCGGGTAGATCTCGGCGGGTAGCGGCGTCCACTCGCCCATGGCCAACCCGTCCGACACCTCGCCCAGCAGGCCGCGAATACGCTCGGGCTCCTGGAAGGTGGTCGCGTCCAGCGCGACGATCTCGTAGGCGATATCGGGACGAACCGCCGCCATCTGCTCGGGAGTCCAGATGTCTCGTTTGGCGATCTCGGCGAAACGGCCATTCTGGGCGGTGGCCCGCACGGTCGCTTCGACAAACCCCTCATTGGTCAGGCTGTTGAGCACCACGTCAACGCCGGCACCGTCGGTGTCGGCCAGTATTTGGTCGGCGAAATCCGTGCTGCGCGAGTCGTACACGTATTCCACACCCAGCTTGCGCAGCGTCGCGCGTTTGTAGGTGCTGGCGGTGGCGAAGACGATCGCACCGTGCCGTTGCGCCATCTGGATGGCGGCCAATCCGACGCCACCGCTGGCGGCGTGGATGAGCACCCGGTCACCGGGCTTCAGCCGCGCCCAGTCGAACGCGAGCCGCGCCGTGAGCGCCGCGGCGGGAATGGTCGCCGCTTCTATCGCGCTCACGCGAGCGGGAATCGGCGCCAGCAACTGGGCCGGCACGTTGAACCGGCTGGCGAACGCGCCCTGCATGAAGCCATAGACGCGCATGTCCACCTCGAGGCCGGTGACGCCGCTGCCCAATTGGGTGACGGTGCCGGCGAAGTCGCCGCCGATCGGGCCCGGATCGCCCGGGTAGAGGCCCAGCACATTGAGCACATCCCGGAAGTTCAAACCGGCGGCCTCAACCCGGACCTGCACGTAGCCGTCGTCGGGCGGCGGCACTTCCGTCTCGGTCAGGCGCAGGTTGTCGATCGCGCCGCGCTCCGTGGGGGCCAGGGCGTAATCGGCGGCGCGCGGCACGCTGAGATGGCCGCTGCGCGACCATTGCAGTAGCCGGGACGCCAAGAACTTTCCTTGGCGCAGCGCGAGTTCGGGCTCGTCGATCGGGGCGCCGAGAAGGCCGGCCAGCGAGCGCACGGCCTCCTCGGACCCGTCGTGGTCGATCAGCTTGCAGCGCAGGGCCGGTTCCTCGTTCACGATGGTGCGCCCGAGTCCCCACAGCGCCGCCTGCACCGGGTCGACCGGTTCGCCGGATTCGGTCGCCACCGCCCGTTCGGTGACGATCCACAGCCCGCCGGGCAGCTTCACCGCGTCGTCGGCCTGCGCGGTGTGCACGGCGCTGAGCAGATGACCGATCTCGGTCTCCAGCCGCGCGATGGATTCGGCGCTCGACTCGTCGGCACGCGGTCCGGCGCTGCGCCAGACGATGCCGGCGAACGGCATGCCGCGTTCGTGCGCCTGCGCCAACACCCGCCCCAGGGGCTCGACATCCGTAGCCCTGTCGAACGGGATGCAGCCCGGCAGCTCGGCCGCCAGCTCGTTGAATCCGGCGATCAGCCAGGTGCCGCTGATGTTTTCGGAGCTGTCACTCGACGGCGGGGCCGGCACCTCGTGCCAGCCGAGGGCATACAGCAGCCGGGTGGCGTCGCCGCCGAGCCCGCGCAACAACGCCTCCCGGGGCGCGCGTTTGACCGTGAACTCGCGAATCCCACCCAAGCGACGGCCATCCCGATCGACGAAATCGAGATCGAACACCTGGGTTTCGGCGTCGAGGGCGCTGGCGTGCCACCTCGCGCGGCAGTAGAACCGCCGGGGCATCCTCTCCCGCAGCTCCACCCGCCCGTACCGCAAGGGCAAGAACAGATCGTGCACGCCCTGTTCGGCCGCGAGAAGCGCCGGGAACGCCGGGAAGGCGACGCCGGTGCACAGATCCATCAGGACCGGATGCATCGGCTCGGTTCCGAGATGTTCGGTGAGTTCTTCGCCGACGGTGATATCGCCGATCGCCTCACCCTCGCCGAGCCACAGCGACTTCAACGAACCGGACCAGTTAGCCCCCCACGCCAGCTCCATGTCGGCGAAGGTGTCGAACAGCTCCTGCGGACGCATGCGCTCCATCCGCTCGGTTGCCGCCTGGAGGGGCTCCGCGGGATCGGCCTGCTCGGGTGCCGGCTCGTTCTCGACACCGGCGATGACGGTGCCGTCGGCGTTCAGCGACCATTCGGCGTCACGGACACCGTATGGGCGGCTGTGCACACGGAAGCCCCAGGCCCCCCCGTTCTGCAAGCCGTCCTCCAGCGGATGCAGCGTCAGCTGCACCTCGCGAGAGGTCTTCTCGGGCAGGATGATCGGCTCGTAGAAGAAGACGTCCTGCACCCGCCCCGGCGGCCCGACGGCGGCCAGCGCCATCGCCGCATACGTCGCCCCCGGAACGACGACCGTGCCATAGATGACGTGATCGGAAAGCCACGGCTGCGACTTGACCGACAGCCGGCTGGTGTAGACGGAATCGCCGGAGGCGAGATCCTTTGCGCTACCCAGGATTCCGGATGCGGAACCGCCTTGTCCGTCGAGGCCGGCAATACCGGAAGTCTTGGGCCAGAAGCGATGGCGCTGAAACGGATAGGTGGGCAGTTCGAGTCTGCGGCGAGGTTGACGGTGCAGCGCGGCGAACTTGGGCCGATGACCGCTGACGTAGGCCCCCGCCAGCGCCTCGGCGATCTGGCGCCGGTCGCCGACACCCTTGCGCAGGGAGACGATCGCGCGCGGCGCGGCCAGGTGCTCCGGCCAGACCTGCACCGCGGCCCCGGTCAGAACCGGCTGCGGGCCGATCTCCATCAGCACCGAGCATCCCAGCGCCGCCACGGTGCGCACGCTTTCGGCGAACTGCACCGGCTGGCGGGAATGCCGCCGCCAATACTGGGCGTCCAGCGGGCTTTCCGCCGTGAGCACCGCGCCGGTGCGGTTGCAGACCAGCGGCAACGTCGGCACGGCGAACGGCAATCGCGCCGCGTACGACTCGAATTCACCGAGCACCGGCTCCAGCAGCTCCGAATGGAAGGCGTGGCTGGTCTCCAGCCAACTGCACCGGGTCCCCTCAGTGCCGCACCTGGCGACGATCTGTTCCAGATCCGCGCCGGGACCCGACAGCACCGTGTTGGGTCCGTTGTAGGCGGCGACCGACACTCGGGGGAATTCGTTGGCGATCTCCTCGACGTACTTGGCGTCGGCGAACACCGCCACCATTCGTCCGCCGTCGGGCAGGCTGCCGAACAGCCGGCCGCGCTCGGCCATGAGCCGTGCCCCGTCCTCGAGGCTGAAGACGCCGGCCACACACGCCGCCGCGTACTGGCCCACGCTGTGCCCCAGCACCACGTCGGGCTCGACGCCCCACGACTGCCACAGCCGGGCCAGGCCCATCTCGACGGCGAAAAGCGCGGGCTGCGCAAACGACGTGTGGCCCAGCCCTTTACCGACGTTACCGCCGGCCTCACTACCGGTGTCGTGGTCGGTGGCGAACAGCACCTCCAGCAGCGGCCGCGGCAGGATCGGGTCGACCGCGTCCGCGCAGCGTGTCACCGTTTCCGCGAAAACTGGCTCGGCGTCGAACAATTCGCGCGCCATCCCCGGGTACTGGCTGCCCTGCCCGGTGAACAACCATGCCGTCGTCGGCGGGTCCGTGCACTCGCCGCGGACCACTCCCGGTCGCATCCGGTTCTCGGCCAACTCGGCCAGCCCCTCGCGGGCGCCCTGAACCGAATCCACCACCAGCGCGGCCCGGTGTTCGAAATGCGAACGCCCGGCCCCGGCCGTGAAGCACACATCGGCGATGTCGACCTTGGGGTGGGTGTTCAACCACTCGCCATACCGCTGCGCCAAGGCCACCAGCGCCTGCGGTGACCGCGCGGACAACGGCAGCACCTCGACCGGCTCATCTTGGCCGTCCGGCTCCGATGCCACGGTGGCGTTGGGTAAGACGGCGCCCGTGGAGTATTCGTCGGCGGTCGCCGATTGTGGTGGCGCCTCCTCGATCAGCACGTGCGCGTTCGTGCCGGTGAACCCGAAGGAACTTATGCCGGCGCGTCGCGGCCTGCCGTTGGCCTGCCAGGGAATCGCCTTGTCCACGACCCGCACCGGCAGCGAGTCCCACGGGATATGCGGCGACGGTGTCTCGAAGTGCAGGCTCTGCGGCAGCATTTCGTGCTGCAGCGACAACACGACCTTGATCAGACCGGCGGCCCCCGATGCCGCCTCGAGGTGGCCGATGTTGGTCTTCACCGATCCGATCAGCAACGGCCGGTCCGCGTCACGGCCGGCGCCGTAGACGGCCCCGGCCGCCTGCACCTCGATCGGATCACCCAGCGGCGTACCCGTTCCGTGCGCCTCAAGATAGTCAACGTCCCCGCCTGCGAGACCGGCGCGGGCCAGCGCCCCGCCGATAAGCCGTTGCTGTGCGCCACCATTGGGCACCGTCAAACCGCTGGACGCGCCATCCTGGTTGACCGCGCTGCCCGGGATGACCGCGCACACCCGATCGCCGTCGCGCATCGCGTCGCTCAGCCTCTTGAGCACCAGAATCCCGCAGCCCTCACTGCGCACGTAGCCGTCGGCGGAGGCGTCGAAGGTCTTGCATCGCCCGACGGGGGAAAGCATCCTGGCGCGTGAGGCGGCGATGATGGTTACCGGACTCAGCAAGACGTTCACGCCGCCGGCCAACGCCAAATCGCAGTCGCCGGAGTGCAATGCCTGGCAGGCCTGGTGGACGGCCACCAACGACGAGCTGCACGCGGTGTCGACCGCCACCGCCGGTCCTTCCAGCCCAAGCGCGAAGGCGACCCGGCCCGAGATGGCGTTGAGCGCATTGCCGGTGATGAAGTAGGGCTCGATTTTGTCGACCGACTCGGCGGACAGCAGATGGGCATACTCGTTGGCGGCGACCCCCACGAAGACGCCGGTTCGGCTGCCGCGCAGGTTCGCCGGCGCGTACCCCGCCCGTTCTAAGCCCTCCCACGCGGTTTCCAGCATCAGCCGCTGCTGCGGCTCGATCCACACGGCCTCGCGCGGGGAGATGCCGAAAAACTCCGGGTCGAATCCGTCGATTCCGTCGAGGAATCCGCCGAAGCGGCTGTAGATCTTGCCCGGGGTTTCTGGATCCGGGTCGTAAAACTCGTCGATGTCGAATCGGTCCTCCGGGACTTCCCGGATCGCGTCGACACCGCCGGACAGCACCTCCCAGAAGGCTTCCGGATCGGGCGCGCCTGGGAAACGGCACGACACCGCGACGATCGCGATCGGCTCGTCCGTGCCCCCCTTTGCCAGGGAGGCGAGCTGAGGCGCCGAACCAGCGGAGGCCTGCTCGCTGAGCCCGAGCACGTCGCCGAGCAGGTGATCCGCCACGTCGGACAGGCGCGGGTAGTCCATCGCCAGGGTCGCCGGTATCTCCCTGCCCACCGCTTGCTCGAGGCGGCGCCGCAATTCGATGGCCATCAGCGAATCCATGCCGAGATCGAAGAATCCGGCGTCCTCGCGGATCTCCGCGGCGTCGACGCGCGTCACCTCCGCCACCACCTCGCGCAGGTAGTCCGTCATAAGCTTCTTGCGCCGCTGCACCGGGGCGTGGGTGAGCCGCTCGACCAGCTGGGTCTTGCCCGACGACGTCAGTGCCGGCACCGACTCGGGCAGCTCGCGTTCCAGCTCCGCCAGGAAGGACCGCCGCCCGGCCTGCTGGTAGAGCGGCAGGAAGCGGGCCCAGTCGATCCGGGCCAAAACCCCCTGCGCGGCAGACGCCGCCAGGAGATCGGCCATGCCCGCCAGCGCATCGGCAGGTGACAATGTCTTGACGCCGCGTTGATCCAGTCGCGCGCGAGACTCCTGGTCGGCCATGCCCGCCGACCACGGTCCGAAGTTAACGCTGATCCCCGGGATGCCGCGCTCGCGCAGCCGCCAGGCCAGCGCGTCGAGGAAGGCGTTGGCCGCGCCGTAGGCGGTCTGGCCGTATCCGCCCCACACCGAGGCGATCGAGGAGGTGCTGAGGAAGAAGTCCAGCTGCAGGCCCGCGACCGCTTCGCTCAAATACCATGCGCCCCAGACCTTCCCGGCGAACACCCGATCCACTTCGGCTTGATGGGATTCGAAGTCGAGTGCGCTCAGCGGGGTGGTGCCGATCTCGCCCGCGGCGTGGACGATGCCGGCCAGCGGCGGCAGTTCGGCCTGCACGGTGGCGAGCAGGCGCGCGACGTCGTCCGCGTTGGCGACATCGGCCGCGGCGACCCGGATTTCGCAGCCGTGCCGTTCGCGTAGCGCGTCGACGCGCCGTTGGGCGGCATCGCTGGGCGGGCGCCGGCCGGTCAGCACCAGGTGCCGGGCGCCGTGCGCGGCCAGGTATCCGGCGATTTCCAGCCCGACCGAACCCAGCCCCCCGGTCACCAGATACGTTGCGTCATCGCGCAATGCCGGCGGCGTCGCGCTCGGTGCCCCCACCCGCCGAACCAGCCGGGGAACATAGACCGTTTGATCACGCACGGCCAGTTGGTCTTCCCTGATGGCCGAGTCGCGCGGCGCCATGATCTGGTCGATCAACCGTGCCCATTCGTCAGCGGTGCCGTGCGCCAGGTCCGCCAGTCCGCCCCACACTCGCGGATGCTCCAGCGAGGCGGCACGACCGAATCCCCACAGGCAACTCTGATCCGGTGACACGGTGTCGGTGTCGGTGACCCGTTGCGCGCCACGGGTTACCACCCAGATGGGTGTGCGCAGTTCGGCGGCGGCCGCGGCGCGGAAGAGTCGCCGCGTTCCGCCCAGGACTCGGTGTTGCATCCGCGACAGCGACCCCGTCGAGGGCACGGTGTCGGGGCCGAGGGCCGCGACATGCAGGATGCGCAGCGCCGGTTCGTCCGCCGCCGCGGCGCGCAACGCGGCCTCGAGCCGTTCCTCGTCCGCGTCGGACGCCGGCAACCCGAGGATCCGATGCCGGTGCCCCCGCGCGGTCAGCGCGTCGACCAGAGGCCGGACGACGTCGCCATCATCGCCGATGAGCAGCCAGGTGGCCGCCTCGTCGGCCTGCGCGTCCGAGGCCACGGCGGATCTCTCCCAGCGAATCTCGTAGCGGTCGTCCGCGATCGACCGGGTTTTGCGCTGTTGGTTGTGTTGTGCGGCAAGCCTTGTCAGCACGTCGACGGTCTGCTGGTCGCCGCTCGCACCACCGTTCAAAAGCGTGGCGAGTTCCTCGATCCGGCCGTCCTCGAGAAGCCGGACGGCTTCGGTCGTCACCGCCATGTGGGATTGTTGGTTGGGCAGTTCCCGGTTGTCGCGGTACCAGTACTGGCGATGCTGGAACGGATAGGTGGGCAGGTCGAGCTTTCGCGCGTGCGCCTGCCGCAAAGCGCCGAAGTCGGGCAGGTGGCCCAGGATGTACGCGTCGGCGAGGGCCTCGGTGATCTGGCGGTGGTCGGCGGTGTTTCGACGCAGCGACGCGATCGCCCGCGGTGCGGTGGCCGGGTCGGGCCATGCCCGCAGGGCCGCGGCGGTGAGCACCGGTTGCGGGCCGATCTCGAGCAGCACTTTGCAACCCAGATCGGCAAGCGTGCGCACGCTTTTCGCGAACTCGACCGGCTGGCGTGCGTGGCGACGCCAGTAGGCGCCGTCGATTTTCACGCTCCTGCCGAGCGCGGCGCCGGTGCGGTTGTCCACCAAGATCCGTTGCGGCGGGCCGTAATCGAACCGGTTCGCATACGACTCGAACTCGTCGAGGATCGGATCCAGCAGCGCCGAGTGGAACGCGTGGCTGGTGTCCAGCCAGTCACACCGGACACCGTCGGCCGCCAACCGGGCCACCGCCCGGTCCAGATCCTGTGCGGGCCCTGACAGCACGGTGTTGGCGCCGTTGTAGGCGGCCACCGACAGGCTGGGGAACTCGTCGGTGAGGCTCTCGACGCGCTCGGCGGCGGTGAATACCGCCGCCATCCGGCCGCCCGCGGGCAGGCTGCCGAAGAGTCGCCCGCGCTCGGCCATCAGCCGCGCGCCGTCCTCGAGGCTGAACACGCCCGCGACGCAGGCTGCCGAATACTGGCCGACGCTGTGGCCCAGCACCACGTCGGGTTCGAAGCCCCACGACTGCCAGAGCCGGGCCAGGCCCATCTCCACCGCGAACAGGGCGGGCTGGGCGTAGGAGGTCCGCCGCAGCGTCTCTCCGACGTCCGGGCCGTCCGGGCCGCCGGCGCCATCCCCATCGAAAATGACGTCCAGCAAAGGCTTTTCGAGAACATCGGCGACCACCGCCGCGCAGCGGGTCAGCGTCTCGGCGAACACCGGCTCGGTGTCGAACAGCTCCCGGGCCATGCCCGGGTACTGGCTGCCCTGACCGGTGAACAGCCACGCCGTCTTCGGGGTGTCGTCGGACACTCCGCGCACCAGACCGGGCGCCGGGCGGTCGTCCGCCAGCGCGCCGAGCAACTCGCCGGCGGCTTGTCTGGAATTGACCACCAACGCGGCCCGGTGCTCGAAGTGCGCTCGCCCCACCCCGGCGGTGAGGCAGAGGTCCGCCAGGGTGGCCTCCGGGTGCGCGCTCAACCAGCTGCGGTATTGGCCGGCGATCTGCACCAGTGCGGCGGGCGTGCGGGCCGACAGCGGGAGAACGCTGAAGCGCCGCCGGTCGGCCGGACTCGGTGCCGCCGCGGCCCGACCCGCTTCATCGGGCGCTTCTTCGACGATGACGTGCGCGTTGGTCCCGGCGAACCCGAACGAGCTGACCCCCGCGATGCGGGGCCGGCCGTTGCGTTCCCAGGCGGTCGCCTCCTTGACAACCTGCACCGCGAGCCGGTCCCACGGAATGTGCGGCGACGGATTGCGGAAGTGCAGGTGCTGCGGCAGTAACTCGTGCTCGAGCGACAGGATGACCTTGATGACACCCGCGATCCCCGCGGCCGCCTCCAGATGCCCGATGTTCGTCTTCACCGAGCCGATCAGCAGCGGCCGGCCGGGTTCGCGCCCGGCGCCGAGCACCGCGCCCGCGGCCTGGGCCTCGATCGGGTCGCCCAGCGACGTCCCGGTCCCGTGCGCCTCCAGGTATCCGACGTCGCCGGGCGCGACGCCGGCGCGCTTCAGCGCCTCGGCGATAACCCGTTGCTGGGCAATGCCGTTCGGCACCGTCAAACCACCCGACGCGCCGTCCTGGTTGATCGCGCTGCCCCGGATGACGGCCCGAACCCGGTCGCCGTCGCGGATCGCGTCCTCGAGCCGCTTGATGACGATGACGCCGCAGCCCTCGCCGCGCACGTAGCCATCCGCGGCCGCGTCGAAGGTCTTGCACCGGCCGTCGGGCGCGAGCATGTGCGCGCTGGAAAAGGTGATCATGGTCGCCGGGGTGAGCAGGACGTTCGCGCCGCCGGCCAGCGCGAGGTCACACTCCCCCAAGCGCAGCGCCTGGCACGCCTGATGGATCGCCACCAGCGACGAGCTGCAGGCCGTGTCGACGGCGACCGCCGGGCCCTGCAACCCCAACCGATAGCTGATCCGGCCCGCCGCCGCGGCATTCGACGTCCCGATCGCCATATAGGCCTCGATCTCGGGGAAAGTCAGCTCGTCGGATGCCATTCCCAGGTAGTCATGGGTGGACAAACCGATGAACACGCCGGTGTTGGTGTTCGCCAAAGCCGTTGGCGCGGTGCCCGAATGCTCCACCGCCCGCCACGCCGTCTCCAGCAAGAGCCGATGCTGCGGGTCCAGCAATCGGACCTCGCGCGCCGACATGCCGAAGAACGGCGCGTCGAACCCCGCCACGTCATCGACGAAGCCCGCCCGACGGGTCACAACCTTCCCGGGCGTGTCGGGATCGGGGTCGAAGAATTCGTCGGCATCCCACCGGTCGGCGGGCACCTCCGATATCGCATCCCGGCCTTCGGCCAGCACCCGCCAGAATTCGTCCGCGTCGGCGGCACCCGGCAAGCGCGCCGCGTAGCCGACGATCGCGAACCCCGCGCCCCCCTGCATCAGATCTTCGACGGATGCCATGCCGTTGTCCTCCCTGTTTCGGTCGGCGAAGGTTGGATGCCCGCGGCCCTCGCGGCACCGGGCCGCGGTAGCTACGAATCACGTCGTAGGCCGCTCATCGCACATACCCCGGACCAGACCTGGCCGAACTCCCCCCGGTGTACTGCCTCCAGCGACCGTGATCGCGAATGTACACATGCCCGGCCCGGTTGCCCTAAGCCGAATCACCTCCGATGCCAAGTATGACAACTGTGGGTCGTTCGGGGCACCGCGGCGCGCAGGTATCGTCGATCGTGGGGCCGGCCGAACTGCAGCTGTCCAGACCGGGGAGAAAGATTGCGCATCGGGAAAATTACGATCGGCTCGCTCGGTGATTGGACGCCGACCCCAGGATCGGTGATCTCCTGGCACCCGACGGCCGCGGCCGCCGAAAAGGTCCGACGGGCGCCGGCCAGTTCCGTGCCGGTCAGCTACATGCAGCGCCAACACCTTCGTAACTATCACGAACGGACGGCCGCGGGGCTGGACTTTTCACGGCAGATCATCGCCACCTGTGAGGTGCCCGGCCGCTGTGATATCGCCGCCATGGATCACGCCGTCAACGCGTACCTGCGTCGGCATGACACGTTCCGCAGTTGGTTCGAGCGCACCGGTAACGGCGAGTTCGTCAGGCACACCGTCAGCGACCCCGCCGACATCGAATTCACGCCGATCGAGCACGGCGACATGACGGTTGACGAAATACGCGCCCATGTCGTGGCCATACCGAATCCGCTGGAGTGGGGCTGCTTCACCTTCGGGATCATCCAGAGCGAGGGCCGCTTCACCTTCTTTGCCGCCATGGATCATGTCCACGGGGACGCGACGTTGATCGGCACCACGATGCTGGAGGCCAACGGAATGTATGCGGCGTTGAGCGGAGGCGGCGAACCCCTTGCGCTTCCCGATGCCGGCAGCTTCGACGATTTCTGCGCCCGTGAACGCCAGTACACGTCGACGCTGACCGTGGATTCGCCTGAGGTACGCGCGTGGATTGACTTCGCCGAAAACAACAATGGCGGCTTTCCTGAATTCCCACTCCCGCTGGGTAACCCGTTGGAACCGAGTGACAGTGACATGGTCTCCGAACTCCTGATGGACGCGGAACAGACGGAGCGGTTCGAATCGGCCTGCACAGCGGCCGGCGCGCGCTTCATCGGCGGCTTGTTCGCCTGCATCGCCCTGGTGGAGCACGAGTTCACGGGCGCTCTCACGTATTACGGCCTCACTCCACGGGATACGCGCAGAACGACGGATAATTTTATGACGCAGGGCTGGTTTACCGGCCTGGTCCCGATCACCGTGCCAATAGCCGCGGCCTCTTTCGGCGATGCCGCGTGGGCGGCGCAGGCGTCCTTCGATTCGGGTCTGGACTTGGCGAAGGTGCCGTACTACCGCGTACTGGAGCTGGCGCCGTGGTTGAGTTGGCCACAGCCAGATTTTCTGGTGACGAACTTTTTGCATGGCGGCGCCGCCCCGCTCAACGCTGTCCTCGCGGCGGCCGAACTGGGCCTTGCGAACAACATCGGGATCTACTCTGACGGCCGGTATTCCTATCAATTGACCAGCTATCTCTTTCGGTACGGGGAGGGCACGGCAATGGCGATCATGTATCCCGACAATCCGGTCGCCCAGAAATCGGTTCTCCGCTACGTGGAGGCGATGAAATCCGTATGCGTGCGGGTCGCCGACAGCGGGCATTGGGGACGCGTTGCGTAGCGTGGGGTAGTTCGATGGCTCGTGAATGGCTCGGGGTGCTGGGGTGAGGGCGATATGCGACGGCTAGCCGATTTCGTGGTGCGGTGGCCCTGGGCGGTGATAGGGCTCTGGGTCGCGGTTGCGGTCGCCCTGCCGCTGACACTCCCCTCCCTGGGCGAGATGGCCCAGAAGCATCCGCTCGCCATCTTGCCCAGCGACGCGCCGTCGAGCGTCACCGCCCGAAAGATGACCGAGGCGTTTCACGAATCGGGCTCGGAAGACCTCCTGTTGGTGGTCCTGACGGACGACAAATCCCCGCGAGGGCTGGGCCCCGCCGACGAAGCCGCCTACCGCAACGTGGTGGACGCGCTGCGCCAGGACACGCGAGATGTCGTGATGGTGCAGGATTTCCTCAGCACGCCGCCCCTGCGCTCGGTCGTGACCAGCGAAGACCACCAGGCGTGGGTGCTGCCGGTCGGCGTTGCGGGCGAGTTGGGCACCCCACGGTCCTACGCCGCCTTCAACCGGATCGGCGACATCGTCAAACACGCCCTGACACAGGCCCCCGCCGGAACGCATCTCACCGCACACCTCACCGGGCCCGCGGCGACCGTCGCCGACCTCACGGTCGCGGGCGATCGGGACCGGATGCCGATCGAGCTGGCGATCGCCGTCGCGGTGCTCATCGTCCTGCTGATGGTGTACCGCAGCGCCGTCACCATGCTGCTGCCGTTGCTGACGATCGGGTTGTCCCTGGTGATCGCGCAGGCGGTGGTGGCGGGCTACTCCCAGCTGACCGGCTCGGGCGTCTCGAACCAGTCCATCGTGTTCCTGAGCGCGATCATGGCCGGCGCCGGAACGGATTACGCGGTCTTTCTCATCAGCCGCTATCACGACCATCTGCGGTCGGGCGCGGATTTCGACCAGGCGGTCCGGCGGGCGATGATCTCGATCGGAAAGGTGATCGCCGCCTCCGCCGCCACCGTGGGAATCACATTTCTGCTCATCAGCTTCGCCCGAATGGGCGTGTTCAAGACGGTCGGGGTGTCGTCGGCGATCGGGATCGGCGTGGCATTCCTCGCCGCGGTGACGTTGTTGCCGGCGATCCTGGTGCTCGCCGGGCCGCGCGGCTGGGTCAAGCCGCGGCGCGAACTGACCGCCCGGTTCTGGCGGCGCTCCGGCATCCGCATCGTGCGCCGGCCGAAAGCCCATCTGGTCGCCAGCGTGCTGGTGTTGATCGTCCTGGCCAGCTGCGCCGGCCTGGTGCGCTACAACTACGACGATCGCAAGGCCCTGCCGCCTTCCGCTCCCAGCTCCCTCGGGTATGCCGCGCTGGATCGCCATTTCCCCGTGAATCAGTCCATCCCGGAGTACATCCTTATCCAATCGCCGCACGACCTTCGCACGCCGCAGGCCCTTGCCGACTTGGAACAGATGGCGGACCGGGTCAGCCAATTGCCGAACATCGCGGCCGTCAGCGGCATCACCCGTCCCACCGGAAACGTGCCGGAACAGTTCAGGGCCACCTATCAGGCGGGCGCCATCGGCACCTTTCTGGCCGGCGGGTCGACCCTGATCAGCGACCACACCAACGACCTCAACCGGCTGGTCCAAGGGGCCGGCACGCTGGCCGACAGCCTCGGCGACGTGCGCGGCCAGGTCAGCCAGATCGCTGCCGGCGTGCAGGAACTGGAGAATGCCTTCTCCTCGGTGAAGAACCAGTACAGCGGCGACACGCTGGTCAAAGAGGTCGACATCGCCGCCCAACTCGTCGACCACGTCAACTCGCTCAGCAACACGATGGGCTGGAACTTCTCGGCCGCCAAGAACATGTTCGCCTGGATAGGCCCGGTGCTGGCGGCGCTGCAGGGTAACCCGGTCTGCGACACCGATCCGTCGTGCAGCGCCACCCGCGGGACATTCGAGCAGCTGGTCGGTGCGCGCGATCAGGGGGACCTCGACGCGATCAACGACCTGGCCCACCAACTGCAGGACTACCCGGACAAACGGGCACTGAAGGCGTCGACGGACCGCCTGCGTGCGGCGCTGGCGAAGCTCACCAACGTGCTGCGCTCCATGGGGATGGACCAGCCCGGCGGGCTGCAGGGGAACCTGAACAAGCTGCAGGACGGCGCCAACCGGTTCGCCGGCGGGAGCCGCCAGGTCGCCGACGCGGTGGCTCAACTCGTCGACCAGGTCAAACAGCTGGGCGCCGGGCTCAGCGAGTCGGCGGCGTTCCTGCTGTCGCTGAAACATGATGCGGCACAACCGGCGATGGCCGGGTTCAACATCCCGTCCCAGCTCCTGCACCTCAAGGAATTCCAGCAGGCCGCCAAGGTATTCATTTCGCCCGACGGCCGCTCGGTGCGGTATCTGGTTCAGACCAAACTCAATCCGTTCAGCACCGAAGCCATGGATCAGGTCAACGCGATCGGTGCGACCGCCCGGGGGGCCCAACCGAATACCGCGTTGGCGGACGCCACGGTATCGATGGCGGGATACACCGTTGGGCTGAAGGACACGCGCGACTACTACCAACACGACATCCGGTTCATCATCGCGGTGACCCTGCTCGTCGTGCTCGTGACCTTGATCGCGCTGCTGCGTGCGATCGTCGCGCCGCTGTATCTGGTTGCTTCCGTGGTCATTTCGTATCTGTCGGCGGTGGGCATCGGCGCTCTGGTGTTTCAATTCCTCCTCGGCCAGCAATTGCATTGGAGCGTGCCGCCGCTGGCATTCGTGGTGCTGGTCGCGGTGGGAGCCGACTACAACATGCTGCTCGTCTCGCGCATGCGCGACGAGTCTCCGCACAGCATGCGCTACGGCATCATTCGCACCCTGGGTTCGACGGGCGGCGTGATCACCGCGGCGGGCCTGATCTTCGCCGCCTCGATGTGCGGCCTCCTGTTCTCCAGCATCGGCACCGTGGTCCAGGGCGGTTTCGTGATCGGTGTGGGAATTTTGCTGGATACCTTCCTGGTGCGCACCGTCACGGTTCCCGCCGTCGCCGCGCTGGTCGGCCGGGCGAACTGGTGGCCGTCGCGCATGGGCGCGCGGCGGACGCGCCGAGCCGCAACCGAGTTAGCGCACCACGCATGATGTATGTGAAACTACGAGACGAAGGCGAGCCGTCGGGGGCAGGCATGAGGAAACTACTCGCAGGACTGACGGCGCTGGTAACCGTCAGCGCCACAGGATGTTTCGGCGTCGGGACCGCGTCGGCCGATGACACGCCCGTCGGCGGGCCGCCGACGCCCGGGGCGCCGGGCGACCAGACCGCGTTCGCCCTCGGCGGCGCTCACGTGCTGGGCATCCCCTACGACGAGTACATCCGCCAGGAGGGCGCCCAATGGTTCCCGGGCCAGAACCGCGAGATCGTCCGCTACCCGGCGGGGCAGGTTCAGGGCCACGTGCTGGAGCGGCTCTTCCCGGGCATCGGCAAGATCGGCGAGGAGCTGTTCCCGGGCCTGGGTCTGGACGGCCCCAGCGTTGGCGAGTCGGTCGACGCGGGAGTGAACAACCTCGATGCGGCGATCCGCACCGGTCGCCCCGGTACGGCGATCGGCTTGTCCGAGGGCGGGTTCGTGGTCGACGGCGAGCAGGCCCGGCTGGCGAATGACCCGACCGCTCCCCCGCCGAACACGCTGAACTTCGCCACATTCGGCGACCCGGTCGGGCATCACGCCTTCGGTCAGAGTTTCCTGACCGCCATGTTCCCGGTGGGCAGCGTCGTTCCCGCACTCGACTACCGCATGCCGCCGCCGTACGAGAGCCAGTACGACACCAACAGGTTCGTGGCCGCCTACGACTCGATCGCGGACTTCCCCGACCGGCCGGACAACATGTTCGCCCTCGCCAACACGCTCATGGGCCTCGCGACCGGTCACACGGCGGTGGCCTTCACCAACTCGAGCATGGTGCCGCCGCAGAACATCAGGACGACGATCAACTCCAGGGGCGCCAAGGACACGACGATCATGGTCCCGGAGAAGCACCTTCCCCTTGTCATGCCGCTGAAATACATCGGGATTGACGAAGACACGCTGAACAAGCTCGACGCGATCCTGATCCCCCGGGTGAACGCGGGCTATGCGCGAAACGACGACCCGTCGACCGCTCCGGTCCAGGTGGATCCGGTGCGCGGCTTCGACCCGGCGGAGGTCACCGCGCCGGCCAACCAGGCGACGTTCGGCGGCGGCGCCGATCCGTTCTCGCAGATCCTCAGTGGCGCCATGTCCGTGTTGTCGCACGGCCCGGGACAGGCCGACCACTGAATCCGAACCGACGGACGTGATGTGACGCCAATGACACCGGGGCCCCAGTCATCCATTCTCTCGATGCTGCACGGGCGTGCCAGCCTGCGGCCCAACGATTTAGCGTTCACCTTTACCAATTACGAGCACGATTGGGAGGGTGTCCCCGAGAGCCTCACGTGGTCGCAGTTATCCCGCCGAACTCTCAATGTGGCACGCGAGCTCAGCCGTCATGGCTCCGTCGGAGACCGGGCGGTAATCCTGGCCCCGCAGGGCCTTGACTACATCCTGGCGTTTTTGGGATCCATGCAGGCCGGGCTGATCGCGGTCCCGCTCCCGTTGCCGCACCGCGGCTCGAATCACGAGCGGGTGAGCGCGGTCTTCGCCGATACGTCGCCCTCGGTCGTCCTCACAACGTCCGCGGTCGCGGAAGACATCACCGACTATGTCGATCAAGCACGCCTGGACGCCGTTCCCGAGGTCCTCGAAATCGATTCGATGAACCTGGACGCCGACGGCGGAACAAGCCTTCAGACAAGGGATTTACCCAGCACGGCGTATTTGCAGTACAGCTCGGGTTCGACCCGGCTGCCGACCGGAGTCATGCTCTCGCACCGCAACCTCCAGGTGAACTTCGAGCAGCTGATGCGCAGCTTTTTCGCGGACTCCAAAGTCCCGTCCGACGCCACGATTGTGTCGTGGTTGCCCTTCTACCACGACATGGGCTTGGTGCTGGGGGTCTGCGCACCGATCCTCAGCGGCCATCGCGCCGAGCTGACGAGCCCGGTTTCGTTCCTGGAAAGGCCGGCCCGGTGGGTGCGAGCCCTGGCCGAGAATCCCCATACGTGGTCGTCGGCGCCCAACTTCGCCTTTGACCTGGCCGCCCGCAAGACGACCGACGGCGACCTGGCCGGGCTCGACCTCTCCGGCGTGCTGGGCATCATCAGCGGCGCCGAACGTGTCGAGCCGGCCACCCTGCGGCGCTTCGTCGATCGGTTCGCGCACTTCAATTTTCGGGACCACATGATGCGTCCCTCCTACGGGATGGCCGAGGCGACCGTCTTCGTGGCGACCGGCACGTGGAGCGAATCATCGCCGGCGGCCCACTTCGACGTCGGGGAACTGGGCGCGGGCCGCGTTCGGCGGTGTGCGCCCGGGACCGGCACGGCGCTGGTCAAATACAAAGTCCCGCAATCGCCCATCCTGCGGATCGTCGACGGCGACACATGCCGCGAGTGCCCGCAGGACGTGGTCGGTGAGATCTGGGTGCATGGCGACAACGTCGCCGACGGCTATTGGCGCAAACCCCCGGAGGAGCAGCGCTGCTTCGGCGCGACGCTCGTCGACCCGTCGCCGGGCACGCCCGACGGGCCCTGGCTACGAACCGGCGACCTGGGTTTCCTCTCCGAGGGTGAGCTGTTCATTGTCGGGCGCATCAAGGACCTGTTGATCATCCGCGGGCGCAATCACTATCCCGAGGACATCGAGGCGACGGTCCAAGAGATCACCCGCGGCCGGGTCGCCGCGATATCGGTCCCGGTGAACAGCACCGAGCAGCTGGTCACGATCATCGAGCTCAAGAAGCGGAGCCACCCCGACGAGGACGCGATGCGCTGGCTCAGCGAGGTCAAGAGCGATGTCACCTCCGCGATCTCCAACGCGCACGGCCTGAATATCGGGGACCTCGTCCTGGTGCCGGCCGGGTCGATTCCCACGACCACGAGCGGCAAGATCCGGCGCGCCGCCTGTGTCGAGCAGTACCGCGAAGACCGATTCACCCGGTTGGACGCCTAGAAAAAACCGGGTCGGCCATTGGGGCGCCCGGCTCGCGTGCGCGTGGGCCGGGTTGAACATAATGGGTCCAATCGCACCCGCCGCAAAGGAGACCCCGATGAGCACAGCCAGCACCGACCGCCCGCTGCGGGTGATCCAGTGGACGACCGGCAACATAGGGCGGCGTTCGCTGCACGCCATCATCGGCCGGCCCGACATGGAACTGGTCGGGGTGTACGCGCACGGGGCCGACAAGGTGGGCGTCGACGCCGCCGAGCTGGCCGGCCGGCCGGAGCCGACGGGGGTGCGGGCGACCAACGACATCGACGCGCTGCTCGCGCTGGGCGCCGACGCGTGTTGCTACAACCCGTTGTGGCCCAACGTCGACGAACTCGTGCGGCTGCTGGAATCGGGCGTCAACGTGTGCTCCAGCGCGGCCTGGATCACCGGCGGCAAGCAGACGCCGCAGGACCGGAAGCGCATCGAGGACGCCTGTGCGCGCGGCAACTCGACGATCTTCGGCAGCGGCGCGCATCCCGGGATGACGAACATGGTCGGCATGGCGCTGTCCGGCTCCTGCGAGCGCGTCGACGAGATCCGGATCACCGAGTCGGTGGACTGCTCGACGTACGAGTCGGCGGAAACCCAGACGGCGATGGGGTTCTCACAGGACCCCGACACGCCGGGGCTCGCCGAGAGCGTGCGCCGGGAAAGCGAGGTGTTCGCGGAGTCGGCGGCGATGATGGCCGACGCGATCGGCGCCAAGCTGGACAGGATGACCTTCGACGTCACCTTCACCGCGGCCACCGCCGACTCCGACCTGGGCTTCATGAAGATCCCGGCGGGAACGGTCGGCAGCGTCTACGGCTATCACCGCGGCTGGGTCGGCGACCGCAACGTCGTCAGTGTCGGATTCAACTGGACCATGGGCAGCCACGTGGTCCCGCCCAAACCGCTCGAGCACGGTCACGTCATCCAGGTGTTCGGGCTGCCCAACATGCGCACGGTGCTGCACTGCCTGCCGCCGAAGGACTGGACCGAGCCCGGCTTCATGGGCCTGGGCATGATCTACACCGCGATGCCGGTGACCAACGCCGTCCCGGCGGTGGTGGCCGCCAGACCGGGCATCGTGACGCTCGCCGATTTGCCGCCGGTCACCGGCCGGATCGGCGCGATGGATCCGCGATAGGCCTATGTCGTTGCCCACACCGAAGGGGCCCCGAGGAACGCTTCCGTGCACTAAGGTTTAGGATGCTTAGCCGAGCAAAGGTTCCGTCGACAGCCGGCGTTGTCGACCGGGACAGCGGCGAGCGGAAGGCGGTCAGGTGAGGGCTAGACCACGTACCGGCGCCATAACCCGGGCCGTCAAGCGAGCGTGGATACCGCTGGTGCTGGTGGTCGTTCTCGCGGTCTCCGGATTGATCGTGTCGCGGCTCCACAAGGTCTTCGGGTCACAGGACCTCAACGCGAACGCCGGGGCCGGGATCGAGATCGTCCAGTTCAACCCGAAGGTGGTCGTCTACGAGGTGTCCGGCCCACCCGGGACCACCGCGAACATCAACTACTGGGACGAGAACGCCAACACGCATCAGGTCAATGCGGTGCCGCTGCCGTGGTCGACCACGATCTCGACGACGCTGCCGGCCGTGAGCGCCAACATCATGGCGCAAGGCGACGGCAACCAGATCAGCTGCAAAATCACCGTGGACGGTGTGGTCCGCGAACAACAAAACGCCGACGGCCACAACGCCCAGACCTTCTGCCTGGTGAAGTCCGCATGAGCGACCTGAACAGCACGAGCCACTCCGGCATCAAAGGCGCCGACGACTCCGAGGCCACGGGGCCGATCAAGGTCCAGGAGTCGGGGCGCCCCGAGCGCGGCCACTGGCCGCTCATCCCGCACATGATCCGCTGGTTCGCGGTGCCGATCATCTTGGCCTGGGTGTTCTTCACCGTCCTGGTGAACGTCATCGTTCCCCGGCTGGAGGTCGTCAGCGAGCAACACTCGGCGCCGATGACGCCCCTGGACGCGCCGTCCATGAAGGCGATGATGCGCCTGGGTCACAACTTCCGCGAATTCGACTCCAACAGCACGGTCATGATCGTGCTGGAGGGTCAGCAACCCCTCGGCGACGACGCGCACCGCTACTACGACAACCTGATTCGCCAACTGCGGCAGGACTCCACGCACATCCAGCACATCCAGGACTTCTGGGGCGACCGGCTGACGGCCGCGGGGGCGCAGAGCGCCGACGCCAAGGGCGCCTACGTCATGCTGAACCTCGCCGGCAACCAGGGCACCACGCTGGCCAACGATTCCGTCGACGCCGTCCGCACGGTGATCGAGCGAAACCAGCCGCCACCCGGCGTCAAGGCCTACGTCACCGGTCCCGCCGCGCTCTCCGATGACATGCACATCATCGGTAACGCCAGCCTGGCCAAGATCACGCTGTTCACCCTGGGCGCCATCGCGATCATGTTGCTGCTGGTGTACCGCTCCATCGTCACCACACTGGTCCAGCTGTTCATGACCGGGATCGCGCTGGCATCCTCGCGGGGGGTCGTGGCGGTTCTCGGATACCACAACGTCTTTGGGCTCACCACATTCGCCGCCAACATCCTCACCATGCTGGCGATCGCGGCGGGGACGGACTACGGGATCTTCCTCATCGGCCGCTATCAAGAGGCGCTGCGGGCCGGCGAGGACCGAATAACCGCCTACTACACCACGTTTCGCGGGGTGGCTCCCGTCGTCCTGGGGTCGGGCCTGACCATCGCCGGGGCGACCTACTGCCTGAGCTTTGCCCGGCTGCCCTGGTTCAACACCATGGGCGCACCCGTGGCGATCGGCATGCTCGTCGTGGTGCTGGCCGGCCTCACGCTAGGTCCCGCGGTCGTCGTCGCGGGCAGCCGCTTCCATCTGTTCGAGTCCAAACGGGCGGCCAGGCAGGGGCGGCTGTGGCGGCGGATGGGCACCGCGGTCGTGCGTTGGCCCGCACCGATTCTGGCCGTCAGCGGCGCGATCGTCCTGGTCGGCATGGTCGCCCTGCCCGGCTTCAAGACGAGCTACAACGACCGCTACTACCTGCCGACCTCGGCCCCGTCCAACGTCGGGCAAGCGGCCGCGGACCGGCACTTCTCGCAGGCCCGGATGAACCCGGACATGTTGATGATCGAGGCCGACCACGACATGCGGAATCCCGCGGACATGCTGGTCCTGGACAGGGTCGCCAAGAACGTCATGCGCACGGTCGGCATCGCGATGATCCAGGACATCACCAGGCCGCTGGGCATTCCGATACAGCACAGCTCGATTCCGTTCCAGAACAGCATGCAAAGCCAAACGACCATGCAGAACATGGCCTTTCTCAAGGACCGCATGGCCGACATCCTCAGGATGGCCGACGAGCTGCAGGCCCAGATCGATACCACGCAGCGCCAGTACGAGGTGTCGCTAGACCTCGCCAATGCCGCCGACGACAGCGCACGGACCACGGCGGTAACGTCGCAAATCACCGACACCCTGCGCGACCACATCGCGGATTTCGACGACACCTTCCGGCCGCTACGCAGCTACTTGTATTGGGAGAGGCACTGCTACGACATTCCCGTGTGCGTCGGGTTGCGGTCCCTCTTCGACACGTTCGACGGGTTCGACCAGCTCGCCGAGCAGTTCCACTACCTCACAACCGATATCCAGCACACCGCCAACGCCACACACGACCTGAACGCGCTGTTTCCCACGCTGATTGCGACGCTGAAGACCACCAAAGGGATCACGCTGACGCTCTACCAGACGTTCAGGGCGATGATCGACCAGATGGAGGCCATGAGCAACACCGCGATCGTCATGGGGCAAAGCTTCGACACCTCCAAGAACGACGACTTCTTCTACCTGCCGCCGGAGGCCTTCGACAACCCGGACTTTCAGACGGGGCTTCGCATGTTCTTGTCGCCGGACGGCAAGTCGGCGCGCTTCTTCATCACCCACCAGGGCGATCCGATGACGCCGGAAGGGATCTCGCGCGTCGATTCGGAGCGAACCGCGGCGCAGGAGGGGCTGAAGCAATCCTCCCTCTCGGACGCCAAGGTGTATCTCGGCGGCACCGCCGCGACCTTCAAGGACATGGCCGACGGCGAGAAATACGACCTCATGATCGCGGTGGTCTCGGCGCTGACGCTGATCTTCATGATCATGCTGCTGCTGACCCGGAGCGCGGTGGCGGCGCTGGTGATCGTCGGCACCGCGGCCAGCTCCATCGCCGCGTCGTTCGGGCTGTCCGTGCTCATTTGGCAGGATCTGTTCGGCATCAAGATCCACTGGATCGTCGCGGCGCTGTCCGTGATCATCCTGTTGGCCGTCGGCTCTGACTACAACCTGCTGCTGGTCTCCCGGTTCAAGGAAGAGATCCACGCCGGGCTCAAGACGGGGATCATCCGGTCGATGGCCGGCACGGGCGGGGTGGTGACGGCCGCGGGCCTGGTGTTCGCCTTCACCATGGCGTCCATGCTCGGCAGCGACTTGCGCGTGCTCGGCCAGTTCGGGTCGACGGTCTGTATCGGTCTGCTGCTCGACACGCTGATCGTGCGCACGCTGCTGATGCCGTCGATCGCGACCCTGCTCGGGCGCTGGTTCTGGTGGCCGCAAGTCGTCCACCCGCGCGGCGACAACGCCCGGCGGGCGGTCAGCGCCTAGCCCCGATGGTGGCGACCCACTGCCCCCGGCTACGCCGCGCTTGTGATCGCCACTAATCCGGTAGCTCCAGGCAGACCGCGACGGCGCCCGCGCCGACGTGCAGGGCGAGCACCGGCCCCAACGGCGTGACGATCGCCGGCTCACACGCCGGCAGGCGCCGTGCCAGCGCGGCGGCCACCTCGTGGGCGCCGTCCGGATTGGCGACGTGGTGCACCGCCAGGGCGGCGGGCCTTTCGCCGGCGACCTCGCAGACCCGGTCGATCATGGCCGCCGTCGCGTGGCTGACCGTGCGCACCCGTTGGGCCAGAACAAGTTTGCCGTCGTCGATGCGCAACAGCGGCTTGAGCGCCAGCGCGGTGCCCAGCCACGCCTGGGCCCCGCCGATGCGCCCGCTGCGGCGCAGGTTGTCCAGCCGGTGCACCACCACGAACGCCCGGCCGCGCGACACGGCCGCGCTCGCGGCGCCCGCGACGGCGTCCAGGCCGGCGCCCGCGGCCGCCGCCCGCGCGGCGGCCAGCGCGACGAAGCCGGTGCCCATCGCGGCCGACCTCGAGTCGACGACCCGCACCTTCGGATCGAGGTCGGCCGCGGTCCGTTCGGCGGCGCCGCAGGTTCCCGACAACGCCGACGAAATGTGCACCGCCACCACGCCATCCCCGCCGCTGTCGGCCAACGCCTGCTGGTAGGCGTTGGCCAGCTCGGCCGGGGTGGCCGCGGCCGTGGTGGCGTGGAGCTTGAAGACGTCTTCGGGGATGTCGTCCACGCCGTCGCGCAGGTCGACGCCGTCGAGCAGGATGTGCAGCGGAACCACGCGTATCGCCCACTTTTCGAGCAGGTCGGCCGGCAGGCGCGAGGACGCGTCGGTGACCACCACGACAGTCACGAGCGCCGCTCCGGTTTCTCGCCGGGCACGCGCGCCTGAGCCAGCGCCTTGAGCATCAGCTCCGCAACCGCCTGGTGTGCTTCGAAATTCCAGTGAATCCCGTCCGGGTTGCCACGCCCGCTCATAACATGTTCGGCCACAGCGGCTTTGAGGTCCACCAGGGGAACATCGTGTTGGTGCGCCCACTCCGTGATCGCGGCCGCGGTCCCCCGGCGGCCATGGTGAGCCTTGCCGTATGTCGGCGCGACGTGCACCGACGGCAGCGACGCCACGATCGGAATGCCGGGGCGGTTGAAATCGATTGCGCCACGCGTCTGTTCGAGGTATTCGGCGCTCAAGTGCGGCGGCAGCGCGGGCCTGGCGACCGGCGAGAGCCTGGGCTGCAGCCAGGCGTAGCCGTCGCGGGCCCAGCGCCGCAGCCACGGCGGCCGGACGTAGCGGATCAGCTCGCGCAACGCGGTCGGCAACACCGACGGCAGCGAATCCATGCCGCCGGTCGCGAAGATCACCGCGCCCGCCCTGGGCAGGGCCGCCCAGGCGCGCGGGTCCTGGGTGGCCGCCCACCAGACGTCCCGGCAGGTCCAGCCGATGCGCCCGATCAGTTCCACATCCCAACCCAACTGCGACGCAACGATATTGGGCCAGATGCGCGGATCGTCGGCGGGCAGCCCCCCGGTAGGCCCGTAGTAGGCCAACGAGTCGGCGAACACCAGCAGGGTGGGCCTGGGCCGCGGCTCAGAGGACATCGTTGGACACCTGCGCCGAGGCGTTCCACACATCGAGGCGCCAACGGATGCCGTCAAAATCGGCGCCGGAGCCGTCCGAGTGCCCGGACAGCTGGGCCCAACTCGCATTGCCCATGCCGCCCAGGATCGGCCAGTTGGCGATCGGAAGCTTCAGCAGCGCAGCCGATAGCGCGGCGATCAGGCCGCCGTGGGCCACCAGCACCACCGGCCGATCCGGCTGGTTCGGGTCGCCCCATTCGGGATCGCCGGACACCAGCTCGGCAACCAACGGCAGGCTGCGTGCGGCGACGTCGACCCTGCTTTCCCCGCCATGGGGTGCCCACGCCGCGTCCTCGCGCCAGGCCAGCCGGGCGCCCGGCGCCTCGGCGTCGATCTGGGCGTGGGTCAGGCCCTGCCAGTCGCCGAGATGGGTCTCCCGCAACCGGTCGTCGACCCACACCTCGAGCCCGGTCCGCTCCCCCAACCTGATCGCCGTGTCATAGGCGCGCCGCAGGTCCGACGAAACGATCCGCAGCGGCTGCAGCTTGCCGAGCACCTCGGCGGCGGCGACGGCCTGCGCGCGGCCCAGTTCGCTGAGCCCGGTGTCCAGCTGGCCCTGCATCCGGCTGCCGAGATTGAAATCGGTCTGCCCGTGCCGCAGCATCACCAGGCGTCTGATTCTCATTGCGTCCTCATTGCGCGCTCGCCGAGTCGCCGGAGTTCTCGCCCAAATCCACCGGCACCACCGGGCAGTCGCCCCACAGCCGGTCCAGGGCGTAGAAGTTGCGGTCGTCCTGATGCTGGATGTGTACGACGATGTCGCGGTAGTCCAGCAGCGTCCATCGCCCTTCGCGGGCACCTTCGCGGCGGGCGGGCCGGTAGCCGGCCTTGCGCATCTTCTCTTCCACCTCGTCGACGATGGCGTTGACCTGCCGCTCGTTGGACGCCGAGGCGATGACGAAGCAGTCGGTGATGACCAGCTGGCCCGAGACGTCGATGACCACGACGTCGTTGGCCAGCTTGGCGGCGGCCGCGCCGGCGGCCACGGTCGCCATGTCGATCGCCTCCCGGGTGGCGGTCACGCGTTGTTCCCGGAGGCCAGGGTGGACGTGGCCGGGCTGGCGGCCTCCCGGCGGTAGAGCCGGCGCTTGGAGACGTACTGCACGACACCGTCGGGCATCAGGTACCACAGCGGCCGGCGCTGCTCGGCGCGCCGCCGGCAGTCGGTCGACGAGATCGCCAGCGCCGGGACTTCGACCAACGTCAACGCGTCGTCGGCCAGCTCGCCCAGGACGCCGGTGATGTGCTCGCGCCGCAACTCGTAGCCGGGACGGCTGACGCCGATGAAGCGCGCCAGGGCGAACAGCTCTTCCCAGCCTTGCCAGGACAGGATGGAAGCCAGCGCGTCGGCGCCGGTGATGAAGTACAGCTCGGAGTCGGGGTTGAGGGCGTGCAGGTCCCGCAGCGTGTCCCTGGTGTAGGTGGGCCCGGCGCGGTCGATGTCGACCCGGCTCACCGAGAAGCGGGGGTTGGACGCGGTGGCGATCACCGTCATCAGATAGCGGTCCTCGGCGGCGGAGACGTGTCGGCTCTTTTGCCAGGGCTGGCCGCTGGGCACGAACACCACTTCGTCGAGGTCGAACAGGTGGGCGACCTCGCTGGCGGCAACCAGGTGGCCGTAATGGATGGGATCGAACGTCCCGCCCATCACTCCCAACCTGCGAAGCTGCTTTTGCACGATGTGCCAGCTTACTTGAGCCCCCGATCAGGGCCGGTTGCTCGGCCCGCGCTCGCGCGAGCGTGCCCCGCGCCACCGCGAGCGTGCCCCTCGCCCGCGCGAGCGTGCCCCGCGTCCGCGCGAGCGTGCGCAGATGTACAGCCCACGCGGCGTGTCGCTGCACAGACACGCACGCTCGGCGGGGCGGGGCGGGGCGGGGCTCACACCGGCAGCAGCTGGTCGATCACCGCGGCCAACTGCTTGGCGGACCGGCATTCGTGCATGGTGATCACCCCTTGGTAGCGCGGCACCGCCGAGTCGCCGCTGCCCCACAAATGCTTGGGTTCGGGATTGAGCCAGTGCGCGTGCCGGCTCGCGGTCACCATGTGGGCCAGCAGCTCGGTCTCCGGATTGCGGTAGTTGGTGCGGCCGTCCCCGAGCACCAGCAGCGACGCGCGTGGCGACAGCACGTTGGGAAACGCCTGCGCGAACGAGGCGAACGCGTTGCCGTAGTCGGAATGCCCGTCGCGGCTGTACACCCCGGCCTCCCGGGTGATCCGCTGGATCGCCACGGCCAGGTCGGCCTCGGGCCCGAACATATGGGTCACCTCGTCGGTCGTGTCGATGAAGGCGAACACCCGGACGCGCGAAAACTGTTGTCGCAGGGCGTGTACCAGCAACAGGGTGAAGTGGCTGAACCCGGCCACCGAACCGGATACGTCGCACAGCACCACCAGCTCCGGGCGCGCGGGACGCGGTTTGGCCAGCACCAGGTCGATCGGCACCCCGCCGGTGGACATCGACTTGCGCAGCGTCTTGCGCAGATCGATCGCCCCGGCGCGGGAGCGTCGCCGCCGGGCCGCGAGCCGGGTCGCCAGGCTGCGGGCCAGCGGCGCCACCACCCGTTGCATCTGGCGCAGTTGCTCGCCGGAGGCCCGCAGAAACTCGACGTTCTCGGAAAGCTGTGGGATGCCGTACATCTGGACGTGGTCGCGGCCGAGCTGCTCGGCGGTGCGCCGCTTGGTCTCGGCATCGACCATCTTGCGCAGCTGCGTGATCCGCTGCGCCGCGAGCGCTTTGGCGATCTGCTCCTGGGTGGGCGTGGGCTCGTCGCCGTACGGGGCGAGCAGCCCCGCCAACAGCTTGCCCTCCAGCTCGTCCAGCGCCATCGCCTTGAGCGCCTGATACGACGAAAACGACGGGCCGCGGCTGGAGCTGTACTTGCCGTAGGCCTCCACGATCCGCGCGATCATCGCGACCAGGCGCTCGTCCATGTCGGCCAGGTCGGGGTTCTCGGTGAGCAGGTCCAGCAGCAGCTGGCGCATCGCCTCGACGTCGTCGGCCGGCAACGAGTCGTCACCGGGGGCGGCCTCGTCGTCCGAGACGACCGCCCGCGCGCCCAGCGCCGCCGGGAACCACAGGTCG